>DASVQC010000093.1:0-60315 GCA_036389335.1 Pyrinomonadaceae bacterium | reverse complement strand
CAAGTTCAAAGGGATGAGCCGTTCGACCTTTTACCTGCACTTGAAGGAGTGTGAGTTCAGGTTCAATCATCGTGATGAAGACCTCTACAAGCTCCTCCTGAAAATCACTAGATTAGCCTTCGCTATCTAGTCATGACCCATATAGAAAAAGTAAGACCCTTACGAAACGGGCGAAACTGTGAAACCGTGAAATTGACTGCGCGAAGTTAGTGCATATAAAAGACTTACACGGTAAGAGAGCCTGTAAGAGACGTAAAAATGGCTCTTACTACCGGAACTGTTGTAACTAAAAGGGTTAGGCTCAATACTGAGATATTATCGTATTACTTCAATACGCATAGACTCAGCAGATGATTCTAATACGTATGAAAAGCATACAGTATTGGATGATAGCCAGCGGGGATAGAACAAAATGCCCGTGAAATCGCCGGATCGCGGCTGTAAGTCTAACCCGTCGTGGAACTTATGAAAACCTTATAGCTAGAATTTGGTCGGGGTCGCGCGACACCCCTGCGAAAAAGGCTGGCAAGTACCTCTTGTTTCTTAGGTTTACAGAAACACCCTTCCGCCTCTCCGACACACTTGCGATAAGTCTTTATTATACAATCACTTCGCGCGCGCGCACTTAGGTGCGTTTGCTGTTAAACATCCTAACTTGTACGGTTGTAGTTAGTGCGACGCTACGTCGCATTGCGGCGGCGGTATTGACTTGCTAGCTGTCACTGCTACCGCCGCCGCACCCTAAATTTTGAGGTAAATCGAATGAGTGAGAAGCTAACAGTACAGACGCACGTAATGCTGTCGCAAACACAATCCCAGCGGCTTACGATGCTGCGCGAAATGGGGGTGGTATCGGCAGAGGTTCTTAGACAAGCCATTGACTCGATTCTGATTCAGTATCAGCCGATGATTAAGATCGTAGAGGAAACCCGCGAACGCCGCGAGCGTCTGCGCCAGCTTGGGATCAGCGTTGACAAGTCGCATCATCGGCAAGGTGTTAATGGGGGTACGCTGTAATGCGACAGACCACTAACACCCCAGCCGCGCCCGTCGCCGATCTGTTCGTGCCAATCCATCTGGTACAACCCGATCCTGCTTCGCTCGCGCCGTTGCGAACGCAGATCGGCGACTCCGATCAGCCGCTTGAAATCGCCGTGCGCCTATCTTCCCAGCCGCACCCGCAATGGATTGCGATGTACGTCCGCCTGTGGTCTCTCTACTTTCCAGATGTGAAGCCGCCGATAGTCGCGCCGCGCGCTCTGCGGATTGCATCGTCACCAGCAAAGTTGGCAACGCTACTTCAGATCGCGCGCGTAGTGGTCGCGTGGACTAACGATCTTAGCGCGCCGCTTGTAAGGGGCGAAGCCGCACAGATCGCGGCAGAGCAAAAGCGTATGCGAGCGTTAGATGAGTTCTACGCGCGCCCGCGCCCGCCTGTGAAAATCGCGGGCAAGTCGAGCGGGGATGAATCAGCCGCACTCGCGCTAATAGACGCGGTTCAAGTGATGGCGCGGCGCGAGTTTGACGCGGAGCTAGTGAAGCTGCAAAAGCAGATCGCGCTGGAAGAGATTGAGGACGCGATCAAGACGCTGGCAGCGGCTTAGTTCGCCGCTCAAATTTTCCTACCGCCTTCCCCAGCGCGGAATAGAAGCCGCTTCCCTTTACAGTCTTAGTGAGACGCCAGCGCGTTACCGGATGCGCTTGTGGTACGTCTGCGCGCGCGGCGGCGCGGACTGAAATAGTAGGTACTGAATTATGGCTCTAGGTAAAACACTAATCACGGTCAAAGAAGCGGCTAACATTCTCGGTTTGCCAGAGTCCACAGTCTATAACCGCAAGGGCGGCACGGCGAAGCTCACCCGCGTTAAGCACGGCAAGGCGGTAAGGATGATTCGGCAAGAGATAGAGTCGCACGCTGACAAACTCATCAACGCTGGCAGGCGTGAGATCGGGACGGTATAATCTGCGCCGTCCGGTGTCACGGCGCAACCGTTCCGCATCGGACATGAAGGGGCGCGGGTGTGGTAGCCTGCGCCCCTTCGCCGCATCCGAAACATTGACGGCTCATAAATACCCGCTCTAATATCCAGCTAGCGCGGCTGCACGCTACTACCACACTTGAAAACGAAAGGAACGGTTGCACAATGGCTAAGAGGTTCTATACCTATCAATCGCCACAGGGCAAATTGTGGGGCTATCGTAGAGAGTACAAAGGTAGCCAACTCCGCAAGCGTGGCTTCTCCACAAAAGCCGCCGCCGAGACTCATCTTACACAAGCAATGGGCGACATTGACGCTGCCGAGCGCGGCGAGATGAAGCCGATCAAGCCTACTACGCTACGAGAAGCGATCAAGCTCTATATTGATTACTTCTCGCTCGTCGCAAAAAATAAACCCTACTCGTACAGTAACAATCTCCGATACGTTCACAAGTTCTTACTAGAATTTGCGGACATGGTGAGCGGAGGGGCTGACAAAGACGAATATCTCCGGCGCGTAACTGAGGTTCACGTGCAAGAGTTTATGTTGCGCCTCTACGCGCGCAAGCTCTCAAAGTCCACCGTAATGACTAATACGGGGCGGGTGTTAGGTGTGTTCTCTTTCGCTAAGAGGCGATGCGCCGATCTAGGCGATTGGCAGCCGCCATACGTGAGCGTAAAGGTCGAACGTCACGAGAGAAAATACACCGGACGCATCGTGAGTGAGCAAGAGTTTAGGGAACTCTTATACTCATTAGAGAATGCGCCAGTCTCACAGTTTGCTTACGGTTGGCGGCGACTACACGAACAGAAAAAAGAGACGTGGCGTGAGGCACGCGATGTGCTAATCATGCTGCGATACACTGGCGCGCGTCTTAATGAAGCCTGTCAGATGATGATGCATCACATTCAACGGGATATACACCCTGAGTGGGGATCGTCAACCGTACATCTCATAGGCACTAAAACGGAGTCAGAGCGCGACGTGCCGATCCACCCCGAACTTGCCGAGATGATCCAGCGGCGCATTGACGATAAGCTCTGCGATGCCGAGAGACTATTTCCCCGCTCGCGCCGCTCGTCTTTCGCAAATCAAATGGGCGAAGCGATGCGCGAAGCCGCGATCAAAGCTGAGCTTAAATACGGGCGGGAAGAAAAAGGCGGGTTTACCGCTCACTCATTCCGGCATACCTTCATCTCGCGCCTTGCGGAGCGAGGGTTGCCGCGCGAAACTATTATGAAGCTCTCCGGTCATACGAGCATACAAGGCATAGAGCCTTATTTGCACGCTACGCCAGAGTCAATCAAGCTCGCGGCGTATATCGTTACGGGGGGTGACGGCTTTTTGACGGGTGGCGGGGTAAATGGGGTAGTTCAAGTAACAGGGGTAAGGGATTCCGCCGCACCTAAACCGTTGAATAAACGGCAACTTCCGCCAGCACAAAGGATTAGCCGTGACTGAGCTTTTATCTTACAACAAATACCTGCGCGTGCGGGAGCTGATCGAGCTGCAGGACTGCCTGTCCGATCCGGCGCACCACGACGAGCTGCTCTTCATCACCATCCACCAGACCTACGAGCTGTGGTTCAAGCAGATACTCCACGAGATCGACGCCGCCGCCGCCGCGATGAACGCCGAGCGCGCCGCGGTCGCGGCGCGGGCCGTCGGGCGCGCCGTCGAGATCGAGAAGGTGCTCGTCCAGCAGATTCACGTCCTTGAGACGATGACGCCGATGAGCTTCCTCGGCTTCCGCGACGGGCTGAACCCGGCGAGCGGCTTCCAGTCGATGCAGTTCCGCGAGATCGAGATCGCTTCGGGGTTGAAGGACGCCGCGATGCTAGACAACTTCAGCGAGGACGAGTTCGCGTCCGCGCGGCTGCGCGCGCGCCACGACGCGCCCGCGCTCGGGGAAGTCTTCTTCGCGTACCTGCGGCGGCGCGGCCTCGACGCGCCCGCCGACGACGCCTCGCTCGGCAGGGACGAGCGGCAGAAACTCTACGGTCGCCGCGTCCGCGCCGCGCTCGAAGTCCTGACGCACTACGAGGAGCGCGCCGAAGAGTTCCGCCTCTCCGAAGCCCTCATCGCGCACGACGAATACTTCCAACTGTGGCGCGCGCACCACGTCCGCATGGTCGAGCGCATGGTCGGCACCAAGCGCGGCACGGGCGGCTCGGAGGGCGTCAACTACCTCAGCACCACGCTCGATCAAAAGTTCTTCCCCGAACTCTGGGAGGCGCGCACCCACCTCGACACCAAGCACGGCGGCGCGGGCTGCCCCTTCTCAGGCGTGACGGGTAAGCCGTGACGGGTGACAGGTAAAAACTCGCTCCACTCGTCGCCCGTCACGGCTTACCGCTTGCGGCCCTTATGACCATCGAGTTCCCCGAACGCTTCAACATGAGCGACTACTTCCTCTACCACAACGTGGAGGAGGGGCGCGAGGGTAAGGTCTGCCTGTACTTCGGGGACGAGCGGTACACTTACGGCGACGCGGCGAGGCTGTCGAACCGCGCGGGCAACGCGCTGCGCGAGTCGGGCGCGAGGATCGAGGATCGCGTGCTGATCGTGTTGCCGGACTGCCCGGAGTTCGCGTGGGTCTGGTTCGGCGCGGCGCGCGTGGGCGCGGTCATCGCGATGGTCAACCCGCTGCTGCCCGCCGCCGATTACGACTACTACCTCGACTACACGCGCGCGCCCGTGGCCGTCATCCACGAGTCGCTGCTGGAAAACTTTACGCGGGCCGCGCGCGGCGCGAAGTATCTGAAGAGAGTTCTGGTCGTCGGAGCGGAGCGCGGCGGGTTCGAGTCGTTCGCCGAGGTGACGAACGCCATGCCGGACGAGTGCGCGCGCGCCGACACGAGCCGCGACGACCTCGCCATCTGGCTCTTCACCTCCGGCTCGACCGGCCACCCGAAGGCGGCTGTCCACCTCCAACACGATC
Source organism: Pyrinomonadaceae bacterium (assembly GCA_036389335.1). Lineage (GTDB taxonomy): Bacteria > Acidobacteriota > Blastocatellia > Pyrinomonadales > Pyrinomonadaceae > JAIVGV01. The sequence continues at coordinate 55,395 of DASVQC010000093.1, read as the reverse complement.
TGCCTTACAACACCGAGGCTTATGCCAAGCGCGTCCTCGGCGTCAACGAAAACGACATCACGGTCGCCGTCCCGAAGCTCTTCTTCGGCTACGCGACGGGCACGAACCTGCTCTTCCCCTTCTCGGTCGGCGGCGCGACCGCGCTCTTCGCGGAACGCTCGACGCCCGAAAAACTCTTCGACGTGATCGAGCGTTACCGCCCGACGATCCTGACGAGCGTGCCGACGATGATCAACTCGATGCTCAACCTCGAAGGCGCTGCCGGGAGGGGTTTGTCCTCCCTGCGCTGCTGCCTCTCGGCGGGCGAGGCCCTGCCCGCCGAGTTGTACGAGCGCTGGGTCCAAACCTTCGGCGTCGAGATTCTCGACGGCATCGGCTCGGCGGAGATGTTCCACATCTACATCACGAACCGGCCCGGCGACGTGAAGCCGGGCAGCCTCGGTCGCGTCGTCGAGGGCTACGAGGCGCGCGTCGTCGACGCCGACGGGCGCGAGCTTCCGCCGGGCCAGATGGGCACGCTGAAAGTCCGCGGCGACTCGGCGGCGCTCTGCTACTGGCGCGCGCACGAGAAGTCCAAAGAGACTTTCGCGGGCGACTGGTGCACGACGGGCGATCAGTTCCACGTCGATCCGGAAGGCTACTTCTGGTATCACGGGCGCACCGACGACATGCTCAAGGTCTCGGGCATCTACGTCGCGCCGGTCGAGATCGAGAGCTGCCTGATGCGGCACGAGGCCGTCGTCGAATGCGCCGTCGTCGGCCACGACGACGGCGACCACCTCGTCAAGCCCAAGGCGTTCGTCGTCGCCCGCGAAGGCTTCGACGCGAACGACGATCTCGCCGCGTCCCTCAAAGAGTTCGTCAAATCCACCCTCGCCCCCTACAAGTACCCGCGCTGGATCGAGTTCGTCGCCTCGCTCCCCAAGAACGACCGCGGCAAGATTGATCGCAAACGGCTCAAAGCCGTGACGGGTGACGGGTGACGGGTGACAGGTAAGAAATAGGATTTACTTGCCACCCGTCACGGTTCCCGGTTCACGTCTTTCTCCTGTCACCCGTCACCGTTTACCGTTTACGCCTCTTATGCCTTTCTCCACGCGCATTATCGTCCGCTTCGGCGATTGCGATCCGGCGGGGCTGGTCTATTACCCGACCATCTTCCACTACTTCCACGTCGCGCTGGAGGAGTTCTTCGCGGCGCGCTGCGGCACGGGCTACGAGCGCCTGATGCGCGAGCGGCGGATCGGGTTCCCGACCGTTAACGCGCGGACGGAATTCCTCGCCCCGATGTCTTACGGCGACGAGATCGAGATCGAAGTCTTCGTCTCGCGCGTCGGCACGAGTTCCGCCGCCTTCGAGTACGCCGCGCGCCGCGCCTCCGACGCGACGCCGTGCGCGCGCTCGACGCAGGTGCAGGTGGCCATGAACCTCGACACGCGCCGCCCCGTCGCCGTCCCCGAAGACCTGCGCCGCGCCTTCGAAGAGAGCCGCGGCTAACACCTCGCCGACGCCGACGCGCCCGGCCCCCGCGCCGCAATCATTCCGCAACTGTTTCTGGAAGACCGCCCCGACTGCGCCTTTACTTCACTCACGATAAAGCATGACGCTGCTCGGCACGGGCCTCGCCGGCCTCTACTACCGCCGACGGCGGCGGCAGCAGGGCGAGCGGCAGTAAGCCCAGACCTCCGGGCGCAGCAGTTCTCTCTTGTCCCCCCCACGGCGGCGCGATTCGCGAGCACCCGCTCTCAAGCGGCCATCGCTTCGAATCGCGCCGCTGCTCACTTTCCCCCGCCCGCTTCCCGTCACCTTTTTGACCTCGCGCGCCCGCTGGCCTAAAATCTCTCGGCACCCTCAGGCGGATCGCGGGAACTAAACCCGGCGCGGTCGGTTTAATCGTCCGAAGGCGTAAGGAGGCTTTCTCGTGCGCGCAAAAAAAATCACGTCGGTCGTCTTCGCCTGCGCCCTCTCGCTCAACGGCGCGGCGTCGCTCGCGCGCGCGGACGCTTACGCGCCCGTGGCCGCCGCGCCCTTCGCGCGCCCCGCGACCGAGGCCCCGGCCCGCGCCGCCGCCCCCGCGCCCGACGCGCCCGCCGCGTCGTCGCCCGATCAATCCGGCGACGACGCGCCGCAGAAGAAGCGCGGCAACCCTTTCATCCGGGTGCTGACCGCGCCGTTCCGCGCCATCGGCAGATTCTTCAGCGGCGAAGGGGGCGCGCCGAAGGACGAGATTGCCAAGGCCAAAGTAGGGGCGAAGCCCGCGCCCGCCGCCGACGCGGCGACCGTCGTGACGCGCCCCGCCGCCGAACCGGCCCGCGCGCAGGCCGCCGCCCCGGACGCCGCGGCGGCGACCGACCCGACTTACGTCCCCGCGCCGAGCCTGCTCGCAGCCGTCCCCGCGAATGCTACCGGGCCCGCGCCCGAGACTCCCGAGGCGCAGCCGCAGACCGTCTCGATGACGCAGCCATCGTCGGCGTTGGCGGCAACGGCTAGCGCGGCCCCGTCAATCTCGCCCGCGAAGCCGACGCCCAAGTCGCCCTTGAGCGCGGTCGCGCCGCCCGCGGCTGCCGCTCCGTTCACGCCGCTCATCGTCGGCGTGCCGGGCGACGCGCTCTCGCAGGGGCGCGCGCTCCTCGAACGCGGCTACCACGCGGAGGCGATCCGCGAGCTCTCCATCGCCGCCGTCAGCGGCACGAACCTCGTCGAGGCCAACAACCTGCTCGGCCTCGCGTACGACCGGCTCGGCAGGCACGCGCAGGCGCGCGGCTACTACGAGCGCGCCCTCGCGGCGGCACCCGACGACGCGCGCGTCGTCAACAACCTCGGCTACTCGTTCTACCTCGACGACCGCTACAAGGACGCGCTCGCGAAGCTCAAGGAGGCCGCGCGGCTCGCGCCGGAGAACCCCGAAATCTACAACAACCTCGGCTTCGTCTACGCGCGTCTCAACAGGTACGACGACGCGCTCAGGAACTTCGCGCGCGCGGGCGGCGACTTCTACGCGCGCGTGCAGACGGGCGCGCTGCTCGAAGTCGGCGGGCGTGACCTCGAAGCCGTTAAGCACTACGAAGCGGCACGACGCATCGACCCCGCGCGGGCCGACGTGCTGCGCCGCCTCATCTCTCTCTACACGCGCACGGGCCAGAGCGCGAAGGCCGAAGCCGCCGAGCGCGCGCTCGCCCGACCGTAGAATTAAGTTATCAACTCGACCCCCGGCTGAGCCGCCGCGATGTGTCGCCGGGACGAGCCCGCGACGTTACAAACTCCGAAGGGCGGCGCGGGATAAAGTCCGAAGGGCGGCGCGAGACTTGAAGCCGCGGGGCGGGGACGAGTTGGATGTGAAGCCGCGGAGCGGCGGAAGAGAGTGGCCCGCGGCGCGGGCCGCGGGCCAACGTATTAACAAAGCGAGAGCCCCTGAAGGGGGCGAAAGAATTTCGCGATCTGATCTTAACGATCCGGACGGAAATTCTTTCGCCCTTTCAGGGGCTCTCAAATTTTATGATCGAGCTTGCCCCCACGGCCCGCGCCGCCGGCTACTCTCTTCCGCCCCTTTCAGGGGCTCGGAGCGCGCCCTTTCGGGAGATCGGCGCGCGCGGCCCGTGCTAGCCGCTCTCTAAGAGATGCGGCGCGTCAGGTTGTAGTCGCGCAGGCGGCGGTAGAGGGTCGAGGGCGAGATGCCGAGGACTTCGGCGGTCTTGCCGCGGTGCCAGTTCGTCCGCTCAAGCGCCGCCAGAATCTGCTGCCGCTCGACCTCGCGCAGCGGGGCCGCGCCCTGATCCGGCGCGCCCGCGCCCGCGAACGCGGCTGCCGGCGCGTTCGCCTGCGCGGGGCTGACGATCTCCGGGGGCAGCTCGGCGCGCGTGATCACGCCGTCGTTCGAGAGCAGCACGGCGCGCTCCAAACAGTTTCGGAGTTGCCGGACGTTGCCGGGCCACGAGTAGTCGCGCATGGCGTCCATCGCGTCGGGCGTGATCTCCGGCGCGCCCTGACCGGCGAGCTGCGCGAGCAGGTGGCGCGCGACCGGCTCGATGTCTTGGGGCCGCTCGCGCAGAGGGAGCAGGCTGATCTGGAAGCCGTTGATGCGGTAGAGCAGGTCGGAGCGGAAGCTGCCGTCCGACATCGCCTGCGTGATGTCGCGGTTCGTCGCGGCGATGACGCGGACGTTGACCTGAACCTTGCGCACCGCCCCGACGCGGAAGAACGTCTGCGTCTCGATGGCGCGCAGCAGCTTCGACTGCAGGGGCGCGGGCAGCTCCGTCACCTCGTCGAGGAAGAGCGTGCCGCCGTCGGCCAGCTCGAAGAGTCCGAGCTTGCGCGCCTTCGCGCCCGAGAACGCGCCCGCCTCGTAGCCGAACAGCTCCGACTCCAGCAGCGTCTCCTGGAACGCCGCGCAGTTGAGATCGATGAACGAGCCCTCGCTGCGCCGAGACATGCGGTGGATCGCGTGCGCGATCAGCTCCTTGCCCGTGCCCGACTCGCCCGTGATCAGGACCGAAGTGTCCGAGGGCGCGACGCGCTCGACGAGATGCATCACGTCGCGCATCGCGTCGGAGACGAAGACGATTTCGGGCGCGGCGTCCTTGCGCTGGATTTGCGCGCGCAGCCGCTGGTTGTCGACGCGAAGCCGGCGCTTCTCCGCCGCCTGCTTGACGAGCGCGTCGAGCTCCGTGATGTGGTAGGGCTTCGAGAGGTAGTCGTAGGCGCCGAGCTTCATCGCCTCGATGGCGGTCTCGACCGTGGCGTGGCCCGTGAGCATGATCACTTCCGGCGGGTTCGGTCGCTGGTGGACGCGGCGCAGCAGCTCCATGCCGTCGATGCGCGGCATGTTGATGTCCGTCAGCAGCACGTCCACGTTCAGCTCTTCGAGGAGTTTCAAGGCGGCCTCGCCGTCGGCGGCGACCTTCACCTCGTGGCCGGCGCGCTCCAACTCCTTTTGCAGGACGAGCCGCAGGTTCGCTTCGTCTTCGGCGACCAGAATTCTCGCGCTCGGCGTCTCGCTCAAACTTTTCTATTCCCCCTCCGAAGTGTCTGCGACGAGCGCGGGCAGCGTCAGCGTGAAGGTCGTCCCCTTCCCCACCGCGGAGTCGACCGCGACGTGCCCGCCGTGCTCCTTCACGATACCATAACAGACGGCGAGACCGAGCCCCGTCCCGCGCCCGATCTCCTTCGTCGTGAAGAACGGATCGAAAATCTTGGCGACGTGTTCGGGCGGGATGCCGACGCCCGTGTCCGCGACTTCGACGCAGACGCCGAGCGCGCCCTCGTTGCGCGCGACGATCCGGAGCGCGCCGCCCTCCGGCATCGCGTCGATGCCGTTCTCGGCGAGGATGATGATCGCCTGCTGCAACTGCCCGGCGTCGCCGGAGACGGGCGCGAGATCGGTCGCCACCTCGGTCGCGATCTCGACGCGCGCCGTGGAGCGCCGCTGGTGGCGCAGCAGCCGCGCGGCGGAGTTGATGACCTGCGCGAGCGAGACGGGCGCGAACTCCCCCGCGCGGTTGCGGCTGAAGTCCAGCAGCCCGTTCGTGATCGACTTGCAGCGGAACGCCTCGCCGCGGATGAGCGCGAGGTACTCCCGCAAATCCTCGACGTCCTTCGACTCGCCGAACGCGCCCTCCCTGACCCGCGTCTCCAAAGCCTCGGCGCAGGCCGCGATGGTCGCGAGCGGGTTGTTGATCTCGTGGACGACCCCGGCGGCGAGCCGACCGACCGCCGCCAGTTTTTCCGTCCGCGCGACCGCCCGGTTCGCCTCGACGCGCGCCGTGATGTCTTCCCCGACCGTGATCACGTGCGTCACGTCGTCGCCGTCGGCGCGCATCGGAATCTTGCTGACGAGCCAGTGCCTCGACGTGCCGTCGCCCGCCGCGCTCTCCTGCTCGATGCGGTCGATCTCGCCCGTCGAGAAGGCGCGCGCGAACTCGCGCTCCAACACCTCGCGCGGCTGGCGCGTCAGCACGTCGAAAATATTCTTCCCCAGCGCCAGACCGCGCGGCACGCCCTGGCCGCCCAGCTCGCGGTTCCGGTTCCACGCCACGATGCGCCGGTCGCGGTCGACGGCGTAGAGCGAGACCGGCAGGCTGTCGATGATCGCTTCGGTAAACTTCTTCTGCGCGACGGCCTCCGCCGTCCTGCGCTCGACCTCGCGCGCCAGACTCTCGGACGAGGCGCGCGCCGCCTCGTAGAGCGAGGAGACGTGCGCGGCGAGCGCCGCCTGCTGCGCCGCGGCGTCGATGAGGCGGCCCTCGGTCTCGCCGCACGCCCCGCGCTCGTCGAAGGCGACGACGAGCGCGCCCGCCGCGCGCCCGCCGAAGAGGAGCGGCGCGACGTACTCGGCGCGGTGCGCCGCGTCGCGCAGGAAGAACCCCCCCTCGTCTTCGATCAGCACCGAGGCGACGGGCGACGAGGCGAGCCACGCGCGCAGGCGTTCGAGCCTGACGAGGCGCGCGCCCTCCGCGCTCCCGTCGCGGTCGAAGACGCACGCCGCGAAGCCGCCCTCCGATCCCCTCGACCGCCCGGCGGCATCACCCTCGGCCCGCGTCTCAAGCACGGCGGCGCACAGCGCGGCGTTAGCCGCCTCGTAGGTCGCTCCCGCGGCGCGGCGCACCACCTGCAACGGTTCGAGGGCGAGCAGCAGCCCGCGCCCTAAGTCGGCTAGGAACCCAAGCTCGCGGTTGCTCCCGACGAGCGCGCGCTCGCGTTGCGCGGCTTCGAGGTGGGCGGAGACGCGCGAGACCAGCTCGCCGCGCGGCGCGCTCTTCGCGACGAAATCGTCCGCGCCCGCGGCGAAGGCTTCGACCTTGCGCTCCTCGTCGTCGCGCGCCGAGACGAAGATGATCGGCAGCCGCTTGGCCGCGACCTGCGCCCTGAGTAGGCGGCAGAGCGCGAGCCCGTCCACGCCCGGCATCTCCACGTCGAGCATGATCAGATCGGGCGGCTCCTTGTGTAGGGCGCGCAGGGCGGCGGGCGCGTCCTCAGCCGCGACGACCCTGTGCCCCTCGCCCTCGAAGGTCGCGCGCAAAAACTCGCGCGCGCTCTCGTCGTCATCGACGACGAGCAGGGTTGCGGTGCGGCTCTGTGGGGACGCTGAAGCAGTCATGTCTTGACTGGGGCGGCGCGCGGGACGGGCGTTAAAGGGTGACGAGTCAGAAACTTCACGGCGCGGTCGCGTCGCCGTCAAGCCCGCCCACGATTGAAAGCGATGGGAGCCCCAATGTCAAGAATAAGCCATTAGCCGTTAGCCGTTAGCCGTTAGCCAATAGCGATTAGCCAAGCCGTAGGATGCGTCTGCGTCCCGGCTTGGCTAATCGGCTAACGGCTAATAGCTAACGGCTAACGGCTAGTTAATCGCCGTGGAGGCGAGGTCTTCGGCGGGGGGGTCGATGGCGGGCTCGGGCGGGGGGGCGGGGTTCAGGCGGCGTTGTTTGTGCTCGGACTTGACGGAGTACATCGCCTGATCGGCGGCGATGAGCAGCGCGCTCAGGCTCTCGCCGTCCTCTCCGAAGCGCGCCGCGCCGACGCTGACGCCGACGCGCGCGTGCGCCTCCGGGTGGACGCGCAGAGAGAAGCGCGAGACGGCGCGCTCCATGCGGCGGCGCAGGTCTTCCACCTGCGCCTCCGACATCTCCTGCACGACGGCGACGAACTCGTCCCCCGCGTAGCGCGCGAGGAAGTCGTACTCGCGCAGTTGATCCTGCAGGAGCCGCGCCACCTCGCGCAGCATCTGATCGCCGATCTGGTGGCCGAAGGTGTCGTTGACCAGCTTGAAGTCGTCGAGGTCGAGCATCACGATCTGGAAGCTCTGGCCCGTGCGGCGGGCGCGCGCCTCCTCCTCGTCGTAGCGCGCGTGCAGGGCGCGCGCGTTGGGCAGGCCCGTGAGCGGATCGGTCAAGGCGTTCGACTCGGTCTCGGCGTGGTGCAGGGCGTGCGCGAAGGCGTCCGAGGCGAGGCGCGCCACGGTGTCGAGCAGCCGCTGGTGATCGTCGGAGTATTCGTCGAGCGCCGCCGAGTAGACGGCGAGCACGCCGAGCAGCCGCTCGTCCTTGACCAGCGGGAGCGCGACCATCGCGCGGTAGCGCTCGTCCGGCGGGAGCGGGACGTCGCGGAAGTCGAGCATCGGATCGAACGCGCCGGCGACGCGGCGGTTGGCGAGCACGAAGCCGATGACGCCCTCGCCCGGCGCGACGCAGCGCTCGCGCAACTGCTCCGAGTTGCGCCCGACGACGTGCGTCACGGTGGCGTAGTTCTTGATCGGGTCGTAGAGGTAGACGACGCAGGTGTCGAAGGGGACGACGTGGCCGACCTTGTTGATGAGCGCCTCGCAGCGATCCTCGATCTCAAGGGACGAGCCGAAGGCGTGCGCGATCTCGTAGAGGGCGTAGACCTCGCGGTGCGCGTTCTTGATCTGTTCGAGGTAGGCGGGCGGGGCGAACCGCGGGTGGGCGGCGGCGTGCGCGCCGCTCTCCTCGACGAGAGCGCGCGCGTCGGCCTCGCAGTTGGTGAAGCCGTGCTGGTCGAGCCCGAGCGCGACGATCTCGGCCTCGAACTCCGGCAGGTGCTTGAGGAACAGCTCGACGATCTTCGGATCGAAGTGCGTGCCCGCGCCGCGCAGCAGGAGCGCGCTCGCCTCCTCGCGCGAGAGCCCGGAGCGGTAGGGCCGATCCTCGCGCACCGAGTCGAAGCAGTCGACGACGGCGAAGATGCGCGCCGTCCACGGAATCTCCTCGCCGCGCAGCGCGTCCGGGTAGCCGTAGCCGTCCCACCGCTCGTGGTGGTGGCGCACGATGGGCGTGACGGGGTAGGGGAAGTCGATGCGTTCGAGGATCTGCGCGCCGACGACGGTGTGCACCTTCATCCGGTCGAACTCGGCGGGCGTGAGCTTGCCCGGCTTGTTGAGGATGTGGTCGGGCACGGCGAGCTTGCCGATGTCGTGCAGGAGCGCGCCCGCCTTGAGGGCCTCGATGTCGTTGTGCGAGAGGCCGAGAATCTTGCCCATCCCGGCGGCGTAAATCTGCACGCGGCGGACGTGGCAGTGGGTCGTCTGATCCTTGGCGTCGATGGCGGTGGCTAACGCCTCGACCGTGGCGAGGTGGAGCCGCGCCAGCCCTTCGGCCTCGCGCGACTTCTCGCTCATGCGCTCGAAGTAAATCTTGTAGGTGATGAACGTCGCGCCGACGACGGGCAGGCTCAGCAGGACGTAGAGCAGGCCGAGCGTCTGGATCGCCTGGTACATCAGCCCGGCGGCGACCGCCGCGGCCAGGAACGTGCACGAAGTCCAGAGGTACTGATCGTGCCAGAACTTCAGGACGGAGCGGCGGGTCTTGAGCGCGTGCATCGCGCCGACGAGCGCGCCGTTCGCGAGGTAGTGCGTGACGGCCATCGCGACGAGCGCGACGAGCAGGTGCTCGAAGCTGGGCGGGGCCGGGCCGACCGCCGGGCGCGCGTAGCCGTAGAGGCCGGCGAGCGTCGCGTAGAAGGCGGTGGACGAGGCGAGGACGGTGACGGACATCGTGGCCGGCGAGAAGAGCCACGAGGTGGCGCGCTTGTGCGCGCGCAGCGAGTTGATGACGGAGTCGAGCGCGGCGAGCAGGACGGCGGCGGGCGTGCCGAGCAGGATCGCGCCGAGGAAGACGAAGCCGTCGCCCGCCGTGACGCAGACGTTGGTGTTCGGCAGCCGGACGCGGAGGCAGGTCGAGACGACGACGAAGCTGGCGAGGGCGAGCAGCTCAAGCCCTTCGGCGGGGGTGAACGAGAGGGCGCGCGAGGCGGCCCACGCGAGGATGAGAGAGCCGGCGCACACCGCCGCGAGCCAGTAGGCGCGCGCCGCGCGGTTGAAGTCCGACATTGCGAGCATCCTCACCTACACCCTCCGGGGCGCGGGAGCCCGTTCGTTGAAGACGGGGCTCCGACTGAATTGACAAGAGCGTCGGGTACTACGACCGGCGCGGCGCGCGCCGTGGCAGAGATCACGCGCCGCGGGGAAAATGATCGAACGGCTCAAAACCTGACGGCGGCGAAGCGCGGTCGCGAGGTGCGGCACGGGGACGGTCGCTCGGCGGCGTGGTAAAACGCCGCCGCCGGCAGCGGGGGCGGGGGCAAACCACCTCTCGCTGCCGGCGACGGCTGGGCAAGCAGCGAGCGCGTGGCACTCACTCGCTGATTGGGGGTGAGACTAAAGGACGGTTCTCTTCTCGTGTCTGCCATTCGCGCGCCGCTTCCGTCGTCGCCTGAAAATTTGGTGCGGCTTGCGGGAGCCTTGTGCGGAGGGTCCCGCGAAGCGCTCTCGCGCTTACTAGCCGCGCCTCTTCCTTTAACAACCCGCGTGCCTCAAGCCCGTGGCCGCCGACCGTTCCAGGAATCGCCCGATTCATTGGCGTTTCCGGCCCGCCGACGCGACGCCGCGCCGCGCGCGCGCGAACTTTATGGTCAGGCTGACAGGTCAGGATGAAGAGTTCGTCAACCTGCATTCATCGGGCGCACGTCTCGACGCTGGCGGCTCATCTGAGCTTGAGTACCGCGGGGGGAAGATTCACCGCGGAGGCGCAGAGTCCGCGCAGAGAGGGGGGCGCGGAGGAAAACATTCAACTCTCCGCGTTAGCTCTGCGCCCCTCTGCGCCCCCGCGGCGAGTCCTGCTACCTCGTCCCTCACCATCGCCGACCCGCTGTCGCGCCGCGCGCGTTGACAACCCCGGCGGCGCGGGCGCAGTCTGGCATTCACTTTTCCCGGGCGAAATAACGTGGTGAAGACGAGAGTCGAAAAGAGCGCCGGGCGCGGGGTGCGCGTCGGCTACGTGGAGCTGCTGCGGCGCAACCGTGAGTTCCGTCTGCTGTGGCTCGGTCAGGTCGTGAGCCAGCTCGGCGACTGGTTCGACACCATCGCCGTGATGGCAATCGTGCTCAGGCTCACGGGGTCGGGTCGCGCCGTCGGGCTCATCTTCGTCACGCGCTTTTTGCCGAGCGTCGTCGTCAGCCCGCTCTCGGGCGTCGTCGCCGACCGCTTCAGCCGCCGCCGCATCATGATCGCCTCCGATCTGGCGCGCGCGCTCGTCGTGCTCGGCTTCCTCCTCGTGCGCCGCCCCGAACAGGTCTGGATGATCTACGCGCTCACCGTCCTGCAACTCACCTTCTCGACCTTCTTCGAGCCCGCGAAGTCGGCGGCGGTCCCGTCGGTCGTCGAGCCGCGCGAGATCGTCGCCGCCAACGCCATCACGTCCGTCACGTGGTCGGTCATGCTCACGCTCGGCGCGGCCTTCGGCGGCTTCGTCACCGGCTGGTTCGGCACCGACGCGGCGTTCGTCATCGACTCCGCCACCTACCTCGCCTCCGCCGCGCTCATCGCCGGAATCCGTCTGCCCAAGCGACCGAGGCGGGCGCGCACGCGGCTCACCGTCGCGAAGGCTCTGGGCATCACGGACACGCTCGAAGGCTTCGCCTACGTCAGAGAGCGACCGCGCCTCGCCGCTTACCTCGCCGTGAAGCCCGCGTGGGGGCTGGGCGGCGGCATCATGACGCTGCTCGCGGTCTTCGGCGAGAAAGTTTTTCCGATCCGCGGCAGCGCCGCGCTCGGCATCGGCGCGCTCTACACGGCGCGCGGCATCGGGACGGCGTTCGGGCCGGTCCTCGCGCGCCGCGTCGGCGGCGAGACGCGCCGCGCGATGCAGGCGGGCATCGGCCTCTCCTTCCTCGTCGCCGGGGTCTTCTACTTCGCCTTCGGCGTCTCGCCGACGCTCTTCGTCGCGCTCGTCGTGCTCTCGCTCGCGCACGCGGGCGGCAGCGTCCTCTGGGTCTCCTCGACCGCGCTCCTGCAAATCTCGGTCGAGGACGAGTTCCGCGGTCGCGTCTTCGCGGCGGAACTGGCGCTGATGACGCTCGCGATGGCGGCGTCGAACTACGCGACGGGCGAGCTGCTCGACCGCTTCGGGCTCTCGCCGCGCCTCGTCGTCGCGGGCGTCGGGGCCTTCTTCCTGCTGCCCGGCCTGCTCTGGTTCGCGACCGCGCGCTGGTGGGACAGGGGCGGCGCGGGGGCGCGGCAGATCGCGCCGCACCCGACCGAGCACGCCGTCAAGGGCAACGCCGCCGAGCAGATTCACCTGACGGCGGACTGAGGCGGCGCGCTAAAGCGTGCGGTTAACAAACCCGCCCCTTTCCGCTATCATCAACTCTCAAACGTATCACCGGACGACCCGCGCTCTCGCCGACTTTCTTTAAGCGGCGGATCGCGCGAACCGTCCGCGCCCGCTTCCGACTTCAGATATCAACGGAGAATTTCAGATGCGACTGAGGAATATTCTTTCGCCCCTCGCGCTCGTCGCCCTGCTCGCGTGCGCCGCCCAGGCGGCTGAGCCGCGCGACCGCCTCTCCATCGACCTCCTCCTCGACTGGGAGTACGTCAACTCGCCGCAGCTCTCGCCCGACGGCTCGCAGGTCGTTTACACGCGCCGCTGGACGGACAAGATGAACGACGCCTACGTCGACGAAATCTGGATCATGAACGCCGACGGCTCGCACGCGCGCTTCCTGATGAAGGGCTCGCAGCCGCGCTGGTCGCCCGACGGTCGCCGCATCGCCTACGTCGCGCAGGGCCAGCCCACGGGGGCGCAGCTCTTCGTCAAGTGGATGGACGCGCCCGGCGAGACGCAGCTCACGCACCTCGAACGCGCCCCCTCGAACATCCGCTGGTCGCCCGACGGCAAGCGCATCGCCTTCACGATGCTCGTCCCCGCGACGCAGGCATTCAAGATCAGCATGCCGGCGCGCCCGGCGGGCGCGAAGTGGATCGACGCGCCGCGCGTCGTCGACAGGCTCGACTACCGCAACGACAACGCGGGCTGGCGCCCCGAAGGCTACAACCACATCTTCGTCGTCTCCGAGGACGGCGGCACGCCGCGCCAGTTGACCGACGGCGACTACAACCACGGCGCGCCCGAGTGGATGCCCGACTCCGAGACGATCCTCTTCACCTCTTTACGCAGGCCCGACGCCGAGTACGTCTTCCGCGACTCGGAAATCTACTCGGTCAACGCGCGCACGAAAGAGATTCGCGCCCTCACGGATCGCCCCGGCCCCGACTCGAACCCGACCGCCTCGCCCGACGGGAAGCTCGTCGCCTACACCGGCTTCGATCAGTCGGACGACACCTACCGCGTCTCGAAGATGTATCTGATGAACGCCGACGGCACGAACAAGCGCCTGCTGACGGGCGAGTTCGACCGCGCCGTCTCGGACATGGAGTGGGCGCGCGACGGCAGCGGCGTCTACTTCACCTGCGAGGATCGCGGGTCGGACAACCTCTGGTTCGTCCCCGTGCGGGGCGGCGCGCCGCGCCAGATCACGCAAGGCGTGCAGCAGTTCCGCCTCGCGTCGATGAGCGAGAACGGCTTCGTCGCGGGCACGCTCACGACGCCGCAGTCGCCCGCCGACGTGGTCGTCTTCAACGTCCGCCAGCCCGCCTCGATGCGCCGCCTCACGCACGTCAACGCGGACGTGCTCGAAGGCCGCAAGCTCGGCGCGGTCGAGGAGGTCTGGTACGACTCCGTGGGCGGCAAGAAGATTCAGGGCTGGATCATCAAGCCGCCCGACTTCGACCCGTCGAAGAAGTACCCGCTGCTGCTCTACATCCACGGCGGGCCGCACTCGATGTACGGCGTCGGCTTCAACTTCGAGTTCCAGAACCACGCGGCGAACGACTACGTGGTGCTCTACACGAACCCGCGCGGCTCGACCGGCTACGGCGAGGCGTTCGGCAACGCCATCAAGAACAACTACCCCGGCGAGGACTACAACGATCTGATGAGCGGCGTGGACGAGGTCGTCAAGCGCGGCTACGTCGATACGAACAACCTCTTCGTCACGGGCGGATCGGGCGGCGGCGTCCTGACCTCGTGGATCGTCGGCCACACGGACAGGTTCGCCGCGGCGGTCGTGATGAAGCCGGTGGTGAACTGGTACTCGTTCGTCGGCACGACCGACTCCTCGTCGTGGTACTACAACTTCGCGAAGCTGCCGTGGGAAGACCCGGCGGAGCACCTGCGCCGCTCGCCCATCACCTACGTCGGCAACGTCAAGACGCCGACGATGCTGATGGTCGGCGAGTTAGACCTCCGCACGCCGCTCGAACAGACCGAGCAGTACTACCGCGCGCTCAAGATGCGGCGCGTGCCGACGGCGATGGTGCGCATGCCGGACGAGTACCACGGCTTCAACGCCGAGGCGACGAGCCGCCACCCCTCGAACCGCATCGCGCAGATTCTCTACCTGCGCGCGTGGTTCGATAAGTACAAACGGAAATAGCTGTTAGCTGTTAGCTGTTAGCTGTTAGCCGTCATCCATGAGCGATGAGCTTTTGGGTTTGGCTGAAAGCTAACAGCTAACAGCTCGTCGGAGACGCCAATGGACTTCGGCTTGAAGGGTCGCGTCGCGCTGGTCGCGGCGGCGAGCCGCGGCATCGGGTACGCGGCGGCGAGGGAGCTGGCGCGCGAGGGCGCGCGGGTCTTCCTCTGCTCGCGCGACGGGGCGCGGGCCGCGGAAGCCGCGCGCAGGATCGCCGAGGAGACGGGCGCGGAGTGCGTCGGCGTGCGCGCGGACGTGACGGGCGATGAGGACGCGGCGCGCTTCGTCGGCGGGGCGCGCGAGCGCGCGGGTCGCGTGGACGTGTGCGTGACGAACGCGGGCGGCTCGCCCGCGACCACGTTCGGGACGACCGATCTCGATCAGTACCGCCGCGCCTTCGAGCTGAACGCGCTCTCCGCCGTCAGGCTCGCGCGCCTCGCCGTGCCGCTGATGCGCGAGCGCGGGTGGGGGCGGCTCATTAACGTCACGTCGATCTCCGTCAAGCAGCCCATCGACGGCCTGCTCCTGTCGAACACCGTGCGCGCGGGGCTCACCGGCTGGGCGAAGACGCTCTCGACGGAACTCGCGCCGGAAGGGATCACGGTCAACAACGTCGCGCCGGGCTGGACGCTCACCGAGCGGCAGGACGAAGTGGCGGAGTCGCGCGGTCGCGCCGAGGGTAAGACGAAGGACGAGATGATCGCCGGCTGGGCTTCGCAGGTTCCGATGCGCAGGCTCGCGCGCGCCGAAGAGATCGCGGCGGCGGTCGCCTTCCTCGCCTCCGAGCGCGCGTCCTACATCACGGGCGTCACGCTGCAAGTGGACGGCGGCTGGGTGCGCGGGCTCTTCTGATTCCGCCTGACGACTTGAGTGCCGACGTGGAGACCCCGGCGACCAACATCACCGCCGAAGTCGAGGCGCTGCGCGTCGACGCGCCGCTCGCCGCCGCCGATCTCGATGACGGGGCGTGGGCGCGCGCGCGCGGGGTCGAGATCGCGCGCTACTGGTCGGGCGAGCCCGCGCCATTGAGCCGGCGCGCACAGGCGCGCCTCGTCTGGACGGACGACGCGCTGCTCGCGCGCTTCGAGTGCCCGCAGGCGGAGCCTTTGATCGTGAGCGCCGAGCCGCGGCTTGATGAAAAGTCTCTGGGCCTGTGGGATCGTGACGTGTGCGAGATGTTCGTCGCGCCGACGGCGGGAGAGGTCAGGCGCTACTACGAGTTCGAGGTCGCGCCGACGGGTGAGTGGCTCGACCTCGCGGTCGACGTGACGGCGGGGGCGGGGCTCGCGCGCGAGTGGGACTACCGCTCCGGCATGACGGTCGCCGCCCGCGTCCGTGAAGGATCGATCACGCTCGCCCTGCGCGTGCCGTGGCCCGCGTTCGGCTGCGCGCCCCGCCCCGGCGAGAGGTGGCGCGCGAACCTGTTCCGCTGCGTCGGCAAAGACCCGACGCGCGGCTACGTCGCGTGGCAGCCGACGCACGCGCCGGAGCCGAGCTTCCACGTCCCCGAGAAGTTCGGTTATGTGCGCTTCACCCGCTGAGACGATCCTCCCGACCGGCCCTCAGGCGAGCCCGCGCAGGTGCTCTTCGTAGCGCGCGCGATCTTCCTCGCCCGCCTCCACGATGCGGACGCCGACGAGGTAGCCCTCGTCCCCGTCCCCGCCCTCCGGCGCGAGCCTTTCGTAGCGGACGGACTGCACGATCATCTCCACCCGGCCCGCCGGGAGTTCGAGGCGCAGGACGAGGGTCGAGTCGGTGAGGTAGCGATCGTTGATGCGGATCGAAGGGGTGACGAGGGCGACGCCGGTCGCGGAGAGATCGCGCGTGCGCGCTTCGAGCGTCGGCGGTCGCCGGGACTGATCGGAGGCGCGGGGCTCGTGGAACGAGACGAGGCAGGCGAGGCGCGCGGGGCGGCGCGGGCTGGCGCGGCGGTTGGCGACCACCGCGCGGAGGCGTCCGGCAAAGTTGCGCAGCAGCTCCGTCACGACTCAACTGTGCGGCGTCGCACGAGCGCGCGTCAAGGGCGAGCGGGTTCGCCCGCCGGGAGTCGCCGCAGGCTCCCGACGAGCGCGAGGATCGAGACGGCGAAGGCCAAGCCCTTGACGGCGGCGACCCACTCGCCGGGCAGGCGCGAAGGGTCTGCGAGGCCCTGCCGGTTGAAGTAGAGCTGCGAGAAGAAACTCGCGTAGCCCATCCCGCACGCGACGCCCCACGCCGCGGCGAGGAAACGCTGCCCCGCGCGCGCGTCGCGACCGACCCGCCACGCCCCGTAGACGAGCAGCGCGCCGATCAGGTAATCGTCGAAGAGCGCGGGCGGGTTGTCGCGCCACGTGCTCCAACGCCGGATGGTCTCGCCGAGCGGCGCGAGCACCCCGCCGACGTAGGCGAGGCGGCGCGCGAAGTTGATCGTCATCGGTGACCTCGGGTTCGATCCGCGGCGCGAGGCGTCCGCCGCGCGGGGCCGCCCGAGACTTCCCGCGGGGCGGAGATTCCTCGCGCGGCCCTTAAGACTTCTTCTTCGCGGGCGGCGGGTTGAAGGGCTTGCCGCCGTTGTCCTTCTCCTGACGGGAGGTGGCGTCCATGTAGTAGGAGAGGCGGCCCGTGCGCCCGTAGCGGGCGGGCTCGGCGTTGACCTTGTAGGAGCGCGCGTCCGGGGCGACGTTGAGCGTGAGGCGGTAGCCCATCGCGGCGACGGCGTCGGCGTCCTCGCGCAGGGCCAGCCGCATCCCCATCTCGCTCTGCGCGAGGGCCGTCAGCTCGGCGTAGCGACCGCCGTTCTGCGAGGCGTAGACGGCCTCGGCGTTGGCGATCTTGTCGAGCACCTTGCGCAGCTCGGCGTGGTGCGTCTCGACGCGCGCCTTGAAGAAGAACTCCTTGCCCTCGCGGCGCACGGCGTCGTAGTTCTCCGCGCTGCCGACGACCCACGCGCCCCCGACGCGGATGAGATCGACCGGCTCCGGCTGCGCGCCCGCCTCGGCGCTGACGCGCGCGAAGACGGTGGCGCGCTCGCCGCTGATCTGCTCGCCGTTGATCTCGATCTTTTCGGGGACGGCCTCGCCGAGCTTCTCGAACTCGGGGCGCAGCTCCTCGAACTCCTCCGCGCTCAGCGGATCGACCGCCGCCTTGTAGATCGAGAGGGCGAAGGCGTCGCGCAGCCGCCGCTCGCGCAGCGCGGCGTAGAAGGCCCGCACCGTCTCGGTCGGCGTCTGCGGCCTCGCCGCCGCGCCCGCCGCGGGCTGCGGCGGCGGGGTCTGCGCCGCCCGCGGCGTCGGCGCGGGGCTCGGCGAAGGCGGCTGCGTCTTCGTCTGCGGCGAGGCGCAGCCCGTGAGGGCGATGACGAGGAGGGCGCTGCGAGCGAGTCTGCGCGCGCACGCGCGGCGCGGGTTCGTCTGAAACTGCATGGGCGGTAGTCCTTCGGAAAAAATCTGGAGCGGGACGCGCGGCGCGCCGTCGAGTTGGGATTAACTGACGGCGCGGCGCGCGGACGATTATAGATGATCGGCGGGGGAAACGCCCCGCCCCGCTACAAGCGAGTAATGTCCTAATTTGATTTTCCTCTGTGCGCCCTCTGTGATCTCCGTGTCTCCGTGGTGAGGTAAGGATCGTAAGCACTCACCACAGAGGCACGGGGATCACGGGGGCGGCACAGAGCAGAATTTAATTTAGGACACAACCTACAGGCGGCGCGTGTCCATCGGCGACGGGGACGGAGAGCCCGTCGAACTCTTGCCCGGCGCGAGCCACAACTCTCTGCCGACGACGTAGAGCAGGATGGTCAGGAGCGCGAACGGGATGAGCGCGAGCAGGTCGGAGTTGCCGCCCTCGAAGAACGGGTTGTTCGCGCCCGACCACCTCTCGATGTTCGTCAGGCGGTTGGCGATGGACTCCTTGAGGTTGAGGAAGGCGTGGACGACGCCCGCGAGCGCGCCGCCCGCGATGTAGCCGGAGGCGAGCAGCACGCCGCCGCTCTTGTCGCCCTCGGCGACGAGCTGTTCCTCGGAGAGTTTCTTGTGCGCGAGCTTGCCGCGCAGGTACTTGTCCACCCCGTAGCGCACCATGCCGCCGACGAAGATCGGGGCGGAGGTCGAGATCGGCAGGTAGACGCCGACCGCGAAGGCGAGCGAGGGGATGCCCGACAGTTCGAGCACGACGGCGATGAAGACTCCGAGGAGCACGAGGCCCCACGGGAGCTGACCGCTCAGGATGCCCTTGATGATGTAGGACATCAGCGTCGCCTTCGGCGCGTTGTACTTCGTCACCGTCCCGCCGCCGGGCCGCTCCGTGATGACGCCGTTGATGCCGGGGTCTGAGAGGTAGACGGCCGCGCCCTGATCGTTGACGAGGTAGCGACCGACGGGGCCGGCAGCCGTCTCCGTGTTGTGGCAGACGAGGTAAGTGTTCGAGTCGGAGGACGCCTGCGAGCCCTTCAGGCTCTCGCGCCGGGGCGCGCCGCCGCTCGTCTGCTCGCAGCCCGCCGGGTCGAAGCGGTGGCTGGCGATGGCGCTGTAGTCCGAGTTGCCCGCGACGGGCACGTAGACGGTCGCCGACTGGTTGAGCCAGAGCAGGATGTAGCCGAGCACGAGCGCGGAGGCGAGCGCGCCGACGAGGATCGCGATCTGCTGCGCCTTCGGGGTCGAGCCGACGAGGAAGCCCGTCTTCAAGTCCTGCGAGGTCGTGCCGCCGTTCGAGGCGGCGATGCAGACGATGCCGCCGATGGAAAGGGCCGTCACGAAATACGGCGGCGCGGTCCAGCCGATGACGAGGAAGACGAGGCAGGTCAGCAGGAGCGTGGCGACCGTCATGCCGGAGATCGGGTTCGACGACGATCCGACCTCGCCCGTCAGGCGCGACGAGACGGTGACGAAGAGGAACCCGAAGGCGACGATGAGGAGCGCGCCGAGCAGGTTGAACCTGAGGTTCAACTGCGGCGCGAGCATGATCACGACGAGCATCGCGATGATGCCGCCGATGACCCACTTCATCGAGAGGTCGCGGTCGGTGCGCGGCGCGTCGTCGCGCTGGGCCTGCGAGCCGCGCAGGTCGGCGATGCCGCCCTTGAGGCCGCTCCAGATGACGGGGAGCGACCGGAAGAGGCTGATGATGCCGCCCGCGGCCACGGCCCCCGCGCCGATGTAGAGCACGTAAGCCTTCTGAATCTGCCCGACCGACATCTCGCCGATCTTGTGGGCCGTCTCGGGCGCGAGCGGCGCGGCGAGCCCCGCGCCGAAGTACTTGATCATCGGGATCAGCACGAGGAACGAGAGCACGCCGCCGCCGAACATGATCGACGCGATGCGCGGCCCGATGATGTAGCCGACGCCGAGGAGCGCCGGGTTGTTCTCGATGGAGACCGATCCGGCCTCGAACGGCCTGCCGAACTCCTTGGTCGGGATCTCCTTCCACGTCTTGAAGACCTGTTGCAGCGCGTAGTAGACGAAGCCGATGCCGAAGCCCGCGACGATGGTCTTGCCGCCGACCATCGCCTCGTCTGAAGTGTCGGCGCTCCCGCCCTCGACCGCCGCGGCGCGCGACTCGGCGGACGCGCCCGCCTTCAGCACCTCCGCGCACGCCGTCCCCTCCGGGTACTTGAGGTAGCCGTGCTGCTGCACGATGAGCGCGCGCCGCAGCGGGATCATCATCAGGATGCCGAGCAGGCCGCCGAGCACGGCGACGAGCATGACGCGCGTGATCTCGAGGTCGAAGCCGAGGATCATGATCGCGGGCATCGTCACGCCGAGGCCGAAGGCGATGGACTCGCCCGCCGATCCGGCGGTCTGCACGATGTTGTTTTCGAGGATCGTCGCGTCGCGCATCCCGAACTTCGAGAGCACGCGGAAGAGCGTGATCGAGATGACGGCGACCGGGATCGACGCGCTGACCGTGAGGCCGACTTTCAGGACGAGGTAGAGCGACGACGCGCCGAAGACGATGCCGAGCAGAGTGCCGATGAGGAGCGGCAGGATCGTCAACTCCCGCAACTTGGCGCGCGCGGGCAGGAAGGGGCGGAACACCGCGAGGTAAGGGTTTTCAGGTTTCGCGCCGACAATGTCCGGGAACTCGTTGGTGCTCGCCACAGGGTCGTCAGCAGTCGCCATCTGGAAGTGACCTCCGGAACCGAAAGATTCGACTTAAAGCGGGGATGCGTAGGGGAGCGATTCGGCTGCTACTCTACACGCGCTCCCCGCGGAAATCAAAGCAATTCCGACTAAATCCCGCGCCAATCTTAGCCGCGAACCGTTCACCCGAGAGGCGCGGGGGACGCTGAGAGGGGGCGCAGAGAGTTGAATGCGGGACGCGGAATGATGAAGCTAAGAGCGAGTCGCTTTCAGTTCCGCGTCCCGCATCCCGCGTTCATCGTTTCATTCGCCCCCCGCGGCCCACGCGGCGGGCCTTCCCCTCTCGCTTCCTCATCCCCCGCCCATTTGCTAAACTCCCGCACGCAACTTCCCTCTTGCTTTCGCACACAAATCACGACGGAGTCTCGCCCGACATGCACGCACGCACACGCCCGCTCGCGCTCGCCTTCGCGCTCCTGCTCCTGATCCCCTCCGCGCCCGCGCAGACGCGCCGCGGTCGGGCCGCACCGCCGCCGCCCGTCAAGCCGACCGTTACGGCTGACTACCTGCGCCCGCCACAGCCCACCGCGCCCGAAACCGTGCTCGGCTTCTCGCCGGGCGACGACCGCAAGCTCGCGAGCTGGTCGCAGGTGGTCGAATACTTCCGCCGGCTCGACGCGACGAGCGACCGCGTGAAGTTCGAGGAGCTGGGCCGGACGACGATGGGCGCGCCCTTCGTGCTGGCGACGATCAGCTCGCCCGCGAACCTCGCGCGCCTCTCGGAGTTCAGGGAGATTCAGCGGCAGCTCGCGGACCCGCGCACGCTCGGCAGGAGCCCCGACGCGCGGGCGGCGCGGCTCATCGCGCGCGGCAAGACCGTCGTGCTCATCACCTGCGGCATCCACTCGACCGAGGTCGGCGGCACGCTCTCGTCGATGCTCATCGCGCACCGCCTCGCGTCGTCGAACGATCCGGAGGTCTATAAAATTCTGGACGAGACCATCGTCCTGCTCGTCCCCTCGCTGAACCCGGACGGCGTGGACATCGTGAAGAACTGGTACGACAAGACGCTCGGCACGCCCTACGAGGGCACGTCGCCGCCGGAGCTTTACCACAAGTACACCGGGCACGATAACAACCGCGACTGGTACACCTTCACGCAGGTCGAGACGCAGCTCACGGTCGATAAGGTTCACAACGTCTGGCACCCGCAGATCGTCCACGACATACACCAGCAGGGCGAGTACGGCTCGCGCATCTTCCTGCCGCCCTACATGAAGCCGGTCGAGCCGAACGTGCCGCGGCAACTCGTCGAGGGCTACACCGAACTCGGCAACTACATGGCGGCGCGGCTCCGCGAGCAGGGCTTCAAAGGCATCACGACCGACTCGACCTACGACGCGTGGACGCCGGCGCGCGCCTACTCTCACTACCACGGCGGCGTCCGCATCCTCTCCGAGACCGCCTCGGCGCGCATCGCGACGCCCCTGACCGTCAAGTTCTCCGAGCTTCGTTCGCGCGAGGGCTACGACCCGCAGAAGGAGACGCCCAACTTCGGCCCCGTCTGGCAGGGCGGCGAGTGGCACCTGAGAGACATCACCAGCTACATGACGAACGCCGCCTTCGCACTCCTGAACCACGCGGCGGATCACCGCACCGAATGGCTCCAACGATTCTACGCCATCGGCAAAGACGCCGTGCGCCCGCGCAAGCCGGGCGAGTTGTACGGGTTCGTCATCGACGCCGCAGGTCTGGGCAGCGAGAGGATGCGGGCCGTTTTCGAGAGGGCGGGGGTCGAGTTAACCCCCACCGACCGGGGCTATCTCGTCAAGATGGCCCAACCGTATGGGGGTTTCGCCAAAGCCTTGCTTGAGGCGCAACACTACCCGGACCTGCGCGACGAGAAAGGCAACCCGATCCAGCCCTACGACGTTACGGCCCACACCTTGTCCTTACTCTACGGGGTGGGCGCGACTCCCGTGATGGCCCCGTTCAAATACAGGGCGGGCGGGCGGGGCGTGAGCGGCGCGGATTTCGGCGCTTGCCGTCAGGTTTTCACTCGCACCGCCCTCTACAAGTCGCACGTCCCCGCGCTCGACGAAGGCTGGACGCGGTGGGTCTTGGAGAACGAGCGCGACAGAAGGTGCGTTACCTATTCGTCGTTACAGGATGCGGAGGCGCGCGCCGGAAACCTGCGCGCGAAGTACGACGCCATCATCATCCCCGACCAGCAGCCGCGCGCGATCCTGAACGGCTACCGCGAGGGCGCGATGCCTAAAGAGTTGACGGGCGGACTCGGGGCGGAGGGCGTGAAGGCCCTGCGCGAGTTCGTCGAGGCGGGCGGGACGCTCATCACACTGAACAACGCATCGGACTTCGCCATCAACGAGCTACACCTGCCCGTGCGCGACATCACCGAGGGGCTGAAGCAGACAGAGTTCTACGCCCCCGGCTCGATCCTCCGCACAGAGATCGACACGTCGCACCCGGTAGCCAAAGGCATGCCGCGCGAGTCAATCGCGTGGGTCGAGAACTCGCCCATCTTCGAGTTCGACGCGCGCGACGCGGATCGCGTCCACGTCATCGCGCGCTACCCCACACGCGACCCGCTGCTCTCGGGCTGGCTGCTCGGCGGCAGGAAACTCTGGGGCAAGTCCGCACTCCTCGAAGTCAGCTTGGGCAAGGGGCGCGTCTACCTCTTCGGCTTCCGCCCGCAGTACCGCGCCCAGTCGCTCGCCACCTACCCGCTGCTCTTCAACGCCATCTCGCAGGCGTCGAAGTGAGTTGACGCAGGACGCAGCAGCGCGCAGCCCGCGAGAGCGGGCGACAGACAGTAGCCGCGGGCGTCTGCCCGTGGAGCAAGTAACATAAATTTTTGGTGGTGTCCTAATTTGATTTTCCTCCGTGCGTCCTCTGTGATCTACGTGTCTCCGTGGTGAGCGATGATCGGGGGCACTCACCACGGAGGCACAGAGCACACGGAGGGGCACGGAGAATGCCGAAACTAGGACACTACTAAATTTTTAGAGAGCCCCTGAAAGGGGCGAAAGAATCACGGCAAACGTACGGCGCGCGCCGAAATTCTTTCGCCCCTTTCAGGGGCTCCCAATTTTGATCCGACTTGATCCCACGGGCTGACGCCCGCGGCTACTGCCTGTCGCCCCTTTCAGGGGCTCCGCACCTCGCGCCTGACGACACGCCGGGCATTCTTACGCCTTGCCCTGATCCAGATACATCTTCGCCGCCATCTTCGCGAGCTTCCACATCTTGCCCCACTCGATGCGCGTGCCGGAGTCGCGCCCGGTCAGCTTGTCGACGACGACCTGACGGAACTGCCGCCCCTCCCGGCGCAGCATGAAGTCTTTGGCGTAGGGCTTCGCCGTCTCGAAGAAGTTGAACTCCGGGTCGGTGGCGATGCCGATGCCTTCCAGAGTCATCAGCGCGCGCATGACGTAGGTGAAGTGCGACGGCAGGCGGAACGGGTACTCGTAAACCACCTCGGCCAGATCGTAAGTCAGCTCCTTGAAGTTCACCTCGCCGAGCTTCAGGTTGAGGTAGTGATTGAAGAGCCCCTCGACGACGGGCCGCACCTTCTCGGCGTCCACGCCGGGCTTCAAAAAATTCAGATCGATCAAGTCCTGCGCGAGCCCTTCCACGTCGCGCTCGACGACGTGGAAGAAGGCGTTGATCATCTGCGCCTGCAGGCGCGCGGTGATCCGGCCCGTCATGCCGAAGTCGAAGAAGGCGAGCCGCCCGTCGGGCATCACGAGCAGGTTGCCGGGGTGCGGGTCGGCGTGGAAGAAGCCGTCTTCGAGCAACTGCTTGAGGTAGGTGCGCACGAGCAGCCGGTTGACCTTCACGGGCGAGATGCGGCGCGCGCGCAGGCGCTCGATGTCCGTCACCTTCTCGCCGCGGATGAACTCCATCGTCAGCACGCGCGGGGTGGTGTGCGACAGATGAATCCGCGGCACGTGGATGACGCGCCACGCGCGGAAGTTGCGGCGGAAGCGTTCGGCGTTCTGCGCCTCGCGGACGTAGTCCATCTCCTCGCGGATCGTCGCGGAGAACTCGTCGAGCATCCCCATCCAGTCGGCGTTCTCGTTGAGCCGCGGGAAGCGCGCGAGCAGCATCGCGAGCAGGCTCCGCAGGACGTGTATGTCGGAGCTGATGGTCGCGGCGAGGCGGGGCCGCTGGACTTTGACGGCGACCTCCTCGCCCGTGTGCAGGCGCGCGCGGTAGACCTGTCCGAGCGACGCCGAAGCAATCGGCTCCGCGTCGATCTCGGCGTACGCCTCTTGGATGCTTTTGCCGAGTTCGGCCTCGATGCGCGCGAACGCCTCGCGGCTCGGGAACGCCGGGACCTGATCTTGGAGCGTCATCAGCTCCTTGACGTATGCGAGCGGCAGCAGGTCTCCGCGCGTGGCGAGCGTCTGGCCGATCTTGATGAACGTGGGGCCGAGCCCGAGCAGGCTGCGCTTGAGCCATTCGGCCTGCTTCCGCAAACGCGCCTCTTTGCCCGCCGAGGCGTCCTCGCCGCGGAAGACGACGCGGCGCAGCGCGCGCCAGAAGCGGGCGAACGCGCGGCGCATCACCTCGCGCAGTTGCGCGCGCAGGAGTTTCACCCCGCCCGACGCGCGCGCCTCGGCCAGCCTGCGCTCGCTCATGCGCGCGCTGAACTTCGCCTGCGCTTCGTAGTTGTCGAGGAAGAGGTAGAGGTTCAGCAGACCGAGCACGCGCGCGACCTGCAACGCGCGCAGCCACCCGCGCCAGCCCATCCGCGTCGGCGACGCCGAAGCCGCGCCGTCGCCCGCCCGGGACGCCGCGTCGCCTCCCGCGCCGGCGCTCTTATCCGCGGCGCGCGGCTTCGGGACGAGCGTGAGGGCGGCCTGCGCGCGACCGTCTTCGCCCGCGCGCGCGGCGGGCGCGGTCTCGCCCGCGGGGATGAGCGCGGCCACGTTCTGTTCTTCGAGTGCCATCCGGGATTAGATGCTACAGAGGCCCTGTCGCAATCCTGTGGCGCGGGCATAAAATTCAGGTCTCAGTGAGGGGATACACGATAAAGAAAGATAAGTTTACACGATAATGGTAGGGATTTTGGTACGCGGGTAGTACGTCTTGGGAAGGAAGTTTTGACAGAGTCAATATAGAGTTCCGTTCATTATCGTGTGAGTAAGCTCAAGTTGGGTGGAGTTGCTCAATAGGATTTTTCCGCCCGAAAAATTATGGCTTTCTCTTTTCCTCTAGCTCAACTAACCGGTCATCGTTCCTAGCCATCCTTCTTAGGCGCGAGTAAAGATTACGGAAATCCGATCCCTCAATCGACCTATACATTGTGTGAACGATCTTATCTGTGGCGGCATCCGGTTTCTCCACCTCAAAAGAGACGACGAGGAATGCGTTTCGGTAGTAGCGGGTAAATATTTCAGGGTGAGTTTCAATGACGGAGCGAACTTCATCAAGAAAATCCATCATTGCTTGATACGTAACGTTTGCATTGTTGTCATAGATATTTCTATGAACGCACCCGCACGCCGCCAGTATCGCTAAAAATACTCGGTAGTTTGGCTTGTCATCCTTCCAGAATCTCTGGAACAGGTCGGCATCCTCGCTATCTTGTGGCAAATTCTGAATCTCACTGGCGGACTCTTGTGTGATTCTATGAATGCTGAAAAGAACGTCAAAGGTTTTCTCTTTGTCCTCACTATCTTCAAAGATTTGCCGCACAATGTGATTCTTAAGCTTCGTATAATTGTTATCGATGGCGTTGTTAGGCGTATTGCTGAATAGACCTATAAATAGAGACCTAACCTCCTCGTATGTTATTTCTTTTTGGTAGAGCGAATCTAGCATTGCGAAAGCTGAAGCCTCGTCGGAAGGGCTGGCGAAGGATATGCTCGATTTACCGGCAACATTTCTTATTTCTTGAGGACGGATATACCGAGCTAAACGTAGATCGAGTTGTCTTATTTCGTTTTGAAAATTTGCAGCCTCTGCAATGTCCCAGGAGTCTGTAGCTTCCACTACCTTTACTAGTACGTGGCTTCCTTCGTGCGGCTGGTGGACGATTGACATTGTTGTCTGACATCCATTAACGATGCTGGCTTCATCGAGTTTTAAGGTTTGGTCATCTACCTTTTCAACTGAGCCAGCACGGAAAGTGATTCCATTATTCCGCTCAAGGAATTTATCAGGCTCAACCTGAAGGGTTTTTACAATCTCTTTATTGACGGTAATCTGCCCCCCGCTAGGTGATATTCGCCCGCTCGATTGCCCCAAGAATTCGCGAATGTTTTCCAAGAACAGGGCGTTGCCAAATTCGGCATATAATCTCTTCAGTTCACTCCCTCGGACTATGCCCACATATACTGGCTTCATGTACATGATAGGTTGGACGGAGTGCAGAACTAGCCCTCTAGGTAGAACGTGCTGTTTCCTATAAGCATCTTGAAGAATAGGCAGGAGGGCAGGACCGTCAATGACATGGAGCTGCCCCGAAGCATTGATCTTCTCATAGAAGGGCTTGGAAGACATTTGTGATCTTTCATATTTTTGGCGTATTGCCTTTAGATCAGTAGTAGTAATGATCATAAATTGGGCAGTAGGTATTCCACCGCCATCCATGCCCTGAAATAGGTCTCCTGATATTGATGCTCCTTGTCTGTCAACGTCATAGTTCTGAAACTTGCTAAAGATAGTGTCGAGTTCCTTAACTTCAGGAATAGAATATTTTGTCTGAACTAATAATAACTCTCCACCATCGAGGCTGTTGCTAGATAAATCCACGCCCTTATCATGTGTTTTTTTACTATTCCTCTTCGGGCGTTCAAACCTCTGACCTATCTCTAAATGTGGGATGAGCCTTAAGGCGAATTCAACAAACCTGTCACCCTTTTGCTGAGATTTTTCGGTTGACGATAGCGGCTCGAATTGATTTTCAAGGTGAGATAAGAGGCTCCCGTATGATTCAAGGTAAGGGGGATAAGCAACTTTGGCTGATTTGGGTGGTTTCATTGGTAATGCCTCCGCTTCTTGACGAGTGGTAGGGATAGGAAAAGCGAACGACCCGTTAGGAACGGCTAGACTTTATCAAGTGTGGCAAGGAAATGTAAATAGAGCAGGTAGTGTCCTAGTCGTCTCCTCTATTGATGATATGCGCCAGACGTTGAGGTTGCGACAGGCGTCGGTTAGGGGTTGATCCGTGCGGGTGTGGAAGTAGCCGCAGGCGAGGCAGTCGTCGGGGAGGTCGAAGTCAACCGGCACGTCTTCGCCGGGGTCGAGCGTGAAGAGGTCGCATGGCTTGAGGTCTTCGGCTTTGACGGGCTCGCTGCGGACGGTGAGCATCTGAAACGCTCCTGACTCACGCCCTTCAACGCTTGATGGAAGAACAGCGCGTGACTGGCAGCTTCGCGCCAGCCGTCAAGCGGGCGACGAGCACCGCGTTCTCAGCGTGCCCGATCTGGTTGACCTTTTTACTGCTGTTGCGCCGCACTATTGCCGACGAGATTGCGGACGATGTAGAGGTCTTACGACGTCGGCTTCGGGGTCGGGCTGGGCGTCAAACTCGGAGTCAGAGTCGGGGTGGGGGCAGGCGCGACGACGATTTTAACCGGCTCGGAGAGAACTAGCCCGTCCGCGCGCGTCAGATCACGGCCAGTGCCCGCCGCACGCCGCGCCGCGTGAAGAACGCGCGCGCGCGCAGAACGTCGGCGTCGATCTGCGTCTTCAGCTCCGCGACGGAGGCGAACTTCCTCTCCGCGCGCAGGCGGCGCAGGAAGCGTACGCGCACCACGTCGCCGTAGAGGTCGCCTTGCCAGTCGAGCACGAACGTCTCGACCGAGGCTTCGGCGTCGCGCTCGAAGGTCGGGCGCACGCCGACGTTCGTCACGCTGCGCCGCCACGCGCCGTCGATGAGCGTCGCCGTCACGTACACGCCGGAGCGCGGGATGACGCGGTTCCGCGGTTGCAGGTTCGCCGTCGGGAATCCCAACCCCGCCCCGCGCGCGCGACCGCGCACGACGCGCCCCTCGACGCCGTAGGGCCGCCCCAGCATCCGGCGCGCGAGGTTGACGCGCCCGTCCGCGAGCAGTTCCCTGATCCTGCTCGAGCTGATGCGCTGGCCGCGCAAACGCACCTCCGGAACTTCGTCGGCGTGGAAGCCCAACTTGTCGCTCACCTCGCGCAGCAGCTCGATGTTGCCCCCGCGCGCGTGCCCGAAGGCGAAGCCGCGACCGAGGTAGACCTCGCGCGCGTGCAGCCGCTCGTGCACCACGTCGCGCAGGAACTCCGCGGCGCGCACGCGCGCGAACTCCGGCGTGAACCGCACGACTATCGTCTGCCCCACGCCTAAGAGACCCAGCGCCTCGATCTTCTGATCGAAAGTCTGCAAGAGCGGCGGCGCGGACTCCGGGTGCAGGACGGCGCGCGGGTGCGGGTCGAACGTCACGACTGTGGGCACGGCCCCCGCCTCGCGCGCGCGCTCGACGACCGTGCGCACGATGAGTTGGTGGCCGAGGTGCAACCCGTCGAAGACGCCGAGCGTCAGGACCGTCGGTCGCCCGATCTCCGCGTTGTCCGTGCCGTGGAAGAGGCGCATGAAAAACTGTCAGTTGTCAGTTGTCTGTCGTCCGTGATCAGTTGTCGTCTCCACCTTCGTCTAGTAGCTCGCGAAGCGTTTGCAACGGACAACTGACCACGGACGACGGACTAGATTTCGATCTCCAGCCCGTCGTAGGCCCACTCGACGCCGTCGGGCAGAAGTTTTGAGTCGCGCGCGTGTTTGATGTCGTGCGTGATGTGGGTCAGGTAGGTGCGGCGCGGGCGCAACTGCTCGACGTAGGCGAGGGCCGATTCGAGCGTGAGGTGCGTGGGGTGCGGGCGCACGCGCAGGCAGTCGAGCACCAGCGCGTCGAGGCCGCGCAGTCCTTCGAGCGAGGCGGGCGGAATCTCGCTGAGGTCGGTCGCGTAGGCGAAGTCGTTGAAGCGGTAGGCGACGACCGGGAGCCGCCCGTGGATCACTTCGAGCGGCGTCACTTGCATCCCGGGGCTCAAGCAGAAGGGCGCGCCGTCGACGACCGTGTGCGCGACGACTTGGGGGAGGCCGCCGCCGAAGTGCGTGGGCTCGAAGACGTACTTGAAGATGCGCCGGATGTCCACCCACGCGCGCTCGTTGGCGTAGACGCCCAGAGCGCCGTGGCGGAAGTTCAAGGGGCGGATGTCGTCGAGGCCGAAGATGTGATCGGCGTGGCAGTGCGTGATGAGCACGGCGTCGAGGTGTTTGAGGCCGACGCGCAGCGCCTGCTGGCGGAAGTCGGACGACGTGTCGACCAGCACCGCCTGCCCGTCGTGCTCGACGAGGATGGACACCCGCAGGCGCTTGTCGCGCGGATCGTCCGACGTGCAGGTCTCGCACCCGCACCCGATGGAGGGCACGCCCGTCGAAGTCCCCGTGCCGAGCAGCGTCACTTTCATGAAGAGCTGTTAGCGATTAGCCGTTAGCTGTTAGCCGGCAGAGGAGTCGCGTGTAATCGGTCATTAGCCTCCAGCCGCATCCGGTTTTTTGTTCGGCTGAAAGCTAATAGCTAACAGCTAACGGCTAATCGCTATCTCCCCCCCGTGATGTCGCCGCCGGTGAAGCCGCGCGGGGGCACCTTCAGCGGGCGCGAGTTGGCGAGCGAGACGTACTGCATGCGCAGCTCGGAGAGGAGGCTTTCGAGGATTTGTGATTCCTGCGCGCCGAGGTTGCCGCGCGTCTTCTCGCGGACGGTGGCGAGCAGCTCGATGCAGTGGCGCGCGAGCGGGAGATCGACCTCGCCCTGCGGCATCGAGGGGTGCTCGGTCATGCCCATCGCGGAGGCGGCGGGCGAGGCGATGAACATGACGAGGTTGGCGAAGGGCGTCGGGTCGGCCTCCCCGCCCGGCTGCTCCGCCGCGCCGCCGCCGCCCTCCGCCGCGGACTCCGGCGCGCCCGCCTCCGCCTGCGACGCGTCGCGCGTCTCGGCGCGCGACGCGGTTTGAGATGACGAGGCTCGCGCGTCGCCGGTCGCGGCGCGGTCGGTCGCGGTCGCGGCGGTCGCGGCGGGCTCCGGCGCGGCGGGCTCTTCGCGCACCGCGCCGGGGCGGGGTGTGCCGTCGGCGTTGAAGAGTCGCCGATCCGTGATCTTGAAAGTGGGTTTCTCTTCGCTCATCTGGTCTCCCGGAAAGCGGGCGCGAACCGCCCCGACGGGTGAGTCCGCCGCCCTCCTCTCTCTCGTGCGTCTGTCGGAGTAAATTTTCTGGGCTCGATGGTAGCACCGCCGCGCGCGACGCCGCAAACGTGCCGCCCGCGCGCGCCCCGGCTTGGATCATCGCCCCGCGCGTTTTAGACTGCCCCGGTCACGACCGACTTCATGCGCGAAACTTTTTTGGCCCGAGGACCGACACCCATGCCCGCCACCTTCTCTGATCTCGTCGCGCTGATGGCGCGCCTGCGCTCGCCCGACGGCTGCCCGTGGGATCGCGAGCAGACCTACGCGACGCTCGCGCCGATGCTCCTCGAAGAAGCGTACGAGGCCTTCGAGGCGGTCGAGGAGGCGCGCGAGGGCCGCCCCGCGGGCCTGCGCGACGAACTCGGCGATCTCCTCTTCCAGATCATCTTCTACGCGCGGGTCGCCTCGGAGCGCGGCGAGTTTACCATCGACGAGGTGGTCGATCGGATTCACACGAAGATGGTGCGCCGCCACCCGCACGTCTTCGCCGGCGCGAAGGCCGACGACGCGGCGGAGGTCTTGCGCAACTGGGAGGCGATCAAGGCGGAGGAGAAGCGCGCCGCCGGCGAGGGTAAGCCCGACGAAGACTCGTCGCTCCTCGACGGCGTCTCGGCGAAAGCGCCCGCGCTGATGGAGGCGCACCAGTTGACGACCAAGGCCGCGCGCGTCGGCTTCGACTGGCAGAGGGTCGAAGACATCTTCGACAAGCTCCACGAAGAGATCGACGAGCTTAAGGCCGCGATCCGCGAGCGCGGCGAGGGCCGGAGCGAGCGCGCCGCGCTCGATCAACCGGCTTCGTCGCCCGAACAAACCGACGCCGCGGCGAGCGAGCAGCTCCGGCGCGAATCGCCGTCGCGCCCGGGGCGGGGCGAGGAGGCGGAGCAAGAGCGCGTGCGCGAGGAGGTGGGCGATCTGCTGTTCGCCGCGACGAACATCGCGCGCCACCTCGGCGTCGAGCCGGAGGCGGCCCTGAAGCTGACGAACCGCAAGTTCCGCCGCCGCTTCCGCCACATCGAGCGCGGCCTGAGCGCGCGCTCGCGCGCGCTCGACGAGGCGACGCTCGAAGAGATGGAGGAGCTGTGGCAGGAGGCGAAAAAGGTGACGGGTGACAAGTGACAGGTGACAAGTTAAAATTCGTGCCCGGCGCGCCGGGGCGGCTGGTCAAACCTGTGAACGCGCCTCTCTGACATTCTCATCTCGGAGGTTCTTCCCCGTCATGTCCCTGATCCGCTTCGTCCGCAACTACGACGATCTCTCGACCGACCGCGGCTTCCAGTTCAAGTTCTACTGCGACAAGTGCGGCAACGGCTACCTCTCCGCCTTCCAGACCTCGACGCTCGGCACAGCCGGATCGCTTTTGCGCGCGGCGGGCGACCTCTTCGGCGGCTGGGCTTCGAGCGCGGGCAACTCGGCTTACGAGATTCAGCGGCAGGTCGGCGGCAAGGCGCACGACGAGGCCCTCCAGAAGGCGGTCGAGGAGGCGAAGCAGCACTTTCACCAGTGCTCGCGCTGCGGCAACTGGGTCTGCCCGGAAGTCTGCTGGAACGCCTCGGCGGGGCAGTGCGAGGCGTGCGCGCCCGACTACGACGAGGAACTGGCCGCCTCGCACGCGCAGGCCAAGGCCGACGCCGCGCGCGAGCAGTTGAACGAAAAGGCGCGCGCCACCGACTACGCCTCGAAGATCGACATGGGCGCGGGCTCGGTCTTGAAAGCCCCGACGCCGCCCGCGCAGGCCACCGAGGCCGCGGCCCCCGCCGTGAGGTGCGCGGCGTGCGGGACGGAAGTGGGCAAGGCGAAGTTCTGCCCCGAATGCGGCGAGCCGGTGCGACCGCCGCGCCCGACCTGCGGCGCGTGCGGCCACCAGCCCGAAGCGCCGACGAAGTTCTGCCCCGAGTGCGGCGGGAAGATGGCCGCCGCCGTGTAGCGCGCGGGCTCGTGCGCCGACTGTTTTAAGTCGAAGACAAGGCGAAAGGGTCTGACCTCAATTAAGGTCAGACCCTTTCGCCTTAGGAACCGCCGGGGCGCGCCCGCGCCTCAGTAGTTGTCGTTGAGCCGCAGCGTGCGGATGATGTTGTCGAAGGCGGGCTGGTAGGTGCGCCACTCTTCGCCGGGCGCGACCGCCGCCATGTAGAAGAGGTCGCCGTTGCGCGTCATGGTCGTCACGATGAAGACGGTCTCGCTGCGACCGGTGATGGGCGAGCGGCCCGAAAGCGTCGTGGCGTAGGCGTTGCGCCCGGCGATGGTCGTGCGCGTCATCGCGCTCTGCTGGCGCAGGTAGCTGTTGGGCGGCGCTTGCAGCAGATCGCGGACGTACTGCTCCGAGGCGCGCCGCAGGTCCGTGTACTGCTCGCGATCCGTGCCGAACATCACGCCGTGCGTGATCCCCTGCGTGCCGTACGCGCCCTCGGGCGCGTAGGTCACCGAGTTCTGATCGCCGCCGAGCTGACGCCAGTTCGAGGGGATCGAGGCGCGGAACAGGTTGTTGCCCGCCGTCTGGTAGCTCGTCGAAGGGTAGGTCACGCGCGAGCCGCGCGCGTAGTTGTCGTTCTGCTGCGGGTAGCGGTTATCGTTCGGGTAGCGGTTATCGTCCGGGTACTGCTGGCGGTTGCGCGCGATCTCCTCCGCCGAGGGCGCGGGGCCGCCGCCGCGCAGCCGCGCCTGCACGTTCTGGAAGTCGCGCGAGTTGCGGTAGCCCTCGTTCGGGCTCACGCGGAAGACGCGCGCCATCTGGTCGATGCAGGCGTAGCGGTTGCCGGGGTTCGGGTGGCTCGACATCCATTCGGGCGCGCCGCTGCCGCCCTGCCGCTCGATGGTGCGGAACATGTTGGAGAGGTCGCGCGGGTCGTAGCCGGCGCGCGCCATGATCTCCGCGCCGAGCACGTCGGCCTGCGTCTCGTACTTGCGGCTGTACTTCAGCGCGCCCGCGCCGAACCCGATCTGAGAGCCCGCGCCGATGACCGCGCCCGCGGGGCCGCCGATGACCGCGCCCGCGATCTGCCCCAAGACCGATCCGATCTGATACTTCTGCGTCTCGGTCGCCTGCGCCGTGGCGTGGCGCAGCGCGGCGTGCGAAATCTCGTGCGCCATCACGCCCGCCATCTCGCCCTCGTTGCGCGCCGCCTCGATCATGCCGCGGTTGACGTAGGAGGGCCCGCCCGGCAGCGAGAAGGCGTTGATCTCACGCGCGTTGACGACGCGGAACGAGTAGCGGAACTCCGGGTGCTGGAACTGCGGAGGGATGTTCGCCACGAGCCGCTGGCCGATGCGGTTGACGTACTCTTCGATGTCCCGGTCGTTCATGATCGGGAGCTGGCGCTCCGCCTCCTGCGCCGCCTGCTGCCCCGCCTGCACGTCGTCCTGAATGCTGTAGCGGTTCTTCGGAGCCTCCGTCACCTGCTGACACTGCGCGAGCGCGGCGACGGGCATCGCGAGCACCGCGAAGGCCATCAACGCCGCCACGAGACGCCGCGGGGCGCGACCACCGTGATTAAGATTATTCATCGGACTCTCTCCTCCAAAACACTCTGATGGAATTTCGATCCGCCCGCGCCGCTCAAACCGAAAGCGGCGCGCCCGCCGAAAACCTTCGGAGGCGCGCCGCCCGAGACCCGGTGACGCTCCCCCGCCGACCACACGCGCGCGACGAACCCGCCTTCGAGAATCAGGCGCGCGCGCTGACGGGGAGAGTCACAAACAACTTTCGCGCCGGAAGCCTTCCCGTCGCGTCCCGCGACCGCTCCCGACACCCCTTTGATGAACCGGCGGCGGGCAAGTTTGCCCCTAACTTCAACCGCGCCCGCGCCGCGTGCGGCGCGGCGTCGCCACTTTCCTACGACCGGGCCGCCCCGGCCCCGCCGCGCCCTCGCTCGCGGGAGCGTCCGCGAAGCGCACAGACGCGCCCGCCGCGGCGCGCGGTATCGAAACGGCGACGAACGGGGAAGTGAGCGCCTGCGTTGTAACGTCCCCGGACGCCGGACGCCGCTCTTTGACGCTTACTGCAAGCGCAGTGCCAGCGCGCCTGATCTCCTCGACCGCGATGCTGTAGCCGCCCGTCGGCTGCTGCCCTTGGTAGGCGACGACGACCGAGAGCGCGTTGAAATTCACCTCCGGCAGCGGGCGACCGCCGCCGATCTGCCGCCACGCGCGACCCCAGGCCCCCGCGTCCGTGATCAACTCGACGGCGCGCCCGCCCTCGTAACCGCTGTACGCGCCGAAGGCGATGACGGAAAACTCGACGACGCTCGTGCGATCCTCCGCCGCCTCCCCAGAGCGTTCGGGCGCGCGCGGCCCGCCGTGCGCGGCGTCGCCGAGCAGGGCCATGCGCAGAATCTTGACGGGCGGCATCCCGTAGCTGAGCAGCCGGTCGTGAAACTCGCCGAGGCGGAAGCCGTCGCCCTGCAGCCGCCGGTAGTCTTCGCGCAGGCCCATGATCTCCATCTTGCCGAGCGTGTAGACGAGGTAGGTCGGATCGAGCGTGCCGCGCCGCGCCTCGCGCTCCGCGTTCGCGCGCTCCATGTAGCCCTCGCGGACGAAGAACTCGACGCCCTCCTCGTAGCTCATCCCGCGCGTGTGCATCTCGATGCCGACGAGGTAGCGGCAGAGCCTCGTCAGCGCGGCGTGGAGCTGCGCGAGCCGGAGCTTCGGGTTGCCTCCGCCGAAGCCCTCGTCGAGCATCATCTGCTCGCAGTAGTGGGCCCAGCCCTCGACGAACGACGCCGCGCCGAGGGCGGCGCGCACGCGCGAGTGCGTGCCGCGCAGCGCGAGCAGTTGGTAGTAGTGGCCCGGGTAGACCTCGTGGATCGAGACGACGGGGAGCTGGTAGCGGTTGTAGAAGCCGAGGTGCTCTTCCCTGCGCCGCGCGTCCCACGACGCGTCGGGCGGCGTGACGTAAAAGTAGCTCTCGGTGGCCGCGCGCTCCGACGCGCCGGGCGCGTCGAGCGAGGCGAAGCTCGTCCCGCGCGCGAACTCGGGCGTCTCCGCGACGATCAGGTTCTCGCGCGCGGGCGGCGTCAAAATATTTTCCGCGCGGACGAAGGCGCGAATCCGATCCAGCTCGGCGCGCGTCTCTCCGACGAGGCCGTCGGCGGTCGGGTGCTCGCGTCCGAGCGCGCGCAGAACCTCCTGCACGCCCGCGCCCGGCGCGATCTCGTCGGCCACCTCGCGCATCGCGCCCTGCGTGCGCCGCAGCTCGCGCTCGCCGCCGCGCACGAGCGTTTCGGCCGGCGTGTCGCACATCTCCTCGTAGAGGAGTTTCCGGCGGAAGTTCTCCGCGCCGATCCGGAAGTCGCCGCCCGAGCGCGGCAGCAGATCGTCCCGCAGCCACGCGGCGAACGCGCGCAGATCATTCGCGGCGCGCTCGTTCGCGGCGACGAACTCGGCGCGGCGCGCCGCCGGGAGGCGACCGCCGCCCGCGCGCTCGAACATCTGCGGGACGACGTTCGCGAAGTAATCGACCGCGCCCTCGGCCTCGCGGATCGCCGTCTCGGTGTAGACGCGCGGCGGGTTCTGGAGGTTCGCGCGCGCCTCCGCGAGCAGGCGCGCGATCTCGCGCTCGCGCGCGAGCAGGGGGTCGAGCCGCCGCTCGACGGGCGCGTAAGAACGCTTGAGGATGTTGTCGACGCCAGCCGCCGCGGCGCGGCTGTAGAGGCCCGCGTCGCGCTGCCACATCCTCACGTCTTCGAGTTCGAGGAGCTGCGCGCGCGCGTGCGACTGCATCCAGAGGAGATCGTAGCGCGCCTCGTCCGTGAGCGCGCCCTCGCGGATTCTAGAGAGCGCGGAGAGCGTCGATCTCAGCCTGCGGACTTCGGCGGCGACCGCGGCGGCGGCGCGCGGTTCGAGCTGCGCGTCGTACTCGTGCAGCCCGGCGGCGGTCGCCTCCGTGGGGTTGAAGGCGTAGTGGCCGCGCAGGTACTCGTCGGCGATCTGGGCGACGCGCGCGTCCTGCGAGCCCGCCGGGGCCGCGCGGCGCGCCCGCCCCTGCCGCGCGGGCGACGCGGGCGCGCAGAGTTGGAGCGCGACGAGCGCGCAGAGCGCGAGCGCCGTCGCGCGCGGGCGGAAGAGTCCGCTTCTCCTGAGCAAGGGCGGCAAGGGCTTAATCCTCGAAAGCGAAAGATGTTGAGTCGGCGCCGGGGAGACGGCGCGAGATTACCACAAGTCGGGAGGCGAAAGTAGAAAGGCGGACGGCGGGTAGTGTCCTGATTTAAATTCTACTCTGTGCGCCCTCCGTGATCTCCGTGCCTCCGTGGTGAGTGCTTAATGTCCATACCTCACCACGGAGTCACGGAGAACACAGAGGGCGCACGGAGGAAAATCAAATTAGGACACGACCGGACGGCGGGTGATGAGGCGGCGGCGGGCGGGCGGGTGGCCGCGCGGGCGGCGGCGGAAGGGCGACGCTTCCGGGGCTTTTCGGTCTCGGCCACGCGCCCCGCGCGCCCGCGTTACTTGCGCGGATCGATCTTCGTGTCTATCCAGCGCACGGCGTCTTCGAGCGGGACGATGCGGTAGTCGTCGCCGCGCCAGACGCGCACGATCGAGTAGATGAGGAAGCACAGGGCGGCGACGGCGAAGAGGAAGCCGCCGAAGTTGCCCCCGCCGATGTTGCTGAAGACCGAGAGCGCGATCTGCACGACGAGGATGCCGAGTTGCAGCGCCAGCCCCTGCGCGGCGTGGAAGCGCGTGCGCCCCTCGGCGCGCGGCGTGAGCAGCAGCTCGATGATCGCGACGACGAGCCCGATCTTGAACGGCGCGTAGGGCAGCGCGCACGCGAACTTTTCCGGGATGCCGAGGCCGGAGACGTTGCGCTCCTTCGCCGTCGGCGGCGGCGCGTAGACGTGCTGCGGGTGGTTGGGCGGCGGCGCGTAGCCCTGCGGCGCGAAGTTTTGCGGCGGCTGCTGCTGCCCGAAAGTGGACTGGCGCGGCGGCTGGTAGGCGGCGGGCGGCGCGAAGACCGACTGGTAGGGCTGCGCCAGCTTTTCGTCGATGAGGCGCGTCGGGGCTTCGCCCTCGGGGTTGAGCCGGGCCTGATCCGAGGGCAGCATGGGCCGGGTCGCGCCGCTCAGGTGCTCGGTCGGCGCGTCCTGCATGACGCCGGTCGCGCCGCCCGACATCTCTTCGGTGCGGCGCGCGAAGTCTGGGTCGAGCGGATCGGTGTCGTACTTGCTTCTCTTCTCCGGCATAGAACTCTTTTAACGAATCAGGGTGCCGCGCGGTTCGACGCCATTCTACTCCTCCGCGATCTCGTATTCCACCCGCTCCCAGCGGCCCTCGCCCTCGAAGAGGCGGAAGGCGCGCAGGACGTGCGCGCCGCCCGCGAGCCCGATGATGAAGTGGACGGCAGCCGGGTAGTAAGCCGCGCGCACGTCCGACTCCGAAGGGGTCGGG
Organism: Pyrinomonadaceae bacterium; assembly: GCA_036389335.1. Lineage (GTDB taxonomy): Bacteria > Acidobacteriota > Blastocatellia > Pyrinomonadales > Pyrinomonadaceae > JAIVGV01. Next base: position 17,390 of record DASVQC010000093.1, on the reverse strand, counting down.
TCGGAAGCCCGCGGGTGCGAGTGGTAGATGGCGACCAGCTTCTCGCCCCGCGCGCGCATCAGCCGCTGCGCGTCGAACAACTCCTGCGGCGCGCCCTCGTAAGCGACGAGCGGATCGCGCGCGACGTTGCGCAGCGGGTAGACGGAGCGCGCCGCGCCGCCCGCGCCGCCGACGAGGCCGCAGCACTCCTCCGGCTGCGACTCGCGCGCGTGCGCGAACATCTCCGAGACGAGCGTGCGCGGCAGCGTGATGGCTGGCTGCGCGGTCACGCGCTTTGTCGTGCCTCTAGCGCGCGCTTGAGGACGACCAGCACGCCGAGGTGGTAGGCGTTGTGATCGGCGACGAGCAGCGCCTCGCGCAGGACGGTCTGGCCCGTGCCGTGCGGGACGGGCGCGTGGAGATCGGTCGCGGGGTCGGCGACCAACTCTTCCATCGCCTTGAGGTCGGCGCGGAACGCCTCGACGCTCCCGCGCCACGCCGCGGCGTCAGCTTCCGAGTCCTTGTCCGGCCAGTAGCCTTCGGGCCAGCGGGGCGAGACGTGCGCCGCGTCGCGGCTGAACTCAAGGATGTCCCACTGCGCGATGCGCATGTGTTCGAGCACCTGCCAAGGGGTGTAGGGTACGCCCTCGATCCTCCCGTTGACGAGCCCGACCGGGAAATCTTTCACGGCCTCGTCGAAGTGCACGTGCGCGCCGCCGCCGCGGAGCAGGTAGAGCACGTGCTCGCGCAACGACGCGTCCCTGTCGTCCGTCCTAATCTCGCTTCCGCTCAAAATTCCACCCCCGCTCACCGCGGCGCGGACGGGCCGTCCGCGGTCTCATTTCGTCTGCCGACCCGATCCCGTCCGCGTCAGCTCGTCTCGGATGATCGCGCCGCCCTTCATCACGAAGCGGACGCGCTCAAGCTCCGTGATGTCCTTCAGCGGATCGCCCGCGACGGCGATGAGGTCTGCGAACTTCCCCTTCTCTATCGCGCCGAAGAGCGCGCGGTCGCCCGCGAGCAGGTCGGCGTTGTTAACGGTTGCGGCGCGGATGATTTCGAGCGGCGTCATCCCCGCGTCGCGGTAGGCGCGGAACATGAGCTTGCTCGACTCGCCCCGCGTCTTGCCCGGGAACTGGTAGTACTCGTCCGAGCCCGCGGCGATGGGCACGCCGGCCTTGATGGCGCGCGCGAGCCGCGCCGCGCTCGACTTGACGAACCCCTGCGCCCCGGCCAGCGCCTGCGCGTACCGCGGATCGTTTTTGTCCGTGCCGCCGACGTAGAACTCCGCCGGGTAGTCGGTCGGGACGAGATAAATCTTCTTCTCCGCCATCATCCTGAGCACGTCGTCGGGGACGGTGTAGGCGTGCTCGATGGAATCGACGCCCGCCTCGGCGGCGACGCGCGTGGCGAGGTCGCCGATGGCGTGCGCCGCCACCTTGCGGCCCACGCGGTGCGCCTCCTCGACTATCGCCTTCATCTCTTCGAGCGACAGCACGCGCGGCCCCGTGTTGACGATCACCTTGATCAAGTCCGCGCCGTCGTAGAACGCCTGCCGCACGGCGCGGCGCGCCTCGTCGGCGTTGGAGACGACCGCGTACTCCTGCTCGATGATCTTCTGAACCTCCGCCGACATCCCTCCGAACTGCCCGCCCGCGGCGGCGATGGCGCGCGTGGAGGCGACGACGCGGGGGCCGACGACCCAGCCCGAGCGGATCGCGTCGCGCAGGGCCACGTCGCCGTTCACGCCGGAGTTGCCGAGGTCGCGCACCGCCGTGATGCCCGCCTCCAAGTCCTCCATCCCCATCTTGACGCCGAGCAGCGCGCGGCGGGTCGTGCCGAGCTGCGTGACGGTGAGGATCATGTTCGGGTCGTCGCCGTCGAGCTTGAAGTCGTAGTTCTGCAGGAGGTGCGTGTGCGCGTCGATGAGGCCGGGCAAAAGCGTCACGTCGCCGAGATCGAGCACCTCCGCCCCCGCGGGCACGGCGAGCCCCGATCCGACGTCCGTGATGCGCCCGTTCTCGACGAGCACGACCGCGTCGCGCACGACGTTGCCCGCGCGCACGTCGAGCATCCGCGCGGCTTTGACAGCTTGACGCTTCGGCGCGTTCGCCTGACCGGAAGAGGCGGGCGAGAGTGATGACGAGAGCAGCAGCAGAGTCAGCAGACCCGTCGCGAAGTTTTTATGAGTTTTCATCATGAGAGATTTTCGGCGGCGCGAAGTCCCGTGCGGGATGGCTTCGGCGGGCGTCCCTTCGGATCGAGATGTTAGACCGGCGAGAGCGCGAGCGCCGCGCGCCGCCGCGACCGGCCCGCCGCGACGCGCGCAGGCCGCGCGCTCTTACACCTCTACCCGCCGTCGCGGCTTTCCGTTGATCGATTATTCGGACCCGCCCGCCGTCGCTCATTCCCCGGCGACGCGGACGCGCAGCTCCGCGAGCAGAGAGGCGTCGACCTCGCCGGGCGCGTCGATCATCAGGTCGGCGGCGGAGGCGGTCTTGGGGAAGGCGATCACGTCGCGGATGTTGTCCGTCCCGGCGAGCACCATCAGGAGGCGGTCGATGCCGGGGGCGATGCCGCCGTGCGGGGGCGTGCCGTATTCGAGCGCGTCGAGGAAGAAGCCGAAGCGCGAGCGCGCCTCCTCCTCCGACATGCCGAGCGCCTTGAAGATGAGCCGCTGCACGTCGCGCCGGTGGATGCGGATCGAGCCGCTCGCCATCTCGACGCCGTTGATGACCGGATCGTAAGCCTTCGCCCGCAAGCGCCCGAGCAGCGCGGTCTCGCCGCCCTCGACGGCGCGCTCCAAAAGCGGCAGGTCTTCGTCGAGCGGCGAGGTGAACGGGTGGTGCATCGCGTAGTAGCGCGCGTGCTCCTCGTCGAACTCGAACATCGGGAACTCCGTCACCCACAGCGGAGCGTAGTCGCCGACGGAACTACGATTGAGTTTTCGTATATTCTCATCCCCCTCGCGCCATATTTCATTACGTAATGCTCCTAGACTAGACGCGACGATCTTCGACTGCCCTGCCACGATAAGTACTAAGTCTCCCTGTGATGCTCCGGCAGTCTCCGCCAATCGCAAAACCCCTTCTTGTCCGAGCGCATTCATCAGCGAAGAGGCTAACTTTTCTTCGGGGAAATTAGCGAAGGCTTCCGAGTCGTGCTCGTAAGGAATTTTTATCCATGCAAGAGCCTTTGCACCATAACGCTTAACAAAGTCTTGCAGCTTGTCGACTGATTTACGTGAGAGATTGTAAAGTCCCTTGGCGACGACGCCCTTCACCTCGCCGCCCGCCGAGAGCGCGTCGGCGAACGGCGCGAAGGTCGTGCCTTCGAGCGCGGGCGAGAGGTCTTGCAGCTCCATCCCGAAGCGCAGGTCGGGCTTGTCCGAGCCGTAGCGCCGCATCGCCTCGGCGTAAGCCACGCGCGGGAAGGGCGTCGGCAGCTCGACGCCGATCAGGCGGAAGACGCGCGCGAAGAGCCCCTCGACGAGCGTGTAGATCTGCTCCTCGGTGGCGAAGCTGAACTCAAGGTCGAGCTGCGTGAACTCGGGCTGGCGGTCGGCGCGCAGGTCTTCGTCGCGGAAGCAGCGCGCGATCTGGTAGTAGCGGTCGAGCCCCGCGATCATGCAGAGCTGCTTGAAGAGCTGCGGCGACTGCGGCAGCGCGTAGAACTTCCCCTTGTGCAACCGCGACGGCACGACGTAATCGCGCGCGCCTTCGGGCGTGGACTTGATGAGCACGGGGGTCTCTATCTCCCAGAAGCCCTGCTCGTCCATGTAGCGGCGGATCTCGGCGAGGACGCGGTGGCGCAGTCTCAGGTTCGCCTGCAACTGCGGGCGGCGCAGGTCGAGGTAGCGATACTTCAGGCGCAGGTCTTCCGCCGCGAGGACTTCGGGCGCGGCGACCTCCAACTGGAAGGGCGGCGTGCGCGCGTCGTTCAGGATCCACAGCTCGCTCGCCTGCACCTCGACCTCGCCGGTCTCCAGCTTCGGGTTGCGCGCCCCCTCCTCGCGCGCCACCACCTCGCCGCGCACGGCGACGACGAACTCGCCGCGCGGCTGCTTCGCCTTCGCGTGCGCCTCGGGCGCGGTCTCCTCGTTGAAGACGACCTGCGTCACGCCGTCTCGATCCCTGAGATCGAAGAACGTCAGGGGGCCGAAGTCGCGGCGTCGCGCGACCCACCCCATCAGCACGACCTTCTGCCCGACGTGCTCCGTCCGCAGCTCGCCGCACGTCTTCGTCCGCCGCAAGTTTCCTAAATTATCGAGCACGGTTGAATCCACTTCCCTTTTTATTCACTTGATGAACTGCGGCGCTAAGACTCACCACGGAGGCACAGAGGACACGGAGGGGGCACAGAGATGCTCAAGCCTCTGTGCGATCTCCGTGTCCTCTGTGCCTCCGTGGTGAACATCAACATCCGGCATCACACTCGTCAGAATTATAATTCAACGCCCCAAAGCCTCTCTCAGCATCGCGCCGGCCTGCCCGCGGACGACCGCGCGCTGCTCGCCCGAAGCCATGTTCTTGATCGACACCTCGCCCCGCTCGCGCTCTTCCGCGCCGACGACGGCGACGAAGGGCGCGCCGAGCGCGGCGGCGTACTTGAGCTGCTTGCCGAGCTTGTCGCCGCGCTCCGGGTACACGTCCACGCGCAGGCCCGACGCGCGCAGCTCGCGCGCCAGCGCCAGCGAGTCGGCGGCTGACGCCTCGTCCCAGATCGTCACCAGCACGTCAGCCGCGGCCCGCGCCAGACCGGGCGGGAACATCTCGCGCTCCGTCATCACGACGATGATGCGCTCAAGCCCGAGCGAGAAGCCGCACGCCGGGATCGACTGCTTCGAGAACATCCCGACGAGGTTGTCGTAGCGACCGCCGCCGCCGAGACTCCCGGCGAGATCGGGCACGCCGATCTCCATGATCGCGCCCGTGTAGTAGGAGAGCCCGCGCGCGAGGCTCGGATCGATCTTGATGCGCCAGCCGACGCCCGCGGCTTCGGCGAACTGGAGAATCTGTCTCAACTCGTCGACGCCGCGCGCCCCCTCTTCGTGATCGCCGACGAACTCGACGAGGCGGCCGAGCACCGCGGCGTTGAAAGCCCCGCGCTGTTCTTCCGCGCCGCCCACGTCGACCGCGTCGGTCGCGCTCTCCAACCCGGCGACGCCTTCGAAGAAGCGCAGGAGCATCACGCCCGCCCCGGCGGAGACGCCGCGCGCGGGCAGCTCCTTCGCCACGCCCTCCGCGCCGATCTTGTCGAGCTTGTCGAGCGCGGTCAGCGCGTCGGCGTGCTTGTCCGCCGCGACGCCCGCGCGGTCGAGCACGCCCGCGAGCGCCTGCCGGTGATTCAGCCGGATCGTGAAGTTCGTGAAGCCGAGCCCGTTCAAAGCGTCGCACGCGGCGGCGCACAACTCGGCCTCGACGATCATCGAGCGCGATCCTATCGCGTCAACGTCGCACTGGTAGAACTCGCGGAAGCGCCCGCGCGCGGGCCGATCCGCGCGCCACACGGGCTGCATCTGGTAGCGCTTGAAAAACTTCGGAAGCCGCTCGCCGTACTCCGCGACGACGCGCGCGAGCGGCACGGTCAGATCGTAGCGCAGCGCCAAGTCTGCCTCGCCCGTCTTCTCGTGCTCGCCGCGCTTCAGGATTTTGAAGATGAGCTGGTTGCCCTCTTCGCCGTACTTGCCCGTCAGCGTCTCGATGTTCTCGACCGCCGGCGTCTCCAGCGGCTCGAACCCGTAACGCTCGTAAACTTCGCGGATCACGCGCATCACGTACTCCCGCCGCCGCACGTCTGCGGGCAGGAAGTCGCGCATCCCACGGGCTGGCTGGGTCTTCGCCATGAGGGTGACGGGTGACGGGTGACGGGAAAGACAAGCGGCTTTGCTTGTCACCCGTCACCCGTCACCCTTGTACTCTTTCGTGTACCCGACGTAGTTCTTCCAGAACTGCGCGAGGCCGGCGACCTCTTCGTCGGTGAGCTGGCGCTTGACGCGCGCGGGCACGCCGATGACGAGCGAGCGCGGCGGCACTTGCGTGCCCGGCGAGACGAGCGCGCCCGCGGCGACGATCGACTGCGCGCCGATCCTCACGTCGTCCATCACGATCGATCCCATGCCGACGAGGCAGCCGCGCTCGACGTGGCAGCCGTGGAGCGTGACGTTGTGGCCGACCGTGACCTCGTCTTCGAGCACCGTCGCGTGCGTCCCGTTCGAGACGTGGACGACCGTGCCGTCCTGTATGTTCGTGCGGTCGCCGATGCGTATGTGGAACACGTCGCCGCGCACGACGGCGTGGAACCAGACGGACGACTCCTCGCCGATCTCGACGTCGCCGATGACCTCTGCGCTCTCGGCGACGTAGGCGGTCTCGTGGATGCGCGGGTGCTTGCCGCGGAATGGTCTGATCATCTTGCCCCGTTCGCGTGCGGGGCCTCGTGCCCCGCGCGGGTGACGTCGATTAGGAGTCGAAACGGTAGCACAAAACGGGTGCGAAAGTTAAAGCGGCGTCGGGCGGGTTGTGCCCTGATCTTATCTCTCCTCCGTGCCCCCTCCGTGCCCTCCGTGCCTCTGTGGTGAGTGCTTAAGGCTCTTACCTCGCCACAGAGACACAGAGAACACGGAGGACGCACGGAGGAAAACTGAAACCAAGCCACTACCGTCGCGCGGGTATTGTGTGTGCAGGGAGCCTTGATCCCGCCCTCCCGAAAATTCCGCGTTATGGCGTAGAGGCGGACGTAAGCCGCCCGCGAGTTGACGCGGGCAAGACTGTCGGCGCGAGCCTCGGGGGTGAAACCGTGACGCAGAAACAGACACGCCGCGCCAAGATCGCACTGACGGTCGTCTCCGTCGTGCTCGGTCTGCTGTCGGTCGCCAACACTTACACGTTCGGCTGGCGGCCCATCGTCGGGGCGAAGGCGCGCGCGCTCGGCGCGCGAAGGTTCGACCCGACGGGCGCGCGCATCGAGCGCGGGCGCTACCTCGTCGAGGGCGCGCTCCACTGCTTCGCCTGCCACTCGCCGCGCGATCCGAACTCGCCGGTCGGCGCGCCGCTCGCGGAGAAGAGGGGCGCGGGCAAGGTCTTCTCGGGCGGGAAATTCGGGCTCCTCGTCGCGCCCAACATCACGCCCGACGCCGAGACGGGGGCGGGCACGTGGACTGACGACATGCTCGCGCGCGCCATCCGCGAGGGCATCAGCCACGACGGTCGCGCGCTCTTCCCCGTGATGCCCTACAAGAATCTGCGCGGGCTCTCCGACGAAGACCTCGCGTCGGTCGTCGTCTACCTGCGCTCGATCCCTTCGGTGCGCAACCCGCTGCCGCAAACGAAGCTCTCGCTCCCGTTCAACCTGCTCGTCAAGAGCCTGCCGGAGCCCTTGGACGCGCCGGTCGCGCCGCCCGACATGAGCAGCGCGGTCGAGCGCGGGGCCTACCTGGCGCGGGTCGCCAACTGCGTCACGTGCCACTCACCTCTGGACGGCAAGGGGCAGCCTGTCGCGGGGATGGAGTTCGCGGGCGGCCTCAAGCTGAAGAACGCGCAGGGGCGCGAGCTGGTGACGCCGAACCTCACGCCCGACCCCTCGGGCATCTCCTATTACGACGAGGGGATGTTCCTCAAGGCGCTGCGGACGGGGCGCGTCGGCGCGCGCTCACTCGACCCCGAAATGCCTTGGGGCTACTACCGCAACATGACGGACGAAGACCTGCGCGCCATCTTCGCTTACCTGCGAACCCTAAAACCCGTCAAGCACGTGGTCAGGGACAACGCCGAGATCGCCGAACAGTGAGTGTTCGCGCGAGCGACCCCGCGCCCTAGCGGGGCTGCGGCGCGGGGCCGCAACGGAAGCGGCGGGCGGATTCTCTTCCGCCCGCCGCTTCTGTTTACACGGTTGAGAGATCAGTAAAGAAGATTTATGAGGCGGGGAGTTTAAGGGCGGCCCGCCGCAGAGGATTTCAAACCCGCGCGCGGCGCGCGCCGACTCATTGATTATCGCCGTTGGCGAGCGTGCGGCGCAGGTCTGTGAGCTGGTGCGACCTGACGGTGAAGGTCTCCGCGCCGAGTTTGATTTCGAGCCGGTTGGCGGCGGAGATTTCCGTGAGGTCTCCCGCCTCGATGCGGAAGATGGCGATCTCGCGCCTGAGCGGCGGCGCGTCCTTGCCCGCCGCGCCCGTCTGCTCGGCGACGCCGGTCTTGTAATCGACTCGCTCGTAGGCGTACTGGTAGGCGTCGGCTCGCAGCTCCAGACGGCTCGCCTCTTTGAAGCGGTCGCCCGCCTGCGCGCCCGCGGCGTCGGGCGCGGCGGTGGACTCGACGACGAGGTAGGCGGCGCTCAAATCTTCGGTGCGCTTGCCGCGGTAGGCGAGCTGGAAGGTGAGCGTCACGTCGCGCCCCTCGAAGGCGAGCGCGCCCGCCGAGAGCTTGCGCTCGGTGTGGGAGGCGAGCGCGATGTCCACGTTGACGTAGGTCGTGTCGTGCGCCGCGTCGTAGGCGCGGCGCGGGTGCGACGCCGTGACGCCGACGTGCTCGGGTTTCTTCAGCGTGGGCGACGGCGGCTCATTGCGCCCCGGCACGGGCGTCGGCGCGGGCGTCGGCAACGTCGACGGCGGCAGGCGACCGTGCTGCGCGGACGCGGCGGCGGCGCACGCGCACGCGACGACGAGGGCGCACATCAAATTTCGCATGGACATCTCCACCCTTCTCGCGGTCATGTCGAAGCATTGTATCGGGCCCGCCGCGCGACGCAAGCCGCGCGGGCGCGCGCAGCCGAAGAGGTATGGACACGATACGATATGGTGTCGCCCTCCGGCACGCGAGGGCGGGCGCGCGCCTAAAACCCGCGGATTTTATCCGACCTCCGGGCGGCGCGGCGCGGCACGCGCGTTGCGACTATCAGGGCAGGAGGTTGGCAATGAAATCACAATATTTTTCGGGCAGGCGTGTGGGGCTCGCCCTCGCGCTGCTCTGCACGCTCGGCTTCGCGCTCGCGTCGAGCGGCACGGCTCAGGCACAGTACCGGCGCGATCGCGACCGCCGCGAGGATAATCGCGACTGGCGTCGCGACCGCAGGGAGCACGACCGCAATAACCGCGGCAACGTTTATGATCGCAACCGTAACGGCGTGGACGACCGTTATGAGCGCGGCAGCGTCTACGACCGCAATCGCAACGGCGTGGACGACCGCTACGAGAACGGCAGCGTCTATGATCGTAACCGCGACGGCGTGGACGACCGCTACGAGCGCAACGGCGGCGGCTACTACGGCAACAACGGCGGCTACTACGGGCGCGGCGGCTACGGCAACAACGGCTACAACGTGGCGCGGGCCGCCGCCGACGAGGGCTACCGCGACGGCTTGAACACGGGCGCGAGCGACGCGCAGCGCGGGCAGAGCTACAACCCGCAGAGGTCGCACTACTACCGCAACGCGACCGACGGCTACAACTCTTCCTACGGCAACCGCGCGACCTACCAGCAGTATTACCGCGACGGGTTCCTGCGCGGCTACCAAGATGGGTTCCGCCAGTCCGGCAACGGCAGGTACGGCAGGAACTACCCGTCCAGCGGCGTGGGCGGCATCCTCGGCAGCATCTTCGGCAGGCCGTAACCCGCGGCGGCTGACGTTAACCGGCTCTCGGGCGAGAGACTAAGCGAGAGGGGGCCACGCGATCCGTCGGATCGCGCGGCCCCCTCTTTTAACGTGCGCGCTCTCCCTACGGTCTGCTCAACGTATCACGAGGTACGTCAGCGTCAGAGTGCCCTTGATCTTCGTGCCCTGATCTATGTCGGCGCGCACGAAGCCGGAGGCTGGCCCGAGCGAGGTGCTGCCCGAGATGTTCAGCATCAGCCCTTTCACCGACATGTTGCCCTTCGAGTCGAACGCGATGGTCGCCGTGCTGTCGACGGTGCCGCCGACGCTGGAGCCGATCTCTTCCTTAACGGTCGTCAGCGTCCAGTTGCCGCCGGAGACGTTCGCCGTCTTCCCGTCGGTCGTGTAGAACAGCGTGAGGGAGAAAGACCTCACGGCGATGCCGCCCTTGCCGGTGCTTTTAATCTGCCCGGCGTAAGTGACGGTGCGCGTGCTGCTGCCCGGCACGATCCCCTGCGACGCCCGCGACCCGTCGAACGTGTAGACGGTCGTCTGCTGCTCCAACGTCTGCGCCCCGGCGCTCGCGCACAGCCCCGCCATCAGAACCAGCGAGGCGGCGTAGACGAAAAGTCCCCTTCTTCCTTGCATAGGTGATTGCTCCTTTAACTGTTACTCCGAAATGTTTCTTCCCCCGCCCGCTCGTCGTCGGGGCGATGATTCGGGGAAAGCCGACGGCGCAGGGCTGCTTGATTCGCAGCCCTGCGCCGTCGCTTGTGACGACTCGAACGCCCGCCCGGATTACCGGAGCAGGAGGAACGAGTCGATGTCAACGCGCGTGCCGCACGAGGCCGGGTTCGGGCCCGCGAGGCAGACCGGGCTCCTCTGGCCGAGCGAGTTCACAGTCACCGTGTGCTGGCCCGACGGGAGGTTACTCTCGACCATGACCTGCGCCAGTTTGAGCGTTGACGAGTACATGTCGACGGTCGTCGCCGCGCCGCCGTCGATCGACACCGAAGCCAGACCGCGGTCGGGGCCCGTCGCCGAGACGAGCGCGACGAACGAGGCGTTGACGTAGGTCAGCTTGTTGAGGTTCGCGCGGGGGCCCGCGGCGGTGGCGAAGTGCACCACGCCGAAGGCTCCGAACGAGCCGGGCAGGGTCTGCGTCGACCAGCTACCCTGATAGGTGACCGTCCCGCTCAGGCCGTCGTCGGCGACCGAGAGGCCGAACTGCGAGTCGGTCGCGTAGGCGCTGGCCCTGCCGTTAACGTCGAAGGCGCGGACGCGGAACCGGTAGTTCTTCGGCGTGGCGAACGTGCCCATGCTGAGGGTGATGGCGAAGCGCGGCGTGTTCGACACGACGGGAGCGCCCCAGCCCGTGCCGGTGTTGATGCTCTGCTCCACCTCGTAGCGGGCGATTGCCGCGCCGCCCTGCGTGCCCGTCCACGTGAGTTCCACGCGGGCGAGAGTGTCGGTGATCGTGCCCTGCGCGTTCCGCGTGATCGAGACCACGGAAGGAATCTCGAAGCTGTGGACGAGGTTGGTCACGGTCGGGCCCGCGTCGCTGCCCGTGCCCGAGAGCGGCACGATCTGGACGGGGCTGTTGTTGGCGTTGTCCTTGAACACCAGATTGGCCTTGCGCGTGCCGAGCGCCGAGGGCTTGAACGTCAGGCTGACGGAGCAGCTCTGGCCGATCTGGAGCGTCGCCGCGTTGCACGTGTTGGACGTGATCTGGAAGTCGGAGGCGACGCTGAGCGACGCCGTCGCGACGGACATCGCGCCCGTGATGGCGCGCGTCGCGTCAGCCGTGCCCGTGTTGGTGAGCGTGACCGTCTGGGACGCGCTCGTCGTGTTCACGGTCTGGCTGGCGAAGGTGACGCTCGCCGGGTTGAGGGCCGCCGCGGGGCCGGCCTCGGCGGGAGCCGTGCACGTCCCTTGCGGGCCGCCCGCGACGCCGTCGCCGTTCTCGAAGATGGTCAGCTCGTTACCCGCGAGCGCGTCGCGACCGAGCCACACCGCCCGCGACTCTGACGACAGCATCAGATCGACGTCGGCCGAGCTGAGCCCCGTGTACTTCGCCGTCCAGTTGATCCCCTTCGGGTTCGTGACCGGATCGACGGGGTCGTATGAGAGGACGCCGTCCACCGCCGCCGACGCCGCGCGAGCCTGCGTCTTGCCGTTGAAGTTGAAGACGCCGACGCCGCGGGCGATCACGCGCTGCTCAAGCTGCGCGACGGGGATGGGGTTGCCAGCCGCGTCCTGCGCCGTGCCGTGGATACGAACCTCTCCCGCGGGCAGCGGCGTGCCGTCCGAGGCGAGGTCGGTCGCGCGCTCGGCGAAGACGTTCGAGGTCGTCGTCTGATCCGTCATGCCGAGGCCGTCCGTGTAGCGGATGATGTCGCCCGGGCGGATGTCGGGCGTGAAGCCCAGCCAGCAGCCGCCGCCGGGGTGGTTGACCTCGACGATGCCGTCGAAGTCGGGCGTCGCCGCGTCGTCCGCCGGGAAGACGGACTCGGAGGTCGCCCACACCTTACCGTTGCGGATCACCGTGACGGTGACGCGCGCGACCGAGAGCGGGTCGGCGGGGTTGATCCTGTCCACGTAGCCGCTGCCCGACACGAAGTCGCGCTGCGGGAACGAGATGATCTGGTGCGCCCCGACCGGCGGGCTCGCCAGCGGGTTTCCGGCGCGCGGCGGATCGTTGACCGAAGCCGCCGTGCGGAAGTCGGCGTCAGCCGAATTGTTGCCCGCCGAGTCGACGGCCTTGACCGTGTAGTCGTAAGTGCCGACCGCGACGTTGACGTCCGTGAAGGTGAGCGTCGCCGCGTTGAGATCGGCGATCTTCGTGTACGCGTCGACGATGCGCGCCGGATCGAGCTGCGTCACGCGGCGGCGGTAGACGCCGTAGCCGGTGACGGCGACGTTGTCGGTCGAAGCCGCCCACGTCAGTTTCACGTCGTGCGAGCCGAGCGCGGGCGAAGGGGCCGTCGCGCCCGAATAGACGTCGCGCGTGTCGGCGACGAGGTTGGTCGGCGCGGTCGGCGGCGTCACGTCAGCCGCGCCCGCGACGACGACCGAGATCGGGGCCGACTGCGCCGAGCGGTTGCCCGCCGCGTCGCCCGCGTTCACCGTGTAGGTGTAGGTGGCGGCCGCCAGCCCCGTCTGCGTGACGGAGAGCGTGGAGGCGTTGCAGTTGAAGGTCGGCCCGCACGTGAGCGTGAAGGTCGCCGGGCCGGCGCCGCCCGTGCGGGTGACGACGTAATCGGCGACGCCGACGTCGTCGAACGAAGCCGTCCACGAGAGCGTGACGGTGTCGCCCGAAGAAGTCGCCACGAGGTTGGAGGGCACCGTCGGGGCCGTCAGGTCGGGGACGGCGTTGGTCGCCGGGGCGGACTGCGCCGAGTGGTTGCCCGCCGAGTCGAAGGCGTCGACCGTGTAGGTGTGGCTGCCCGCGCCGGGGTTGGCGTCGTGGTAAGTCAAGAGCGGCGAAGAGGCGCTGGTCGGCACGGTCAGCGTCGGGTTGGCGACGTTGTAGCCGACGTAGTGGATCGGCTGGCCGTCGCGGTAGACGGTGTAGCCGAAGACGTAGGTGTCGTCGGTCGCCGCGTCCCACGAGACGTCGACGGCGACGCCGTTGGAGGTCGTCACGGCGTTCTGCGGGATCGAGGGCGCGAGCGTGTCCGCCGCCTCGCCCGGCGCGGCGCACGGCGCGCCGGGGCCGTTGGCGGTCTGGGGGCCGATCTCCGAGATGGTCAGCTCGATGCCTGCGAGCGGATCGCGTCCGAGCCACATGATGCGCGACTCGGCGGCGAGGACGCGCTGCACGTCCGCCGCCGTCAGGTTCGAGTAGGTCGCCGTCCACTTCGTGCCGGTCGGGTTGTTGACCGTGTCGTAGCGGAGGAAGCCGACCGCCGTGCCGGTCGAGTCGGCGCGGATGTCGCGGCGGTCGTTGACGGCGAAGCGGTCGGCGCTGCTGCCGATCATGCGCTGTTCGAGCTGATCGATGGGGATCGGGTTGCCGTCGAGGCCGACCGCCGTGCCGCGAATCTCGACCGTGCCAGCCGGGAGCGGCGTGACGCCGTCGGCGGCGAACGTGGTCGGGCGCTGGGGCAGGACGTTGGAGACGGTGATCTGATCGACCGAGCGGATCGTGCCGTCGGGGTTGCGCGCGATGGAGCGAACCTTATCGCCCGCGCGCATCTCCGGCGTGTTGCCGATCCAGCAGCCGCCGCCGGGGTGGTTGACCTCGACGATGGTGTCGGCATTCGGGACGAGGCCCGTCGCGTTGCTGATCACGGCGCTGTTGCGGATGAGCTGAATCTCGACCGTGTCGGTCGAGAGGTAGCCCTCGTTCGAGACGAAGTCGCGACCGGGGAACGCGATCATGATGAGGCCGTTGGCGGGCGGCTCGTTGACCACGCCCGCGAAGGTGTCGGGGTTCAGCGTGGTGATGACGGTGAGCGGGGCCGACAGGGCCGAGAAGTTGTTGACCGCGTCGAAGGCGTCGATGGTGTACTGGTGCGTGCCCGCGGGCGCGTTGATGTCCGTGTAGGTGGTCGTGAAGCCGGGCGCGGTCGCGTCGACCACCCCGATCAGGATGGCGTCGCGGTAGATTTCGTAGCCGGTGACGCCGACGTTGTCGGTCGAAGCCGTCCACGCGAGGTGCACGGTGTTCGTGCCGGTGATCGTGTAGGTCAGGTTGGTCGGGGTGGTCGGCGGCACCAGCTCGCTGCCCGGGGGCGGAGGCAGGCGCTCAAGCGGGGCCGGGCAGCCGCCCATCGGGGCCTTCACCTGGCCGACTTCGTAGATGGTTCCTTCGACGCCCGCGGCGGGGTCGGCCCCGAGCCACATGATGCGCGTGTCGCCGCCCATCACGCGGTCAACGTCGGCCTGACTGAGGCCGCGGTAGGTCGCCGTCCAGTTGCCCGGCGTGGTGTAGACGAGCACGCCGTCGTTGGCGGCGGCGGCGTCGGCGCGCAGCGTGCGCCGACCGTTGAGGTCGAAGGCGTCGCCGGGGATCACCATGCGCTGCTCAAGCGAGTTGATGTCGAGCGGGTTGCCCGCCGGGTCGAACGCGGTGCCGGTGATCGTCACCACGCCCTCGCCCGCCGGGGTCGCCGGATCGTCGGCGGTGACGGTCACGGGGCTCGCCGCCTTCAGGCCCTGCACGGTCGTCTCGTCGATGGTGACGACGCCGGTCGCGGGGTCGGTGTCGATGGTCTGCACGCGATCGCCGGCGCGCATGTCCGGCGTGTTGGTGAGCCAGCAGACGCCGCCGGGGTGGTTGACCTCGAAGATGCCGTCGGCGCCGGGGTTGCCGGTCTGCGACTGAATGATCGTGCCCGGCCCGAGGGCCGAAGGCTGGTGGTGAACTTCGACCCTCACGGTGTGGGTCGGGTCGTAGCCGGAGACCGAGACGAACGCGCGCTCGGTGAACACGAGAATCGAGTGGGGGGCCACCGGGGGGTTATTGACCACGGGCCCCTGCGCCTTCGTCTGCGAGGGAAGGTAGCTGTATGAAACCGCCAATAAGGCCACCAGCGCGACGTAACTGGCGCGGCGCGCCAAGCTATAAGACTTGCCGAACGTCGATGTGCTGTTCGATCTCTTCTTCGACTGTGCCTGCTTAGACCTGTACATTTCTGACCTCCAGGGGGGTTGCGGACGTCCGAATCCGCGTCGGGGGTGCGTACACGACTTGGGGGGCAAAAGCGCCTTCGCGTTATGTGCGCAACGTTATTTCGACTCGCCGTGAGCCGCCGCCGGGGGTGTCGAAGGCGGGCGGCACGGCCAACTGATTAGCAATCGAGCTTTCGCTCTTATAAATCTTGAGGCGGCGCGCGCGGGCGTCACCGCCGCGCGGCTCGCGGGCTTACGCCGGGAGACTCGCCGCCTCGGCGGCGACGCCGACGGGGGCCGCGTCGGTCGCCGCGGGGTGCTGCTCGGCCTCATCGCGTCCGGGCAGCGTCGCGGCAGTCGGGCTTATACCCGCGGCGCGCTCGCCGTCAGCCGCGTGTTCCCAAGTTCGTTGGAAGTCTTCGGAGGCGCGCTTGAATTCGGTCATGCCGCGACCGAGGCCGCGCGCCAGCTCCGGCAGCTTGCGCGGCCCGAAGACGATGAGCGCGACGACGAGGATCGCGAGCAGCTCGGTCGTCCCGATGGATTCGAGGAACCCGAGGAATGGAATGGGAAGGGGGGCCACTTCGGTTCACCTGCTTCCTTCACGCGGCTGCCGCGCCCGGCGGCGTCAACAAATCCTTAGTTAGCGCCATTCAACAAATCCTTAGTTAGCGCCATTCGCCGACGGCGTCGCGCTCGCGCGCCATCTCGCCCGCGCCGAAACCCTTCGCCCCGGCGGGGCGCAATTCCCGGCGGCGGCGCGACGCTGATTCGAGTTCCTCGTCGTCGCCCTGCGCCGTGCCCTTCTTGAACTCCTTGATGCTCTCGCCCAAACCCTTGGCGAGCTGCGGCAGGCGCGACCCGCCGAACAGGAGGAGGACGACGAACAGGACGATGACCATCTCGCTCCCGCCCGGCATGCCTAGTAGAAATACTGCGTTCATGATTGAGCCTTCCGCGCCGCGCCCTGAATTGTCGCGGCCCTGACCTGTAAAGGAGCGAGTGTCGGTGGCCCCCGGCGGCTGGAGGACAGCCGCCGGGGGTCGCCGGTTAAGACCGAGACGCTTCCCGCCACCTCGTTCGCGGCGAGCGACCGGGTTGACGTTCCGTCGTCTCGCAACAGCTAACGGCGCGAGACCGAGTGGCTGCCCGTGTTCGTCACCCACACGCCGTTGGGCGTGACGGCGATGCCGAACGGGGCCTGCCCCACCTTCAGCGTCGTGTAGACGGCGTCGCCGCTCACGACCGAGATGCTGTTGCTGCCGTTGTTGACGACGAGGAGATCGCCGCCGTTGATCGCCATGCCGGACGCGCCGTCGCCGACCGTCACCTTGGCGGCGACCGAGCCGTCCGCCACGTTCAACTTCATCACGTTGTCGCTGAAGAAGTTCGAGACCCAGACCGACTGGCCGTCGAAGGCGAGCCCCGTGGGGCCGTCGCCGACGGGGTAGGTGCCGAGCTCGGCGCCCGCCGCCGAGAGCTTCGTCACCGTGTTGCTCTTGTTATTCGCCACCCAGACGTTCGTCCCGTCCGAGGCGAGCGCGACGGGGCGCTTGCCGACCTTGAAGGTGCCCGCGACGACGCCGCTCGAAGAGAGCTTCGTCACCGTGTTGCCCTTGTCGTTCGCCACGAACACGGACTCGCCCGCGATGAGCACCGCCTGCGGGCCGTTGCCCACGCTGAAGGTGCCGACGACCGTGCCGTCCAGAGACAGCTTCGTCACGGTGTCGTCTTGGTAATTCGCCACCCAGACGTTCTTGCCGTCGGAGGCGATGCCGGTGGGGTTCCTGCCGACGGCGAACTTGCCGAGGACGGAGCCGTCCGGGCCCACCTTCATCACGGTGTTGGAGAACTGGTTCGTCACCCACACGTTCGTCCCGTCGCTGGCGGCGCCGGTCGGCCCGTCGCCGAGCGACACCTCGATGGCCGCCGTCGGGTCGTAGCTCGCCGGCGTGGCTTTCGCCGAAGTAGTCATCGTCTGAGCCGAAGCGCCGACCGACGACACCAGCAGGGCAGCCGCCAGAAGCAGCGCGCCCGAGAAAACTTTCGTTCCTTGATTGTTCTTCCTCATTTTCCTTCTCCTTTGGCGGCCTTCGGCCAGTCCACCCAGCCGATCGATTCGGCGATCCAACTCGGTTTCGACATCCCGGGGCACGAGCCCCAACGCAGCAGCGCCTCGTTGCCGTAGCGGACGTTGCCGATGTGCG
>DASVQC010000092.1:0-203782 GCA_036389335.1 Pyrinomonadaceae bacterium | reverse complement strand
GGTGGAACGCCTGCGCGATCAGCTCCTTGCCCGTGCCCGACTCGCCCTCGATGAGGACGGAGGCGTCGGACGGGGCGGTGGCGCGGATGGTCTCGAAGATCTGGTGCATCTGCGGGCTGTGCCCGATGATGCCGAGCGACTCGCCCTCGGTCTCCAGCGAGCGGCGCAGCGAGCGGTTCTCCTCGCGGACGGCGGCGAACTGGAGGGCGCGCGTGGCGAGCACGGAGACCTGCTCGGGCGTGAAGGGCTTTTCGAGGTAGTAGTACGCGCCCTTCTTGATCGCCTCGATGGTCACGTCGAGCGAGCCGTGCGCGGTCATCAGCACGACCTCGCTCTCCGGGCTCGCCTCCTTGACGTGCGTGAGCACGTCGATGCCGCTCGCGTCGGGCAGCCGCAGGTCGGTGAAGACGAGACTGAAGGGGCGCGCGTCGATCAGCCGCCGCGCCTCGGCGGCGTTCTGCGCGGTCTTCACCTCGTAGCCCTGATCGCCGAGGATCAACTCAAGCGCCTCCGTGATGCTGCGCTCGTCGTCCACGACGAGGATCGATTCCTTATGCCGCATCGCCGCGTTCCTCCGTGAGCGGGAGTCTGATTTCCACCGTGGTGCCTGCGGACGGCTGGCTCTCCAGACGGATCGTGCCGCCGTGCAGCTCGAAGACCCGCTTGGCGTAAGGCATCCCGAGCCCGAGCCCCCTCGCCTTCGTCGTGTAGAAGGGCTCGAAGACCTGCGCGAGCTGCTCCTCGGTCATGCCGGAGCCCGTGTCCTTGATCCGCAGCAGGAGGTGTTTGCCCTCGGCGCGCGTGGAGATGGAGAGCGTGCCGCCCGTCGGCATCGACTGGATGGCGTTGAGCAGCAGGTTGACGAGCGCCGAGCGCGCCGAAGAGGCGTCGAGCAGCACGGGGCGCGCGCCCTCGTCGAAGTCGAGTTTGACTTCGACGCCGCTCGACTTGACCTGCGAGTCGAGCAGTTGCAGCACGTCGCCGACGAGCGGCTCGACGCGCCGCGGCTGCACGTCCATGTTGACCGGGCGCGCGACGTTTAAGATCTGCTCGGTCGTGTTCGACAGGTGCTCGATGTTCTGCAGAATCTTGTCGCACAGCCCGGCCTCGTCCGGCGTCAGCCGGTCGATGATCTTGCCGCGCAGGTGCATCGTGTAGAGGCGCAGGCCCGTCAGCGGGTTCCGCACCTCGTGGGCCACCTGCGCCGCCATGCGCCCGAGCGCGGCGATCTTCTCGTTCTGCGCGAGCTGCTCCTGCATCCTCTTCAGCTCGGCGGCGCGCTCGCGCTCGGCGGTCAGGTCTTTGACGACCGAGAGTTGTCCGAGCCGCCGCCCGGCGGCGTCCCTGACGGGCGTCGTCGAGAGCGAGGCGACGAAGCGCGCGCCGTCGGCACGCCGCGCGACGATCTCGGCCTCGCCGCCCGACGCCCCCTCGGCCCCGCCGCCCGGCGTGCGCTCCGCTGCCGCCGGGCCGCCGCCCGCTTCCGCCGCGCCGGCCCCGGCGGGCGGCGCGGCGGCGCGCGCGAAGTCCTCCTCGTCGCCGAACAACTCCCAAGCCTGCTTGCCCAGAACGTCCGCCGCCCCGTGCCGGAACATCAGCTCCGCCCCGCGGTTGAAGAGCGTGACGCGCCCCTCCGTGTCCGTCACGACGAGCGCGTACTCGGTCGGGCTGTCGACGACGGCCTTGAGGAAGTTGCGCGCCTCGACCAGCTCGGAGGTGCGGGCGGCGACGGCGGCTTCGAGCTCCTCGGCGTGGCGCACCAGCTCGTTTTCGAGCCGCGCCTTCTCGTCGCTCAGCCGCTTCTTCTCGACGGCGCGCGCCACCGACCGCAGCAGCATGTCCTTGGTCACGGGCTTGGTGAGGAAGTCGTAGGCCCCGGCGCGCACGATCTCGGGCAGGATCGAGATGTTGGGCTCGCCCGTCATCATCACGACGGGCAGCTCGGGCGCGCGCCGCCGCAACTCTTCGAGCAGATCGACGCCGCTCTTGCGCGGCAGCACGATGTCGAGCAGCGCCGCGTCGATGCCGCCCGCGTCGAAGCTCGCGATGGCCGAGTCGTAGTCGGCGGCGACGACGGGCGTGTAGCCCTCGCGCTTGAGGAATTCCGACATCGTGAAGCGGATGCTCGGCTCGTCGTCAACGAGTAATATTTTGGGCATGGTGGTGTGCGCTGCTGCTACTCGGGGGCGGCGGGCAGCCCGACGACGAAGCGCGCGAAGCGGCCCTCCTCGCTCTCCGCCGTGATCGTCCCGCCGAACTCGGCGATGATGCCGAAGCTGAGGCTCAGGCCGAGCCCCGTGCCCCCGGCGTCGCGCCGCGTGGTGAAGAAGGGATCGAAAATCTTGTTCATGTCCTCCCGCCGGATGCCGACGCCGTTGTCGAAAAACTCCATCCGCACGATGCGCCGCCCCCCCTCGCTCGCGGCGTCCACCTTGATGCGGAAGACCTTCTCCTCCGAGGCGGACGCCTGCAGGGCGTGGTGCGCGTTGCTGATCATGTTGACGACCACCTGCCGCAGCCGCGAGCCGTCGCCGCGCACGGGCGGCAGATCGTCGGCGACGTCGACCTCCAGCGCGATCCCGTCCTTGTCGAGCTGGTGGCCGAAGAGCGAGACGGAGGTGGCCACCACCTCGGAGATGTTCACGGGCCGCAGCTCGTGCGACTCGTGGCGCGCGAAGGTCAGGAGGTCGCGGACGATGCGGGTGATGCGCCGGCCCTCGTCGATGATGCCGTCGATCATCTGCTCCTCGGACGGGTTGCGCGCCACGCCGTCGTCCTTGAGCAGTTGGGCGAAGTTGATGATGCCGTTGAGCGGGTTGTTGATCTCGTGCGCGACGCCCGCCGACAGCTCGCCGATTGAGGCGAGCTTGGAGGCCTGAAAGAGCTGGAGCTGCATCGCCTCCTTCTCGGCGGCGAGCTTCTTCTGCTCCGAGAGGTCGCGCACGATGAGGATGATGAGCCGCTCCGCGCCGGTCGTCAGCGTGCTGAAGGAGACGAGCACGGGGCGCTCCGTCCCCTCGGCGGTCTTGATCGCCATCTCAAGGTCGCCCGCGTCCGAGCGCTTGAGCAGGGCGTCCACCGAGGGCGCGGCGGCCTTCGCGCCCGCGCCCGCCTCGCCGTCCCAGCGCAGGTCGTGCAGCGTCTTGCCGATGAGCTGCTGCGGCGGCGCGCGCAGGATTTCCGCGAACCTGCCGTTGACTTCGAGGAGGCAGTGATCGGTGGCCGTCAGCACCCCGATGCCGTCGTTGGCGTGCGTGAAGAGGGCGCGGTAACGCTCCTCGCTCGCGGCCAGCTTGTGCTGCTGCCTGCCGACGATGCGCAGCAGCAGCGAGACGACGATCACGTCGACCGTCGTGGAGATGAAGAAGTGCTCGACGCGCTGCTCGTACTTCGCCCGCACCAGCGGATCGCTGAGATCGTAGTGCGTCTCCATCCAGGTGAAGACCGGGTGCAGGAACATTTTCTCCCACGTCAGGATCACCAGCCACGTCACGACGACGGTGAGCGCGGCGAAGAAAAAGACGAGCCGGGCGTTGCCCCCCCTCAGCACTTTGCCGATGCCGAAACGCCTCATGCGCCCTCCCCCCGCCGGGCGCGCGGGCGCGCGGCGTCATCGCCCCCTGCCCGCGCATCGGATCGGCGTCGCGCGCCGCCCCGCGGGCGGAGGCTTTTAGAGACGGCGGGCGCTGGGGAGTGGTGTCGCAACGGGGTACCGGACGAGGGGCCGGCGCGGCGTCGGTTCGGCGATACGTGACCGCGCGCGCTGACCACCGGGCGGCGCAGACGGTGAGACCGAGTGCCGGGGCGGCGAGCCCCGCGCCATCTCGTCAGGCGGGCGAACCGGGGGTTCGCCCGCGAAGGCTCGCGCCGGGCGAGAGGACGGCGCGGCGGCAGCTTGTCTGGGCCGTGCAGGTCACTCTGCCTTACTCGCCTGCGTGTGCCTTATTACAGGCCCGATCCGGGGTTAGACGGGGAACGAGGGTTGTCAAGAGCTATACCGCGCTTCTGCACGTCTGCCAAAGTCCGAGCTATCAATTACTGAGGCCGTTGACTCTCGAAGCGCGCGTCGGGACGTGAGCCTCTTAAACAAGTTAGCGAAGAGCGTCAAGGTTAAGTCAAGAATTCGGCGCGTGTCAAATATCAGCCGCCGCCCAGGCGGCGCTTCGACTCGTCGATCAGCTCGTTGTTCCCCTCGTAGGAGAGCGCCGCCGTGCCGCCGCCCGCCGCGCCTTCGCGCCGCGGCGGGTAGATGCGCGAAGAATAGACGGGGTAGGCTTCGGTGCGCAGGTGCGCGAGCGTGTGGTGGCCGCGGCGCGCGGCGCGCTCGTGGCGCAGCGCCGAGATGTCTACGGGCGCGACGACGATGCGCTCGCCGGGGCCGGGGCTCGCCTGCGCGAGCAGACGCCCGTCGTAGTCCACGATCTGGCTGCCGCCGGGCCACGAGTAGGGCGGGTAGTGCTTCAAGCTCGCGCCCTGATTCGCGGCCACGACGAAGGCGGTGTTCTCCAGCGCGCGGCAGCGGTTGACGACCGTCCACCAGTCCATCGGCTCGGTCGCGCCCCACGGGTCCATGTACGCCGAGACGCGCACCAAGACTTCGGCCCCGTTGGCGGCCAACTGCCGCATCGCCTCGGGGAAGAGCCAGTCGTAGCAGATGGCGCAGCCGATGCGCCCGATGGGCGTGTCGGCCACGGGGAAGAGCGGCTCGTCGTAGCCTTCCAAGTCGTGCGGGCTGGCGTGCACCTCGTAGGGGAGCCACGTGTTGACCTTCCGGTACTTGTAGAGGACGCCCGCCGGGCCGACCAGACAGGTCGCGTTGAAGACGACGCCCGGCCATTTGGGATCGACTTCGAGCATCGAGCCCGACTGGATGTAGATGTCGTGCTCGCGCGCCTTCTGCTCCAGGCGCTCGGTGTGCTCGTTCGGAATCTGCACGGCGAGTTTTTCGATCAACTCGGCGGCGGTCGCGAACACCGGCGCGGCGTGCGCGAACTCGGGGAAGACGACGAGGCGCACCGGCAGGAAGGGCGCGCTCCCGGCCACCGCCGAGTCGATCATCGAGAGCATCCGATCCGTGTTGCGCCGCATCTCGCGCCGCTCGACGGGGTTGGGCAGGTCGGTCTGGCACGCCGCCGCCGCATACCTGATCTGTTCCGACATCACTTTCCTCCTCCTCCCGCGACCGCCACACCGCCCGCGCGCGTCGCCGCGTTGAACGAGCCGGGGTTCAAGAAGAGCGAATCGATCGAAGGCACTTCCCGCCTGACGAGGCGCGTGTTGTAGCGTTCGAGGTAGGCGCGCCGCGCGGCGGTCAGCGGGTAACTCTCGCCCGCGCCGTAAGGGTATTTCGTCATGCCGTGGAAGGGCAGCGGCCAGACCTGATCGGGGCTCGCCGAGTTGATGTCCATCTCCTTGCTGAAGCCGTCGGCGTAGAGCAGGAACGTGCGCGTCCAGCCCGCGGGCAGCGGCGGGAGCTTCGACGCGTCGAACGACAGGCTGATCTCGTCGCCGGGCCGCGAGACGACGAACATGTCGTCCGCCTTGAGCAGCAGCTCGCGCACGTCGCCCTCGCGCGTGTAGCGTCCGGGCATCGCCTTCCACGGCGAGGCGTATGAGACTTGCGCGTAGTCGTAGCCGTAGGGCTCCCTGCCGTCCGGCGTCGTCTCGCGCGAGAAGCCGCGCCAGCCGAGGGTCGCGGCGACCGGGTCGAGCCGCGTCAACCGAGCCGGCGAATCGCCCGCCGAAGTGTCCACCAGAATCTGATCCCACAGTATGCGCATGCTGGTGACGAGGCGCACCTCGCGGCCCGGCGTCAAAAACTTGCCGGTGAGATCGACCGTCACCGTCTGCGGCCTCCCCACGGGGATGCCGATGTCTTCGACGACCGTCTTCCAAGCCCCGCGCGCGTCCCTCACCTGCAGCGACGGGAGCGCCATGCTCTTGCCCGCCTGCGTCGCCGCGACGTTGTCGCTCGACCACGCGTAGTCCGTCCAGCCCGTGAGCAGCAGCACCGTGCGCCCGCCGGCGCGCGCGCCCCCGTCGAGCCGCATCGTCAGCGTGTGCTCTTCGGCGTAGCCGCGAACCGGGTCGCGCCGGAAGTCGTCCGGGTACTCGCGATCCATCCGCGCGACGCGCGCGAGCACGTCGTGCCCGTGATCGTCGACGGCGCTCAAGGGCGGGCGCGCGCCGCGCGTCTTGAAGAGACGGAAGGGGCGCGGCGGGTCGGTCATGCCCTCGTTGGGGTAGACCTCCGCGCCGCGCGGGTGCGCGACGGCGATCAGTTGGAAGCGGTCGGCGAAGAGCGCCTCCTCCAACTCGTTCGTCACGCGCAGCTCGTAGCGCCCGCCGCGCTCCCTCAGTTGATCGCCGCGGATGCGCACGTACTCCGTCGGGTCGGGCCTGTTGTAGCGGCCCGGCTCTTCGAGGTAGCCCATCTCGCCGCCGCCCATGAAGTCGGTGACGAACTCGAAGCCGCGCCCGTTCCACGCGTAGAGGTAGGGGCACGACGACGGCTTGCGATCAAGCTCGACGACGGGCAGCGTCGCGGCGGAGGGGCCCTTCGCCGTGGCGGCGCTCGCCGCCTGCGACTTCGTGATCTCCGTCTCCGCCTGAACGATCCCCGCGGGCCACAGCACGCGCACGGCGTCGGCCCCGGCGCGCTTGCCGAGACCGAAGATCGTGTCGGCGGGCGCGGGCGCGGGGCTCGCCGAGTAGGTTTCGAGCTTCTGCACGAGGCTCCCGGCGCGCGCCTCGATCTTCGCGCCGACGCCGCCGCGGTTGCTGACCTTCCCCGTCAGGCTGACGCGCAGCGAGCGGTTGCTGCTGCCGCCGTCGTTGCGCGCGAAGCGCAGCTCGCCCGCGGGCGAGGCGGCGAGGAGATCGGTGTCGCCGTCGCCGTCCACGTCGCCCGACGCGAAGAGGCGGCCCGCGCCCGACAGGTTCGCGCCGGCGGAGGCGCGCTCGCTCACGTCGGCCCAGCCGTCGCCGACGTTGCGCCACACGCGCGCGCCCTTGTCGGTGAGCGCGACGAGATCGAGCAGCCCGTCGTCGTCGTAGTCGATGAACTGCGCGGCCCGCGCGCCCGCGGTCGCGGCGGGCGCTTCGGCGGTCTTGAACTTCTCCCTGCCATCGCTCGCGGCGAAGAGGCCCGGCCCGTCGCCGCGCCCGAAGAAGAAGTCCGTGAAGCCGTCCTTGTTCACGTCGCCGACGCCGGCGCACGTCCAGCGCCCGCGCGCGCCGAGCCCGACCTCGCCCGCCACGTTGCGGAACGTGCCGTCGCGCTGGTTGCTGTAGAGGGCGGGCGCTTCGCCGTAGGAGACGACGAGCAGATCGATGTCGCGGCGGTTGTTGAAGTCGGTCGGGACGACCGCGACGGCGTGTCCGGGCGCGTCCAATTTCGCGGCGGCGGTCGTGTCCGTGAACTTGCCGTTGCCGTCGTTGCGCAGCAGCAGATTTGGCGCGGCGGCGAAGTCTTCGGGGAAGACGGCCTCGCCCGCGGGCGCTTTGGAGAGATCGGCGAGGCCGGCCACGAAGACGTCGAGATCGCCGTCGTGATCCACATCGACGAAGGCGACCGCGCCGGGGAGGTACGGGTACGCGGGGACGCCCGCCGCAGCCGTCACGTCCGCGAACTTCCCTCCCCCGTCGTTGTGGTAGAGCGCGAGCGAGGCGTCGCGTATGACGAAGAGATCGGGCTTCGTGTCGTTGTCGTAATCGCCCGCGACCGCGCCGACGATTGCGCCGCCGGGCTGCGCCGCGAGCGCGCCGGAAGCAGCCGTCGCGTCCGTGAACTTGCCGCCGGCGTTGCGGTAGAGGCGCTGCCCGGAAGCGCCCGCCCAGAAGAGATCGAGAGAGCCGTCGCCGTCGAAGTCGAAGAGCGTCGCGCAGCCGGCGAGCGAGGCGGCGACGGCGCGGCGCGCGGCGTCGCTCGGCCCCGCGCCTTTGAAGCTGCGACCGAAGGGCTGCGGCTGCGCGATCCCCTTCGCCGCGCCCGCGGCGGGCGGCAGGACGGCGGCGGTCGCGTCGGCGTAGGCGGCCTGCGGGATGGTGCGCTCGACCAGTCCGGGCTCGGCCCCGGTCGAGGCGACGGCTTCGGCGTAGCGCCCCTGTTCGAGGTAGTTCTGCCCGAGCGTCGTGCCGCTGCCGCGCTGCCTCAACTCCTGAAAGCGCGCGATCACCTGTTGCCCCTCGTCGCGCTGCCCGGACCTGAGCAGCGCCGTGCCGAGGCTGTAGAGCGCCGTCGCGTTGTAGGGCTCGGCGGCCAGCGCCGTGCGGAAGAGGGCGACGGCTTCCGCGTACTTGCGCTGCTGCGAATAGACCTGCCCGAGGTTGACGTTCGCGCCCACGTCATCGGGATCGATCTTGAGCACGCGCTGGAAGGCGGCGACGGCGTCGTCGGCGCGGCTCTGCGACTTGGCGAGCAGGCCCAGAATGTACGGTGCTTGCGGCGCGGCGGGCGCGGCGGCGGCGGCGGCTTCGGCCTCCCTCTGCGCGCCCGCCGCGTCGGGCAGGTTGTAGAGCGCGATGGCGAGGTTGATGCGCGCGAGCTGGAGTTTGGGGTCGAGTTGGAGGGCGCGGCGGAACGAGTCGGCCCCCTCTTTATATTTGAACTGTTCGAGGAGCGCGACGCCGACGTTGTTGGCGCGGTAGGCGTCCTCGCGCGCCGCGGGCGCGGGAGTCGTTTGGGCCGTCACGCCCGCCGACGACTCCGTGGTGATGGTCGAAGCCGCCGCCAAGACGACGATCAGGACGGCGGGCGGCAGGAGGGCGTAACCGAGTTTCTTCATAGGTCTGTCGCAGCGGTGTCGCGCGCCGCCGATCAACCTCGGCGGGCTCGCAAGTCGGCGGGCGGGGAAACCTCCCCGAATATACGTCGGCGAACCGCGTTGTCAAGCGGGGGCAGATCGCGCACGCTTGACGCGGAGGAATAATCCTCGCGGATGAAAATCGGCGGGGCGCTCGCGAGCCGGACACTTTGTTGCGGGTGTGGGCAGAAGCGTGTAAAGTCGCCCGGAAGTGCGGCCTCCCGGCGCGGTGTGAGCATCACGAATTATTCCACGCGACCTTGTAAACGACCCGCCGTCGTCCCGGCGAACCCGCGCCCGAAGGGTCATGATATGTTAACGCCGCGACCGGACGGGACCGTTCACGCCGGTCGCCGGACGTGAGAGCGGGCGACTCTTCCACCACGCCGCACGCCACCCTCGACGATGCGAATGAGACTATCGAGTTATCACCGGCTCGCCGCGCCGTGCTTCATTCTCGCCGCCGTCTTCGCGTCAACGACCGGGTGTCAGCCGGGCGCGAGGCTGCCCGACAAGTCGTCCAAGGAGTACGCCGACGCCGTCAGAACTTTCTACGTCGGCTTGGCGGCGCTGCAAGTGGGCGACGACGTGCGCGCCGACGCGAAGCTCGCCGAGCTGACGCGGCTCGTCTCGGGCGAGCCCGCGGGCTGGGCGAACTGGGGGCTGCTCGCCCTGCGGCAGAGGAACTTCGACGACGCCGCGCTGCGTCTCGAACGCGCGCGCTCGCTCGCCCCCGACAGCGATCAGATTCAATACCTCATCGGCCTCCTCGAAAGCAGCCGCGGTCGCTCGGCGCAGTCGGTCGCGGCGCTCCGCAAGGCGGTCGAGCTCAACCCCAAAAATCTGTTGGCCGCCTACAAGCTCGCGGAGGAGATCGAGCGGCAGGGCGACGAGGGCGGCGAGGCGGAGTTCCAGCGCCTCGTCGAAAAGATTCTGGAGGCGCAGCCCGACAACCTCGCCGCGCTGCTCGAACTCGCGCGCGTCTCGGCCAAGCGCGGCGACGCCGAAACGCTCCGCGTCGCCGTCGGTAAAATATCCGCACGCTCTTCCGCGTGGCCCGAGGAAGCGCAGGAGCAGTTGAGGGCCGTTCAGTCCGCCGCCGCCGGATCGGACCCGCGCGCGGCGGCGACGCGCGTCGCGTTCCTGCGCAACGTGCTGGCGCGCGTCCCCGAATTCCGCCGGGGCCTCGCCGCCATCAAGCCCCCGCCCGGCGAAGAGGCCGAGCCGTTCGCAAAATTCCTGCGGCTCGAAGCCCCGACCTTCGCGCCCGCGCCGCCGGACACGGCGCTCACTTTCTCGCCCGAACAACTGCCCGGCGCGGCGCGCGACGGTCGCTGGAACTGGGTCGGCGCGATCTCTCTGGACGGCGAGGGCGCGCCTTCCGTGGTCGAGGCGAACGGGCGCGAGGTGCGCCTCGGCGCGGGCGCGGCGTTCCCCTTCCCCGGCGGCGCGTCCGCCGCCCCGCCCGGCCCCGAGGGCGTCCTCGGCATGGATTTCAACTACGACTTCAAGACCGACCTCGTACTCGCGGGCGCGGGCGGCGTCCGGCTGCTCAGGCAGGACGCCGCCAACGCTTTCACGGACGTGACGGCGCAAGCCAAGCTCCCCGCCACGGTCGCCGGCGCGAGCTACGCGGGCGCGTGGGCGGCTGACATCGACG
Source organism: Pyrinomonadaceae bacterium (assembly GCA_036389335.1). Lineage (GTDB taxonomy): Bacteria > Acidobacteriota > Blastocatellia > Pyrinomonadales > Pyrinomonadaceae > JAIVGV01. The sequence goes on along the minus strand of DASVQC010000092.1, from coordinate 193,318 downwards.
CCGACGGCGATCTCGACGTCGTCCTCGGGGCGGAGGGCGGCGCGCCGACCGTCTTGAGAAACAACGGCGACGGCACGTTCGCCGAAGCACACCCCTTCGGCGGAGTCTCCGGCCTGCGCGGATTCGCGTGGGCCGACTTCGACGCCGACGGCGACCCCGACGCCGCCGCCATCGACGGCGCGGGCAAACTCCACGTCTTCACGAACGAGCGCGCGGGACAGTTCGCCGAGCGCGCGCTCCCGCCGAACTTCCCCGCCGTGCGCGCCCTCGCCGTCGCCGAGGTGAACGGCGACGGCGTGCTCGATCTGCTCGCCGTGCAAGCCGACGGCGTCATCACGCGCCTTTCGGATAAGGACGAGGGCCGGGCGTGGGACGCGGCGGAGGTCGCGCGGGTCGCTAACGCGCCCGGCTATCTCGAAGTAGAGTGCCGCCTCCGCGCGGCGGACTTGGACAACAACGGCGGGCTCGATCTGCTGCTCACTCCGACCCCGCCTGCGGGCGCGGGCACGCTCGTCTGGCTCGGCGACGGGGCGGGCGGCTTCAAGCCGCTCGACGGGGCGGTCGGGCTCGTGTCCGTCTCCGAGGCCGCCGACACGGACGGCGACGGGAGGCTCGACCTGCTGGGTCTCTCGGCCGACGGGCAGCCGGCCCGAGCCGTCAACCGCGGCGCGAAGAACTACCACTGGCAGCAGGTGCGCCCGCGCGCCGCGAAGGCCGTCGGCGATCAGCGCATCAACTCTTTCGGCGTCGGCGGCGAGATGGAGGTGCGCGCGGGGCTGCTCGCGCAGAAGCAGCCCGTGACCGGCCCCGTCGTCCACTTCGGACTCGGCGATCAGCCGGGGGCGGACGTGGTGCGCATCGTCTGGCCCAACGGATCGGTGCGCGCCGAGTTCGAGCTGAAGGCCGATCAGACCGTCACCGCCGAGCAGCGGCTGAAGGGCTCGTGCCCGTTCCTCTTCGCCTACGACGGCCACGGCATGAAGTTCGTCAAGGACGCCGTGCCGTGGGGTTCGGCCATCGGCCTGCGCATCAACACGCTCGGCACGGCGCGCGTCGAGGCGACCGAGGAGTGGTACAAGATCGGCGGCGGCGAGCTGGCCGCGCGCGACGGGCACTACGACCTGCGCCTCACCGCCGAGCTGTGGGAGACTTATTATTACGATCAGCTCGCGCTGATGACGGTCGATCACCCGCGGGGCACGGACGTCTTCGTCGACGAGCGTTTCGTCGTCCCGCCCGCCAAGCTCGCCGTCACGACCGTCGAGACGCCGCACAAGATAGCGCGCGCCGTCGACGACGAGGGCGCGGACGTGACCGACGCGGTCGGCGCGCCCGACGGGCGCTACCTCGACACCTTCGGGCGCGGTCGCTATCAGGGCGTCACGCGCGACCACTTCGTCGAAGTCGATCTCGGCGACGACGCGCCGCAGGGAGGCCCGCTCTACCTGATCGCGCGGGGGTGGATGCACCCGACAGACTCGTCGATCAACGTCGCCATCAGTCAGGGGCGGGACGTGCGCCCGCAGCCGCTCAGCCTCGAAGTGCCGGACGGCAAGGGCGGCTGGGTCGTCGCCGAGCCGAACCTCGGGTTCCCCGCCGGGCGCAAGAAGATCTGCCTCTTCGATCTCGCGCGCGCCTTCCGCCCCGCGACGCCGCGACGCCTGCGCCTGCGCACTAATCTTGAAATCTACTGGGACTCGCTCGAATGGGCGCGGGGGATGCCGGGCGTTCAACCCCGCACGACGCGCATCAGCCCGGAGGTGGCCGACCTCCATTACCGCGGCTACTCAGTCATCGACAAGCCCGACGACTCTTCGCCCGAGGTGCCGCTCTACGACCGCGTCGCCTCGTCGAAGCAGGTCTGGCGCGACCTCGTCGGCTACTACACGCGCTTCGGAGACGTGCGCGCCCTTCTGGCGCGCGCCGACGACCGCTACGTCATCATGAACGCGGGCGACGAGATGTCGCTGCGGTTTGCGGAGCAGCCCGCGCCGCCCGCCGGCTGGGTGCGCGACTACGTGATCGCGGGCGACGGCTGGATCAAGGACGGCGATCTCAACTCGACCTTCTCGAAAACCGTGCTCCCTTTGCCTTACCACGAGCGGCGGGAATACACTACTTCTCCCGGCAGGCTTGAGGACGAAGAGGTCTACCGCCGCCACCCGGAAGACTGGCAGACGTACCACACGCGCTACGTCACGCCCGACATTTTCCAGAACGCGCTGAGGCCCCCGAGACAGAGATGACACGCGGCACGAGCCCCCTCGCGAGAACCCTGCTCGCGATCTTCTTCGTCGCGCTGATCGCCACGCCCGTCGTGATCAGGCGGCTCGCGGCGCGGCGCGCGGCGTCCGCCTCGGGGGCCGACGCCCGGTCGGCGCTCGCGCGCTACGGCTTCCGCCTCGAAGAGGTCTCGCGCGCCTCCGGCATCGACTTCGTCCACCAAGCCCCGACGCTCGATCACAAACTCGATCACATCATGCCGCAGGTCGCCTCGATGGGGGCGGCGGTCTCGGTGGTGGATTTCGACCGCGACGGGTGGTCCGACCTCTACGTCACGAACAGCGGAGAGGGCAGCCGCAACTGCCTCTTCCGCAACGCGGGCGACGGCACGTTCAAGGACGTCGCGCCGCAGCTCGGCTTGGCCGACGTGAACCAGCCGGGCACGGGCGTCTCGATGGGCGCGGTCTGGGGCGACTACGACAACGACGGCTACGAAGACCTCTTCCTCTACAAGTGGGGCCGCCCCGAGCTGTTCCACAACGACGGCGGGCGCGCCTTCACGCGCGCGAGCGAGAAGGCCAACCTGCCGCCGTGGGTCAACGCCAACACCGCCGTCTGGCTCGACTACGACTCGGACGGCCTCCTCGACCTCTTCGTCGGCGGCTACTACGCGGAGGACGTCGACCTGTGGCACCTGAAGACGACGCGCATCATGCCGGAGAGCTTCGAGTACGCGCGTAACGGCGGGCGCAAGTACCTCTTCCGCAACACGGGCGGCGGCACGTTCGAGGAGGTCGCCGGGAAGGTCGGGATCGAGAGCCGCCGCTGGGCGCTGGCCGCCGCCGCCGCCGACCTGCGCGGCACGGGCCACCCCGATCTCTTCGTCGCCAACGACTACGGCGTCTCGGAACTCTACCTCAACGAGGGCGGTAAACGCTTCCGCGAGGCGGGCGAGCAGACGGGCGTCGGCTTCGCGCCCAAGAGCGGGATGAACGCCGCCTTCGGCGACATTCTGAACCAAGGCAAGTACGCCATCTACGTCTCGAACATCACGGAGGAGGGCGTGCTCATACAGGGCAACAACCTCTGGGTTCCGCGCGACGGCACTTCGGGCGACGGCGTCAAGTATGACAACCTCGCGCGCGACATGGGCGTCGAGCTGGGCGGCTGGAGCTTCGGCGCGCAGTTCGGCGATCTCAACAACGACGGCGCGCTCGACCTCTACCTCGTCAACGGCTACGTCTCGGCGGACAAAGGCCGGAACTACTGGTACGACTTCTCGAAGGTCGCGGGCGGCAACACGGCCATCATCTCCGACGCCGCGAACTGGCCCCCCATGGAGGGGCGCAGCCTCTCCGGCTACCAGCCGAAGCGCGTCTGGGTGAACGACGGCGCGGGGCGCTTCGTGGACGTGGCGCGGGCCGTCGGCGCGAGCGACGACTACGACGGGCGCTCCGTCGCCTTGGTCGATCTCTGGAACCGCGGCGTGCTCGACGTGGTCGTCGCCAACCAGCGCGGGCCGCTGCTCGTCTACAAGAACACGACCGCGCCGGGCAACGAGTGGATCGACTTCGAGCTTGAGGGGACGGCGGGCAACCGCAGCGCCATCGGCGCGGAAGTCAGGCTCTTCTGGAACGGCCGGCAGCAGGCGCAGCAGGTCGCGGGCGGCAGCGGCTTCTGCGCGCAGAACCAGCGCCGCCTCCACTTCGGTCTCGGCAAAAGTCCGCGCGTCGAGCGCGCGGAGATTCGCTGGACTTCGGGTAAAGTTCAGACGATAGAGAGCCCGACGGTCGGTCGGATCAACAAGGTGAAGGAGCCCGCATGAGCCGACAGGCGAGCGCCTCGTTCGCCCCCCCGCCCCCGGTCGAGGTGGGCGGCGGCGAGCGCGGGCGAAAGCTCAGCTTAGACAACCGCTTCATCCCGCCGGTCTTCATCACCTGCATCCTGCTCGCGGGGCAGCTCTCGTTCGGGATGCTGGAGAGCTACGAGAAGACTCTGCTCGCCATCGTCGCCAGCATCGCGACCGAGCTGGCGCTCTCGCGCCTCTTCGCGGGCAAGTGGCCCCACCTCGCGAGCGCCTACATCACCGGCATCAGCGTCGGCATCCTGGTGCGCTCGCCCGCCTTCTGGCCCTACGCGCTGTGCAGCATGATCTCGATCACGTCGAAGTACGTGCTGAGGGTGCGGGGCCGGCACGTCTGGAACCCGTCGAACTTCGGCATCTGCGTGATGCTCTTCCTCGCCTACGAGACGGTGGCGAGCCTGAGCATCCAGTGGGGCAACTACCTGCTGCCGCTCGTCGTCATCTGGGCCCTGGGCTTCGCCATCGTCTGGCGCCTGCGCCGCTTCCACATCACGGCGACCTACGTCGTCTCCTTCGTCGCCTTCGCCCTCCTCCGCAGCGCCGTCACGGGCCACCCGTGGGCGGCTGAGGTGGCCCCGATCACGGGGCCGATGTACCAGCTCTTCATCTTCTTCATGATCACCGATCCGAAGACGACCGTGCGCACGCGCCGCGGGCAGTGCGCCGTCGCCTTCGCCGTCGCGCTCGTCGAGACGATCCTGCGGCTCGCGCAGGTCGTCCACGCGCCCTACTACGCGCTCTTCATGGTGGGGCCGGCGGCGAACCTGCTTGAGATATGGACGGCCTCGCGCGCGCCTCGCGTGCCGGCAGACGCGGCGGCGTGAGCGGCGCGCGCCGCGCGCCATCTTTCAGTCTCCCTTAACCATCACGCGCAAGGAAACATCGGGATGCGACGAGGCTCTGTCTTCCACTGTCTAGTGCTGGCCCTCGCCCTGCCACTCGCGGGCTGCAAACAGGCCCCGACCGTGCGGGGCACGCAGCAGCCCGGCGGCGAACAGGCTGCGGCGCAGGCGACCCCGACGCCTTCCCCCACGCCCGCCGCCCCGCGCCCTTCCGGCCCCATAGAGTTCGCGGACGTGACCGCTCAGGCGGGCGTCCGCTTCAAGCACAACAACGGCGCGTTCGGCAAGAAGTACCTCCCGGAGACCATCGGCGCGGGCGCGGCCTTCCTCGACTACGACGACGACGGCTGGCAGGACATCCTGCTCGTCAACTCGACCGACTGGCCCGAGCACAAGCAGTCCCGGACGACGCCCGCCCTCTACCACAACAACCGGGACGGCACGTTCGCCGACGTGACGCGGCAGGCGGGCCTCGCCGTCGAGATGTACGGCATCGGCGCGGCGGTGGCCGACTACGACAACGACGGCAGGGAGGACATCTACGTCACCTGCGTCGGCGCGAACCACCTCTTCCGCGACGCGGGCGGCGGCAAGTTTCAGGACGTGACGGCGAAGGCGGGCGTGGGCGATCCCGGTTTTTCGACGAGCGCCGCGTGGTTCGACTACGACAACGACGGCAAGCTCGATCTCTTCGTCGCCAACTACGTCGCGTGGTCTGTCGAGACCGATCAGTACTGCTCGCTCGACGGCAAGAACAAGTCCTACTGCACGCCGCAGGCTTACAAGGGGCAGAGTTCCACGCTCTACCACAACCGCGGCAACGGGACCTTCGAGAACGCCACGCAGCGCGCCGGGCTCAACGATCCGACGGGCAAGGCGCTCGGCGTGGCGCTCCTCGACTACGACAACGACGGCAAGCTCGATCTCTTCGTCGCCAACGACACGGAGCCGAACAAGCTCTACAGGAATCGCGGCGACGGCACCTTCACCGACGAGGCGGTCGCGGCGGGCGTGGCGTTCAGCGAGGCGGGCACGGCGCGCGCCGGGATGGGCGTGGACGCGGGCGACTACGACGGCTCGGGCCGCCAGGGCGTCGTCATCGGCAACTTCACGAACGAGAGCATGGCCCTCTACCGCAACGACGGGACGGGCCTCTTCACGGACGACGCGCCCGGCTCCGGCATCGGCAAGGCGTCGGCGCAGTCGCTCACCTTCGCCACCTTCTTCTTCGACTACGACCTCGACGGGCTCTTGGACATCTTCGCCGTCAACGGCCACGTCTCCGACGACATCAGCGTCGTGCAGCCGAACGTCAAGTACGCGCAGCCGCCGCACCTCTTCCGCAACAGGGGGCGCAAGAAGTTCGACGACGTGAGCGCGCGCGTCGGTCGCGCCCTGCAGCGCGCCATCGTCGGGCGCGGCGCGGCCTACGCCGACTTCGACAACGACGGCGATCTCGACCTGCTCGTCACGGCCAACAACGGCGCGGCGCGCCTGCTCCGCAACGACAACGCCAACCAGAACGATCTGCTGCGCGTCAGGCTCGTCGGCGCGCGGTCGAACCGCGACGGCATCGGCGCCAAGGTCACGCTCAAATCGTCGAAGGGCGCGAAAGAGTTCGCGATGGTCAAAACGGGATCGAGCTACTGCTCGCAGAGCGAGCTGCCGCTCACGTTCGGCCTCGGCAAGCCGGAGGAAGGGGTGACGCTCACTCTGGAGATCGCGTGGCCCGGCGGCGAGCGCGACACGCTCTCCGACGTGAAGCCGAACCAGTCGCTCACGGTGCAGGAGGGCAAAGGGGTGATCTCAGCCGCGCCCGTCGTCTTCGCCAAGCCCGCGCCGACGCCTTCGCCGCAGCCGACGCAGGCGCAGCGACCGCAGCGTTAACGAAGCCGCGCCGCATCACGCCGCCGTGAAAGGCAGCGCCCGCGCGACGGACGGAAAGTCCGTCGCGCGGGCGCTGCCTTCTTTTAACCTCGGGCCCCCGCTTTCAGTCGCGCCCGACGCCGAGGGCGTCCGCCGCGCGGTTGATGTAGTTGAACCAAGAGGCGATGAGCGTGATCTGGAGGATGCCCCGGTCGTCGAAGCCGACGGCGCGCAGCCGCTCGTGGTCGGCGGGCGAGATGCGCGTGGCGTCCTTCGTCACCTGCACGACGTAGTCGAGCATCGTCCGATCCTGCTCCGAGATCGGGGCGGTGCTGTAGTCCTCTTCGAGCGCCCTGACCATCCCTTCATCCAGTGTGACGCGACGCAGAAACTCTGCGTGGGACTCGATTCAATAGTGGCACCGGTTGGTGACCGAGACCATCGTCGCGATCATCTCGTGCTGGCGGCGCGCGAGCGGCAGGTCGGGCGACATGAGCGCGCCGAAGGTGGCGAAGGCGTGGTGCAGAACTTCGGGCAACAGGCTGTGCGAATCGACGATGCCCGACGACGCGCCGTCGGGCGTCGGGTGCACGGGCGTCGCGTACTCTTTCGGGTACAGCTCGCGCTGCGCCTCCATCGCGCGGCGCACATTTTCGTCCGACTCGGCGGAAACGGTTTTGATCCAAGTCATGATGTCTCTCCTCCGGGTGAGTCCCCCGCGACGAGTTTGCGGCGGAACAGTAAGTAATAGACGGGCAGCCCCGCGGCCACCACGGCGACGCCGAGCAAAGACTGGCGCGGGTTGCCGCCCGCGAGCAGGGCGAGCAGCACGACGGTCAGGAGCAGGAACGCCGCCGGAGTCGCCGGGTAGCCCGGCGTCGCGTATTCGAGATGGGCGGGGCCGCCGCGGCGGCGCAGGACGTAGACCGCCGCGACCGTGAGCCCGACGAAGATGACGACGACGAAGATGAAGTAGGAGATGATCTGGTTGAACGTGCCGACGGCCACGAGCAGCGAGGCGAGCGCGGCCTCGACGAGGACGGCGCGCGCGGGCGTCGCGTAGCGCGGGTGCAGCGCCGCCGCCGCGCGGAAGAACAGCCCGTCGCGCGCCATCGCGAAATAGACGCGCGGGGCCGACATGATGATCACGGCGAGGCTCCCGAGGACGGCGACGACGACCACCGCCGAGAAGAGCTGCCCGCCGAGCCGACCGAAGAGCACCTCGCCCGCCTGCGCCGCGAAGGTCTCGCCCGTCTCGACGCGCTCCAGCGGCACGAGGTAGATGAAGGCCGCGCTCGTCAGGACGTAAACGACCGTGACGACGAGGACGCCGAGGGTGAGCGCGCGCGGGAGCGTGCGGGCGGGGCGGCGCACCTCGCCCGCCAGCTTGCTCACGTCCCACCAGCCGCCGAAGGAGAAGAACGCGGAGACGACCCCGCCCGCGAGCGCGCCCGCCAGCGGCAGCGGGCTAGGGCGTCGCGCGACGAGCGGCGCGAAGTTCGACCAGTCGCCGAGCCGGAAGACGAAACCCCAGAGCAGTATGACGGCGAGCAGGCCGAGCTTGAGCACGGTCAGCCAGCGGACGAACCACGCGCCGAGCCGCACGCCGCGGACGTTGACGGCGGCGAGGGCGACGATGGCCGCGACGGCGACGATCTTGATCCACGGCGGCGGCAGGCTCAAGGAGTAGCCGACGTAGGTGGCGAGGCCGACGGCGAGCGCGGCGGTCAGCCCCGGGTCCATCACGAGCAGCGCCATCCACCCGTAGAGGAAGGCGAGCGGCGCGCCGTAGGCTTCGCGCAGGTAGACGTAGCCGCCGCCCGCCTCGGGGAAGCGCGCCGCCAGCTCGCCGTAACAGAGCGCGCCGCACAGGGCCATCGCGCCCATCAAGAGCCACACGAGGAGCACGAGCGCGGGCGAGCCGAGCGACTTCGCCATGCCCGCGGGCGTGAGGAAGATGCCGACGGCGATGGTCTCGCCGACGACGAGCGCGGTCGCCGTCGCCAGTCCGATCTGTCGTTCGAGTGTGTCGCGCGTGCTCAACTGTAAATCCGCCCGGCGGCTGCCCGCCCGGACCCGTCCGCGCCCCGATCAGAACGTGACGCGCGTCGCGAACTGGAAGGCGCGGGGGCCGCCCGAGCCGAAGACGCCGCCCGCGGTCGTCACGGGCCGACCGAAGCCGGAAGAGCGCAGGAAGCCGAGGCTCGCCGGATCGTTGCTGTCGCGCACGAGCGCGTTCGAGTAGCCGGAGTAGTTGACGTTCGAGACGCCGAGCACGTTCGTCACGTTGAAGAGGTTGAAGACTTCGGCGAGCGGCTCTACCCGCACGCGCTCCCCGACGCTGAAGACCTTCGACACGCGCAGGTCGAACGAGCTGAACGAGTCGCCGAAGCGCGCGTCGTCGCGGACGAGCGGGAGCGGCTGCCCGCCGACGCCGCCCGCCGCGTTAACCTGCCGGAGGTAGGCGTTCAGCTCCGCGCCGGTGCGGAACAGGCGGCCCCCGGCGTTGCGTTGCAGGCCGGGGAGGCGCGCGCTGCCGTCGGGCAGCAGGATGTCCATCGGCACGCCGGAGGCGAGCGTGGCGAGCGGCGCGAGGCGCAGGCCCGCGGGCAGCTCGAAGACCCCCGCGAAGGTGAAGCGGTGGCGCGCGTCGTTCGGCGTCGGCCCGTACTCCAACTGCAAGTCGCCCGGATCGAGGGGGCCGTTCGAGAACGGAATCTGATCGTCGTTGGCGTAGTTGAAGGCCTTCGAGAGCGTGTAGGCGGCGCGCAGTTGGTAGCGGTCGGAGAAGCGCCGTTCGAGGCTGAGGAGCAGCCCGTCGTACTTCGTCTTGACGCTCGACTCGATGTTCTTGACGAGATCGCTCCCGCCCACGACGGGGTTGAAGACCTGCCCGATGGTGCGACCGATGATGAAGTGCGTGCCGAAGTTGTGCAGGTAGTCGGCGCGCGCGACGAAGTTGCGACCGAGCCGGCGCTCGACGCCGACGTTCATCTGCTGCACCGACGGGTTCTGCAGATCGTTCGAGATGATGTTGATGCCGCCCGCGCCCGCGCCGGGCAGGACGAAGCCGGTGAAAGGGTCGGCGAGGGTCGGGGCGGGCGGCGGGAACTGGCCGCACGCGGGGTCGAAGAGGCACTGCGGCGGGATGAAGAAGACGTTCCCGGCGCGCACCTCGATGGGGAGCGCGCGCCCGTCCAAGCCGCGTTCGAGCGAGGCGATTTCGAGCGTCACGCGGTCGTAGTAGATGCCGTAGCCGCCGTGCAGGCTCGTGCGCGCGTCCCGCGTCGAGAGGTTGAAGCCGACGCGCGGCGCGAAGTTGTTCCTGTCGCTCGCGCGCTTGCCGCGGAGGAACGGCAGGATGAGCGGGTTGAGATCGGCGACGCCGCTCAGGTTCTTGACGTTGGTGTCGAGTTCGTAGCGCAGGCCGAGGTTGACGGTCAAGCGGGGCGAGACGCGCCAGTCGTCCTGCGCGAAGGCCGCGAGGTAGTTGTTGTCGGCGTCCGGGATCAGGAGCGGGCGGTCGGGCACGGCGCTGCGGAGCGTGACGGCGAAGAGCAGATCGTTGTCGTCCGCGCGCCCGTCGCCGTTGCGGTCGAAGTCGGGGAAGTCTTCGATCAGCTCGACGCGCCCCTGCCGGAAGACGCCGAGGTTGAAGTCGGCGTCGACGCGCTGGAACTCGCCGCCGAAGTTGAGCGTGTGGTTGCCGCGCACCATCGTCAGCGTGTCGGCGAACTGGAGGCGGCGCTGGCGCGTCTCCTGCGGGACGCGGAACGACGCGCCGTCTTGCAGGCTGGGGAAGGTGAGCTGCGGCGCGACCGAGACGGGCAGCGTCTCGTTGGTGAAAGTGCCGAGGGCGAAGTTGAAGCTGTTGGCGTCGCGCGGCGAGATGACGCGCGTGTAGTTGGCGAGGAGCGACTGCGCGCGGTTGCGGCTCGACTGCCGCTGCGAGGCGGAGCCGATGGGGCGGACGAGCGTGCTCGCCGCCGTGTCCGACTCGCGCTGCAGCGAGTAGCGGAGGCCGAAGTGATCCTCGATGGTCGGCATCCAATCGACGCGGTCGGTGGTGAGCAGATCGTCGAGCGGGGCGGCGGCGAAGCCGCGGACGATCTGCCGGTGGGCGGTGTCGCGCGCGCCGACGAGCACCGCGCCGTCCTGGTTGCGGTCTTCGAGCGAGCCGAAGAACCACGCGCGATCCTTTTTAATCGGGCCGCCGAGGGTGAACGAGTACTGCTCGCGGTCGAAGGGCGGCGCGTCGCCGACGGTGCGGTCGAAGGTGGCGGGCAGGCCTTGCAGCCTGCGGTCGCGGAAGTAGACCGAGCCCGAGCCGTGCAGCTCGTTCGTGCCCGACTTAGTGACGACGTTGATGACGGAGGAGGCGGAGCGGCCTAGCTGCGCGGAGAAGCGGTTGGTCGCGATCTGGAACTCCTGCACGGCGTCCTGCGGGATGTTCTGCACCGCGCCGCCGACCACGTCGTCGTTGATGTCCGCGCCGTCGACGGTGACGCTGCCGCCGCGACCGAACTGCCCGGCGGAAGAGACGACGACGGTGTTCGTCTTCGTCGGGTCGAAGTTGGGCGCGGGGGAGTTGCCGGGGACGAGCAGCGCGAGTTCGAGGAAGTTGCGCCCGTTGAGCGGGAGGTTTTCGATCTCGCGCTCGCCGATCACGCTGTCGACGGTCGCGGAGTCGGTATCGACCAGCGGGCGGAGATCGACGCCGCAATCGACGCAGACGGACTCCGACAGCCCCGCGATCTCAAGCCTGAAGTCGGCCCTCGTGCTTTGCCCGACCTGAAGCACGGCGCTCTCGTAGGACGCCGCCTTGAAGCCCTGCGCCTGAACCCTGATCGCGTACTCGCCGACCGGCAGGTTGGTGAAGACGTACAGCCCTTCCTCGTCGGTCGCCGTCTCGCGCTCGACGCCCACTGACCTCTGCGCCGCGAGCACCCGCGCGCCCGCGACCGACGCGCCGTTCGGGTCGAGCACCCTGCCGCTCAGGGTGCCGGTGGGCTGCTGTGCGAAGACGCCCGCGCCCGTCGCGCAGACGAGGGCGAGGCCGGCGATCAAGGTGGCAAGTCGTTTCAAGTGTCTGATTCCTCCGAGAGAATGAGAGGCGCGCGGCTTCACCCGCGGGCGGCGAGCCTCCTCCGACTCATTTAGCGCCGGTCGCCGCGCCCTTCGGCCCCTCGCCTTCGACGACCCTGACGTAAGTGTTCATCGGGGGGTTCGTGATCGCGTCGCGCGCGCCGCCCGGCCAGCGAATCTCGACCGAGTCGATCTTGCCCGCGCGCCCGGCCCCGAGGATTTCGCGCGGGTCGTGCGAGGCGAGGTAGCTGCCGCCCGCCGTCTTGAGGCGGCTGAACTTCGCGCCGCCCACGCGCCACGTGATGAGCGCGCCGACCGCCGCCGGGTTGCTTTTGGTCGCGACGAGTTGCAGCCCGAGCCAGTTGTTCCGGTTCCCGCCCTCGTTCCTGAGCAGCAGCGGCGCGCCGCCGTTCGTCGAGACGAGGAGGTCGGGATCGCCGTCGTTGTCGTAGTCGCCGACCGCCGCCCCGCGCGCCGAGTAGCCCCCGGCGAAGGCGGCGCCCGCCGACGCGCTCACGTCCCTGAAGGCACGCCCCGCGTTCTCGAACAGGAGCAGCGGCTCCTTGTACCTCACGCGCGGCGCGCGCGACTCGATCATGTCGTCCGGGTGGCCGTTGGCGAGGAAGAGATCGGCGTCGCCGTCGTCGTCGAAGTCGAAGAACTTCAGGCCCCACCCGCTGAGCAGGTGCGTCGCCGGGGCGATCTCGCCGGGCTCGTCCACGAAGGTCAAGTCCTTCCCGTTGCGGTAGAGGCTGAAGAACTCCTGATCGATGTTGGCGACGAAGAGGTCTTGCCAGCCGTCGCCGTCATAGTCGGCGGCGTCCACGCCCATGCCCGAGCGCGGCGCGCCCGCCTCGCTGTAGGCGACGCCCGCGGCCAGGCCCACCTCCTCGAACTTCCCCGTGCCCTTGTTGACGAAGAGGGAGTTGGGCGCGGTGTCGTTGGCGACGAAGAGATCGATCCAGCCGTCGTTGTTCACGTCGGTCGCGACGGCGCCGAAAGACTTGCCGGGCGAGTCGGCCACCCCCGACTCCTTGCTCACGTCTTTGAACGTGCCGTCGCCGAGGTTGCGGAAGAGGCGCGAGGGCTGCGGCTTGAAGAGGCGCGGGACGCAGTAGTAGCGCCGCCTCGACTCGTCGGTGCAGTAGAGGTTCCACGCGGCCTTGTCGTAGAGGACGAAACTCGAAACGAAGAGGTCGAGCCTGCCGTCCTTGTCGTAGTCGAACCAGACGGCGCAGGTCGACCAGCCGGGCGCGGCGACGCCCGCCTTCGCCGTCACGTCCGTGAACGTGCCGTCGCGGTTGTTGCGGTAGAGGGCGTTGAGGCCGTAGGCGGTGACGTAGAGGTCTTGCCAGCCGTCGCCGTCGTAGTCGCCGGCGGCTGCGCCCATGCCGAACGTGCCGCCCGCAACGTGCGCCCGCTCCGTCACGTCCGTGAACGTGCCGTCGCGGTTGTTGCGGTAGAGGGCGTTGCGGAGCGGCTGCTTCGGCGCGTAGAAGTCCGAAGGCCCGCTGTTGACGAGGTAGATGTCCATCCAGCCGTCGTTGTCGTAGTCGAAGAAGGCGCAGCCCGCGCCGACCGTCTCCGGCAGGTAACGCTCCGCGGACATCGCGTTGGCGTGCGTCCAAGTAATACCGCTGGCCGCGGGTGACACTTCGACGAAGGTGACGGGCGACTTCACGGGCGCGGCTGATTGTCTCGCGCCGGAGCCGGGCGCGAGGCCGAGCGCCAGTAAGAGGAGTGACGGGAGAAGGGCCAGCCTGTCTTTCACAATCACCGCCTGCCGGTGTCAACGCCATTCAGCCGATTGGAGCGGCGAGTGGCTCCCTAATTTGATCTCTACTCCGTGCGTCCTCCGCGTCCTCCGTGCCTCCGTGGTGAGGTCAGAGTCGTAAGCACTCACCACAGAGTCACGGAGGACGCGGAGGACGCACGGAGAAATGTTGAAACGTAGGACACTACTGAGCGGCGCGCGGCGCGCGAGTTTCGCTACGCGAAGCGACCGCCGGGCGTCTAGGGCGGGCTCGTCGAGGGCGCGCCGGGATCGCCCTCCGCCGTCTGGGCCTTGCCGGCGCTCTTGAGCCGTTCGACTATCGACATCTCTTCCTGCGCCCGCTTCGGCTCCTTGAGCAAGGCGTAGAGCCTCGCGAGGTTGTAGTGCGCCTTCGAGTCGTCGGGGTTGAGCTTCGCGCCCGCCTCAAGCTCGCGGCGCGCGCGCTCGTAGTCCTTCAGCTTCAGGCAGAGCGCGCCGAGGGCGACGTGCGCGTTGGCGAACGAGGGCAGGAGGCGGATGGCGTTTTCGAAAAGCCCGACGGCGCGCTCGTCCTCGTTCTGCTCCTGCGCGATGACGCCGAGGTAGTAGAAGGTTTCGGGCGTCGCCTTGTCCCCGCCGACGCTCTTCTCAAGCCACTCGCGCGCCTCCGGGTACTTCTTCTGCTTGAGAAGAATGTAGCCGAGGTACATCTGCGCCTGCGGGTCGTCGGGCCGCAGCGCGAGCGCGCGGTGGAAGACGCGCTCGGACTCGAACAGGTCGGGCTTCTTGAGCCACGCCGCGCCCAGAGCCACGAGGTACGCGGCCTCGCCCGGCCTGAGCTGCACGGCCCGTTCGAGCGCCGCTCTGGCGTCCTCGAACAGATCCGACCTCAAGGCGGCGACGGCGAAACGGTAGAGCATCTCGGGCGAGTCGGCGATCAAAGCCTTGGCGCGCGAAAGGTAGCCGGACGCCGACCGCGCGTCCCCCTTCGACTGCGAGACGAGCGCCATGCCGAGAAGCGCGTCGGCGTTCGAGTCCTGCGCGCCGAGCGCCAGCCTGTAGCTCTCCTCGGCCTTGCCCGCGTCGCCCTTCTTCAGGTAGGCGTCGCCGAGGACGGCGAGCAGGGCGGGCGGCGGCGGCTGGCCCTTGGCGCGCTCCTCCGCGACGAAGGCGACGCACTCGTCGAGGCGACCGAGGGTGAGCAACAGGTGCGCGAGCTTGTAGCTGACGTCGGCGTCGTCGGGGACGATGCGGTGAACTTCCCTCAGCTCCGAGACGGTCTTCTCCGGCGCGCCTTTGAGCAGGTAGAGGTAAGCCAGATTCATGTGCGCGCCCGCGAACTGGCGGTCGACGCTGAGGGCGCGCGCGAAGAGGGCTTCGGCCTCGTCGAGCCTCCCCTGCTGGGCGCGAACCGTGCCGAGCAGGTTGAGCGCGAGGGCGTCTTCGGGGCTGCTCTTCAACACGCTGTTGAGCTGCTGCTCGGCCTCCGGGATGCGGTTCACGGTGATGAGCGCCGCCGCGCGCTCGATCCGCGCCGAGTTGTTCTTCTCCTGCGCCGCCGCCGCCCCCGGCGCGGCGACGAGCAAGAGCAGGAGCGCGACGGTCGCGCTCGGGCGGGCGGCGGGCAGTGGTCGCGCGGCAAGCATAAAATTTCGATCTGTTAAGGAGATTGGCATGACGCCCCCGCGGGGCTGGCCGCCCGCACGGCTTTTCAGACAGTCTCTCGGGACTCAACGCCGCGTGCCGCTCTTGAACTCCTGCTGCCCGACGAGCCCCCGCCCCTCCCCGACGGTGAGAATCCTGTTCACCCCCGCGCCGGTGATCTTGTCGACCGCGCCGCTCGGCCAGCGGACTTCGACGAGGTCGATCTTCGTCCGCTTCTCAAGCCCGAAGTGCAGCCGCAGGTCGCCCTGCGAGATGTAGCTGCCGCCGCTGTGAACCTCGCCCACCTGCGTCAGATCGCCGGAGACCACTCTAACACGCGCGCCGATGCCGTCGCGATTGCTCTTCACGCCGACGGTCTTGACGAGGATCGAGTTGTTCGCGTCGCCGCCGTCGTTGCGCAGCAGTTGCGGCGGCCCGTCGAGATCGCCGACCACCAGATCGACGTCGCCGTCGTTGTCGATGTCCCCGGCGGCGACGCCGCGCCCGACGCGCTTCTCGGCGAGCGCCGCGCCGAGCTGTTCGGAGACCTCCGTGAACGTCCCGTCGCGGTTGTTGTGGTGCACGAGCTTGCGCTGGCGGTAGTTTTCGAGCTGCGGGTAGACGTGGCCGTTGGCGGCGAACAGGTCGGCCCACCCGTCGTTGTCGTAGTCGAAGAATTCCGTGCCCCACCCGACGTAGGGGAGGCTGACGGCCGCGACGTTCGCCTTGTAGGAGACGTCGGCCAGCGAGTTGCGGCTGACGGCGCGGTAGAGCGTGTTGTACTCGTCGGCGAAGTTCGTGACGAAGAGGTCGAGCCTGCCGTCGTGGTCGTAGTCGCCGAGCGCGACGCCCATGCTCCCCTGCTCGCTCCCGTTGTCGTTGACCGCCGCGCCGGAGACGAACCCGATCTCCTTGAACGTGCCGTCGCCGTTGTTGTGGTGGAGGAAATTCGGCGTCGAGTCGTTGGCGACGTAGATGTCTGTGAGCCCGTCGTCGTCGAAGTCGGAGCAGACGACGCCGAGCCCGTAGTAGCCCGCCGGGTCGGAGACGCCCGCCTTCTTGGAAACGTCGGTGAAGGTTCCGTCGCCGTTGTTGCGGTAGAGCGAATCGCCCGCGCCGGGCAGGCCCCGCGGGCCGCACTGGACGGCGACGCCCTTGTACTGGCACGAGCGCCCCTTGCCGAACTCCGGCAGGTGGTTGATGTCGAAGTCGACGTAGTTCGAGACGAAGAGATCGAGCCGCCCGTCGTTGTCGTAATCGACGAAGGCCGCGCCGGTCGACCAGCGCGGGTCGCCGACGCCCGCCTTCGCGGTCACGTCCATGAACGTGCCGTCGCCGTTATTCCTGAAGAGGCGGTTCTGCCCGAGGCAGGTCACGTAGAGATCGTCGTAGCCGTCGTTGTTGTAGTCGCCCACTGCCGCGCCCATGCCCCAGCCCACGTCGCCGACGCCCGCCCGGTCGGTCACGTCCTTGAAGGTCCCGTCGCCGTTGTTGCGGTAGAGGGCGCTGCGGGTCTTGCCGCCCGACTTGACGAGATCGACCGTCAGCGAGTTGACGAAGAAGATGTCGGGCAGCCCGTCGTTGTCGTAGTCGAAGAGCGCGACGCCGCCGCTCATCGACTCGACGATGTACTTCTTGTCGGGCGAGGCGACGTGGCGGAACGTGATGCCGGCGCGCTCCGTGATGTCCGTGAGTTGGACCTGCGGCGGCGGCGGGGAGGCGGCGGCGGCGCAGGTGAGCGAAAGCCGTGCGGCGAGGAGCGCCGCGAGCAGGGCTGTTTTCGTGGGCAAGTTCAGTCCCCCCTTGTTCACGGGGTCGCCTGGCCCCGCTCCTTCTCTTTCAACCGGCGGTAGATTTCGAGCTGGCTGTCGCCCTCCGCCTTGCGCCCGGCGGCGAGGAGGGCGCGACCGAGCTGGTAACGGACGTAGGACTTTTCGGGGGCGAGTTTGGCCGCCGCTTCGAGGTTCTCGACCGCCCCGCCGACGTCGCCCTGCTGGAGCAGCGCCTTGCCCAGCTCGTAGCGCGCGTCGGCGAAATCGGGCTTGAGGCCGACGACCTCGCGCATCACGCGCACCCCGCGCGCCGCGTCCTGCCGCGCCAGGAGGACGAAGCCGAGGTGGTACTTGGACTGCAAGTCGGAGGGGTTCAGGGCCAGCTCGCTCTCGAACTCGCGCGCCGCGTCGTCGAGTTTGCCGTCCTTCAGGTGGATGAGCCCCGCGTAGTAATGCGCGAGCGGCGTGCGCGCGTCGAGCGAGAGCGCGGCGCGCAACTCTTCGAGCGCCTCCGCCGTCTCGCCCTGCTCGTAGTAAGCCTGACCGAGGACGATGTGGAGCTGCGGGCTGTTGCCGCTCGCGGCGATCATCTGCCGGACGCGGCGGCCCGCCTCCTCCGCCTTGCCCTGCTTGACGAGCGAGAGGGCGAGCGTGTAGTTGAGCCCGACGTTGTCGGGGCGCAAGGCGACCACCTCGGAGAGCAGCTCGGAGGCGCGCGCGTAGTTCTCCGTCACGAAGTAGCTCATGCCGAGGAGCTGTTTGGCCTGAACGTTGGCGGGGCGCGCGCCCACCTCGCGCTCAAGGGGCGGGATGGCCTCCTTGAAGAGTTCGGCCTTGTAGGCGGCGAGCCCCCAGTTGAAGTCGAGGCCGTCGAGCTGCGGGCTCCACTTGGCGGCGGCGGCGAACTGCTCGACCGCGCCGCGGAAGTCCTGCCCCTCGGCGCGCAGCAGCCCCACGTCGTTGTGCGCGCCGGCGACCACCTGCCTGTAGTAAGACTCGCCGCGGCCCAAGTCCTCTTGCGTCCTCCGGTCGGGCGCGTGAGGTTCGGCGACGACGCCTTCGGTCGAGGCCGTCGCGGTGAGCCTGTCGTTCTGCTCGCGCAGGCTCGCCGACGCGAGATACGCCTCGGCCTTCTCCTTGTCCCTCACGAGCGACTTGGATTTCAAGTCAGCCGCCGTCTGCAACTCGCGCTCGCCCTCTTCCCGCCGCCCCGTCTTGAGCAGCGACTGGCCGAGCCGGTAGTGCGCCGTCGCCACCTGATAATCGTTGTGGCTCAACTCGGGGTTGAGGGCGATCGACTTCCTCAGCGCCGCGATGGCCTTCTCGTGCTGGTCGAGCGACTGGTAAGCCTGACCGAGGTGGAAGTAGGGGTCGGGGTTGTCGGGCGCGGCGCGCGAGGCTTTTTCCAGCAGGGCGATGGCCGGCTCCCACTTCCGCTGGATGACGTAGATGACGCCGAGGTAGTAGTTGGCGAAGAACTCTTCGCGGTTGGCCGCCAGCTCGATCTTGAACTCTTCGGCGGCGGCGTCGAGGCGCGCCGCGCCGTCCTTCAAAAGGTAGGTGAGCCCGAGGTAGTAGTGCGCGCGCGGGAAGTGCGGGTCGAGCGCGACCGCCCGCTTGAACTCTTCGACGGCCTCCGGCAGGAAGCCCGTCTCGCGGTACGCGCGCCCGAAGATGATGCGCAACTGCGGTCGGTCGCCGAGCTGCGCGAGCATCCCCGCGTAAATCTCCTTTGCGGGCGCGAGCTCCTTCTGCTTCAGGTGCGCGAGCCCGAGCGTGTAGGCGATGTCGTAATCCTTCGGGGCGAGCCCGAGCGCCGCCTGGAGCTGCGCGGCGGCCTTCGCGAACTCGCCGAGCATGAACTCCGACTTGCCCAGCATGTGGCGGGCGCCGACGCTTTGCGGGTTGAGTGAGAGCGCCCGGTCGGACGCTTCGAGCGCCTTGCGGTACGCGCCCGCGTTGAAGTAGGCGATCGAGAGGTCGAGGAGCATCTCCTCGGACGCGGGGTCGAGGCGCGCGCCCGCTTCGAGCGCGGCGACCGCCTCGGCGTACTGCTTCCGCGCGGAATAGATCTTCCCGAGCTTGCCGTAGCCTTCGCTCAAGATCGCCGTGTACTCGGCTTCAGCCGCGGCGAGGTTGCCGGCCCTACGCGCGGCCTCCGCCGCCTCGTAGTGCTGCCGGACGGTGTTCTGCGGCGGCGACTGGAAGGCGCAGAGGAGCGGCAGGAGCGACAGGAGGATCGGGCGTAAACGCATCGTTAAAGCTTCTTCGCGGGCGGGCAAAAAAGAGTTCGGGCGGGGGCTGAAGTAGATCGCCTTAGCCCCCGCCCGCAGTTTCAGCCTCTGGCCGTACTGTATCAGAAGTTCAGCTTGAGTCCGAACTGTATCTGGCGCGGCCCGCGGTCGCTGTTGAGCACGCCGAAGCCCCCGTTGCGCGTGAACGTCACGCCGCTGGTGTTATTGACGTTAAACGCCGAATTGCCGAACCCGTTGAAGCTCGCGTGGTTGAGCAGGTTGAACGCTTCGGCGCGGAACTGCATGCGCACCCGCTCGGTCAGCTCGAAGTTCTTGTTCAACGAGAAGTCGACGTTCTTGAGGCTCGGCTGCCGCACCAGCCCGCGGCTCAGGTTGCCGAACGAGCCGAGCGGGGGCGGCGCGAACGCCGCCGGGTTCAGGTACAGCGTCTTGTCGGGGCCGCTCAGGTAGATGGGCTGCCCCGACACGAGGTTCGGGCGGAGCCCGCCGTTGGCGGGGTTGGCGCGCAGGCCGTTGTAGTTCGGGGGCAGGCCGCTGAACACGTCGAGCGGCACGCCGCCGTAGTAGGAGATGATGGTGTTGACCTGCCACCCGCCGGCGACGGCGCTGGCGAACCTGCCCCACTCCTTGAAGGACGGCAGTTGGTAGACGGCGTTGGCGACGAAGGTGTGCCGGCGGTCGAGGTCGGCGTCGCCGTAGTCGAGGTGGTAGTTGAACGGATCGGTCGTCCCCGAAGTGAACGAAGTCAGCGGCACGTCCGAGAGGGCGTGCGACCACGTGTAGGCGACCGAGAAGGAGAGCCGGCTCGTGAAGCGCCGGTTGAGCCACACCTGAAGGCCGTTGTAGTTGGAGTTGCCCGTCGACTCGCTCATCGTGATGGGGCCGACGTTCGGGAACCGGGTGTTCTGCGTGACGATGGTGTTGATGTTCGGGTCGTTGACGGAGTACGCCTGCGCGACGCGCGCCCTGTTCTGCGGGAGCACGTCGTTGAAGTTCACGCCGCGCCGCCAGATGTGGTGGCCCTCGTTGCCGATGTAGGAGACTTCGAGCACCGTGTCCTTCATCACCTGGCGCGAGACGGTCAGGTTCCACTGGTAGCTGTCGGGCGGGCGGAAGTTCACGTCCACCGCGTTGAAGCCCGTGTTGGCTCCGACGCCGGCGACCGCGTTCCGCAGCCCGGAGTTGATGGTGTCGAGGCTGCGGAAGGTCGGGTCGTCGGCCAAGCTCGTGCTGCCTCCGCCCCAGTTCGAGTTGACGGTGGTCGTCCACGGCGGGTTGCCGCTCATGCGCAGGATGTCTTCGATGACGTTGGCGCGACCCATGAAGCGACCGAAGCCCATGCGGAGCGCGGTCTTGCCGTCGCCGAACACGTCCCACGCGAGCCCGACGCGCGGCTGGAAGCCCATGTTGTAGGGCTTGACGAGCGAGCGCCCGAGCCCGGCCCTCCCGGCGTTGTCGGCGGTGACGAGCCCGCTCAACGGGTGGACGCCGTCGAAGAGGCTCGGGATGTAGTTGCTGATGTGGTTGTCGTCGGCGTAGGCGGGCGAGTAACGCGACCAGCGCAGGCCGAGGTTGAGCGTGAGGCGCGAGCGCACCTTCCACGAGTCGTTGCCGTAGGCCTCGAAGTCGTGCCAGCGCCCGTCGCCGAGCCCGAGGGTGTTGACCTCGGTGTAGCAGCCGAGCGGCAGGTCCCTGACGAGCAGGTCGGCGATGGCGTTGCCCGTGCGCGAGTTCGTGCCGCAGAACTGCGCGAACGAGTTGGCGCCGTTGGTCTGCTCACGCTTGATGTTGTGGCTCGTCAGCCCGCCGACCTTGAGGTCGTGCGAGCCGGCCACCTTCGAGAAGTCGTCCTTCCAGATCATCAGGTCTTCGTGGTTCTGCCACGGGGCCTGGTGCCACAGCGCCGGGTAGCCGTCCGCGCCCCAGAAGGTCGGCAGCCCCACGCCCTCGGGCTTCGGGAAGACGGTCGGGAACTTCGAGCCGATCTCAGAGTTGAGCGCCTCGCCCGCCGGGTTCGTCGTGACGAAGATGTTGTTGCCCGCGCGCGAGAACTGGAACTCGTTGACCGCGGTCGAGGAGACCGTGCTCGCCAGCTTGACGGCGAAGCTGTGGCTCGGCTGCGCCCAGTCGGAGCTGATGGTCGGGAAGCCGGTGTCGCCCCAGAAGTTGCCCGCCGCGTTGCCGTGAACCCACGTCTCGTTGATGTAGCGCACCATCAGGTTCATCTTGCTGGTGAGGTTGATGTCCCCGCGCAGCGTGTCCTGGCGCGTGTTGACGGGCTCGACCGGCGAGAGGGCGAAATTATTAAACCCGGAGGCGTTCGGCAGCGGGAAGAACTTCAGTATCGCTAGGCCCGCGGGGCTGAGCAGGTTCTGCGGGATTTTGTCGCCGGGGAAGCACGCGCTGAAGTCCTTGTCGGGTCTGGGGTCGGTGGGCTCGTCGCACCTCCCCGGCAGGAACGGATTCTTCGGCCTCGCGTCCGTCCGCGCCCCGCTAAAATCTCCGATCCTTTCGGCGGCGGTCGGGACGTGCGACTGTATGGGCGGGACGAGTCCGCGAACCTCCCGACGCCACTCCTCGTTCCAGAAGAAGAAGGCGCGATCCTTGCCCTTCCAGAGCTTCTTCCCGCCCTCGCCGAGGAGGGGCAGGACGACGGGGCCGCTGAAGTTGAAGCCGAAGTTGTTGTAGCGCAGCACGGGCCGGGGCAGCCCCTTGCTGTTGTTGAAGAAGTCGCTGGCGTTCAGCTGATCGTTGCGGAGGAACTCGAAGAGCCCGCCGTGGAATTCGTTGCCGCCGCCCTTCGTGATGAGGTTGATGACCGCGCCCTGCGCCTGCCCGTACTCCGCGCTGAAGCTGTTGCGCTCGACGCGGAACTCCTGGATGGAGTCGATGGAGGGGAAGACCAACAGCGTCGCGTTCGAGCCGACGTCCATGTTGTTGACGCCGTCAACCGTCCACATGTTGGCGTTCGACCCGTTGCCGTTGACCGACATGTCCACGTGCGAGTCGAGGCCCGTCCCGCCGGTGCCGAACGCGCCGCCCGCGCCCGCCTGCGTCACGGGCGAGATGCCGGGCACCAGCGTCACGAGCTGCGCGTAGTTGCGCCCGTTGAGAGGGAGTTCCGTGATCTGCTTCTCCGTCACGAGGCTGCTCACGTCGGAGTTGCGCGTCTGCACGAGCGACGACTCGCCCGTCACCGTCACGGTCTCGCCGACGGCCCCGACTTCGAGGTTCAAATCGACGTCGAGCCGGTCGCCGATGTGCAGCTCGATCCCGCTGTTGACGGTCTTCTTGAATCCGGCGGGGGCGGCGCTCACGGTGTAGCGCCCGACGGGCAGACTCGGTATCGAGTAGAACCCTTCCTCGTTGGTCGTCACCGTGCGCGTCGCGCGCGTCGACTCTTCCGTGACCGTGACCTCGGCGTTCGGGACGGCGGCGCCTTTGGGGTCGCGCACGTTTCCGCTGATGCTGCCGACCGTGCTCACTTGGGCGTGAACGCCGGCGAACAGTCCGAGCGCTAACGACAGTAGCAGCGCTTGCAATCCGGTCTTCCTAGTCATGGACGCGTCTCCTCGGCTTCCGCACTTTCAATCACCAACGCCGGCCAACGGGGCGGAGCCATCCCCTAGACGAATGCGCGGCCCGATAACGAGAGTTATCGGGCAGCGGCAACTAACTCCGCGCCGAGATTACCTGCTTTACGCGAGAGCGCCACCCGACGTGACACCCTGTGATCACCCTAAGAAATAGAAGGCGGAATAAATTATTTGTACGGCTGCGAGCCTGTATGAGAACTTTGTTGCAAGCCCTGACAAAAGGATTTAATACTTAACGGCTCGCTTGTCAAGGAAATTTTGTCGCGCCCCCGATTACCCGGCGAGAAAAAGAGCCCGTCGCCGGGGCGACCGGGCGCGGGGGGCGGGTCAGGAGAGGGAGACCTGCGTGAATTTGGTCATGAGGACGAGGCTGAGCGCGCCCATTAATGTCGGCTCCGCGCCCAGCGTGGACGCGATGATCTGCGTGGGGGGCAGGCCGCGGCAGGTGTTTTTCCGAACCGCCGTTCTGATGTCGTTGGCGATCAGCGTCCACGCGCGCACGACGGGCCCGCCGACGATGACCGCTTCGGGCGACAGCCCCTGAATCAAATTCGCGATGCCGAGGCCCAGATACCACGCCGTCTCCCTCAGCGCGGACTGCGCCTCCGCCTCGCCGCCGAGGGCGAGTTCGAGCAGTTGGCCGAACTTGACGCCCGCGGCGGGCTTCAGCTTCACGTAGCGCGCCACGGCGGCGCGCTCCGAGGCGAAGGCCTCCCAGCACCCGCGGCTCCCGGCGGCGCAGGCGACCGGGGCGTCCTGCCCGATGGTCATGTGGCCGAACTCGCCCGCCGCGCCGCTCTGGCCGCGGTAGACCTGTCCGTCGAAGACGATCCCCGTGCCGACGCCCTCCTCGATCAGCACGAGGATGAAGTCGCGCACCTCGCGTATCTCGGGGCGACCGAACCAGAGTTCGGCGAGCGCCGCCGCGTTGGCGTCGTTGTCGGCTGTCACCGGCAACCCGATGGCCGCCCTGATGTCCGCGGCGATCTCCAGATCGCGCCATTTGAAGTGCGGGATGAAGGAGGCCGTGCCCGTCTCCTGATCCACCATCCCCGGCAGGCTCACCCCGACGCCCTCGACCGTCCCCCCGCTCCTAGAGATGAACCGGCGGGCGCAGTCGATGATCCGGGACGTGGTCTGGCGGGCGTCCGGATCGGTGGGGAACTCTTCCTGTTCGAGCACGCGACCGGCCAGATCGCTCGTGGCGACGATAGTCCGCCGGGTGCCGAGGTCGACGCCGATGGCCACGGCGTCCGCCGTCCGCAGCGAGAGCAGGATCGGCGGGCGGCCACCCGTCGACTCGCCGTACACCTCCTCGATCAGTCCGCCCGACTTCAACTCGTCGACGATCAGGGAGACGGTCGAGCGTTGCAGCGCGGTCTCCTGCGCGATCTCGGCGCGGGAGATGGGGCCCCTTTCCCGGACGTAATTGAGGACGATCTGCCGGTTGATGTCGCGGATCGTGTTAGGGCGCGCGACATTGGCTCTCTTGAGGTCTATTCGTCGCATTGTTGCGGGCAGCGCGGCGAGAAACGATCGCCGCCTCGCGCGGGGGTCTCTTAACCGGAGCCGGGCCTGAGATGGCGGGCCGACAGTTAGCGGCGTCCGAGCCGAAGGGACATTAAGTAGTACAAGTAAGACTCTCAGTCAACACCGCGGGGCCTCACCTGTTCTTCCGGCCCAGCCTCTCGGCGCTGCTCTTGACGGCGGCGCTGAGGTCGATGATCTCCTGAAGGTCGCGGCTGGCGGTGGCCGTCCCCCCCACGTCGGCGACGAGCGGCGACGTGAACTTCGGGTTCGCGACGAAGCTGTCGATCCGTTTGCACAGCCTCACGAGCGCGTCCTTCACCTGCCCTGCGTCGTACTCGCTCTGGGCCGGCTGCCCCTTGGCGTCCGGGCCGCGCAGCGCCAGATAGCTCTGCATCCTGAGGGCGCGCTTCCTCACCTCGGCGGCCTGGCCGGACAGACGCCGGTAATCGAGCGCGCCTTCGTCCTTGAGGGCGTGCGCGATGTCGTTACGGATGATCTGTATGCGCTTGAAGTCCTGGTTGAGTTGATCGAGGGCGGCTTTGACGACCGCCGCGTTGGAGTGCGGCGTGCCGGCCCCGAGGTTTCTGAGCTGCATCTCGCGCTGCTTCTCGTCGCGCACGCGCGCCGCCTCTGAGTCGGCGTGGGGGGCGGTCGGGATAGCGCCCGCGCCGCCCTGCGCGAGACACGCTACGGGTATCGCCAACAGCAGGGCGACCGCCGCGAAGGCGCGCGCCGCGAAAGCTCTACTTGTGACGGCGTGCTCCATCCCCACGGCGAACCTCCGGATCGACCCGCAACCCCTTCCGACGCGCCGCAAGTATAATCTTTTAATCACGAGTCGTGAATCTCGGATCGCGCGCGCGCGGGCCGGCCCCCTCACACCCTGATGAAAACACGCTTGCGGTACAGGGCCGACGCCACGCCGAGCCACACGAGAACCGTGCAGACGGCGTACATCAGCGAGGCGTTGACGGGCGACGCCCACGTGGCGAACAGCTTCTCGTAGAGAAGCCCGAGCGCGTCCGCACGAGTGCCGTCCGCGCGCGTGAACTTGACGAGCGAGGCGGCGAGCACGACGAACTCCGAGAGGAAGTAGACCGCCAGCGCGTTCGTCCCGAAGGCGAGGAAGGGCTTCGCCCACCGCGTGTGGCCCTTGACGTCGACGAGCCAGTAGCAGGCGGCGAACAGTTGCAGCGCCATCCCGGCGGTCAGCACGACGTAAGAACTCGTCCACAGCGCCTTGTTCACGGGGAACCAGAAGCCCCACGCCCACCCGGCGGCCATGCCGAGCGCGCCCGCGGCGAACATCGCCGCCACCTTCTCCAGCGGCGCGCGGCGCGAGCGCAGGAGTTGGCCCGCGAGCACGCCGCAGAGCGTCGTCGCGACGGCGGGGATCGTGCTCAGCAGCCCCTCCGGGTCGTAGAGCGGCTTCCACGTGTGCCTCCCGAACACGGCGCGATCGACGTAGGCGGCGAGGTTCCCCTCCATGCTCAGGTCTCCCGCGCCGAAGCCGGGGACGGGGATCAACTTCATGGCCGCCCAGTAGAGCAGGAGCAGCGCCGCGGCTACCGCGCCTTGCGCGCGCCACCCCGTGTTCAGGAAGACGACCGCGGCGAAGAAGTAGCAGACGGCGATGCGCTGGAGCACGCCGGGGACGCGGAACGCCGCGGGGTCGTTGTAGGGGAAGGCCGTCAGCGCCAGCCCGAGCGCGATGATGATGAGCGTGCGGCGGACGATCTTCACGTACAGATCGCGCCTTGCCCCGCCGCCCCCGGCGCGGCGCGCGAGCGCGAGCGTGATCGAGACGCCGACGATGAAGAGGAAGAACGGGAAGACGAGGTCGGTCGGCGTCAGCCCGTCCCACTTCGAGTGTTCGAGGGGGCTGTAGATGGCGTCCCACGTGCCGGGGTTGTTGACGAGGATCATCCCGGCGATGGTGATGCCGCGCAGCACGTCGAGCGAGGCGACGCGCCCCGCCGCGTTCGCGCCCGCGCTCTGTCCCGTCAAGTCGCCCATCCGCGCCCCCTCCCCTCCCGGCCACTCCCGCCGCGCCGTCTGACTCGACCCTTCACGCGCCCGAACATTCTTCGACGCACCTTCGCAACTCCCCGATCATTTCGCGCGCCCCCTCTTCCGTGCCCGCCTCGGCGACGATGCGGATGATCGGCTCGGTGTTGGAGCCGCGGACGAGCAGCCAGCCGCCGGGCAGCGTCACCTTAACGCCGTCGCGCAAGTCCTGCGGCCAGCGCGCGAACTCGTCGCGGACTTTTTTGAGAACCCTGCCGATGCGGTCGGAGCGGCACGCGAACTTCTCTTTCAACATGAAAGAGCGGGGCAGCTCGCCCGTCAACTCCGACACCGTGCGCCCGGTCGCGGCGAGCAGGTGGAGGACGAGCGCCATGCCGACGAGGCTGTCGCGCGCGAAGTTGATGCGCGGGTAGATCACGCCGCCGTTGCCCTCTCCGCCGACGACGGCGCCGCGGCGCTGCATCTCCTCCGCCACGTTCGCCTCGCCGATCTTCGAGCGGTAGACGGGGCAGTCGTAACCACGCGCCACGGCGTCGAGCACCCGCGTCGTGGCGAGGTTCGCGACGACCGGGCCGCGCTCTTTCGCGAGCACGTGACGCGCCGCCAGAACGAGCGTGTACTCCTCCCCGGCGGGCTCGCCGCGCTCGTCAACGACCGCCAGACGGTCTGCGTCCATGTCCTGCGCGAACCCTACGTCCGCCCCGCGCGCGCGCACGGCGGCGCAGAGCGCGCCGAGGTTTTCCGGCACCGGCTCGGCCCCGCGCGGGAAGAGCCCGTCGGGCGTCGTGTTGACCGTGAAGACT
This sequence comes from Pyrinomonadaceae bacterium, assembly GCA_036389335.1. GTDB lineage: Bacteria > Acidobacteriota > Blastocatellia > Pyrinomonadales > Pyrinomonadaceae > JAIVGV01. The sequence continues at coordinate 166,057 of DASVQC010000092.1, read as the reverse complement.
TCGACCCCGAGCGCCGCGAGCAAGCGCGGCGCGACGATTGAGCCCGCGCCGTTGCAGGAATCGACGACGACGCGGAGCCTGCGCGCGCCCGCGGGCAACGCCCCGAGCGCGTCCGTGATGGCCTCGACGTGCAGGTCGAGCGCGCCCGCCGCGCGCTCGACCGATCCCATCTCCGATCCCGGCACCTTCACGTACTCGCCCTGATGATAGATGTCGAGGAGCTGACGCGCCTGCGCGGCGGTGAGGAACAGCCCCTCCGAGTTGACGAACTTGAGGGCGTTCCACTCCGCCGGGTTGTGGCTCGCCGTGATGGCGATGCCGCCGCGCGCCGCGCGCCGACGCACGAGCAGTTGGACGGTCGGCACGGGGCACACGTCCAAGTCGGTGACCCGGCAGCCGGTCGAGAGCAGGCCGGCGACGACCGCCTGCCTGACCATCTCGCCCGAGGTGCGCGTGTCGCGCCCGATGACGATGGCGCCGCGCCCGACGTAAGTCCCGAACGCCTGCGCGAAGCGCGCGAGCAGCGTCGGCGTCAGCGAATCCCCGACGACGCCCCGCACGCCGCTGATCCCGATCTTGAGCGTAGGTATCGCGCGCATAAAAAGAGTGATGAGTGATGAGTACTGAGTACTGAGTTAAAGCAATTCTTTTCTCAGTACTCAGTACTCAGTACTCATCACTTAGAAGTCGCATGGCGACGCGAGCGCGGGCGTGGGCGGGGGCACGGTGTCGCGGAATTTGACGGACTGACGGCGCAGGGCCGCGACCCGCGCCTCGACCTGCGCGGGCGTGAGCGCCGCCTTCGACTCGAAGAAGACCCAGTCGATGTCTTCGTCGTACTGCCGCGCGCCCTGCACGTTGGCCGCGCCGTCTTTGATGAACCAGAGGTTGAAGTTGATCGACATGAGGGACTCGGGGTAGAAGCGGTCGCCGTGCTCGGCCTGCTGCGCGCCGTCGACGAAGTACCTCACCTTGCCGCCGGCGACCTGCGTGACGAGCGTGTGCCAGCCGGCGCGCGTGCCGTTCGTCATGTTGAAGACGTTGTCCTTCTTCCAGTTCGGCTCCGGGCTGAAGGCCTCCCACGTCGTCTGGTAGAGCGTCGCGCCGGCGACGCCCCAGCCGCCGTTGGGCAGGTACTCGAAATCCAGCTCGCTGTAGTCGGCGTCCATCGGCGCTTTGAGCGGGCTGATGGTGTAGAAGCTCTCGACGATCTGATCGCCCCCGGCCCCCGCGCTCGGCTCGTCCGTGAAGCGCACGCGCGCGGCGTAAGTGCCCTCGAAGTATTTTCGCTCGTGGCAAATCTGCGTCTGCCGGGTGTGCTCGCCCGCGCCGTCGGTCGAAGAGGTCATGCGCAGTATCCGGTTGCGCGGCGCGCCCGCGTCCGCGTGGAACGTGACGCCCTCGCGCCACCACGTCGCGCCCGGCACGCCGGGCCACCCCGCCGCCGTGCGGACGATCCAGCCGTGCCGCTCCATCTCGCTCCGTTCGGAGTAGGTGAAGTCGTCGAACAGGATTCGGGGGGCGGGCTTTGCGGCGCGCGCCGCCGCCGCGGGCGTCGCCGCCGCGCGACCGCCGCCCTTCGCGGACGAGGAAGGGGCGGCGGCACACAGGGCGATCAAGGCTAGCGTCGCGGAACATTTCAACGGCGTCGCGGGGCGTTTCGACGGCTTCGCGGGACTTTTCATGAGACGACACTCCGAAGGTTGTTTGACTGTCACTTGCCGAGCATGTCGCGCGCCGAGTCGAGCAGTTCCTGCGCGCGCGCGGGGTCTTCCGACTCGGCGATGATGCGGATCATCGACTCGGTGTTCGAGACGCGGACGTGCACCCAGCCGCCGGGGCGCGCGATCTTGATCCCGTCGGTCTCGTCGTAGTCGAGGCCCTCGCGCGCCAGCCCGTCGTAGACGCGCTGCATGAGGGAGTAGATGCGGTTCGGCTCGACGGGGACGTTGTGCTTGAGCATGGAGAGGCGCGGCAGCCCCGCCGCCAGCTCCGAAAGGCGCTGCCCCGTCAAGGCCACGTGTTCGAGGATCAGTCCGACCGCCGCCGCGCTGTCGTGCGTGAGCTGCACGCGCGGGACGACGACGCCGCCGCTGCCCTCGCCGCCGATGACGGCGCGGCTCTCGATCATCGCCTCGGAGACGAAAGCCTGTCCGACCGGCGTGCGCACGACCGCGGAGGCGTGGCGCGCGGCGACGGCGTCTATCGCGCCGCTCGTCGAGACGTTGGTCACTACGTGGCCGCCCTCGCGCCCCAGTTGAATCTCGGCGCACAGGGGGAGGGTCGCCTCTTCGGAAAGTATCTCGCCCGTTTCCGCGACCAGCCCCAGCCGCTCGCCGTCGGCGTCGTGCGCGAAGCCTAAGTCGGCGCGGCCCGCGCGAACCACGGCGCGCAGTTGCGCCATCGTCTGCCGCCGCGGCTCGGGCGCGTGCGGGAACGGCGCTCCGGGATCGTCGTTGATGGCGAGCACTTCGCAACCGAGTTCGCTGAGCCAGCGCGGCGCGAGCAGCGCGCACGAGCTGTTGCAGCAGTCCACCGCGACCGTCAAACGCCGCGCCCGTATAGCCTCCACGTCGAAGGCGAGAGAGAGAGTCGCGAGGTGGCCCGCGATGGCGTCCTGCTCTTCGACCTTAGTGCGTATGTTCTCCCACGTCGCTTTGGCGAACTCCGCCTGATGGAAGATGTCTAGCAGCTCGTCGGCCTGCGCCGCGTTCAGGTAGAGTCCGTCGCCGCGCACGAACTTGAGCGCGTTCCACGGCTCGGGGTTGTGCCCGGCGGTGATCGAGATGCCGCCGTCCGCGCCGAGCCGCGCGACGGCGAGTTGCAGGCTCGGCGTCGGGCAGACGCCGAGGTCAACCGCCTCGCAGCCCGCCGAGAGCAGCCCGCCGAGCACGGCGGCGCGCGCCATCGGGCCGGAAGCGCGCGCGTCGCGGCAGACGAGGATGCGCCCCGCGTCGAGGTAAGTGCCGAAGGCTTGCGCGAAACCGACGACGAGCTCCGGCGTGAAGGTTTCGCCGACGATGCCGCGCACGCCGCCGATGCCGATCTTGAGCGAGTTCATAGCGCGGGGCGGGAGCATACCAGAAACGAAAGGCGGGGAGCACCGAAAAACTTTCGGCGGCGCGCGCGGGGCGTCGGCAAAAGTTTTGATTGACTAGCCCGCGCGGCCTGTTCTAATCATAAGCCTTCGATCCAAGTTAGTCCCGAACACCTCCGGGCGATCCGCCCAGAGGAACACGACACCCGGCGTCGGCGCGCGTTGACGCGGGACGAATGCGCGCCGCCCCGTTCAGCTTATAGCTGTTAGCTGTTAGCTGTTAGCTGCTAGTCGAGGATCAACATGAAAGCCATCGGCTACGTCTCCATCCTTCTCCTACTCTCATGCGTGCTGAAGGTCGGCGCGCAAGCCGGGGGCGCGGGCGACCCGCGCGCGGCGCGGCACAACCTGATGCCCGTACCCGCGTCCGTGCGATTCGGCGCGGGCAGGCTCGCCGTCGACAAGTCTTTCACCGTCGCCGCCGAAGGGTACGTGGACGACAGGCTGCGGGCGGGCGTCGGGCGCATGATGCGCAGGCTCGAAGGGCGCACGGTGCTTGAGCTGCCGCGCGGGCTCGCCGCCGACGCCGCGCCCGCGACGCTCGTCGTCGAGTGTCGGGAGGCGGGTCAGGCCGTCCCGTCGGTCGAAGAGGACGAGTCGTACTCGCTCGAAGTCACGGACAGGCAGGCGCGGCTCCGCGCCCCCACGGTCGTCGGCGCGCTGCGCGGGCTGGAGACTTTCCTGCAACTCGTAGAGGGCGACCGCGACGGCTACTTCGTCCCCGCCGTGCAGATACAGGACGCGCCGCGCTTCCGCTGGCGCGGGCTGCTCATCGACGTGGGGCGGCACTACGAGCCGCTGGAAGTCTTGCGCCGCAACCTCGACGCGATGGCCGCCGTCAAGCTCAACGTCTTCCACTGGCACCTGACCGAGGATCAGGGCTTCCGCATCGAGAGCAAAAAGTTCCCGAAGCTCACCGGCATGGGGTCGGACGGCCTCTTCTACACTCAGGAAGAGGCGCGCGGGATCGTCGCCTACGCGCGCGAGCGCGGCATACGCGTCGTGCCCGAGTTCGACATCCCGGGCCACAGCACGAGCTGGCTCGTCGGCTACCCGGAGCTGGGGAGCGCGCCCGGCCCCTACCGGATCGAGCGCGGCGCAGGCATCTTCGAGCCCGCGCTCGACCCGACGAACGAAGAGGTTTACAAATTCCTCGACACGTTCCTCGGCGAGATGGCGGCGCTCTTCCCCGACGCCTACCTGCACATCGGCGGCGACGAGAACGAGGGCAAGCAGTGGGACAGGAACCCCCGGATTCAAGCCTTCATGAAGGCGCACGGCCTCAAGGACAACCGCGCGCTCCAGACCTACTTCAACCAACGGCTCCTTAAAATCCTCACGCGCCACGGCAAGCGCATGATGGGCTGGGACGAAATCTTCCAGCCCGATCTCCCCAAAGACGTGGTCATACACTCGTGGCGCGGTCCCGAGTCGCTGGCGGAGGCCGCGCGCAAAGGCTATGACGGCGTCCTCTCGGCGGGCTACTACATCGATCTCATCTACCCCGCGTCCGATCACTACAAGGCAGACCCCCTGCCCGCGGGCAACACGCTCAGCGCCTCGGAGGCGGCGCACGTCCTCGGCGGCGAGGCGACGATGTGGGGCGAGTGGGTCTCGCCGGAGACGATAGACTCGCGCATCTGGCCCCGCACCGCCGCCATCGCCGAGCGGCTCTGGTCGCCGCGCGAGGTGAACGACACGGAAGACATGTACCGCCGCCTCGCCGTCGTCAGCCGACGACTGGAAGAACTCGGGCTCACGCACGAGAGGAATCAGGCGATGATGCTCAGGCGGCTCGCCGGGGGCAAAGACGACGCGGCGCTCCAGACGCTCGCCTCCGTCGTCGAGCCCGTCAAGGAGTACAGGCGCTACGAGGTGCGACCGCAGACGATGCTCAGCCCTCTGACCGGACTCGTCGACGCGGCGAGGCCGGACAGCGCCGCCGCGCGGCGGTTCGCGGGCGAGGTTGACGCGCTGCTCTCCGACGCCCCGCGCTTCGAGTCGCGCGCGCGCGACGTCGAGAACACTCTGGCCGCGTGGCGCGACGCGGGGGCGCAGTTGGGGGCGTTGATGGACGGATCGCCCGCGCTCGCGGAGGCGAAGCCGCTCGCCGGGGATCTGTCGCGGATGGGCGCGGCGGGACTCGAAGCTCTGTCCTACATGACGAAGGGCGTCGCGCCGCCCGCCGCTTGGCGCGACTCTCGCCTCGCCGTGCTCGACGAGGCGGCGAAGCCGAAAGCGGCGCTTGAGTTTCCGATCATCCCGAGCCTCAGAGAGTTGATCGTCGCCGCCTCAGAGCTGCCGCAGCTAAAAACCATGCCCGCCGCCGACTGGCGCAAGCGCGTGAAGCAACTCGCCGCACCGGCCAAACAGTAACCCGAGATCATACTCGCGGGCGAACGACGAAACGTTAACGATGAAGTAGGAACGATGAACGATGAAGTGAAGACAATCTCTCTTAACTTCATCGTTCATCGTTCCTACTTCATCGTTTGATCTCGTCTCACCTCGGCGTCGCCTCGCCCGGCCTGACGACGCGAATCCAGTGGTCTGTGAACTTGAAGTGCATCTCCGGCAGATCGACTTTGGGCATGTGGCACGTCGCGCACTGCTTCGTCGCGACGGGGCAGGCGGGGGCGGAGCGCGCCCGCGTCTGCAACTCCTTGGCGGTCGAGAGGTGACAGGCGAGGCACTTCGAGTCGTAGTAGGCGGCGTCGCGTTGCAGCTCGTCGTGCGGGTCGTGGCAGGCGACGCAGCTCATGCGCCGGTCGTCCGTGAGGTGCCCGCGGCTGTTGTAGATGCGGTAGGGCTGGAAGCGTATGTTGCCCGCCCCGCCCTGCCCCGCCAGCGACATCACCGTGTCGAAACTCTGGTGGCACGCGCCGCAGAACTCCTGCGACAGTTCGAGCCCGTCGAGCTTGGCCGGGTTGAAGATTTTCGGGTCGCCGAAATCCTTGGCCCTCATCGCCGCGACGTGCGCCTCGCCCGGCCCGTGGCAGGCTTCGCAACTGACGCCGGGCGAGGCGCGCTCCAACAGTTGCCGCGGGCCGCCGACCGCCGCCGTCGTGTGGCAGGCGAAACACCCGCGCGCCGCCTCCCGGCTCATCGGGCGACCGAGCGCGTCTTCGAGCGACGCGGGGACGGCGCGCGGGTGGAGGATCGTGATGTCGAGACCTTTCGCCGCCCCGAAATAGCTGACGCGGCTCTCGTAGAACGCGCCGTCGTGCTGGAAGATGTAGGTCTGACCGGCCACGCCCTGCCCGAAGCAGAAGAGCAGGGGCTCCGAGATCGTCCGCGCGCCGTCGCCGACCGTGTAGAAGGCGCGCCCGCCCTCGCGCGCGATCCGGTAGGTGTAAGGGCCGTTGCTGAAGGAGAGCGGCGCGCGCGCCTTCAAGACCCCGCAGTCGGCCCCGGCCTCTGCGGCGTGCGCCATCGGCGTGGACGCGTGGGCGCGCGACTCTTTCGCGTGGCACTGCGCGCAGGCCGCCGCGCCCGCGTGGCCGACGCCCGAGTAGTCGCGCGCGGGACGCCACTTCGATAAAGCATTCTTCGCCCCCGCCTGCCCCCGACCGCTGACGAAAAGCGGCGCGCCGAAATAGACGCACGCACACCCCACAAGGAGGCACAGGGTCAGGCTCTTCTTAACTCTATCTCTCATCAAGTACGAGTGCCGGAGAAATCACGCGACGACCGGCGGGCGACGACGGCCATATTGTACCGCCGCCCGCGCTTTGTCGAGAGGCGACCTTTCGCCCCGGTGGTGTCATAGCTTCGGCTTTCCTCTGTGCCCGCTCCGTGTCCTCTGTGTCTCTGTGGTGAGTGCTTATGATCAAGACTCACCACGGAGACACAGAGGACACGGAGCGGGCACAGAGTAAGAATCTAATCAGGGCCCCGCCCAAAATTTTGCTTGAACAAAAGGGCTTGATAAAAGAGAATGGGCGGCAAGAGTTCCTGCAAGCTTCTTCCTTTAAGGACGAGCCGACGACTATGAGAATAACCGCCCTGACACTCGCCTCCGCGCTGTGTCTCCAAACCTTTTGCCTACAGTCGCAACAAACTTCGGCGCAGACGCTCGACGGGCGCGGCGTCGTCGGCTCCGACGTGAACGACAGCGACGCCTTCTTCCAGTCGGCGACGCGCCCGCGCGCGGCGGCGCGCGACGTCGCGCGGCGCGTCGAGGAGTTGCTCGCGCGCATGACGCCGGAGGAGAAGATCGGGCAGATGACTCAGTTGGAGATCGGCATGGTCTCGACCGGTCGGGATCAGACGACGCAGATCGATCCCGTGAAGCTGGAGAAGGCCGTCGGTCGCTACGGCGTCGGCTCCATCCTCAACGTTAAGGATCAGGCCCTGCCGCTCGAACGCTGGCACGACATCATCGGGAAGATTCAGGAGGCGAGCCGGCGCACGCGCCTACGGATTCCCGTCCTCTACGGCATCGACTCGATCCACGGCGCGAACTACGTGCAGGGCTCGACGCTCTTCCCGCAGGAGATCGGCATGGCGGCGACGTGGAACCCGGCGCTCGTGCAGCGCTCGCAGGAGATCGCCGCCGCCGAGACGCGCGCCGCGGGCATCCCCTGGTCGTTCTCGCCCGTCCTCGACATCGGTCGCCAGCCCCTGTGGCCCCGCTTCTACGAGACGTTCGGCGAAGACCCGTACCTCGCCAAAGTGCTGGGCGCGGCGTTCGTGCGCGGCCTCGAAGGCGACGACGTATCCTCGCCGTCGCACGTCGCCGCCAGTTTGAAGCACTACATGGGCTACAGCTTCCCCCTGAGCGGCAGGGATCGCACGACCGCCCTCATCCCCGAGAGCCACCTGCGCGAATACTTCCTCCCGACCTTCGCCGCCGCGGTGAAAGCGGGCGCGCGCACCGTGATGGTCAACTCCGCCGAGATCAACGGCACGCCCGGCCACGTCAACCGCCACATCCTGACCGACATCCTGCGCGGCGAACTCGGCTTCAAGGGCTTCGTCGTCTCCGACTGGGAGGACATCAAGAAGCTCGTCACGCAGTGGAGGATCGCCGCCGACGAGCGCGAAGCGACGCGCCTGTCCGTCATGGCCGGGATCGACATGAGCATGGTCCCCTCCGACTACAGCTTCGCCGATCACCTCCTCGCCCTCGTCAAAGAGGGCAAGGTGCCGATGTCGCGCATAGACGAAGCCGTGCGCCGAATCCTGCGCGTCAAGTTCGAGCTGGGCCTCTTCGAGAACGCGCTGCCCGATCCGGCGCTCGCTTCCGCGGTCGGGACGAACGCGTCGAGGGAGGTGGCCCTGCAGGCGGCGCGCGAGTCGATGACGCTCTTGAAGAACGAGGGCGGGCTGCTGCCGCTCGCCAAGAACCGCAAAGTCCTCGTCACGGGGCCGACGGCCAACTCGCTCCTCCCGCTCAACAACGGTTGGACTTACGTCTGGCAGGGATCGGAAGAGTCTCTCTACCCGAAGGATCGCCCGACCATCCTTCAGGCGCTCGAAGGCAGGCTGGGCAAGAACCTCTCCTACGCGCCCGGCACGCGCATCACGCGCGCCGCCGGGTCGCCGTCGAACAGCACGCCCACGGACGTGGACGAGGAGGTGGACATCCCCGCCGCGGTGCGCGCCGCGCGCGACGCGGACGTGGTCGTCCTCTGCCTCGGCGAGGGCACTTACACCGAGACGCCCGGCAACATCACAGACCTGACGCTGCCCGAGCCGCAGTTGCGTCTGGCCGAAGCGATTGAGGCGACGGGCAAGCCGGTCGTCGTCGTGCTCGTCGAAGGGCGGCCCCGCGTCGTCAGCCGGATCGTTGACGGGGCGCGGGCGATCCTGATGGCGTACAACCCCGGCAACGAGGGCGGCGCGGCGGTCGCCGACGTGCTCCTCGGCGACTACAACCCTTCGGGCCGGCTGCCCTTCACCTACCCGCGCTCGGCGAACAACCTCTTCAACTACGACCGCAAGCTGTTCGAGGACACCGACACGTCGTTCGGCAACCTCGCCACGCGCCCGCAGTTCGAGTTCGGGCAGGGCCTGAGCTACACGACCTACGCCTACAGCAACCTGCGCGTCGCCCCGAAGTCGGTGCCCGCCGGGGGCGCGGTCAACGTCGCCCTGACCGTGACGAACACCGGCGCGCGCGCGGGCAAGGAGACCGTCATCCTCTACGTGCGCGACGAGGTCGCATCCCTAAGCCCGCCGGGCAAGCGCGTCCGCCGCTTCGCCAAAATCTACCTTGAGCCGGGGCAGAGCCGCGACCTGACGTTCACGCTGCGCGCGGACGATCTCTCGTTCGTCGGCGAAGACAACAGAAGCGTCGTCGAGCCGGGAGACTTCACCGTCATGGCCGGCAGCCTCTCGGACAAGTTCACGCTCCGGGCCGGACAGGCGCAGCGGCCCGGACGCGCGCGCAGGTGAAAACGGAATTAAGGAGGAAGCTGACATGAAGCAGCGTCGTTCACGTTCGACGAGGAGCAGCGTTTGCCGTCTGGCGGCGATCATCTCTTTCTCGTTCGCCGGCGCGGTCGCGGCCACGGCGCAGGGCGCGCCGGGAGGGGTCGGAGCGCCGCCCGTCATCAACCCGAAGGGCGACACGGACGCGCAGACGAACCGCGAGGCGGCGCTGCGCAGCGCGGAGATCAGGGCCGTGGGCGGTCGGATGGACGCGCGGCGACTCGCGGCGGCCATCGATCAGACGAAGCAGGACTTCAAGCGCATCCAGCTCATCCGCAACGACGTGATCGATTACCTCGTCGCCCGGAAGCCGCTCGACTACAAGCTCGTCTCCGAGCAGGCCGCCGAGATCAACAAGCGCGCCAACCGCCTGAAGTCCGTCCTGATGCCCTCCGCCCCGCCCGAAGATAAGGAGAAGGACGCGGCGAAACAGACGGACTACGACGGCGAGCAGATCAAGGGCGCGCTCGTCAAACTCTGCAACACGATCCACAGCTTCACCGGCAACCCCATGTTCAAAGACCCCGGCGTCGTCGACTTGCAGAAGGCGGCTGCCGCCGGGGGCGACCTTCTCGCCATCATCGAACTCAGCGACGGCGTCAAGCGCAGCGCCGAGCGTCTGGGCAAGGCGTCGAAATGACGGGGCGCGTCGCCCGCCCGCGGAGGCGTGGGCTTTGACGCGCGAGCGGGGCGAGGGCTTTGACGTGCGCGGGGCGGCCCACTCGTCTAAGAATTTTTTGTCGCGGCGAGCGCCCGCCGCGCTCGCGCTCCTGCTGTGCCTCACGACGGTCGCGCGCGGGCAGGGCAGTTGGAGGCTCGTCTGGCGCGACGAGTTCGACGGGGCGAAAGGCTCCGGGGTTGACCGCGCGAAGTGGGGCGCTGAAGTAGGCGGCTCGGGCTGGGGCAACCACGAGCTTGAGTACTACACGGACGATAAGAAGAACGCTCACCTCGACGGGCGCGGGCACCTCGTCGTCGAAGCGTTCGCGGAGACGCCGCCGACCGCGCTCAAGTGCTGGTACGGGCCGTGCCGCTACACGTCGGCGCGGCTCACGACGAGGAAGACGTTCGCGCGGGCCTTCGGTCGTTTCGAGGCGCGCATGAAGTTGCCTTTCGGTCAGGGCGTGTGGCCCGCCTTCTGGCTGCTCGGCGCGAACATCGGCGCGGTCGGCTGGCCCGCCTGCGGCGAGATCGACGTGATGGAGAACATCGGGCGCGAGCCCTCGCTCGTCCACGGCACGATCCACGGCCCCAATCATTCGGGCGCGAACGGCGTCGGCGCGCAACACGCCCTGCCCGGCGGCAAACGCTTCGCCGACGACTACCACACCTTCGCCGTCGAGTGGGAGCGGTGGGAGATTCGCTGGTACGTTGACGGCGAGTTGTACCAGACGCGGAGGCCGACCGATCTGCCCGCGGGCGCGCTCTGGGTTTACGACCACCCGTTCTTCATCATCCTGAACCTCGCCGTCGGCGGCGACTGGCCCCACGACCCGGACGCGACGACCTCGATGCCCCAGACCTTGACGGTCGATTACGTCCGCGCCTACGAACGCCGAAGCGACACGCGCCGCCCCCGCGGCGCGCGCCGTTAAGAGCCCGCCGGGGCGGCGGCCTCAAGCAGCCTTCAAGACATCATGGGATCGCTCGCCCTCATCCTCTCTTTATCGACCGTGTTGGCCGCCGCGACCGCGCCGACCACGCAGATCAAAGTCGATCAGGTCGGCTACCTGCCGCGCGCGAGCAAGGTGGCGCTCGTCGTCTCGCCTAGCGCCGCGGGCGCTTTCAACGTGCGCCGCGCGGGCGACGACTCCGTCGCCTTCTCCGGCAGGCTCGCGCCCGCGTCCGAGGACGCCGACTCGGGCGACCGCGTGCGGGCCGCCGACTTCACGCCGCTCGAAACGGGCGGGACGTACTACGTGGAAGTGCCGGGCGTCGGCAGGAGTTGGGACTTCTCCGTCGGCGCAGACGTGTACGCCCGCGCGTTCTACCTCGCCGCGCGCGCCTTCTACGGCCAGCGCTGCGGCGTCGCGGTCGATCTGGGCCCGGAGTTCCCCGGCTACCGTCACGCGGCGTGTCACCCGCGCGGCGCGTACCACGCCTCTTCGGGCAAGGCGGGCGCGAGAGAGTCGGCGCGCGGCTGGCACGACGCGGGCGACTACGGGCGCTACGTCGTCAACTCCGCCGTCTCCGCGGCGACGCTGCTCTGGGCGTGGGATTTGTTCGGCGCACGCCTGCGCGCCGTCGATCTCAACATCCCCGAATCCGGCGACGCCTCGCCGGACATCCTCGACGAGGTGCGCTGGAATCTCGACTGGATGCTCACGATGCAGGACGCCGACGGCGGGGTGTGGCACAAGCAGACGAGCGAGCAGTTCGCCCCGTTCGTCTCGCCGGAGAGGGACGATTCGGTGAGCTACGTCGTCGGCACGGGCGTCGCGCCTTACAAGAGTTCCTGCGCCACCGCCGACTTCGCCGCCGTCGCGGCCACCGCCGCGCGCGCCTACGAACCTTTCGATCACGCTTACGCGCGACGGTCTTTGCTCGCCGCCGGGCGCGCGTGGCGCTGGCTCGACCGGCACCCGGACGTTCCGTTCCGCAACCCCGCGGGCGTCGCCACCGGCGAGTACGGCGATAGCCGGTGCGGCGACGAGCGGCTCTGGGCTTCAGCCGAGTTGTGGCGCGCGACCGGGAGGGGCGTCTACCGGCGATACTTCCTCGCGCACTTCGGCGCGTACGCGAAGGCGCGCGGAGGCTTCGGCCCGCCCTCTTGGGCCGACGTGGCGCCGCTCGCGCTGTGGGCCTACGCGCTCGGGGGCGGTAAAGGTGACGAAGCGGCCAGAGCGATCCGCGACGCCTCTTTGAAGGCGGCTGACGAGACGGTCGAGCGCGGCAGCCGCAACGGCTACCGCAACAGCCTGACGGCGCGCGATTACGTCTGGGGCTCGAACGGCGTCGCGGCGAACTACGGCGTGCAGCTCCTGGTGGCGAACGCCATGCGCCCCCGCCGGCGTTACGTCGCGGCGGCGCTCGACGATCTACACTACCTGCTCGGCAGGAACACCTTCTCGCTCTCCTTCGTCACGCGCCTCGGCGAGAACCCTTTCCGCCACCCGCACCACCGACCGAGCGCGGCGGACTCTAACGCCGAGCCGTGGCCCGGCCTCATGTCGGGCGGGCCGAACCGCACGCGACAAGACCCCGCGATGCGGAAGCTCCCCGACCTGCCGCCCGCGCGTATGTACCTCGACGAGCAGGGGTCATACGCCACCAACGAGGTCGCCATCAACTGGAACGCCCCGCTCGTCTTCCTCCTCGCCGGCCTGCTGCCGGATAAGTGACGGCGCGGCGAAGGCCCTCACCCTGACACGGCGCGCGCGCGCCGCGCGCTAACCGGAGGAAGGCGCGGGCGCGGTCGCACGGCCTTCCCCAAACTCCCTCCGCCGTGATCCTTTTTCCCACCCCTTCGCGCGTTAGCAGGTGAGGCGGCGAGCGAGCCGCCTCCGAATGACGGAGCCCGCTCTTTTACTAACGTGCATCGGGCGGGGCGCAAGGCGTGCCCCCGCCCCGGTAAGGAGAAGCAGACATGAAGAAGCTACAGCGCAGCGCACTCGTCCTCGCCCTGCTCGTCACGCTCACGGGCGGCGTCGAGACTCTGGCGAAAGGTTCCGGGTCGGCCAACCGGCGGGCCATCAGCGGCGTCGTCACGCGCGTGGACATCAGAGCGCGCACCATCGAGGTGCGCGAGTTCGGCTCCCGGCGCATCTACACCGCGCGCGTGCCGGAGGGCGCGCTCCTCGCCACCGAGACCGGGTGGAAGTCCGGGCGGCCCATCGAGCGGCTGCTGCCCGGCGTCGTCATCCGCGACGTCATCGTCGAGAAGTAACACCCAGCCGAATCCGTTCGCACGATCCGGTTTCTAAAAAGAAAGAGGGGGCGGGAGGTGTCATCTCCCGCCCCCTCCACCTTGCCTGGGCGCGCGCCCGTTCGCATCCGTCGCGCGCTGAAGGGCGCGGCGGCGGAGGGCGGAAGCAGGCGGCGGCCACGCCGCGCCGGACGGCCTGTCTCGTCGCGCCCGAACGTCCGTCTCGCCTCACAACCCCGCGACGCGCTCGGCGACGGGCGCGAGCGGGGGCAGTCCGTTCTCTGCGCGGTCGAGGTAGAAGTAGGCGCAGCTCGACCAGTCGTCCGAGCGCTCGAACTTGCCGTCCTTCGTGATGTCCATCTCGACGCGGCCCGGCCCCGCGCGGTAGAGCCGCCTGCCTTCGCGCACCAGCCCGCCGCGGCTGTGATCCGCGAGGTAGCCGATCTGCTGCATCGTCACACGCGCGTCGCGCTGGAAGTAGACGGGGTCGGGGATGTGGTAGCGGTAGAAGCACCAGCGCATCTCGCGCTCGTCGGCGACGGGCGAGCCCTGATAAAGATGCGCGAACTGCCCCTGCCCCCACGCCGTGCCGATGTAATCTTCCGTCCCCGTCCCCGCGATGGTCGGGAACTCGCGGTCGCCGTCCAGATAAATCTTGATCTCGCCCTCGCCCCACCACGTGTTGAAGTAGTCGCGCCGGTTGACGGCGACGCCGACGTTCGTGCCGAGGTAGCGACCGCGCCCGGAGACGCGCGGCAGTATCTCGTAGTCCTGTTGGAGCCGGGTCGGGTTCTCGCGGCGGAAGTGCGCGTGGAAGTAGAGGGCGTCCGCGCCGTGCCGGTCGCCGAGCGTGTAATCCACGTCGTAGAAAAGCTCGTTCAGATCGTCTGCGCTCTCGTTCGTCATGACGATCTTCATGCCGGTGCGGAAGGGCATCGGGACGACGCAGTTGAAGCTGCGCCCCTCGGGGTTGCTGAACAGCGCCGACTGGAACGGGACTGCCTGACCGAGCCCGACGCCGAAGAAGTCGCCGACGGGCGCGCTCACCGCGGGAGAGCGCGCCCCGTCCCAGTACATGTCGAGGCGCAGCGAGCGGAGCATCCGCGGGCTGCGGTCGGGGAAGGTCATCCAGATGCGGCGCACCGTGCCGCTCGCGTTCGCGGCCTCCGCCAGCACCCGGCTCGCCCCCGCCTTGACGGCCACCGTCGGCGAGCCCTTGCGCCCGCCGTTCGCCTGACCGCCCTGCCCCTTCGCGCCCGAAGGGTTCTCGCCGCTCGCCCAGCGCGTCTCGACGCCCTGCGGCATCTCGTAGAGCGCCTGCGGCGACGACGACGCCGACGCGGCGAGCAGAAAGCAGAAGGCCGCGGCGCACCGCCGCAGAACTTTGACAAGCAACATCACCTGCCCTCCGGGAACGGGACTGGGCCGCCGCGCGCGAACTCGCGGCTCAATAAGCGAACGCCTGATAGACCTCTTCGCCGCCGTCGTCGGCGTCGTCCGCGAGCGGGTTGAAGCGGAGCAGGAAGCGGGCGCGCGGCGAGAGGGACGGCCAGACGGCGCGCGGGACGCGGATCGAGACTTCGGGCCTGAAGAGCCAGCGGCGCGAGTAGCCGAGGACGACCATCGGGCGCGGCACTTCGGTGCGGTTCGGCGTGCCGCGGTGCAGCGCGCGCACGTCGCGGATCATCACGTCGCCCGCCTTCATCCGCAGCGGCTCTAAGCTGACCTCGCCCGATTCGATCCGGCGCAGTGCTTCGGCCTTCGTCAGCATGTGTGTCGCGCGCGCCACCTCGAAGGGGCCGTTCTCTTCGGTCACGTCCACGAGCGGGAAGTTGACGGCGAGTTGGAACGGGGGCGTCTCACGACCCGTCTCGGGGAAGAGCGGCGGCACGTCGCGGTGTGTGTCCTGATACTCGGAACCCTTGAGCGGCGTGTCGGTGGCGAGCTGGTGCAGTTGCATGTCCGCGCCGACGAGGCGGGCGCAGACGCCGAGCACGTCCTCGTCCTCGTAGACGCGCGGATCGGCGAAGGGGTGGCGGAACGGCAGCGTGACGTAGTAGCGCGCCGCGCCGCGGTTCAGCCTGTGCCCCTCGCGCGCGATGTGCGCTTCCAAGAGCGGCGCGAACGCCTCGCGCCACGCGCCCATCAACTCGGCGTCGAAGTGGCCCGGCAGCACGCAGAAGCTTTCGCGCCGCACCTCGTCGGCGAAAGCGTCGAGATCGTCCGCGCCGTAGCGGCCCCCGCCCGCGACGACCGACTGCGCCGCCCCGCCTTGATTCGCCCCCGCGCCCACTCGTCACTTCCTCCGGCTCAAGCGGTTCTGCACGATGACGACGGCGAGCAGGATGAGGCCGCGCAAGACCTGCTGCCACCACGGCGTGATGCTGCCTTCGAGGTTGAAGATGTTGAAGATGACGCCGAGCAGCAGCACGCCGACGAGCGTGAAGGCGGCGCTCCCCTTCCCGCCCGTCAGAAGCGTCCCGCCCACCACCACCGCGGCGATGGCGTCCAGCTCCCAGCCCTGCCCCGCGACCGGCTGGCCCGCGCCCAGACGCGACGCCAAGATCACTCCGGCGAGCCCCGCCAGCGCGCCGCTCAAGGCGTAGACGCCGACCGTCACGCGCCGCACGTTCAGGCCCATCAGCCGCGCGGCTTCTTCGTTGTCGCCTATCGAGAAGACGTGCCGCCCGAAGCGCGTGTGGTTGAGCACGAGCCAGCCCGCGGCGTAAGCCGCCGCCAGAATGATGACCGGCACGGGCAGCGCGAGCGGCCCCACGTCGACCGTGCCGCGCCCCAGCTCCGTGAACCCCTGCGCCGAGCGATCCACGCGCACGGTCTGCTCGCCCGTCGCGACGAGCGCGAGGCCCCGCGCCGCGATCATCATCGCCAGCGTGACGATGAAAGGCTGCACGCGCGCGCGCGCGATGATCACGCCGTTGGCGAGGCCGAGCAGCGCGGCGAGCGCGACCCCGGCCACGAGCGCGACGAAGAGGCCGCGCCCCGCGAGGTGCGCCGCGACGACGCCCGCGACGGCCAAGAGCGAGCCGACCGAGAGATCGATGCCGCCCGTCAGGATGACGAACGTCATGCCGAGCGCGACGAGCCCGAGCATGCTGTTCTGGCGCAGCACGTTCGTCAGGTTCGCCTCCGTGAGGAACTGCGGGTAGCGGTAGGCGGCGAAGCCGCAGACGAGCGCGAGCGCGACGAGCGCGCCCTGCCGCTGGATGATCGAGACGGCGCGCGCGCGCGCGCTCCGACCCCGCGCCGAGCCCGCCCCGTCAACCGTCGTCGTCCCCGCCTGAGCCATAGCGCCCCCTCTATAATCGCCGATCAACTGTCACATGAAGTCCAGAGTTCAAATTTCGGTGGTCTTCCAGCCTCAGCTTTTCTCCGTGCCCCTCTGTGTTCTCTGTGCCTCCGTGGTGAGTCTTCTTTAAGATACCTCACCACGGAGACACAGAGTTCACAGAGGGCGCACAGAGTTCAGAACAGTTTATGCCGCCACCCAAACTCCACTTCGCCCCGCGTCCCGTCAGGCCGCGCCGGAGCGCGGACTCGAAGCCGTGACTCGCAACAGACGAGACCGCTTCTTATCAATTGCCCGCCGCGCCCGCCGACTTAGCCGCCGCGCGCGGCGCGATCCGCACCCAGTCGAAGCGCGCCGCCGCGCCCCCGGCTGTCAGCGCGACGTGCGCCCCCTCGATGTAGCTGCCGTTGACCGGAGGGCCGAGCGGCTGCCAGTCGCGCCCGTTCGCGCTGAACTCGAAGCGGTAGGTCTCGCCCCGCTCCGCCGTCATGCGCAGGAAGACGAGCGCGGCGGCGGGCGCGGCGGCGCTCGCCAGAGTCTCCTGCGTCCTGCCCTCGCGACGCCACAGCGAGACCTTGCCGCCGCCGACCGCCGCCCCGACCGCCCACGCGCGCCACCCGTAGGCCGCCAGCCCGGCGCGCGCGCCAGCCGCGACCGGCGGCACGACCGCGACCGTCGCCGCGTAGCTCCCCGAGGTCGAGCGACGCCCCAGCACCGCGCCCGTCCACTCGTCCGCCTTGGCGTCGCCGCCTTCGGGCGTCAACACGAGGTAGCCGCCCGGCCCCGCCTCGACGCGCGCGCTCTGCGCGTTGTCCATCGGCCACTGCCACGACGGATCGAGTTGCGCCGCCTCGAAGCCGTCGAAGAACTCGGACGTATCCGCGCCCGCGCCGCCGAGCGCGCTTGCGCCCGCACCATTCTCGGCGAGCGGCGCGGGCGCGCCCGCGCTCGGCCCCGCGCCGCCGTTGACGACGGGCCACCCGTTCTCGCCCCACGTCACGCGGTCGAGCACGGACTCGCGCCCGACGCTGAACGTGTCGAGGCTGCGCCGGTACGAGTGGTAGAGCAGGAACTCCCTGCCGTCGGGCGTCGTCACCACGTCGCCGTGCCCCGGACACTGCCACGCCGCGTTGGCCGCGACGACGGGGTTGGCGGGGTTCTTCTCCCACGGCCCCAGAAGCCGCCGCGAGCGCGCCACGCCGAGCGCGTAATCGCACGCGCGCCCGCAGCAGGCCCCGCCCGAATAGAACATGTAGTACCACCCGCCGCGCCGCATCACGTAAGCGCCCTCGACGACGCGCCCCTCCCACGGCGCGTCGTTGCGGATCAGCTCCTTACGCTTGCCGACGACGCGCAGCCCGTCGTCCGTCAACTGCTGCGCCCAGATCGGCGTCGGCTGGTTGCGGTCGTTGCCGTCCTCCTTCCAGATCAGGTAGCGGCGACCGTCCTCGTCGCGCAGGCTGAAGGCGTCTATCGATCCGATCTCCTGGCAGACGAGGGGGCCGTGATCGGTGTAGGGGCCGTCGGGCCGCGGCGCGGTGGCGACGGCGACGCAGAGCGTCCCCTTCTTCGCGGGGCCGTCGTCGCGCCGCGCCGTGTAGTAGACGTAGAAGCTGCCGCGATCTTCGACCAGCTCCGGGGCCCAGAAGTCGCCCTTGGCCCACGCGGGCTTCTGCCGGAAGACCGCGCCGACCGTCCGCCACGCGACGAGATCGCGCGAGCGCATGACGGTGAAGTGCGGTGCCCAGCCGCCGGTCGTGACGAGCGCCCAGTAGTCCGTGCCGACGCGGACGACGGTCGGGTCGGGGTGATCGCCCGCGATGACCGGGTTGTGGTAGACGCTTTGCGACAGCGCGCCCGCGGGCGGCAGCAGCGCGCAGCACAGCGCGAGCAGCGCGACGGCGGCGGCGGTGCGCCGCGCCCTGATTCGTGTTCTGGCCGCGCGTCTCACGTTGAAAGTCCGCCCCCCGCCCTTTACGGCTCACGCCACCTTCGGGCGCTGGATGTAAACGGCGACGATGATGATGGCCGCCTTGATGGCGAGCGACCACGCGAAGCTGATGCCGTTCATGTTGAAGCTCGTCGTGATGAGCTGCATGATGAGCGCGCCGACGAGCGTGCCGACGACGGTGGCGCGCCCGCCCGTCAGGGGTGTGCCGCCGACGACGACCGCGGCGATGGCGTCGAGCTCGATGTTGACGCCGACCTTCTGCGCGTCGCTCGCGCCGAGGCGCGCCGTCTCGATGAGTCCGGCGAGGCCCGCCAGCAGCCCCGAGAGCGCGTAGACCATGATCTTCGTGCGGTGTACGCGCACGCCCGCGAGCCGCGCCGCCGCCTCGTTGCCGCCCACCGCGGCGACGTAGCGCCCGAAGGCGGTCGCGCGCATGACGAAGATCGCCGCCGCGACGACGAGCGCCATCAGCGCGACCTGCACCGGCACCGGCCCCACTTGGCCCTGACCGAGCCACGCGAAGCGCGGGTTGTCGAACGGGATCAACTGCCCGCCGTTGCTGATGACCTGCGCCACCCCGCGCGCCGTGATGAGCGAGGCGAGCGTGACGATGATCGGCTGGATGCGGAAGCCGGAGATGAGCGCGCCGTTGAGCGTGCCGACGACGAGCGCCGCGGCGAGCGCCAAGAGGATCGCGACGCCGACGCCGCGCCCGAGCGAGACGGCGGCGACCGCCGAGGCGACGGCCATGATCGAGCCGACCGAGAGATCGATCCCCCCGGTCGCGATCACGTAGGTCATGCCGACCGCGACGAGCACCGTCGGCGCGACTTGCAGCAGGATGTTGCGGAAGTTGTTGACGTCGAGGAAGTGCGGCGTGGCGACGGCGTTCGCGACGAAGAGGAGCACGAGCGCGGCGAGCGCCCCGTAAGTGGGGGCGTAGTCCGCCAGCCCCGCGCGCCGCGCGCCGCGCGCGCCCATCGCCTGCGTCTCAGCCATCTCGCCTCCCGCTCTCTCCGGCCCCCCCCTTGCGACTTCTCCGCGCCTTTGCGGTGGGCCTCTCCCGAGGCACTTCACCGCAAAGGCGCGGAGCTAACGCGGAGGGGCGCAGGGCACAAATCGGATCATGACACCGCCCGCGAACCGTCCAGTCACTCCGCCGCGTCCGCGTCGCCGCCGACGCCCGTGTCGTCTTCGGCCATCGCTCGGATGATCGCGTCCTGCGAAATCTCCGCGCCGCGGAGTTCCGCCGCGCGCCGCCCGTCGCGGATGACGACGACGCGCGAGCTGCCCTCGACCAGCTCCTCCAGCTCCGACGAGATCATCAAGACGCCCAAGCCGGAACCGGCCAGCTCGTTGACGAGCGACTGAATCTCGGCCTTCGCGCCCACGTCGATGCCGCGCGTCGGCTCGTCCATGATCAGGAACTTCGGGTTCTTGCAGAGCCAGCGCGCGAGCAGCACCTTCTGCTGGTTGCCGCCCGACAGCTCGCGAATCTTCTGCTCGGCGCTCGAAGCCTTGATGCCGAGCCGCTTCATGAACCGGGCGACGATCTCGTTCTGCT
This sequence comes from Pyrinomonadaceae bacterium, assembly GCA_036389335.1. Taxonomy (GTDB): domain Bacteria; phylum Acidobacteriota; class Blastocatellia; order Pyrinomonadales; family Pyrinomonadaceae; genus JAIVGV01. Next base: position 145,838 of record DASVQC010000092.1, on the reverse strand, counting down.
TCTGCCGCGAGACGACGCCGAGGCGGCTCAGGGCGGGCAGCGCCGCGAGCGTCATGTTCTCTCTGACGGACAGCTCGGGGATGATCCCCTCGGCCTTGCGATCCTCGGAGAGGAAGGCGAGCCCGGCGTCGATGGCGTCGTTCGGCGAGCGCAGGGCGAGCGGGCGGCCCTCGAACAGGACGCGCCCTTCGTCCACGGGGTCGGCCCCGAAGATGGCGCGCGCCGTCTCCGTGCGCCCCGATCCGAGCAGCCCGGCGAGGCCGACGATCTCGCCGCGCCCGACGTCGAGCGAGACGCGGTCGAGCTTGCGCCCGCGCGTCAGCCGCTCGGCGCGCAGGAGCGGCGTCTCGTCCGCCGCCGCCGCGGCGTGGTGGGCGAAGGCGGTCGCGCCGTGGCGCTGCAACTCCTCGCGCTGCTTGCCGAGCATCATGCAGACGAGGTCGAGCCGGTCGAGCCCGGCGAGCGGTCGCGAGCCGACGAGCCGCCCGTCGCGCATGATCGTCACGCGGTCGCAGATCGCGTACAGCTCGTCGAAGCGGTGGCTGATGTAGACGACGCCCGTGCCCTCCGCCTTGAGCCGGCGGATCACGTCGTAGAGGATCGAGACCTCGTGCTCCGTCAAAGAACTGGTCGGCTCGTCTAAGACGACGACCTTCGCGCCGAACGAGACGCCGCGCGCGATGGCGACCATCTGCCGCAGCGCGATGTTGAGATCGCCGAGCGTGGCCGAAGGGTCGATGTCGAGGCCGAGCCGGCTGAGCAACGCCCCGGCCTCCCGCCTCATCCGCTTCCAGTCGATGAGGCCGAAGCGGCGCGGCTCGCGACCCAAGTAGATGTTCTCGGCGACGGTGCGGTAGGCGAGCAGGTTGACCTCCTGATAGACGGCGACGACGCCCGCGCGCTGCGCGTCCTCCGGCGTGCGGAAATCGACCTCGCGCCCTTCCAAGAGGACGCGCCCGCCGTCGCGCTGGTAAGCGCCCGTCATGATCTTGATGAGCGTCGACTTGCCCGCGCCGTTCTCGCCGACGAGCGAGTGCACCTCGCCGCGCTCCAGCGTGAAGTCCACGCCGTCGAGCGCCGTCACGCCCGAAAAGACTTTCCGGATGCCCTCCATGCGGAGGAGTGGGGCGTCGCTCATAAAAATAGAGGTCAGAGGTCAGAGGTCAGAAGGTCAGCGGGTCAGCAGTCGGGGATCGGAACTTACTTCCTGTCTTTCACTGACCTCCGACCTCTGACCTCTGACCTCTCCGGTTTCAGTACGCCTCGGCGACGAACTGCGCGGCGTTGGAGGCGTCGAAGAAGCGATCCTGATTGATGATCTTCGGCGGCAGTTGCTCGCCGCGCAGGAACTTCTCAAGCGTGTCGAAGGCGATGGGGCCGAAGCGCGGGTTGCACTCGACGGTGGCGCTCATCTCGCCGCGCTGGATGGCTTCGAGCGCGGCCTTCTCGCCGTCCACCGAGAGCACGATCACGTCCTTGCCCGGCTGCATCCCGGCGGCTTTAAGAGCCTGCGCCGCGCCGAGCGCCATCTCGTCGTTGTGCGCGTAGACGACCGTGATGTTCTTGCCCTGCGCCTGAATGATGTTCTCCATCACCTTCTGCCCCTGCGCGCGGTTGAAGTTGGCGGTCTGCGAGGTGAGGATTTTCATGTCGGGCGAGCCCTTGATGGCGTCGGCGAAGCCGTCGTGCCGGTCGCGCGCCACCGACGCGCCCGACGTGCCGAGCAGCTCGACGATGCCCGCCTTGCCGTTCGTCTGCTTCACCAGCCACTCGCCCGCGCGCCGCCCCTCCTCGACGAAGTTGGAGCCGATGAAGGTGACGAAGTCTTCGCCCGCGCGCCCGTTCACCTCGCGGTCGATCAAAAAGACCGGGATGTTCTTCTCCCGCGCCGCCGAGAGCGCCGACTCGAAGCCCTGCTCCTCGCGCGGCGCGAGGAAGAGCACGTCCACGCCGCGCGCGATCAAGTCTTCCACGTCCGAGACCTGCTTCGAGGTCTGGCCCTGCGCGTCGGTGACGAGCAGTTGATACTTGGCGGCGCGCTTCGCGCCCTCGTCCCTCATGCTCGCCGTCTCGGCGATGCGCCACGGCCCGTCGTTCTCCATCTGCGAGAAGCCCACGACGATCTTCTCGCCGCGGCGCATCTTCTCCGCGAGACGCGCGGCGGCGCTCGCGCCGCCGCCCGCGCCGCCGCCGCCACTCGCGCCGCCGCCCTCCTTGCGGCAACCGGCCAAGGCGAGCGCCGCGATCAAGGTGACGGCGAGCGCCGCCGCGGAGGGCCTTCTCATCCTGCTCGAACTTGTCATCGTCTCTTCTCCCATGAAGGATCAACCACGAAGGATCAATAGACCAAAATCGTTAGTGGAGCCCTGATCCGGTTTCTCCTCCGTGCCCCCTCCGTGATCTCTGTGCCTTTGTGGTGAGTCTTATCTAAGATAGTTCACCACAGAGACACAGAGGGCGCGGAGGATGCACGGAGAAAAACTGAAACTGAGTCACCACTGAATCGGCGTCTAACGGGGCGGGCGAGACGGGCTGATCCGCAGCCAGTCGAAGCGCGCCGCCGCGCCCGCCCGCCCGCCGCCCGCGACGAGCGCCACGCGCACGCCCCTGTCCCACGGCGGCAAATAGCTGCCGTCGATCTCCCCGCCCGCGTCCGTCCAGCGACGCCCGTCGCCGCTCGCGGAGAAGCGGTAGAGGTGGCCCTCGCGCACCGTCATCCGCAGGAAGGCGCGCGGCGAGCCGACGCCTTGCGACACGTTGGAGTTCACCTGCTCCTGATTCTTCTCGCGCCGCCACAGGCTGACAATACGATCCGCCGTGACGGACACGCCGAGCGCGTTCTCGTTGTCGCCGTAGGCGGAGAGACCGGCTGAGCCGCCCGGCGCGAGCGTGCGCGTGTCGACGACGGTGGTCGCGACGAAATCGCCGGTCGTCATCGTGCGCGCGAACACGGCACCGGCGGTCTCGGTCGCGTGCCCCGTCGTCGGGCCGAGGACGAGCCAGCCGCCGCCCCGCGCCTCGACGCGCGCCGCGGGCTCGTTCGCCTGCGGCCACTGCCAGCCCGCGCCGAGGCGCGGCGCGAGGAAGTCGTCGAAGAACGAATACTTGTCGGCGGTCTCGCGCGCGCCGTAGGGAGAGGCGGCGCGACCGCTCGGGCCGCGACCGCCGTTGATCGTGGGCCAGCCGTCCGCGCCGAAGACGACCTCGTCGAGCAGCGCCTGACGCCCGACGTAGACGAAGTCGCGCGCGCTGTAGGAGTGGTAGAGCAGGAAGTGGCGACCGCGCTCGTCGGCGACGACCGTGCCGTGGCCCGGACACTTCCACGTGTCGTTGCCCGCGAGGATCGGGTTGGCGGGGTTCTTCTCCCACGGCCCCAGAAGCCGCCGCGAGCGCGCCACGCCGAGCGCGTAGTTGCACTCGCGCGCGCAGCAGAAGTTGCCCGAGTAGAACATGTAGAACCAGCCGCCGCGCCGCACCACCGACGCGCCCTCGACGAGGTCGCCGTAAGGCAGCGTCGCGTGCTTCTCCCACGCCTGATCGTTGCGGATCAGCTCGCGCCGCTCGCCCACCAGCCGCGTGCCGTCCGGCGACAAACGCTGCGCCCAGATCGGCGTCGGCTTGCTGACGCTGTTGCCGTCCTCCTTCCACAGCAGGTACCGCTGCCCGTTCTCGTCCGTGACGGGGAAGGCGTCGATGGAGCCGACCTCCTGGCAGACGAGGGGGCCGTGATCGGTGTAGGGGCCGGAGGGGCGCGGCGCGGTGGCGACGGCGACGCAGAGCGGGCCGTTCTTTTTGCGCGCGGCGTAATAGACGAAGAAGCGACCGCGATCCTGCGAGATTTCCGGGGCCCAGTAGTTGCCGACCGACCACGCGGGCGGGCGGCGGAAGACCGGCCCGACGATCTCCCAGTTGACGAGATCGCGCGAATGGAGGATGGGGTACTGCGGCCCCCACTCGGACGAGGTGGCGGCGGCCCAGTAGTCGTGGCCGACGCGCACGACGGACGGGTCGGGGAAGTCGCCCGCCATGACGGGGTTCGCGTAAGTGGCGCGCCGCTGCGCCGCGCCTTCGGGGCTCAGCGCGAGCACGCAGAGCAACACCCACAGACATCGCAGCGCCCACAGACGTCGCGCCGGGGCCCGCCCCGCCGCCGCGACCGGCGCGCGCCCGCCGCCGTGCGTTCTCATCAGCATCCCCTGTGCCTCCACCGGCTCTTAAACTGTCGGCCCATTATATGTCATCCCGCGCGCGCGGCGCGGCGGAGCGGTCGAGCCGCGCTCGATCAGAAAAGTCGGCACCCTCATCTCGACGCCCTTGCGCTCCGGGTGCTCGATGGTCGCCAGCAGCGCCTCGACCGCGAGGCGGCCCAGCTCGGCGCGCGGCAGGCAGACGGTCGTCAGCGGCGGCTGCGAGATCGTGGCGAAAGCCACGTCGTCGAAGCCGACGAGCGAGACGTCCTCCGGCACGCGCAGGCCCGCCGCCAGACACTCGTGCAGGACGCCGAAGGCCATCATGTCGTTGGCCGTCATGATGGCGGTCGGGAGCGCCGGGCGCGCGAGCAGCTCGCGCGCGGCGAGCCGCCCGCCCTCGAACTTGAAGTCGCCCTCGACGAACACGGGCGGCGAGGCGGCGGGCAGGTAGCGCCGGAAGCTCTGGCCGAACGCCTCGCGCCGCTTCGCCGCCGAGCGCAGGTGGCCGGGGCCGGCGACGAAGGCGAGCCGCTCGTGGCCGAGCGCGGCGAGGTGGCCCACCGCCTCGTCGATGCCGCGCTCGTACTCGATGCAGAGGTTGCTCATGTTCACGCCGGGCGCGCCCAGATCGAGGAAGACGACCGAGACGTGCCTGCGGGCCAACTCGTCCACGAGCGCCGCGTCGAGCTCCGAGGTCATGAGCGCGACCCCGCTCACCTGCCGCTCGATGAGGCGGCGGACGTAGCGCGACGTGCGCTCCGGGTCGTAGTTCGTGTTCGAGAGGAGCACGTCGTAGCCGCGCTCGAACCCCGCCGCCTCGATCGACTTGATCAACTCGGGGAAGAACGGGTTGGCGATGTCGGAGACGATCAGCCCGAGGATGCGGCTCTGGCCCGAGACGAGCCCGCGCGCCTGCGCGTTCGGGTAGTAGTCGCACTCCGCGACGGCGCGCAGCACGCGGGCGCGCGTCACGTCCGTGACGAACCGGGTGTTGTTGATGACGTGCGAGACGGTGGCAGCCGAGACGCCAGCCGCGCGCGCCACATCCTTGATGCTCATCGGGGTTGTCGTCCGCCCTGACCGGTCGCGGGCATTCTACCGCCCGCGGTTCGTTCCTACATCATCGCCGCGCGCCCGCCGTCGCGCCGTCCCGGCTCGCCGCGCCGGGCGCGCCCGTGATCGCCGTTAGCGGGTGGCCGCCGCGCCGAGGGCGAACCTCGGCGCGCACTCGGGGCCGGACGCGTAGCGGACGAGCGCGTCGAGCAGGTGCGTCGCGTAAGGGTCGCGCCCGTACTCGTCGAAGCGCAGGGTCGTCAGCACGAGCCGCCCATCCCCGGCGCGGGCCTGCAAAGCGAGCGCCGCGTTGTTGTTCAGCCACCCGTAGAAGACCCCGGCGAGCACGTCGTCGTAGTCCGCGCCGCCGACGCCTTGGACGACGAAGCGCGGCACGACGTGCTCCGACTCGAAGCCCATGATCTTCGTGAACGCGAGCGGCGCGAACGGCGACGGCGACGCCGGGCGCACCCAGTTGAAGTTCGTCACCCAGTTGCCGTCCAAGTCAGACCCTTCGCGCGGCGTCACCTTGAGCGGCGAGCCCTGCGGGAGCGCGCCCTCCGAGTCGGCGAGCAACAGCACGCGACCGCCGCCGCGCAGGTGTCGAGCGACCGCGTCGTCAAGACTCGAAGCGATCATGAGCGTCGGGCGGTTGAGCGCGCGCGTGTCGACGCCGGGGCCGAGCAGCGCGTAGCCCGCGGCCTTGAGTTGCTCCTCTTTGAGCCCGAGCGCGTGCGACGGATCGCGGAAGACGAGCGCGGTCTGCGTCGCGGGCGCGGGCTTCGGGTAGACGAAAATCTCAGCGACGTTCTCAGCGACGAGGTGATTCGCCGCGTCGCCCAGTTGGAGATGGAGGCGCACCGTCGCGGCGCGCGTGACCTGCGGCGCGGGCGTCGTGAGGCGCGCGACCGGGGTGGCGGACGCGGGCGCGACCGCCGTCTCGATCTTCCGAGTCGCGACGAGCCTGCCCGCTTCCGTGCGCCAAGAAACTTGCGCGCCGCGGAGATCGCGCGCGCTGTAGTGCGAGAGCAGGACTTCGAAGTTGACGGGCTCGCCGCCCGCGTAGTTGTGCTTGTCGGTGCGCGCGATGAGGAGATCGTCCTGCTGGATTTTCGTCAACTCGGCGGCGTAGGCCTTCGGCTCGCGCCACATCGACATCAGGCCGTTGGCCTCCCAGTTGATGTCTGTGAACTCGGTGATGACGTAGCCTTGGATGGGCGCGTGGCGGCGAATCTCCTCGATTTCGTGTTTGAGCGAGGCGAACTGATGCCACTGCGTCGCCTCGGCGAGCGCGCGGTAGTCGCCGAAGACGGGGCCGAGGCGGAACTCCGCGAACCGCTCGAAGAGGCCGGCGGGGCGCGTGACGGGGCGACCGCCGAAGTCGCGCCCGAACCACCACGGCAGCTCCTTCGGCAGTTGCGGCAGGCCCCAGTTGCCGAACTCGGAGACGACGAGCGGCTCGCGGCCCGTCGGCTCGGCGTCGCCGTGCGGGCTGAAGTTCCACTTGGGGCGCGCGGCGAAGTCGGCGACCCACTTGTCGAAGTCGCGGTAGTAGTCGGGGATCGAGTTGTAGCGGTGGTTGTCCTCGATGTCGGTCTTCAGGTGGAAGTTGTCGCAGCACGCGCTGTTGTCGACGATGACGCGACCCAAGGGCGCGGTCAGACGCTTGGCGCGGTCGTACTCCGCGCGCAGCCAGCGGCGGCTCTCGGCGCCGCCGGGCAGATCGGCCCCCCACCCCTCGTTGATGATCGACTGGATGACGATTGACGGGTGGTTCCAGTCGCGCTCGACCATCTCGTCGAAAATCCTCTCGCCGCGCTTGGCCGCGACCTCGGCGAAGTGGTGCTCGTCGTTCCACGAAGGCACCTCGTACCAGACGAGTAGGCCGACCTCGTCCGCCGCTTCGAGGTATTCGGGCGAGCAGACCTTGATGTGGCAGCGCAGCAGGTTCAGGCCCATCCGCTTGGCCTTGAGCATCTGGGCGCGCACGTACTCTTTCGAGGGCGGCGTGTAGATCGTCTCCGGGTAGAAGTCCTGATCGAGCGCCGCGCGCATGTAGAACGGCGCGCCGTTGAGGTAGAACTTCCCGTCGCGCGCCTCGAACGCGCGGAAGCCGAAGCGGTCGCTCACCCGATCATCCCCCAGCGCGGCCTCAATTTTGTAAAGGGCGGGGCGCTCGACGCTCCACAGGCGCGGGTTATCTATCTTGCCGTGGAAGCAGACCGTCCCGCCCGAGGCCACCCCCATGGCGAGTTTGTGAGCCTTCCCCTCCGGGTCGATCACCTGCGCGGCGAAGCTGTTAGAGAGAGAGATTTTCAGGCTCCTGTCGGTCGCGGTGAGATGGTTAGCGTTGACGCACGCGCCGATCCCGCCGTCGGGCTTGGGGTAAACCTGCAACCCGCTGATGTGATACTTCGGCCTCACCTCAAGCCACACGGGCTGCCAGAGCCCGCCGGTCTGGACGTACCAGTTCTGCTTGCCGTGCGGGATTTCGTTGTAGAGGAACTGCGGGAAGCTGGCGCGGTTCTCCCTCTCGTCCATCGGCGGATCGACGACGCGCACCGCCAGCTCGTTCGCGCCCGCGCGCAAGTGCTCGGTCACGTCGAAGGTGAAGGGCGTGTAGCCGCCCTCGTGCTGGCCCACTTTGCGACCGTTGACGAAGACCTCCGCGTAGTAGTCGCACGCGCCGAAGCGCAGGAGCGCGCGCCGCCCGCCGCGCAGATCGGGCGCGGGGAGGGTCGTGCGGTACCACGCCGCGCCCATGTAGTCGCGCAGGTCTGCGAACTGCGCGTTCCACGAGAGCCCGACGCGCGCGTCGCGCCAACCCCGCGCGCCGGCGAGATCGGAGACCTTGAGCGCGCCCGACCGGTCGGGGACGAACTGCCAGCCGCCGTCGAGCTTGACCGCCTGCGCGCGCGCCGAGAGCGCGGCGGCGAGCAGCCACCCGGCGCACAAAGCGATCCGCCCCCCGTTTCCCCTCAGCTTAATCAAAGTCAGCCGACCTCACTTCGCCGTGACGACGCGCACGGAGTCCCAGTTGTTCTGCGACGAGCCGAAGCCGTAGAGCATGACGCGGAACGAGCGCGGCAGATTCTTCACCGTCTTCGTGAGCGCGATCTGCGCGTCCTGCGGCGCGCCGTCCGGCTTGTTGACGACGAACAAAAACTCGTCGCCGCGGCGGACGACGGCCAGCACCGGGTTGTCGAATTTCAGCGCGAGCTTGCGGTTGTCGAGCCGCTCGCCCGTGCCGTCCACGACCGCCCACGCTTCGAGGGTGCGCTCGCTCGTGTTGATCCACTCGATGCGGTTGCGCCCCGACCCGTCGAAGAGGATCGCGAGCGTGGCGAACCCGATGGGGGCCGCCCTGTCGCCCGCGTCCGGCAACTGCGGCCCGGCCTTCGCTACCACCGCTTCGACGCTGAAGCGGTCGGCGGTGAACGTCTGCTTCGAGCGCACGCCCGCGCGCGTCTTGTTCGGGCTGCGCAGGCGGAGCTGGCCGTCCGCCACTTCGAGCTTGCCCCCGCCCCCGCCCTCGAACGTGAAGCGTTCCCACTTGGACTCGTCGAGCGAAGTGCCGTCGAACCCGTCGCCCCACTGCTCCATCTGCGGCGCGGCGGTCTGCGCGGGCGGGCTGGTCGGCGCGCCCTGCCCGCGCGTGTCGCCCGCCGAGGGCGGCGACAGTAGGGCGCAGAGCGACGCGAGCGCGAAACGGGCGGCGGCGCTGTTGATCCTCGTGGTCATCATTTTCCCCTTGCTTCGGCGCGGCATCAGAAGCGCACGCCGGCGAGACGCCGGACGAGATCGCGCCGCTCGGCCTCGCGCCGCTGCTTCTCGGTGTCGCTCCGCTCCTTAAAGAGGGCCATCTCGCGCCGGGCGTCTTCGGCGCGCCCGAGCCGCTGGTAGACCCTGCCGAGGTGGTAGTGGGCTTCGTTCAGATCGGGCGCGAGCTGGACGGCGCGTTCGAGGTGCGTCGCGGCGTCCGCCCATTGCCCCGCGCGCTCGTAGATTTTGGCGAGCGCGAGTCGCGCCGCGGCGAGCGTCGGATCGAGGGCGATGGCGCGCGCGAGGTAACGCTCCGCCTTCTCCCCGTCCCCGCCGGGCAGCTTGAGCATGGTGTCGGCGGCGAGGTAGTAGACCACACCCTGCTTCCCGTCCGCGGCGATGGCGCGCTCGTAGAAGGCGAGCGCCTGCGCGTAGTCGCCGCGCTCGGCGTGGGTCGTGCCGAGGTAGCCGAGGGCGGGGACGGACTGCGGATCGAGTTCGAGCGAACGCCTGAAAGACTCTTCGGCGTCGCCGTTATTGCCGCCGGTCAACTGCGCGATGCCGAGGGCGAGCCAGATGCGCGCCGAGGAGGGGAACTCCTTGATCGCCTCGCGCAGGCGGATGATCGAAGCGGCTGGCGCGCTGGCGTCCATCAGCAGCAGCCCGTAGCGGAAGTGGTAAGCCTCGTTCTTAGGATCGCGCGCGAGCGCGAGGCGCATGGCGGGGATCGCGTTCTCGACGCGACCCGCCGCCTGATACACGTCGGCGAGTTCCGCGTAGACGGGCGCGGCGTCGAGCCCGCGCGCCACGGCGGACTCAAGCGCGCGCCCTGCGGCGGCGATCTCCTTGCGGCTCATGTGCGCGCGCGCGAGCGCGACCACGGCAGACGCGTCCGCGGGGTCGGACGCGACAGCCGCCGTCAGCTCGCCGACCGCCTCGTCGATCAGCCCGCCTTCGAGCAGCGCCCGCCCAAGTTCGACCCGCGAGGCGGCGGAAGGCGGCGGGGAGGCGGACGCCGCGGGCGCTGAGGACTCGGCGGCGCGCGCGGCGTAGTCGCGGTAGGCGGCGGCGGCGGCGCCCCTGTCGCCGAGGCGCAGCTCGACGGCGACGAGCGCGCGTGCGATCTCGGCGTCGGGCGCGACGCGCATGGCGCGCCGCAACAGCTCGCGCGCGGCGCGCAGGTCTTCCGTCTTGCCGGAGGCGGAGCGCATCTGCGCGAGGTTGACGAGCGCGTTCGGCTGCGCGGGGTCGAGCTTCAGTGAAGCCTCGAACTGCGCGGCGGCGAGCTGCGTGCGCCCGAGGCGGACGAGCACCGCGCCGTAGTTGTTGCGCGCCGAGGCGGAGAACGGCGCGGCGGCGGCGGCGGCGGAGAAGTGCCGCTCGGCTTCCTTCAGATCGCCCGCGCGGTCGGCGAGCACGCCGAGGTAGGTGTGCGCGTCAACGTTGTCGGGCTCGGAGGCGAGGGCACGGCTGAAGGCGGAGCGCGCCGACGCTTCGTCGCCGCGTTCGAGCGCGGCCCTGCCTTCGGCCAGCAACGCCGCGGCGCGCCCGCCGTCGGCCCTCGTCGCAGCGGGCGTCCGCACGGCGCTCCGCTGAGGGGCCGCGGCGACGGCTGCGCCCGCGGGCGGGGCCAAGGGGGCGTGCGCGGCGGCGCAGCACAGGGCGGCGGCGAGCGCCCGCGCACTTCGCGTCACACAGAGAGTCTTGCGCGGCAGTATCACTTCGTCGTCGGGTCCCGAAAATCGGGGCGTGACAAAAGGCGCGGGCGGCGCGGGAAGAGTTCGGCGAAAACCTTCCACGCGCCGCCCGGTGCCGGTCGTTCGGCAGAACTAGAAGAGGAGCCGCACGCGGAGCTGTACGCGCCGCGGCGGGTCGAAGTTGACGCTCTCGAACCCGAAGTTGCCCGGGTCGATCAGGTCGGTCGTCGGGAAGAAGAAGCGGTGGCGGTTGAAGATGTTGAACGCCTCAGCCCCGAGTTCGAGCGTCACGGACTCGGTGATGCGCGTCTTCTTGAGCAGGCTGATGTCTTCGCTGGAGAACGAGTCGGAGAGGACGTTCGAGAGCGTCGGCGCGGTCGTGCCGAAGAAGCGGCGCGGGTTCGCGTAGTAGGCGGCGTAGTTAGCCGAGCCGATGGCCGCGCCGCTCGGGTTGTTGTTGAAGCCCGATCCGAACAGCGGCGGCGCGACGAAGGCGGCGGGGTTGATGACCTGCTGGCCGAGCCGCGCGTCGAAGAAGGTGCCGCTGCCTTCGACGGGCTGGCCCGTCGCGTTCAGGCGGAGGTTGCCGAGGTAGCCCGTCAACTGCAGGAACTCCGTGTTGGCGCTGTTGGAGGTGAAGAACGTCAGCGGCACGCCCGACTGGTAGCGGTGGATGCCGGAGAACTGCCAGCCGCCGACGACGCGGTCGAGCGCGCCGCCCCCGTTCAGGAACCGCTTGCCCTTGCCGAACGGAAGCTCGACCAAATAGTTGATGACGGCGACGTGCGCCGGGTTGTTGGGCGAGACGGCGCGCTGCGAGGAGGTGTCGAACGGGTTCTGCAACACGCCCGCGAGAGGAGAGCCGCCGAAGATGTCCTCGGACGCGTTCGTGATGAGTTTCGAGAAGGTGTAGGAGACGCCGAACTGGATGCCGCTCGAGAAGCGCCGTTCGAGCTTCGCCTGCATGGCGTTGTAGTCGCTGCGGCCCTGACTCTCCAGAATGTTGTTGATGCGGTTGTACTGCGGGAAGGGCTTGAGCGCCTGCGCGACGTTGCCGTTGAATCCGGGGAAGACGGCGTTCGGGCTCGACGGGAGCGGCGAGCCGACGCTCTGCGCGTAGGTGACGATGGCCGGGTCGGCGAGCGCGCTCGCCAGCGACATGTTGAGGATGGGGAAGCCGAGCCTGAGCGCGTTGAAGGGCAGCGCGTTCAGACGCCTGAAGTTCGAGCGCAGACGGGTCGCCTTGTGGCCGATGTAGCCGACCGAGGCGACGAACTTGTAAGGCAGCTCGCGCTGCACGTCGAGGCTGTACTGCACGGTGCGGCCCGTCTTGAAGTCGGGGTCGAAGAACTGCACGTCGCTGCCGAGGAACTGGCAGGTGGGGCAGACCGCCGGGATCGAGGGGTAGCTCGACAGGAAGAAGCGCGCGTTGCGCCCGTCGGGCGTGCGCGGGCCGCTCCCCGTGTTGTAGCCGATGAGCCCGGTGTCGAGGACGTTGCCGCCCTCGAAGCCGTAGATGATCGGCGCGTAGTAGAGCCCGATGCCCCCGCGCACGACCGTGCGGCTGTCCCACGAGTAGGCGAAGCCCGCGCGGGGCCCGAAGTTCGACTTGTCGGGCTTGGCGAGCGTGCGCCGGTCGGCCTGCACGCCGCCCTGCCCGCTCGCGCCCGCGATGGCTCCGAGCCGCCCGCCCGCCTCCGGGTTAGGCTTCGTCGGATCGAAGCCGCGGAAGCGGTCGTGCGCCTCGGTGCGCAGGCCCGGCAGGTCGTAGCGCACGCCGAGGTTGATCGTCAGGTTCTGCCGCAGCTTGAAGTCGTCCTGGACGAAGTAGCCTTGCGTCAACTGCCGGAAGGCCGGGTCGACGGAGTTCGTCGTGTTGAAAGAGAACTCGGTCGCGCCCGTGATGAGACTGGCGATGGGCCAGCCGCCGTTGGGGTCGCGGTCGGCGGCGGTCTGATCGTGGCGGAAGTTGAACGAGCCGCCGGGGTCGATCCGCTGGCGGAAGTTGAACTGCCCGAGGCGGACGTCCGCGCCGAACTTGGCCGTGTGCCGCCCGGTGACGAAGGTCGCGAAGTCGGAGAGCTGCCACTGGGTGTCGAGGATGTGATCGGTGAAGAAGGTCGAGCCGATGTCCTGATACGCGCGCGGGTCGTCGGAAGAGACCGGGTCGCCGTAGCCGGGGAAGCCGAGGCGCGGGAAGGCGCTGTTCTGCGTGGCGTTGACGGGGAAGCCGAGCGAGGCCGTGTTGAACGGGTCGGTCGTGTTGCGGTTCGCCACGTCGTAGCGCGTGAAGCCGAGGTTGAAGTGGTTGAGCAGCGACGGCGAGAAGGTGTAGTCGTCCTGGAGGCGGAAGAAGTGCGACTTGAAGAGCTGGTTGAAGGCCCCCTGCGACGTGAACGGGAGCGGGAAGCGCGGGATCGGATCGCCCGCGATGCGGTCGTTCTTGCGCGACGAGTAGCTGCCGTTGATGTGCTGCTTGTCCGACACCGCCACGTCTATCTTGGCCGTGTACTGGTTCATGTCCGTCGGGCGGACGCCCTGCGAGATGTAGTTCTGGAAGACGGTCGAGCCGAGGGGGCCGGTCGTGTTCGGGAGCGGGAAGAACTGGAGCGAGTTGAAGCCCGCCGGGTCGATGCGCGCGCCGCCGAGGTACTGGTCGAGGCGGTTGCCGGGGATCGCCACGCGTGTGCCCGCCGGCTGGCGCGGATCGTAAATCTGAATCGGCCCGCGGACGGTACACTGACCGGCATTATTACGCTCCCGACAGAACTGCAAGACGTACGGGTCAGTCAGAAGCTCCGAGAAGTCGCCCGTGCGCATCCTCGCGGTCGGCACGGTGAGGATCGTGTTCGCGCCCTCCTTGAAGCGGTAGCCCTCGTAGTTGAAGAAGAAGAACGCCTTGTTCCTGCCGCTCCACGTGGAGGGGCCGCCCTCGCCGAAGCGGGGCAGGTAGACGGGGCCGCTGACGTTGAAGCCGAAGTCGTTCTGGTTGTCGCGGTTGCGCGGGAGTCTCTCCTCGCCGCGGGCGTTGCGCCCGGCGGCGTTGTTGCGGAACGAGTTGGCGTTCAGCTTCTCGTTCTGCAAGAGGTCGTAGGCTTCGCCGTGGAACTCGTTGCCGCCCGACTTGAGAGTGAAGTTGACGATGCCGCCCGAAGAGTTGCCGAACTCAGCCGAGTAGGTCGAGGTCGAGAGCGTGAACTCCTGAAAGGCGTTCGGCCCCGGCGCGACCTCCGAGAAGAAGGTGCCGTTCTGCGTGCGCCGCGTGGCCGCGCCGTCGATCAGGATTTCCGTGCCGAGGGCCTGCCCGCCGCTCACGCGGAAGTTCGTCGTGTTGGTGTTCTGGTTGCTGCTGGCCCCGGTCGCGACGTTGCTGTCGAGGAAGATGAAGGAGAGCGGCGTGCGCCCGGCGAACTCCGAGCCCACGACCAAGGGGAGTTCTTTGATCTGCCGCTCGGTGACGTTCGACTGCCGGACGGGCGTGTCGGTCTGGACGGCGACGGCGGAATCGCCCGTCACGTTCACCACCTCGCTGACCGTGCCGACTTCGAGCTTGAAGTCGAGACTGTGCGTCACCTGCACCGCGACCTTGAAGTCGTCGACGGTGGCCGTCTTGAAGCCCTGCGCCTCGACGGCGATGCGGTAGCGCTCCGCCTTCAGCTCCGGCAGCGTGTAATGGCCGTCGTCGCTCGTGGTCACCTCCCGCACCGTCCCCGTATCGAGTCCCGTGGCGGTGACCTTGGCCTTCCCGACGACCGCCCCGCCCGGGTCGGTGACCGTGCCGGTGATGGTGCCGCGGTCGCTCTGCGCCCACGCGGGCGCGGCAAACGCCAGCAGGGCGAACAGGGTTGCGGCGACGAAACGTCTGCGAGATATCATGATCCCCTCCGGTTGGGTTCTGCCGTGGGAGCCGGCGGATGCCGGGCACGTGCGCGTGGTCTAGATGTATTGCGAGAATAGGCAGCGGGGCCGTGCTGACGCGCGGCACTCTGCCTCATGCCGTATCGTCCGGCGCGCCCGCCGAATTTCGGACGAACGCACTTCGCGCGGGACCCTCTTCCTCAACCGCGTAAACGATTACGTAAACGATTCAATGGGCTTGAGGGCTTATATCAGCGGCGTCGTCAACTTGTCAACGAAATTATCTCGTCCGCCCTCAAAAGTCCCTGCCGGGCGCGGCCTGCCGTACGCAACTGTACGCCCGCCGGGTTCCGAGGGCGATTCAGGGGGGCGCAGGGGCGGCAGCGAACTCTGCCCGGTAATAGTCTCGGGCGAGCCGCTGTACTCCGTCGCGCACGGGTTGTAGATTATACGGTCACGGCCTCGGCGCGCTTCGGACTCCCCGGCGTCGGCTCGCCTTCTCCGCGTTGATTCACGATGAAGTCACAACGTAACGCCCCCGCCTGTCTCCTCGGCGTGCTCGCGCTCTTCCTCGCCACGGGCTCGCGTCCGGGCGCGCTCGCGCGGCAGACGAAAGAGACGCCGCCACAGCCCGCGCCGCAGCGCAAGGGCCGCCCCTACGACGGCGCGCCGCCGCAGAAAAGGCAGACGGGCGACGCGCCCCGCGCGCCCTCGCCCGTCACCTTCACGGACGCCGCCGCCGAGTCGCGCGTCAACTTCCGCCACGCCGCCTCGCCCACCTCGCAGAAGTACCTGCCCGAGACGATGGGCGGCGGCTGCGCGCTCTTCGACTACGACAACGACGGGCGGCTCGACCTCTTCTTCACGAACGGCGCGCGCCTCGAAGACCCGATGCCCGCCGCCGCGCGGCCCGACAAGCGCGACCCGCGCTACTGGAACCGCCTCTACCACCAGAAGCCGGACGGGACTTTCGAAGACGTGACCGAGCGCGCGGGCGTCAGAGGCTCCGGCTACTCGATGGGCGCGGCTGCCGGCGACTTCGACAACGACGGCTTCGTCGATCTCTACGTCACTGCGCTCGGCGCGAACACGCTCTACCGCAACCGCGGCGACGGCACGTTCGAGGACGTGACGCGCAAGCTGAACGCCGCGGGCTCCGGCTGGTCGACGAGCGCCGGGTGGTTCGACTACGACCGCGACGGGCGACTCGACCTCTTCGTCGCGCGCTACATGGACTGGGACTTCGCGCGCGGCGGCGCGATCTTCTGCGGCGATCTGCAACGCGCCTACTGCCACCCAGACAACTTCAAAGGCGCGCCGAGCCTGCTGCTGCACCAGAGGCGGGACGGCACGTTCGAGGACGTGAGCGCGAAGGCGGGCGTCGGCGATCCGTCGGGCAAGGGGCTCGGCGTCGCCTTCGCCGACTTCGACGGCGACGGATGGACGGACGTCTTCGTCGCCAACGACAGCGTCCGCCAGTCGCTCTACCGCAACCGCGGCGACGGCACGTTCGAGGACGTGGCGCTGCTGGCGGGCGCGGGCTACGACGAGAACGGGAAGACCTTCGCGGGGATGGGCGTGGACGCCGCCGACTACGACGGCGACGGGCTGACGGACGTCTTTATCACCACCCTCTCGAACGAGACCTACCCGCTCTACCGCAACAACGGCGACCTGTCCTTCACCTACGTCACGCCGGCGACCGGCGTCGGCCAGATCAGCCTCCTCTACTCGGGCTGGGGCGCGCGCTTCGCCGACTTCGACAACGACGGTCGGCGCGACATCTTCGTCGCGCAGGGTCACGTCCTCGACAACATCGAGCAGGCGACCAGCTATTTGAAGTACAGACAGACGCCGCTGCTGATGCTGGGCGTCGGCGCGGCGAAGGCGGGGGCGTCCTTCGCCGACGTCTCCGCGACGGCGGGCGCGCCCTTCCAGCTCCCGCTCGCGGCGCGCGGCGCGGCGGTCGGCGACCTCGACAACGACGGCGACGAAGACATCGTCATCGCGCAGACGGACGGCCCCGCCCTCGTCCTCCGCAATAACGGCGGCGGCGCGCGCAACCACTGGCTCGGGCTCGCGCTCACGGGCACGCGCGCGTCGCGCTCCGCCTTCGGCGCGCGCGTCGTCGTCACCGACTCCGGCGGTCGCCGACAGACCTTCGAGGTGTCGAGCGCGGGCAGCTACCTCTCCTCGCAAGACCCGCGCCTCGTCGTCGGGCTCGGCGCGGCGGCGGGCGCGAAGTCCGTCGAGATCAACTGGCTCGGCGGCCGGAAGCAGACGATCTTGAGCCCGCAGATCGACCGTTACCTGACGGTGAAGGAGCCTTAGACGAAGCCGGGCCGGAAGAGAGCGAACGCAGTCAGCCGGTAAAAGTTTGCCGCGCGAGAGATCGAAATAAAGTTTGCCGCGCGAGAGATCGAAATGATGAATCACCCGCTCAGCCGCAGTCGGCGTCGCCGCGCGCCCTATGCCCTCACCTTGTGCGTGCTGCTCGTCTCCACGCTCGCGCCGCTCGCGCAGCAGCCGAGCAGGCGGCAGCAGACGCAGGGCATGGGCTCGGTCGCCACCGGCGAGGCGCGCACTTACTCGTCGAAGCGCACGGTCGGCATCACCGACGCGAAAGCCCCCGCCGTCTTCGAGGACGTGACGGCGCGGACGGCGCTCGCCGCCTTCCGCCACCGCGCCGGCACGCCCGCGAAGGACTACATCACCGACACGCCTTCGGGCGGCGTCGCCGTCTTCGACTACGACGGCGACGGTCGCCCCGACATCTACCTCCTGAACGGCTCGACCTTCGCCGCGCTGCGCGGGCAGGAGAAGCCCCCGCGCGCCGCGCTCTACCACAACCTCGGCGACTGGAAGTTTGAGGACGTGACGGACAGGGCGGGCGTGGCGAACGAGCGATGGGGGATGGGCGCGGCGGTCGGCGACTACGACAACGACGGCGACCCCGATCTCTTCGTCGGCAACTACGGCACGTCGCGCCTCTACCGCAACAACGGCGACGGAACTTTTACGGACGTGGCGGAGAAGCTCGGCGTCGCGCGCAAGGGCTGGTCGACCGGGGCCACCTTCGGCGACTACGACCGCGACGGGCGACTCGACCTCTTCGTCCCCGGCTACGCGCGGTTCGACATGAACAACCTCCCGGCGACTCCCACGCAGAGGGGCAAGCCCGGCAGCGAGGGCCAGCCCCCCTGCCAGTTCCGGGGCGTCCCCGTCTTCTGCGGGCCGCTCGGGTTCACCGGCGAGGGCGACACGCTCTACCACCAGAAGTCGGACGGCACGTTCGAGGACGTGAGCGCGAAGGCGGGCGTCAGCGATCCGCAGGGCTACTACGGCTTCTCGTCCGCCTTCGTCCACGCCGACGACGACGATCTGCTCGACCTCATCGTCGTCAACGACTCGACGCCCAAGCTGCTCTACATTAATAAGGGCGACGGCACGTTCCGCGAGGTCGGCTACGTGTCGGGCGTCGCCTTGAACGAGAACGGTAGAGAGCAGGCGGGGATGGGGCTCGGCGTCGGCGACTACGACAACGACGGGCGGGTGGACTTCTACGTCACCAACTTCTCCGACGACTCGAACACGCTCTACCACAACGACGGCGGCGGCAGCTTCACCGACCTCACCTTCCAGACCGGCCACGGCGACACGACCATCCCCTTCCTCGGCTGGGGCGCGGCCTTCCTCGACTTCGACAACGACGGCTGGAAGGATCTCCTCGTCGCCAACGGGCACGTCTACCCGACGGCTGATCAGTACCAGTGGGGCACGTCGTGGGCGCAGCAGCCGCTCCTCTTCCGCAACGTCGCCAACGCGCGCGCGACGAACAGGGTGGCGGGCGAGCGCGTCTTCGAGCGCGTCGGCGCTTCGCCCGGCAGCGCCCTCGCCGCCGCCTACCCGGCGCGCGGGTTGGCCGTCGCGGACTTCGACGGCGACGGGCTCCTCGACGCCGTCCTCAACAACTGCGACGCGCCGCCCGCCCTCATCCGCAACGTCACCGCCGCGAAGGGCCACTGGCTCGGGCTGCGGCTCGTCGGCGACCCCGCGAAGAAGAGCCCGCGCGACGCGACGGGCGCGGTCGTTTACGTCACCGCCGGGGGCACGCGCCAGCGCCTCGACGCCGTCAGCGGCGCGAGCTACGGCTCGCAGAACGACGCCTGCCTCCACGTCGGGCTCGGCCCCGCGACCAAGATCGACAAGCTGGAAATAAGGTGGCCCGGCGGCGCGACGGAAACGATCAACGTCCCCGCCGCGGGTCGCGTCCTCGCCGTCGCGGAGGGCAAAGGCGTTAAATGAAACTCCGCCCGCGCCCATTCACGGAGGGGTCTGCGCGCCGGAACGGGGCAAGCCCCCTGACCTTCGGAACGCCGGGCTTAAACCGCGCCCCGGAGTCACCGGGCCACAATTGGAGAGCATGGTTTAGCACTTCAATTCCCTCTTCAAATTGGCCGGGTTTCATGTATGCTTCATCCGCAAGGAAGTACGCCCCGTAGACATTTGACTGGACATCAGCAGCTCGCCCGGGCCGCGCGGAGGCATCGTGCCGAGAGCACTCTCTTACTTAAGGAGGCATAGCATTATCAAGAACTTATCTTTTCTTTTTTGGTTCGGCGCCCTTGCCCTGCTGGCGCCGCAGCGCGGCTACGCGCGGCCCTTGACCCCGCCCGCCCGGACGGTCAACGGTGGCGCGGCGTCAGGGACGGCGGACGGCAACGTCGCGCGGTGGGAGCGACAGGCGCGCAACGTTACGATCATCCGCGACGACTGGGGCATCCCGCACGTCTACGGGCGGTCGGACGCCGACGCCGTCTTCGGGCTGCTCTACGCGCAGGCGGAGGACGACTTTAACCGCGTGGAGATGAACTACCTCAACGCCTTGGGGCGCGTGGCCGAGGCCGAGGGCGAGCGCGCCGTCTACCAAGACCTGCGCATGAGGCTCTTCACCGACCCCGAAAGCCTGAGGGTGCAATACGCGGCGAGCCCACGGTGGCTGAAGGCTCTGATGAACGCCATGGCCGACGGGCTGAATTACTACCTCTACAAACACCCGGAGGTGAAGCCCAGAGTCATCACGCGCTTCGAGCCGTGGATGGCGCTCAGCTTCACGGAGGGGAGCATCGGCTGGGACGTCGAGACGATTGATCTCAAGAAGCTCGAAGCGTTCTACGCGAGTAAGACCGCGGCCCGAACCTCCGGGTCAGGCTCAGGCACGGTCGAGGAGCGCGACTCGATGGGCGAGCCGGGCGGGTCGAACGGCATCGCCGTCGCGCCGTCGAACACCGTGAACCGCCGCGCGCTCCTGCTCATCAACCCGCACACCTCCTTCTTCTTCCGCGCCGAAGTGCAGGCGGTGAGCGGGCAGGGCCTGAACGCGTACGGCGCGGTGACGTGGGGGCAGTTCTTCGTCTATCAGGGCTTCAACGACCGCGCCGGATGGATGCACACGTCGAGCGCCGCGGACGCGCTCGACGAGTACGCGGAGACCATCGTCAAGAAAGGCGACCGGCTCTATTACCGCTACGGCGGGGGGGAGCGGCCCGTGACGGCCTCACGGGTCGCGGTGTCTTACCGGACTGCCGACCACGTGGCGCGCAGGGAGTTCACGGTCTACCGCACGCACCACGGCCCCGTGGTGCGCGAGGCGGACGGCAAGTGGGTGAGCGTCCGGCTGATGCACGAGCCGGTGAAGGCGCTCACGCAGTCCTACATGCGAACGAAGGCGAGGAGCTACAAGGAGTTCCGCCGCGTGATGGAACTCCACACCAACTCGTCCAACAACACCATCTACGCGGACGCGGACGGCCACATCGCCTACTTCCACGGCAACTTCATCCCCCGGCGCGACCCGCGCTTCGACTGGACGAAGCCGGTGGACGGCAGCGACCCGGCGACGGAGTGGCGCGGGCTGCTCTCCGTGGAGGAGACGCCGCACCTGCTCGACCCGCAGAGCGGCTGGCTCTACAACTCCAACGACTCGCCGTGGGAGGCAGCCGGGCCTTCGAGCCCGAAGCGCGAGGATTACCCCCGCTACGTGGACAACGGCAGCCCCTCGCCGCGCGGGCGGCACGCCGTCAGGGTGCTCCAAGACAAGAAGGACTTCACACCGGAGTCTCTTCGGGCGGCGGCCTACGACAGTTACCTCACGGCGTTCGACGAGCTGCTCCCGCCGCTCTTCAAGGCTTACGACGAGGCCCCGAGCGGCCACCCGCTGAAGGCGAAGCTGGCCGAGCAGATCGAGTTGCTGCGCGGCTGGGATCGCCGCTGGTCGGTCGCCTCCGTGCCGACGTCTCTGGCGGTGTTCTGGGGGACGGAGCTTGGGCGCATGGGCGCTAACCCCACGGCGGAAGATCGGCTCCGCGCGCTCGACGCGGCGTCGGATCGTCTGGCCCGGGACTTCGGGAGTTGGAAGACGCCGTGGGGCGAGATCAATCGCTTCCAGCGTCTCACGGGGGACATCGCGCACCCGTTCAACGACGCGATGCCGAGCATCCCCGTCGGCTTCACCGCCGGGCGCTGGGGTTCGCTGGCATCGTTTGCGACGCCGCCTTACCCGGGGGCGAAGCGTTGGTACGGCACCAGCGGCAACAGCTTCGTGGCGGTGGTGGAGTTCGGCGACAGGGTGCGCGCGCGCGCCGTCACCGCCGGGGGGGAGAGCGGCCACCCCGCCTCTCCGCACTTCGACGATCAGGCGGAGCGGTACGCGACGGGCAATCTGCGCGAGGTCTACTTCTACCGGGCGCAGTTGAAGGGGCACACGGAGCGCACTTACCACCCCGGCGGCTGACCGGCGACGGGGGCGCGTCGGGGAAGCAAAAAGGGTCGGCCACCGAGATGGCCGACCCTGAAAAGAGAGGTGGCGGAGGGGGTGGGATTTGAACCCACGGTGGAGTTTCCCCCACTCCGGTTTTCGAGTCCCCTCCGCCCCCTCAGCCCAAAAGCGAAAACGTAAGAATTGCTAGGAATTCAAACAACCCGCAGCCGTCAAAGCATACCGTATCCTAGCAATTCTTGTCACGTCATCGCGCCAACTTCGCGCCAAGTGTGAGGCCTAGACCAGGGGGCTTATATCAAGCGTCGCATCTAAGTAGGTTTCTTCATTAAGAAGGTAAATTAGGGCGCGCGCCTCGCAGGACGGGGAAAAGAGCTTATTCCTGAACAACAGCAGAATGGGTCTCGGCGCACGATAGGTGGGGTCGGAGGCAACGCCGAAAGTCGTGGCCGAATCCGACTCGCTCGGCACGAGTAAGCCGAGAGGGTGGGTGTGCCAGTCGCCGATGTAACTGAACCTGCCCGCGCTCTCCCTATAGATCTTATTAAGGTGTCGCTGAGCGAAAGAGGAATCCGGCTCGAAGGTGTAGAGACCGTGCTTCGCGTTAGGGCCAGGACCGGAGACGTGAGTGATCACCGCCTGATACTCATCCTCCCAATACCCGATGAGTATTCCCCCCGTCTCGCGGACGCGCCACCGCCGGGCCTCCTCCCGGACGTCGGCGAAAGCGCTCGCGGCGATCCGCGCTACGAAGTCTCTCTCCCGCAAGCTCGGCACTCCTCAATCCGGGTCGACTCGTGGTGAGAAATTTCGGGCAGCCGCGCCGCCCCGTCAGCTCGGTTTTGCCAGACGATGTGGTCGTAGGGTGCGTCCGGGTAGCCTCCGGTCTCGTCCCTCAATAAAGTCTGCACGGCCAGCCGGGTCGCGAGGAGCGAGATCGACGCGATGTCGAAGCCGGTGCCGGTGAAGGATGGGAAGCCGCACCCGCGCCCGTACACGGCGGGCGCATCCGGGTCGGAGTCGGGCTCCACGGCCGGCAGGGCCCGGGCCGCGCACTCGTAGCAGCCCGTCCGCCCCGGAATCATGCGGATCACACGCCCGCCCCAAGCGCCGTTAGTGACCCAAGCGAAGAGCGCGGGCCGGCCGGCGTGCAGGGCGATACGGTTAATCATGTGGTTGAACCCCCCGCCGCCTGTGGCCGCGATGATCATGTCGTAATCCGAGACTATCTTCGCGATCTGCTGCAGATGGTCGGCCGCCGCGTACGGGTTTCCGGGATTCATCCTGCCGATGTAGCCGACGCTGTATTCGAGCTCGGTGAATGGGTTGACCTTCATCACCCTAAAGCCGACGGCGGAAACCTTGTCCACGCCCACGTCGTGCAGGTCTGTCTCGTGACGGACGAGGTTGGGCGGCTCGACGACGTCCGCGTCGACCAGGTGCAGCCGACCTATTCCGGCCCTCGCGAGCTGGATGGCTACCGTCGACCCGACGGCGCCGAGGCCGAAGATGACGGCTCCTTTTCGTCTCAGTCCGGCGAGTTGCGGGGCGCGGCTGAAGCGGTCATGCTCGCTGAGTAACGCCGGCCGCAGCACATGGGTTCGCGCCACACCGCCGGCCCCCTTCCACGAGGCCAGCACGACCCACGTCTCGTGCGTCTGCCCGCGCTCGGGCCCCTCGTCGGTGAAGACCACGCCGATGAGTTCGATTTCGCGGGCCCCTGCCGCGGTCTGCTTCCGGGTTCGTCGGAGCGTGTTCTCCAGCGCCGGCCTCTGGTTCAATGCCCACCGCCTGAGGGACTCGAAGTCCCGCGCCGAGGCGGGGTCTGGCATCCGCTCTGCCTTGAACCACGCCCCCCTCAGGGTCGCGGCCTGTCCGTAGATCCTAATCAGTTGTTCGGGGGCGGCGACGCTTTCGGTGTTCGGGCCCGCGCTGACCGAAGCGTGGGAGAGCAGGGCGCGCCAAGGATCAAGTGAAAGAGCTTGGATGGCGAAACTGCCGCTGGCCCCAGCGGGGATTCGCTGGAACTGCTCCGGGATGATCAGCGCGCCGGAGAAGAGGTGTCCGAGGTACAGGACCTGCGGCTCCGGCGCTGGCACTTCCTGCTCCGAGACCACGCTGGGCCCCGCCTGGGTGTCTTCGAGCAGGCGGACGGCTTGCCCGATCAGGTAGGCGCCAGTCATGTCCCACTCCCACTCGTCCTCCTCGTTCGGCAGCAGGCAGAGGTTCTTTCCGAGTGGGTTCTGGTGGCGCTCCAGAGACGTATCGTGGCTGTAGACCTCCGGGCGCATGAACGGGAAGGCCGGCGGGTAGACCACCTCGAACCGCCGCACTCCTCCGCCGGAGAGCGTAACGCTCCCCTTGAAGGAGACGACGCGGGCGGAGTCGAACAGCTCCCGGTCCAGCGTGAAATTCAGCCCCTGCCTCTCGTACTCCTCGCGCTCGTGCTCCAGCCTCGCCGGGTCGGCCTCGAACCAGTGCGGAAAGTCTGTCACAACCCCTCACGCGTACTTCTTTTTCTTGTCGATGTCGGGCGGGGGATCGACCGGCCTCGGTGGTTTCGGCTTGTCTGGCTTCTCGGGGTGCTCCGGGTGCTCCGGGTGGTCCGGTTTACCCGGCTTTTCGGGCTTCTCATTCCCCTTCTCGTTATCCGCCATGGTCTGGGTCCTCCCGTGTCTGTATTTGCCTGACAATATAAACCCGTCAGTTCATCTGTGCAACGTTTTTTCCTGCACGCAACGGCTAAGCATCAGGTTTCACCGAGTCATCGCAGAATACGGTCAGTTAAATACATTGACATAATGTCAATAGTAATTTACATTATGCGCTGTAATGTAAATTACTATTGACATTATGCGCTCAAAAATCCTTCCATCTCTTCCATTACCGGTCAGGCGCGGCCTGAGAAAAGTCGGTGCGGACATCGCCGACGCCCGTAAGCGCCGGAGGATTTCGACTCCGACCATGTGCCAGAGGGCGATGATCAGCCGCCCCACGCTCGTCAAGATCGAAAACGGCGATCCGGACGTCTCCATCGGGAGGTACGCGACCGTCCTGTTCGTTCTCGGTATGACGGACCGGCTCGGCGACATTGCAGACCCGTCACACGACCAACTCGGCCTGGATCTCGAGAGCGAGAATCTTCCCAAGAGGATTTACGCGCCGGGGCGGAGGCGTCATGAACCGGGAAGTTGAAGTCTTCGTGGATCTCGAGGGGGAAACCCACAGGGTCGGCCGGCTGTGGTCGCGCGCGAACAAGGGCCGCGAGAGCGCGTCCTTCGAGTATGACGAAGCATGGGTCAGGTCGAAGCTGCGGTTTCCGCTCGAACCCTTGCTGACGCTCGACGCGGGGACACACCACACAGCGCCGGGAAAGCCCCTGTTCGGCGCGGTCGGCGATTCGGCCCCGGACCGCTGGGGGCGCGCGCTGATGAAGCGGGCGGAGCGCAAGGCCGCCGACCGCGAGGGTAGGGCGCCGAGGACCCTCATGGAGATAGACTTTCTCCTCATGGTCGACGATGCGATCCGGCAGGGGGCTTTGCGCTTCAGGGATGCCGGTACCCACGAGTTCCTAGCGAACAACGAGAGGAGAATCCCCCCGCTCATCGAACTCCCGAGACTGCTGGCCGCCTCGGAGCGGGTGGTGGAAGACAGGGACTCCGACGAAGACCTGCGGCTCCTCCTGGCGCCGGGCTCCTCGCTCGGAGGTGCGAGGCCGAAGGCCGCCGTGCTCGACACGGACGGGAGCCTCTCCATCGCGAAGTTCCCCCACAGCGGCGACGAATACAACGTGGAGTCGTGGAGCGGCGTCGCCCTCAGCCTGGCCGCCCGCGCCGGCGTCGAGGTCCCGGCCCACAGGGTGGCCGACGTGGCCGGTCGGCAGGTCCTCATAGTGCGCCGGTTCGACAGGGTCGGCGAACACCGCGTCCCGTTCCTGTCGGCGATGAGCATGATCGGGGCGTCGGACGGCGAGGACCACAGCTACCTGGAGATCGTCGACGCGCTGCGCCGGTACGGCGCCGAAGTCGCCCGCGATCTGCCGCAGTTGTGGCGCAGGATCGCTTTCGGGGTGCTGGTCTCGAACGTGGACGACCACCTGAGGAACCACGGGTTCCTGTACGACCCGGCGAAAGGGGGGTGGCGGCTCTCCCCCGCGTACGACATCAACCCGGTGCCGATCGACGTCAGGCCGCGCGTCCTCTCGATGATGATCGACGACCGGGACAACTCGGCCTCTTTCGACCTCGTCCTCGAGGTCGGGGATTACTTCGGGTTGAGGACGGATGACATGAAGGTGATCGCCGGCGAGGTGGCCTCGGCGGTCTCGGGCTGGCGTGAAGAGGCCGGACGACTGGGAATCTCAAATACCGAGGTCGCGAGGATGGCCTCCGCTTTCGAGCACGACGATCTGAGGAAGGCTCGCGAGTACGGCGGTTCTTAGCGGTGAGATATATAATGGGCGGTCGGACGGTTTCGGCCACCGCATAGGTGAAGGCGGTTATAAGCGAAGGATAGCTACCAGCACCTAAGACACGTCACCATTGATGTGTTGATTACGCCTGTGCTGGCCAGGGGAAGTCGGCCGCCGTAGCAAGTTGATCCCACGTGTTGTAGGCAGGCGTTCGGCTGAGGGCAAAGCTTGATATTTGTATCAGCACGCCTTCCAGAATCTCCTCCACCGCCTCGGCGCAAACTTCCACGTCGGCTCTATAAGCCAGCGCGTCGTGCAGGATGCGGTTCCGCAGGTCGTAGAGAAGCGCCAGCCTGAAGCTATACTTAGCCCTCAAGGCCCGAACCTCCTCCTTGATCCGGTCTTCATCCTTTTCCAGCCCCCGCACATATTCGAGGAACATTTTGACGTAAGATTTGACGCCTGTTTTCTCTTCGGGGATGAGGCTCATCAGCAGTTCGATGTTCCGGGATTGGATGAAGACTTGGCCGTGATCATGCCTCCAGCCGGCCAGCGCAGGCGTGGATTCCACACTCCCCCGGACTTCCGCATCACCCTCTATCATCCCAACCATTTCCAGCCGCATTCGCTTGAGCGGGTAAGTAAAGGGGAGGTTCCGCCACGACAGGTAGAATTTCGGGATGTCTTTAACGATCGGGGACTTTTTATCGCCCGCAAACTTGTCGGGGGCGAAGATTTGTTCTAAGCCGATCCAGTAGAAGACGAAGCGCTCCAAGTGGTCAGTCTCCCACCTCCCTCTTCTGTACCAGTGGGTTCCTAAGATAAACGCCGTCTGAAGCTGCGTCGGCGGTCGGGGCGGAACGGTCTGGCCCTGCGTCAGATCTAACAGCGGTTCTATCTCTCTGGACATCTCGGCCAGCTTGCCGTCCACGGCCGGCTCATCCGAGGGCATGTGGGCGCGCCCGTCATCGAAGCTAGGAAGCCAGCCGCTCCTGTCGAGGGGACTGATCGCGTCGACGTACTCCACTTCAGGCTTCAGCCCGCCGGCGCTTTCGTTCACGGACAGCGGGAAAGACAGTAGATCGAGCGTGGTGTTGAGACTCCTGAGAGCGATCTGCTTCGCTTCTTCGGGGGCGCTCGCCACTGTCGAGACGCGGGCGAAGACGACAGCCCCGCCCCCTTCCTCCGAGGGCGCGCCCCCCACGTAGTTTCCGAAGTCGAACGCGCCCGGATCGTAGAAAGTGACCGCCCCCGCGTGCCAGATCGCCCCCTGCGGGAGGATGCCTTTCACGCGAAAAATAATCTGCCACTCGCTCGGCGGTTCGAGTAGCGTATCGCACAGGCCGTTCACAACCCCGGTGAGATCATCGCCGTCGAGCGTGGCCCAGGGGAGATAATGCAGGACGTGACTCGTCGTGAAAGCCTGTCTCGAAAAGGAGTTGACCCAGGCCTTCCAGAATGACGTGGAGTTTTGCCGCCAGCGCTCCGCCGGATCCTTGACGAAGGCGTCAGTCAGTTCGGCGAGTAGCGCGAGGATTCTGTCGCCCAGGGGCCTGAAGGTCTCCGCCAACTCGAGGTGCAGATCTTTTCGCGCCGAGAAATCGGCGCACAAAGTTTGCAAATCCGGATCACTTGCGGTGGCCCAATCAAATGACTGACGCCGCGCCTCTTCCCTTAACCGGGCGGCCAGCCTTAACCCGAGATCGAGATCGAGACCGTCCCTTTCTTCGGCAACTGCGGGGTCCGTCGATATTATGTTCGCCAGCAGGTGTTCGGTGGCGACGGCCAGCCCGCCGGCGGCGAGATCGTCAACCACATCGGGTCTGCCTGCCGCCCTTCTTGGTTCACGGTTATCGCCGAATGAAGCCCTCCCGGTCAGCCATGTGCCGATGCGGCCGCCGGCCTCCTGGTAAGGCGATTCTTGCCGCTCATACGCTTCGCTCGTGAGGAGGGCGACCGCCTGCCGGACTAGGGCTGGAATGTACCGCTCAAGGGTTCTCCTACCTATCGTGCGGAGTGCGTCATGATCTTTACCGAGTTCGGCGCAAAGATCATTTTCCCCATGGTTTGATAGCTTCTTACTCCCCAGCCCTTCGGCGAGCAGTTCCGCGACCTGTCGAATGACGGGGCGGACGAGATACCGCCACTTCGTTCTTTTTCTTTGAAAGAGATCGTAGAGTGAGGCGGGCGGCTGCCTTATTAAGTTACCCGTTCTGCTCGCGACCTTTTCCTTCTCGAAGATCGCTTGCCACGCCCTCAGCAGGTCCGCGAAGATCGCCTCTTCGCCGGCGATCGCGTGGACGTGCTTAGCGAGCATCGCCTCCGAGCCGTGGCGCGCCAGAGCTGCTTCGGGCAGTTTCTTTAGACCCCTTACGTGGTGCTTGAGCAGCAGTTTCCTCGCGAGTAACTTCGAGACGGCTTGCAAGCGAGAATCGTCGTCGGCGTCACTCCCGAGCTCGACCTGCAACTCCCGTTTTACGGTGTCGAGAGTCGGGGCGTCCTCAATGTCTTGCAGGAGGGGATAGATCTTTCCGACGTGATATGCGCCGGCGTGGAGTAGACGCCCGAGGTCGTCTATGGCGGCCGCATTGTCCGCCTGTAAAACTGCAATCGTTTCTTTCTCCTTATCGAATCTCTGTTCGAGCAGCCGGAGCCATTCACTCTCGTAACCTTTGGCGCCCTTTTGCACTTGCTCATCCGGCTTCTTGAGGTAACGTCTCTCAAGTTCGACGAGGCAGAGGCGTACGACGTTAAGGAATAAAGGGTCCAGCAGTAGCTTTTTCGGCTCCTCGAGCCGACGCTCCCAACCGTAGAGCCAATGTTCTAGCCTCTCGTAGTTCATAGCCACACCGAGGACGGTTTCCGCTTCTCCGAGCCATCACCTTCGCCAACCGATGTTGGGAAGTCAAGCCGCCTTACGGAGTCCTGATCAGGTGACGAGGGCACCTGCAGATGTATCGATTTACATATAAATTCTAACTGTACCCGTGGTGGTATGGTGGCTTCTCGCGGCACGCCGACCATACTTCGCGCGCTTCTCTCATAACCCTCTCGGGAAATACAAACGCCACCGCTCCGAGTAGTCGGGCTCGTCCATCCTATTTTCTAAATAGAAGTCGAACTCCATCGGGATTTCCTGCAACTGCCGCAGTTCCGAATCTTCGTAAACGCCCGCCCTGTCGAGGTAAAACCCTACGGCTTGGTGGTACGGGTACACGTAATCCATCTCCAGCAGAATTTCTATCAATCTCGTGACGGAAACTTTACCCCTGGCGCGGCGGTAAGCTTCCAGGACCGCAGCGGCCCCGCCGGCGTAGGCCGGCCGCACTGTAATGTCTATGAGGGTTCTCTCGACGTTCGTTACTCTGAGTACCTCGCCCTTCTCCCCTTCGACGTCGGTGACTCCCAGCCCTCCCGTCTTCTGCCCGTGGACGACGCACACGGTGAGCCCGCCGTGCTCCGCGACCTCGTTTGAAAGTCTCGGCTTGTTCTTGAACGCCCGATCGATGCCCTCCTGCGTTAGCGTGTTACTCCTCTGGTGCGGCTTAGGCTGTTCCTGATTCAAATAGATCAGGTCCGGCGGGCCGGCCGTCAGACCGTGTATACACATCGCGCCGCGGTGGGTTAGGTATGCATTCGGCTTTAGCGATTGGGCGAGTTCGAATGCCGATACGTCGCCCCATAAATATCTAGTTTCCTTTCTTGTCGGAAAATTGAATCTAACTTCCTCGAGCCCTTCCGCCCCCATAAAGTCAATGAATGATTTGACCGACGTTTTTTTATTCAACCCCCATGACTCTCTATTTTCGGAAAATATTTGTTCAATATCTGTGCGGGTAAATATCTTGACTTCGTACGCGTAAAGATCATCCTTGATTTTAGGCAGGGACTCTTGCAGCTTTTTTATTTCGGCCTTTACGTTACTGTTTTGCTCGCTCACGCTACCTATCCTCCCTATATTTAACTAAGGGTGCATCTCTTTTCGCTTCTCTACATTACGGCTCTTTTCACCGAAGGGAAAGGTACGTAATATATATATTACGTACCTTTCCCTTCGGTATAAAATTCTAAACATAGGCGGGCGTCAATGTAATATATATATTACATTGACGCCGTTCCGGACAAGCAGTTCGGCACTTGCGTAATATATATATTACGCAAGTGCCGAACTGCTTGTCCGGAACGGCAACGGGGGTACGCGTATGTAATATATATATTACGGAGATCCGCCCCCGGCTCGATGGCAGTACGCGAGCCTGAATTTCTTAGGTAATTTTCTTATGTAATTAGAGCTGACAGGGGGTAAGTTATGGTCTTGCTTTTGGTAGAAAAACGTGCTACTTTTTCTACCAAATGAGAAATAAGAAAGGCACAGTAAGTGTAACAAGCAAAATACTTAGCCGGATTAAAAGGAAGGGGCAAGGCACCATCCACACATCAAAGGACTTTCTTGATCTAGGTGGTCGTGTCGCCGTGGATCATGCCTTGTCTCACTTGGCCCGCAAAGGACATATCCGCCGGTTGAGCCGGGGCGTCTATGACTACCCCAAAGTTAACCCGCGGCTCGGGACTTTAACCCCTTCTCCTGACGCCGTGGCTAAAGCTCTGGCGAAGAAGACGAGGAGCGACTTGCAGGTGTCTGGCGCTCACGCCGCGAACCAATTGGGCCTGTCGACCCAAGTCCCCGCCCGAGTCGTCTATTTGACGGACGGTAGATCGAAGCGGGTTCGCGTCGGGAGACAGACCATAGAGTTGCGTCGCACTTCCCCGAAGAATATGGCGACGGCGGGAAAGCCTAGTGGCACCGTCATTCAGGCACTCCGCCACGTCGGGCGCGACAACGTCAACGACGAGATCATCGACAAAATAAAGACCGCGCTGTCCGATGACGACAGGGCGGCTCTTAAGAAGGATGTGGACAGCGCGCCGGACTGGATGCGCCCTATTCTAACCAGGCTGGCTTCGTAACGCTTTATGGACCGGGTAGCCACACTCACAGCCACGGAACGCGCCGAGCTTTTTCAGGAGACGGCCAACAGGCGGGGCGTGGCCACTCAAATTATAGAGAAGGATTTTTGGGTGTGCTGGACCTTGCGACACCTCTTCGAATTACCGGAGGTCGGCCCGAATCTAATATTCAAGGGGGGCACCTCTTTATCGAAAATATTTCAGGCGATTGAAAGATTCTCGGAGGATATAGACGTCTCGATAAACCGCGAGTACCTAGGCTTCGAAGGTGCCGAAGACCCCGAGAACGCCGAAAGCGGCAACGCGAGAAAGAGGCAGCTCGAGGCTCTTCAACAAGCTTGTGTGGATAAAGTTGCTAACGACGTGCTCCCTTCTTTACGACGGTCCTTCGAGCGCGTGCTAGGCGGAAGCGGTAAGGAACACGAAGACCCGTCGTGGCAGCTTACCTTAGACGAGGCGGATCCGCAGAACCTACTCTTTGCATACCCGCGGAACAGGTCTGCTCGGGGGGCGGGCGACATAAGCTACATAAGGCCGGCGGTGAAAATAGAGATAGGCGCGCGCTCAGACCATTGGCCCGCGGATATGTATCCGGTCAGCCCTTACGCGGCGGAAGAATTCCCGGATTATTTCGAGGAACCCAGTTACGTGTTGAAGGTGCTGGAGGCGGAGCGAACGTTTTGGGAAAAAGCGACCCTGCTGCATTCCGAATATTACCGCCCGGAAAACAGCACGACTGCCGAGCGCATATCACGGCACTACTACGACCTGCATCGTCTCGCCCTATTGCCTATAGCGGAGAGGGCGTTAGAGCGGCTCGACCTGCTCGATCGCGTAGTCGAGCATAAGAAAACATTCTTCCGACTCGCCAGGGCTAATTATGACGAGGCTCGCGCCGGCAACATACGCCTGCTCCCGCACGAGGCCAGGTTGGCGGCACTACGCGTTGATTATGACAAGATGAGGGACATGTTCTTCGGAGAGATACCGTCATTCGACAGCATCATGGAGTCACTAACAAAGCTGGAGGGCGTCATCAACGCCAGAGTTGCGGTAAGGGCAGCCTCTACCGATTAGGAGAGCGGGCTAAACATCAAATGAACCGTAGTTTGCAGGAGATAAAGAGGGACTTGCGGGGACTATCCTCAACGCAGTTGCAGCAGGTCGCCGTGTGGGTCCAAAAACTGCTGGGCGAGGTCGAAGGTAAAAAAGAAGGTTCGGAAAAGAGTAGCGGCAATGACTTAGTATTAGAAGAACAGCACCGCGGGGGCAAGACCTACAGGCTGGAGTACACCCGCTGCGGCAAAGCCGGGTGTAAATGCGCGACCGGAGATTTACACGGCCCTTACTGGTACGCGTATTGGACGGAGGAAGGCAAAACAAAATCGCATTACGTCGGCAAGGAGCTGTGCAGGTAGTCGGCTTTTATCGTGATAAGCGCCTCGAAAAATCACGGCGAAGGCTGTGCGCTGCACGCGGCGGAGTAGCAGCCGCGGCCACACGGGTAACTCACGTCAACTCGATGGAATAATCATGAGTATGAGCGAACATAACTTCGAGATAGCCAATACAAGTATCGCCGAAAGGGTGGCTGGTCGCCTATCCATCCCGCTCGACATAAACGTATGGAATTTCTTAGCCAGAGACGTGAGCGACGAGGCGACAAAGGTTAAAGCACTCCTTAGAGGCTTGGTGGCTGACGGCAAGGTGTTTTGCCCCCTCTCCTTTTCCGTCATTACCGAATTGTTCAAGCAGAATTATGAGTCGGCTTTGCGTAGCGGAACCCTGATGGAGGAGCTAAGCCTAAACACTTCTTTTGCACTCGACAAAGAGATTTACAGCAAAGAGGCGAGGAACTTCCTCCAACGCTTTGTTGACGGGAAGCAAGTCGGCCTCGCGAAAAGCGACGTTTATGTTCCGGCGCTGGCTTTTGTCGGGTCGCCGGGCAGCCTACTGTTTCCGGCAGAATTCCCCGCCCCGGAGGAAGAACGGGAAGCGGCTACTCAAGAGTTGGCCGCACGAATTGCGTCCATGAAATTTACCGAGCTTATACACAAGTTCGGAAGCACTCTCCCGCTCCCTCTATTCCAGCATCTACCGACCCCGGAGTATTCGGAAGTGTGGGAGGAGCGTTGGGAGTATGCGAAAGGTAATAAAGAGAAGATGCGGCAGGTGGAACAAGACCATTACGTGCGACAGATTTTGATACCGGAGCTTCAGAGAGAGAGCGCCAAGCTGCCGGCCGATGCGCGACAGAGGTTTGCGGAATACCTTAAGTCTCTCCCCCAGAATAAGCCCGGACGAGCAGCGGGAGAAATACTCGAGCACATGCCAGCCCTGAAGAATGCCGTAGAGATTCTGACGATCACCGGCGAAAACCCGAAAAGGAAAGGAACAATGAATGATTTCTTTGATATTCAAATGATGGTAACTCCCTTAGCCTATGCTGACGCCTTGGTGGCGCCGGATAAGTGGATCAGACATCTGCTTACTACTCAGAGGTCTGTTTTCGATGTTGCCGGCGCCAGGTATATTCCGAGCTTGTCGGATTTTGAAACGTACCTCAAAAGTATCTAGCCCCTCGGGGACGCCCACTTCAGATAACTCTCGTCTTATCAACGGGGCGGGTGGTTTACACTCACGCAACAACCGTGAACCGTACGGCTCACGCCTGAGGAGTACGCACCGTGTAGGCGATCCTCGTCGAGAAGACAGGGACAAGGGCCCCGCTCTGGGGTACTCCGCCCTAACAGGTGGTCACGCAAATTTTTAGGTAAGGCCAACGGATAGGGAACGGCCATGCCGGGAAACCGCCGCGGCCGGTTCGTAGGTGGCTCTAAGATGTTCTTGCCCTGTGCCGATGGGTGCCACGCTACTGCAAATTTTTACAGCCACCCGAAAGCGGCTTGGCGTTCCGCCGGAAGGTATGGAAGTCGAAGTTATGACTCGGCCACGTTCCTATACTTGCAGCATTTTTTTACTCACCGAGGATCGAGGGGTACCACCTTTCTCACCGCTCTCCGATCGACGCGCCGCGCGGGAGTGATTTCGCCCATGCCGGGCGCGCCGCCGAGAGCGCGATTACGCCGCACCATTGTTCCTTTCGGCAGGGCGACCGTCATACGCACCTGCGGCTGCCGCGGCAGGCCGTAGCGCGCCTGGGCGGACGCCCCCTTGAGCGGGCGGCCCGGGTACGCCCGCGAAGTCAGGTGGCTGCCGGGCCCTATTCCCCGCTTCAACTCCCGCTCCGCTTCTGATTTCGTGGTGTAACGGAAGACGGTGCGACCGTTCGGAAGTGGCCGAGCGGCCGTGGCGCGATCGCGCAGGAGGTCGCGGCGCAGCACCGACGCCGACCCTCTCTCGCCCGCCCGCGCCTCGCTCCTCATCACCCTCCGGGCGGCTGACTTACCTGCTCTCCCGCACCCGAAAGTGGAGGGGAGCAAAACGAGTGCGATCAACACGTAGAGCGCGGTCTTGTTAGTCATCCTCGACTCCTTATCTGCCCCTGCCGCCGTCCCGGCGAAGGGCCATTACGATTAGCCTGAGGGGAAGAAGCAAAAGCGAGAACAGCCCCTTCACCAGCTCCGCCGCCAGGCTTCCGATCATGTGATCGGCGGCCCCCTGCCCGAGGAGAAGGCTGAGAAGCCCCCTGAGCACGGCCATGACGACAAATAAGATAACGAGCAACGAGATCCACGCCGGTAAGAAATCAAAGACGGCCTCGACGAACGGACTCAGCATGAGGGACATCAGTAGCCCTCCGAGAATCGCCATCGCCGCCCGGACCTTCAGAATCCTCAGGATGAGCGCGAGGCCGATGCCAGCGATCAACAGCGGCAGCAGTTCGTCAGGCAGCAGTATCCACACCCAAGACATACGGCATCCTCCTCAATCGACGAGAGTGAGTCCCAGAGAGCTCGCACGCTCGCGGACGGCGGCGGATTCGTCAGGGGTCACTCGCCGCGACAGCGCCCCGTCTCGCTCGGAGATCTTCCAGTCGGGGCTGTACTGGCCGCGCACCGACACGAGCAGGCTTCCCCCCCCGAGCGTGGCTAGGAAGTCGAGCGCGGGCCCGTGGCAACATTCGAAGTGCCCCGGCAGCACGAGCACGCGCACGATCACCGGCACGCCCTGCGCGAGCATCCCGGCGACGGCCGCCTTGGCTGTTTCAGGATAGTTCGGGACGGCAGACAGACGGCGACCGCAAGCCTCGCTCCCGTATTTGAAGTCCGGGAGGAAGACGTCCGCCACGCCGTCGAGGAGCGCGACCGTCTCGGCCGTCGCGTAGGCGTGGCAGTTCCACACGACGGGCAGCTTCCAGGCCGGCGGCGCCCCGGCCAGAAACCGCAGGATCGCGTAGAGTGATTCGTCAGGGTTGCCGCCCACGAATGAGAGCGACCGCGCCCTTCCCGCGCGCAACCTCGGCCACAGCGCCGGCCCCAGTTGTTCGCCGTCGATTGCGCCGGGGTCGAGCAGCGCCGCCTGCTGGCAGAACCGGCAGCGGAGTCCGCAGCCCGCCAGGTTCAGCACGAGCGAAGGGTTGACGGGCGACTCCTCGGCGATGTGGACGAAGTGCTCGGCGACGGCCACGCCCGTCCCCAGCCGACATACGCCCAGCTCCCCGCGCGTGCGGTCGACCCCGCAGCGATGCGCGCACAGGTGACAGCCCGTGAGCGCGCGCCGCGCGAGTTCAATCTTGAGTTCGAGCAGGGAGGCCTCGCCTTCATGCCGAGCGCCGCAGGCAACGTCTTCTCTGAAGCGATTAACTGCGGCTGTGTGAGCGTCCCACAGAGCGCCCTCGGATTCGCGGGCCAGCCGGTCCGCCGCCAGGCCGCAGCCCGTTTCCCGCGCGCGCAGAAAACGCGGCGAGCTAAGGCCATTGAGCTTCGCCCTCCGCACGCGGAAGTCGGGTTCGATCGCGCGCAGCAGATCGAGGGAATCGAACCCCGGGTCAACGACCTCGAGCCGCCCGTCGTCGTCGATACGGATGCGCGTGTTCATGCGAGTCATGGTTACATCTTCACCTCAGTCTTCGCCGGCTCGCCGGGCAGTTGGAAGTACGAGTCCTTCTTTCTCATGCCCGAGACCTCGCCGCCGACCGCCTGCGCCAGGTCGCGGACGATCTCCTCGCACCGGTTGCCGCGAACCTTGTCCACGTCCACCAGCGCCGTCCCGTCGACACTCACCTGCGCCTTGATCTCGGCCGCCCCGCCCCTGCGGCTACGGTCGCGCTCGCGGGCGAGGATCTGCACCTCGCCGCTGGCCAGCTTCGCCGTCTGCACGCCCATCCCCTTACTCGTAAGGTGTTCGACCGCACGCTCGACGGTGTGCTGGCGCACAAGAGCTTGGACGCGCCGACGATCCCCGGCCGTATGCACGACCAGCCGCCCAGCGTCGTTGCGCGCGATCGCCAGCCGCTCGCCCGAGGCGCGGCGCAAGAGTATCTGCGGCTGTTCGGCCAAGGAGACGGAGGATGGGGCCAGCGGCTCCACCCGATAGCCGAGACTCTCGGCCGTACGTACGAGTGACTCCGGGTTCCGGAGCTGCAGGCCGACCGTCGTAATGCCGAGCGATTCCCTCGGAGCGCCGGGCAGGGCCTTTGACGCTCCCTTGTTCCCGCCTACCAGTTCACGCCGCCGCTCACTCTTGAGGCGGTCGAGGGCCTCACGATCTTCTGGCGTCTCTTCGGCGAGCCACTTGACCAGTGTGACGGCGCCCGCCGCGATGCCGACGACGCAGGCGGCGGCGGCCGCCGCCGCCTGCCCGGATGAATTTGACGACTCACTCGAAGCCGCGGAGTCATACGGAGTGACAGTGCTTGTGTTACTCATTGATTCGTCTCCTTCTCTCGCTAAATTGATTCTGCCGTCATCGGACTTGACTTGAGTAGCTATCCAGCAAGCGGCGGGCCGCCCTCAGAAACCGAGCGGTAAGCCTTGAATGATGTATTTTTCGCTTATGCTTTTCCGACCCGCGCGCGAACTCGCTGCCGCGGGTAGCGGAATCGGCGGGATTTGTTTCGGGCGGAAGTCAGGACCGGCCCCGTGGTCTTGCGCAGATTGTATGATTGATACCGGACATCCCATTTTCGCGGCCGGAGTTCCTCACGTCAGGCATCGGTGGGTCCCGCGGGGTCGCAGTACATCCGGCCCCACTGCCGGAGTTCCTGAAATTCGTCGTAGAGCGCGATCGCGCGCATGCGCTTGCGCTCGACCTGGGCCTTAAGATCATCAATCGTCAGGCGCGCGCGCGCGTGCTTTGCTCGCTTCACCGCCTGTTTGACCATCGAGCGCAGATCCGCCCCCGAGAACTTCTCCGTCAAGTCTGTCAACTCTCGCGCGGCACCCGCGTGGTCATCCATCAGCCCGGCGAGCCAGCGCTCCAGCATCCGGGAACGAGAGTCGTGGTTCGGGACGTCGACGAAGAAGCTGGCGTCGAACCGCTCCGAGCGCGTCATCGTGAGCCCGATCTCCCCCATCCGCTTGAGGCTGTTGGAGGTCGCGACGATGAAGTTGGGGTACGGGTTGTCCGAGAGCCACGAGAGGAGCGCCCCCGTGCAGCGCATCATCGTGCCGCCGTCCCTCTCGGACGAGTCGCCGAACGCCTTCTCGATCTCGTCGATGAAGACGACGTTCGGGCTCATCGCCTCCAGCGTCGCGAACGCCTGCGCGAAGCGCCGTTCGGTCTCCCCGAGCAGCGAATTCATCAGCGATGAGATCCTGAACTCCACGACCGGCAGGCCGACGACGCGCCCGACGGCGCGCGCGAGCATCGTCTTTCCCGTACCCGGGGGGCCGATGAGCAGGACGCCCCTCGCCCTCCCCGGCCCGGCGTTCTGCATGGTGTCCTTCGCCACCTGGAGGTGCTCGACCAGGAAGTCGAGGCCGACCGGCTCTTCCACGTCCGACGTGTCGAGGACGTTCATCGCCAGCTCGCGGCGCAGTTGCATGGCCTTGCGGGTTTGCAGGCACTCGAACGCGCCGTCAAAGTCCTCGGCGTCGGGGGAGAGGGCGTCACGCAGGGCGTCGCGGGCGGCGCTGCGGGTTAACCCGACGATACCGGGGGCCAGGCGCTGCGCCTCCCGCCGGATGGCGTGGACCTCCATCTGCGAGCGGGTCCGGTGCGCCACCACCGCGATCTCCTCGCGGGCGATGGCTTCGAGCTCGTCCGCGCGCGGGTACGGCACGTCCAGCCGCACGAACTGGTCGGCGAGGATGGACGGAAGGCGACGCTCCCCCTCGGGCGGCTCGATGAAGACGAGTACGAGGCCCTCGCTCGAGCTCTCCGCCGACAGCATGTCCGCCAGCATCATCCGCATCCGCTGGTCGCCGCCGTCGTCCCGGAGGAACACCGCGCAGTCTTCGAAGGCGACCACACCGCCGCCTCGCAACTCCCGCGCCTGCCTGAGCAGCCCCGCCGTGTCAGGCGAATCGCCGCCGACCACTTCCCACTTGAGTTGCGCCGGGTTGTAGCGCCGGCGACCCGAAACGGTGAAATGGTAGAGCGGGCGCTCGCAAGCCGCGGCCGCCTCCTTGAGCATGTTGAGCGCGTACTCACGGTCCCGCGTCGTGAGCAGACCCGCCCTGACCGCGCGCGAAATCCGGCTCGAGTGAATGACGCGGGCGAGGTCGGCGGCGAACGCCTTGGGGTTATAGACTTGTGTGGCCATCTCCTCCTCCTATCTCGGTCGTTGACTGCCGGGCATCGCGGGCGGGCGCGCACCCGCCGGACGGGGTAGGCTCCCAGGCCTTCTCAGCTTGGAAGCAGGCAAGGGGCGCACGCCGCGCGCGCCGGCCGGAGCAGGCCCGCTCGGCTCGCTGCCTCGACGACTTCTCGCAACCAGGAGCAGAATCACAACCAGCGCGACGAAGCCGCCCAGAATGATTGCCGCCCACTTGAGAAGGCCGAAGAAGGTCTGCGTGTACCCCTCGCGGTCGGCCTCCCTTTCTGCGTCCGTGATCTTGGCCTCCGGCTTCGGGGGCGCTGACACTTTCACCTGGCCCGACTCCGAGGTCGTGTAGAGCGCAAAACTCGGCCCGAGGCCGTTGTCGGCCGCCGCCCGCTGCCAGGCGAGCTTCTGGTCGGGCGGGACCCAGAACACCGAGACCGAAACGTCTTGCAGCGACGCCCAGGGGAATTCCTCAGACGGAACAGACGGCCGTGAGGGGGGCTTGCATGTTCTGATAGAACCCGTCGGCGGTTCGTGGATAAGGTCCGTGAAGGCGAACAGGTACTTGTTTACGAACTGCGGGTCGCCCTGTAGGTGACTCGTGGCCAGCCTGAAGGCCGCTTCGACGTCCGTACATTTCTCGTAGTCCGTGCGCGCCTTGAATCGCTCGGCCCAGTCCGACTGCTTCACCGACTTCAGGTCGCGCAGCGTCCCCTGCCAGATGACTTCCGGGACCGCGTCCACGGTAATGATCGTGATCCGACCCGCGCCCTGCTCCCAGCGACGTACTTTAGTCTGGGCGATGGAGTCCAGCAGCGCCGACGCCTTCGCCAGCGCCTCCGCCCGGCGCGACTTATAGGTCCCCGAAACGTCGAGCATGATCACGACCTCGTTGGACGGGTCCGGGCGCCTCTCACCCGTCGCGCAGCCGGCGAGCGCGAGGGTGAGTGACAGTGCGAGAACGAACAGTGCGCGATTCGTCATTGTGGGCTCCTCCTCTTCGACGATTTAAGACCGCTGCGCGGCCTCCGGCTCTGGCGAGATCCCGTGAAGGCTCTCCCAGTGATTGCGATCCCAGACCTGTCCCGTCGCCTGATCCACGTAGTAGCGCCCGGTGTCTGCCTGCGCCGCAGCCAGGCTCACCTGCTCTCCCTCCACGCCGATCACTTCGCGGAGATCCGCCTGTTCGGCCCCCGGCCTGTCGTAAACCTCCTGCGGCCACTCCTCTTCCGCGGAAGGTTGCTCGACGTGAGACAGATCGAACAGAGCGCCGGGACGGCCATTCCCACTCCCGTTGCCGTTCCCATTACCCTGAGCGGCAGGTATCGGCTTGACCTGACGGGCTTGGGCCTCGTTGAAGACCACACGGGCATCGCCCGCGGCCCCTGCCGGGACGGCTCGCGTGCTGACCACAGTCTCTTCCTCGCCGGGCACTGACTCCTCGGCGTCGGTCACCGGATTCCCCTCGGTGTCGTAGGCGACCGGGGTCTCAGGGTCATACACCGGCTGCCCCTCTTCGTCGTAGCCGTAAAAGAGCTCAGGCTCGCCACCCGCCGGGGCGAACCAGCCGTCTATCACCCTATCAACCGGGGCCATGAGCCGCGCCCAGCGCTCCGTCAGCTTCTCGAAGGCCACCTCCAGGATGAAACATCCGAGCGCGGTGACTGCCAGATACCCCCACGCACCCACACCGATCAA
Source organism: Pyrinomonadaceae bacterium (assembly GCA_036389335.1). GTDB lineage: Bacteria > Acidobacteriota > Blastocatellia > Pyrinomonadales > Pyrinomonadaceae > JAIVGV01. Next base: position 105,754 of record DASVQC010000092.1, on the reverse strand, counting down.
GCCACTGACGAAGAGGTGGTTATGCTCTGTTACGAAGCCCTCCCAACTCGGCACCTGCATCGGGTTTACCTCCGGATCGCCGCCAGCCATCGCGGCCGCAACCGAACGGAACCTGAAGAGGTCGAGGTCCCACCGAACCGCCCAGTAGAGGCATCCGACTAGGAAGGCGATCTCGACGAGGCTCAACACGATCCTGCGGTTGGCGGCCCTCACCTGCGCCGGGTCCTCGTGCTCCTTGCGTATCTCGACGAGCTCGAACAGGCCGAAGCCGATGTGGAACAGGAAGAACAGGCTGAGTGCTACCACGAGCGCCACGCCGAGCGCGAAGAACTGCGCGAGAGTCGCCTCGCCGAAGAAGCTCCCGAGGAGCCGCCCCACGAGCGAGTCCGTGTGGAGCGGCTGCCCCTCGTAACCCTGGAGTTCCAGCGCGGACTTGCAGCCGAGGTAATTGGCGAGGACGACTTGGATGTTGACGTAGAGGGAAGCGAGGGCGAGGGCGAGCCACAGTATGAGCGCGATGAAGTTTCGGATGCTACTGCTAAGCATGATGTGACCTCCTTCGTTTGTGACTCAGGACGAGTTGCCCTCTTACAGCTAGAGCCGTGCCAAGTGGGTCGGGTCAGGCGAGTGATGCGCGGTCAGAGTTTTCTTAGTTCAGGCAGGCCATGCGGCGCACTAGTCCGGGCACCGACGGTAGCGTGCTCGCCACTGTCAGAAGCACCTCGCAGAATTTCACTCTTCTAAAATATGACAGGCGGACACCACCTACCACGCTGGGTAAAACGATGCCCGCCTCATGCTACTTCTTGAGGCATCATCGATAATTGGAAGTCACAGTTTTCGGTTCCATAATCATGTAATGGTAAAGTGTGACACTATCACGGGCGCGGGAAAGCGCCGCGTTTGGACTGGAAAGGGCGCTTGAGCACTCTTCGCCAGGGGCCAAACCGGTAGCAGGAATGCGACCGCGAGGAGCGGTTTCGATACCTGCTCTCTCGTGAATCAGCCGACCAGCAAGGACGCTCTCGCGTCGGTAACCGGCCCACGACAATAAGTTCTAGCAGACGGTTCCGGAAGAAGACTTGCTTGCCGCACTACGCAGCGGGTGTAAAATCCCCCGGCTTCAGGAGAGCCCGTTTATTTCCGCGGAGCGCGAGGCCGGACTTATCGAAAACAATTTCTGCACGAAAGGTGAAGGCGATAAATGAGTCCCGGACTGAAAACGAGCATTAATAAAATACTCAAGAAGGGTGTCCGGCATCGCGGGCGCCTGCGAACCACCCAGGCCCTGAGACAACTCGCAGAGACAGAATTTACTAACAACGAGGGTGACGAGGAGCCCGCCCCGGAGCCCGAGCCCGCGGAGCCGTTTGAACTCGAAGACGCCGGCGACAGCGACGCGTCCCTTTATGGCCAAGAGGCCTTGAGCCCGTTTGACTCGGAGTGGGTATCGACCCTGCCGCTCATCTTCCAACTCCCGGCCCGCGCCCGGCCGCTGGCTCACTTCTTTATCGACGAACAGTTTGAGGCGCACAAGATCGGCCGGGGGCAGGATGACCTGTCGCACTCCCGCCTCCTCGTCGCCCGCGCCATCGCCAAACACATCCGTGACCACGGCACCTTTCTTCAAGAGGTAGGCGACTGGTGCCACATCCCGGCCATCATGGACGACGAGGGCTTAATCAATCTCGCGCCCGCGGGAACCGATCGCGACAGCCTCAAACACAGGCTGGGGCACATGGGCTCGGACCTCAAGGCCTTCGCCATCATCCTGCCGAGCGGCGACGTGGTTACGCCGCAGGCCCTGATCAGCCCGGCCCAAGACGTCAGGAAGGCGACCCGGCTCAAGGGAGGCCGCCCCACTGGCCTGACGGGGAAGCGCGCGACGCGCGCCGGAGCGCTACGCGCCGCCGCACAAAGTCCCGCCCAACTCGCCGGGGACACGTGGTCCGAAGAGGACTGGGATAAATTCGAGGACACGCAGCGCAAGAAGAAAAAGACGAAGAAGGACAGCGCTCCCCGCCCGCCGCGAGGCCCGAGGAAGAAAGAACGATGACGAACGCGGAAGTATATTTGACGTGGCTCGCGGATCACGACGTCGCGTCCGCGGACCGCCCCAACAGGCAGCGGCTCTTCAGGAAGGGCAAGCTCCTGTGCACACTACCCTTCCTGCGCGCCTACTGGAAAATAGAACAAGGACAGGCCCCACTGTGGGAGAAAGAAACATGGCAGCCAATCGGCGAGGGCGTGACCCGCTTTCTGAGGGCCGACCAGGTGCTCGACTGGATCATCTCGCTGCTCCCGGACGATGAGCCGGAAAAATATAGAAAGAGTCTCGTTAAAGAGATTCAGAGCGCGCTGCTTACGTGGCTCGTCCCGGTAAAGGAGCCGCTCGCCTGGCGGGATAATATTCTGGCGCGGCGCGTCGAAGCAGTACGCGTCCGCAGCCGCGGCGGGAGGCTCCTCTGGTCCAGGCGCGCGGGGAGTTTCCCCGACGAGATGCGGCAGAACGTGCCCGGCATGGACCCGGTTCACACGCCGGAAAACGACCGCGCCGGTCTGACCAGATACTTGTGCGACGGCTGGTACGTAGACGACCAGGGGCGCCTCGATCAGAGAAGCGGCGCGACGCATTGGGGGCCTTCGACGTCCCGCATCCCCCGCCGCCTCCACAACACCCCGCGGCGACTAATGCTTGCCGCTTCTCTGCAATCGAGGGCCGTCGATCTGTTAGAGCCGGACCCGCCGGGAGACAGGGTTCTCAACGAAGGGTGGAACCCGCCTGGCAGAGACTTGCGAGCCGCGTTCTCGGCCTTCAACGGGTCAACACACGAGGACGCGATCGTCTTATCCGAGTCGGCGGCGAAGGCACTGGCGCGTAACGACGCCCGCGAAGTGCGGGTCGACATCCCGGCAGTAGCTTCCCGAATAGAGGTTCTCGTCAAGGGCGGCGACCTGGTTCGACAGGGCGACACGCTCGCCCGCGCCTTCATCGATCTCTTCGCGCTCGGCTGGAGGCGCCACGAGGCGGACAGGCTCGGGGCGGAAGACGGTTGGCTTGAGATTGCGCTGCCCGACGCGGTGGCGACTGACGACGAGAGGTTGGTGGAGGTCCGCCGCCGCACCATCAGGACGCTGAAGTTGCGAGAACACCTAACCTTCCGGCTCGAAAAACACGCCCCTGTCAGAATAGGCGACAAGCTATCTACACGCCACGGGATCAAAGGCGTGGTGAGCAAAGTGTTAAACGACAGCGAGATGCCCCCGGACGGCGACGACCCCTCTCAGATAGTTCTTTCGCCGGTCGGCATGGCCCGGCGCGGGGCGATGGGGCAGTTCCGCGAGGCCGATGCCGGCGCTACAACGCCTCCGCCCTCCGGCAGAATTTTCGTGATGCGGCAGCCCCAAGACGCTCACATGAGCTGGTCGGTTCACGGCACCGATCGCAGCATCGTGCGCGGCACCGAGCGCCTTTTCGTACGTGGCCAGCGTTACGGCGAGATGGAGTTCTGGGCGCTCATGGCCCACGGCGCGCCGGAGATCGCGCATGAGTTGCTCGCCGTCGCGCGCGCGTCGTCGCGTTGGATGCTGTGTGAGTCGGAGACCGAAGGCGGGGACGGTAGGACTCTCGCGACGCGCGCTCTTAACCGCTATCTAGCCGTAGTCAACGCCAAGATTGACCGCGGGAGATTAGTAGGGGGCGCTCGGCCGGAATCGTTCGACATACACTGCAACACCTATTCGCAACTGAAGCAGGCTTGGGAGATACTCGACGACGAAGAGGCGTTCGCAAGCCGCGGCGGCCTGGGCGCGCTAAGCTTTGCTAAACCCGTCAAGCTGGAAATCGCAGGCCGCCCGCTCGAGCTTGAAAAGGCCTACGTCATCCCTCCTTGGCTCCGCCCCGCGACTAGAAGGGGGCGACACGAACTTACGAAAGCCTACAGGAACCTCCTCTTCGACTTTTGGATGGGCAGGAGCATCAAGTGCTCTCTCGAACAATGTGTGCGCATCGTCTTGGAGGCTCCGCACGAGCAACCGGCCCGCGGCGACGCTGCCACAGCCCCGGCGACGGCTTACGTGCCCACCGGGCTAGGGGTCATGGCGTTCCTGCGGCGCGAGGCGCTCGGCCGCAGGCTGAATCGTTCCGCGCGGGCCGTCATCGTCCCACGTCCCGCGCTGCGGATCGATGAGATCGCGGTCCCTCGGTTTATCGCCGAGATAATCTTCGCCGGGCTTCCCGAGCGGAGCACAACCGTCGTCTTGGTTAACAGAAATCCGACGCTCCACCGGCGAGGCTTGCTCGCGCTTCGTCCCGTGATTGAAGAGTCTACCTCTCCCGTTTTTGGGCTACCTCTGGGCGTGCTCCAAGTCCTCGGCGCCGACTTCGATGGAGATCAAGCGACGGTCGTAGCGCTGGAGACTGTGGAGGCGCTGGCGGCGGCCGAGCGCCTGCTGCCCGGCGCGAGTGCGTTGAGGCTCGACCCGTTCCGCCCGGGGCATCCGGCGTTCCCGCTCCTTCATGAACTAAGCGCCCCGGCCGAGGAAGCCCGAGTCGCCGCCAACACCGGACACACACAGCCGGAGTGGTGCGCGGCGCACTACGAACTGCTCCAAGCCAGTGTCGGAGCCGACCCCGACGGGTGGATAGCGGCACAAGAGGCGCTGAAAGAGAAAAGGAATAAGAACTTGTGGGAAGGTTTGGACGAGACGGACTGGCTACAAATAGCCGAGAAGGAGATGCGTCACGTCTACAAGACCGTTCGTAAAAAGGGGCAGTTCGGTGGCGCCCTCCGCCGTGAGCTTTACAGGCAGGACTACACCGACCAGGCCTCCTTCTACGCCGCGGTCGCCGCGTTGCAGGCCGTAACCGAGCGGCTCGTGCAGACAGCACTCTCGGTCAAAACCGGAGAATCCCTGGCAGCATTCGACGCGGAGGCATTCTTTGAGGATCCGGCATCGGGCGCTTCCGAGAAGTCTTTGCGGGCGCTCGACCCGACCCTCGACTATGGCTCTGTCGGCCGGGCGCTCGGGACCCGTTCTGAACCCACCGGCTTGCTCGAATGGCTGGCTCGCCCCACGGCAGGGACGTTACTAAACGCCATCGCAAGCTCTCATGATAAAGATCCTGCCGCTGCTGAGACGGACGACCCGCGGGTCTCGTGGTTTCTGGAGTAGTTAGTATCGTCGTTGCCTAAACGATAGCCGCTGGAAGCCGCATACAAAGCTCCACGAAATCCCGCCCCGACAGGGCTCCCACACTCCCTGCGATGCGTGGCTTCGCCCACCATTCGAGTTCGTTATTGCCGGCAGAGAGATGGCAGGCTCTCCACGCGTCGAGGATCGCTTCCACATACCTGCCGGCGCGCGCATGACGGCAGGAATGTAGTGTCGTCCCGAACCGCTCATCCGCGACGGAAGTAAATCCGCGGGCCAGCCACGCCTTGAGAGAGGGCTGCCATTTCAGTCTATCCGGTGGGTTGGAAAGGCTCACTACCGGGTCGGCCAGGAGGTGGGCCGGACGCGGCAAGTCTTGCGGATATTCTGTATCCACACCATATCTCAAGTGGTTGCCGCGCGCCGCCGTGACCCTGATGCCCGCCTCCGGCATCAACGCCCTTACTTGTGCCACCAACGGGTAGACGCTATCAGAGGCGATACTTTGAAAATAGGATTTCTTTTCCTTCGGGTCGAACTTTATTCTAGTTCCGTACCGGCCAGTAATATTCATTTTATTGGCAGAATCCCAATCACTGGGAGCGTCCGCGTCCGACTGACAGCGCTTCCGGTTCGCCACATAAACGCCACAGCTCAGACGAGGCTTCGCCTGCCCCAACTTTTCGGGCAGAACCTCATAGAATAAAGTTTCGAGAGCTTGAGCGACCAAATTCCGGTAGAGATTGTCGAGACACCAAGGACTCGTGAGGTCGGTTGAATCGCGCCATCTGAGGTCCGGCGGGGCGGCTAAGGTGAACCCAATGAGGCCCTTCACTTTCGTCGCCGCAAGCAGCTCCTCTACGGGATCGTAGACGGTCGTTTGATAACGCTCAATCGGCAGCCGTTTATTAATGATGTTTGTGGGACGAGGTTCAATGTTCGTCGAACCCCAAGTCAGCCCTCTTCGCACCATCTCTCTGTTGAACAGTTCGGCCTGATTCTCGTCATCATAAATGATGGCAACTCCCCCGATTCGAAACGTCGTCTCGGCAATTTCGTCCGCTTCGTCAATAAAGATCTCTGCGTGATATTCGCGCTCGCAATTCCGTTCGGGAACAATTCCGGTTTGAAACCGCCGGCAAACAGACCGGCCTTTGAGCAACATCAAGGCGCGAGTGACCGCCCTGTCGAAACGCTGGCGAGTCTCTTCCACTATCCCGCCGCTAACTTCCCCGAAGAACCGCGGTTTGTCGAAGTCGGTGATGATGCTGCCATAACCTTTAAGGGCTTCGGCGATGCGCCTTTGGCCAGTTGACGAGAACAGCACGACGGGGAGCATCGGGTCGACAAGAGCGATGAGCCGCGGAAGCAACGTGAGAGCGACATAGTAGTCGTCACTCTCGATCTTTTGCCCGGCAATACAGTTTCCGACGGCTTGAATTTCCTGACTGCTAAATCCGACCCAGGGTAGATCTTCTCGCGGCCCGCCATTGTCTTCGACCTGACGGGCGAGAGATAACAGGTTATCGAAGAACCCCATCTCTTCCCCAATCGTTCGCTGGTTGAATAATCGTAAGTCGAGGAAGAGGATCGCATCTTTCGCCCCCGCGTACAGCTCGATTCCTCCATTCACCCGCAGCCTGCCCGTTTCGTCGGTGAGCAGATCCAGCAAGCTACTGGCCCCCTGAGCACCGAACCTCTGCGCGTCCGGCGCGCCGGATACGATGAGGGATCCGTTCTTTTCCTCAGTGGTGCCGACGCCCAGTGAAAGACGGAGGAACTCAGACCACCCCAGATCGTGCATGTCATCCAAGAGGACAAAGACGGGGTCAGTGCCTTCCAAGCCATAGTTTTTCCATTTGTTCGGCCCGACCCACGGCGCGCTAACCTTTTCAAGCTGATGCGGGAACATTCCTAAGACCCGCATGAACGTAAGAAGTGCGGCTAGGCATGGCGAATCAGCACTCAAAGATGTCGCGGACCACGAGGTCATCGCTGAGACGAGGAGTTGCGGCCCGACTAGGTTGGCTATGGCGTGACGGTCTCGGGGATCAGACGGCGCAAGCAGTCTGCCCCCCCAGATACGTCGCAGAATGCGCCGGTCTAAACCATCAGCAGAACTTGGTTCGGGGGCCGTGACGGCGCCCGCTGAACCGAAGTTGAGTTCTACGATATCGGCCAGGAGATTGCCGATCCCCCTCGCGGCCGTATGGCTTGCTCCCGAACGATATACTTGAACCCAGTCCAGAAGGGGACTCCGGCCGAGCTGTAACTGTTGATATAAACGGGCGCTTTCGGGGGCAGTATTCTCGCCGGACAGAATATCAATAATCTTGACTCGCACGTGGGGCCTACCGGGAAGGCCGTCGGCCCGCAGCGCAAGGGAGAAAGCCATCACCCAGTCGTACGGCGTGACGTAGCCACCTAAGTAGACGTTGCCAACCACCGATGGGTCGGGAACGCCGTCCCATACTATGATTAAGCTTTTGCTGTCCCCGACAACACCGTCGCCTGAGTAAGCCCACCTGATAATGCCCCCGTCGGGAGGAGAATCGTTCGTCTGATCCTCCGGCTCCCGTGCTACTTCCTCCCCCCAGAAGTCCCAAAGGAAATTAAAATCCCGAGGGTCGCGGTAAGAAAGGACAAGATACTCCTCCCCATCCGCCGGCACCTTCCGCGCGACGGCGCCGGGATGAAGAGTTTCTAGCACCTTCGCCAGAGCCGCGGTTACCGGGGATGGGGGCCGATTTTGTAACATCTCTGCTCTCTTCTTTAACAGTTATGCCGCGTCACATTACTGTGTTCTGTGATTACTGTGGGGATCCATCTTCTGCGTGCCCCTTGCCGTTGGACTTGTCCTTCTTCTTCGGGCGCAGGCGGAGGGCAATGTCGAGCGCTTCCTTCAGCGTGGAATCTTCAGTGTCCTTTAAGAGCGGTTCGATGGCCTGTTCACTTATCCCTAAAAGCTGCTTGATAATGTCGGCTGCTTTTGAAGTGTCCACCTTGTAACCCCTCATCATAATAATAGTAGGCTGGATGTGAATCTTACCCCGTGGATTTTCCGGCGTACGATTCTTGACGTTGGCCAACAGGGCGGCCCTCAGATAGCGCGCGAGCAAGCGCGCGAACGCGCCCTCGATCTGCGGCAGCTTACCCACCAGTTGATCCGGTTTTGCCGGATCGAAATCGAAAGCTTCCAGCGTTTCGATCAGTCCATCGAGGCTACCCGGTTTATGACGACTCTTGTCGATAATAGAAGCGTTCTCGGCAGGCGCGTCGGGGGTGGGAGTCGGGGCGGACGTTTTCGGAATCAGGACGTGGACCGCCACCAGATGCTCAACGTCCGGATACCTCGTGACGGCCTCGAAAATTACCGACCGGAGTTCCCTAACGTTTCCCGGCCAATCGTAGCCGCATAATTTCTCAAGGGCATCCGGGTCGATCTCACGCTTCAAAGCTTTTGGGACTTCGCCTTCAGCTTCACGAACGAATTTATTAGCAAGGAGCTTGATGTCTTCTTTTCGATACCTGAGTGGCGGTAAAAGGATTGTTCTCCCCGCGCGCAGTCGGTCCAGGAGGTCTCGGCGGAAGCCCTCGCCGGCGGCCACTTTGCCTTCAATATCCACGTTCGTGGCCGACAAGATACGCACGTCTACGGTTACGGTCCGGTCAGACCCTAAACGCTGTACCTCACCCTCCTGAATGGCGCGCAGAAGCTTGGGCTGTACCTCCGGAGGAGTATCACCGACCTCGTCAAGGAAGAGAGTGCCTTTGTCGGCCTTCTCGAACGCGCCCTGGCGAGTAGCGTTCTCGCCCTGGGCGCCGTCGAAGGCGCCGCGCACGTGCCCGAAGAGGGTGTCCTCCACCAGGGTGCTGGGTATCGCCGGCAGGGAGACGATTTCGAACGCATTTTGCGCGCGCGGGCTAACATTATGAATATACCTCGCCAGCAACTCCTTGCCGGTCCCGGCCTCACCCCTAATGAGAACCTGTTGCTTGGAATCCGCAATTTGTCTCGCGTCCCGCAGGGCAAGTAGGAGCGACTTGGACCTGCCAACCATTACACCTTGGGAATCCGGTATCAGGCCGTGACGCCACAGGTAATCTTTGAGTGTATCCGGCCTCCCCTGATCACGTGGGATGAACGCCCTGGCGCCTCTGTGAGAGAACTCCCGACTCACCTCTTCGCGCGGCTTGCTTGAGAGAATGCTGACGGGCAAGTCGGGCATTTCTTCCTGAATAGCCTGGAGAATGCGCAAGCCGAAATATCTCCCAGGATCATCATCACCGGCCCTCCCCTCCGGCATGCCCAAAGCTTTCCCGTTACTCTCCACGGTCACACGGCCCGTGTAAAAACAGAGATCGAGAAGCACCATCGCCCAGCAAAGGTCGTCACCGGTTACAAACCAGCCGTCACGAATCACCCGCAGCGTTGCCTCGAGGTCATTCTCGACCGTATCACCGACCGCCGAACAGATCGGGCTCTGGCCGCGGTAAAATACAGCGTGGGCGATCGGGTTTTTGATCTTTTGGGACGGACCTTTCCCTACCTCGTCGCCGGTCACGTCCTCGATGAGGTATTGGCCGCAGAGATTTGCGCGTTCTTCATTGCGGCGATCCCGGTGGGTCCGCCCGAATAAGTCATCAATGATCAGGATGCGGGGGATCACGCCACTGCTCATACTACCTTCACCTCATCAGGCAATTTAGAAATAGCGCCGCCTAATTCCTGGCATCGTTCATAAAACTCCAAGAACTGCTTGCGAAACGGGCGCAGGGCTTCGGCGGATTGAGTGTCGGCACAGCTCTGCAACGCCCCTTGAAGCTGCCTATACGCGACGTCCGCCGACTCGGCGGCGGCGAGCGCTTCAGAAACCCATCGCCTCACCGGATACCGCGCGAGCCAGAGGTCATGTACTAGGCGCCCCAGCCACTGCTTGTCATGCGCGCGGCGCCGGGAGAGAGGCGGACAACTGAACAGCCTTTGCGGCGACATTAGCTGTTCATAATCCGAAGCGAGGGCCAGCGCTTCTTCCCGGTGGGACCCCCATTGGGAGAGCGTCACTGGGACAAATGAACTCTCGAACTCGCGGTCTTCGATCAGGTCGTCCAGAAGATTAAGGAATTTGGCGAGAGCGGGGAGGTATTGGTTCTTCAGCCAGTCGTGGTTGAACTCGCTACGGCGTTTCTGCCAAGGGGATCGTAAGTGGCGCATCACCTGCCGTCTAACCTGCGGACTATTTCACAGTAGGCCCGGGCAACCACGTCTGGTTCTGCGATCTCAGGCGCACTCCGCATGGCGTCAAGCAGCCCTCTCAACGGGTCAGGAAGAGCCCCCTTACTTGCTTCGTCCCACTCCTCCCTCAGGCTGTTCTCAAATTCCTTCCATTTTCCCGGCGCTACCCTCTCGCCTTCATCCAACACCCCGAACATCTCTACCCACCAGCTCACTCTCTGAACTTTGTTTTTCTCCTCCCGCAGTTCCGGCGGCAGCAACGAAGCGATCCCCTTCCCTCCCGCAACGAGTGCATTCATTCCCATCCGTTCGAGGGCAACGGCCACGTCCTCTGATAGTCGATCCGGTTGACCAAGATTTTGACACGCGGCGTGGACGGCAAGATAGCCTTGGCTGAGGATGGCGAGGGCGGCGAGGATTTCAATCTGACGCGGGTTCAGGAGTTTCAACAGCTCGTGAGCGTCTCCGCTGAAATCGGATGGAACAGCAGACCAGGCCAGATCGAGGATGCTTTGCCGGCCGGATAGTCGTTCAAGCTGAGGGACATCGAGCCGTCTCAGTTCGCGCGGTACTTTCCCCCCACTAAACCCGACGATACGCTTCTTCCAGCCCTTATTGATCCATTCAGTAACGGCATCTGCCGCTTCGGGATTCGCCGGACTTAGATGTTGAAACACAAAATCGCAGTCCTCCAAGGGTATAATTCCCGAGTCGGCACGGGCGCTGGCTACGAACTCAAGCGAATGGCCGTTAGCCACTCGTTCACCTAGCGCGGTCCCCCTCCCCACTACCATGATTTTCAGTGACATTAATCCGCCAACTCCCAGATGGAACCAACGTTTTTGGCTCGAACTTCGAGTACGAGAGATTCACCGTCAACTTGGACAGTGGCGCCACTCTGGTTAAAGCATCCGTAAGCATCCTTCATTTTCTTCTTCGCCCTGTCCACTTCCGGAAATCCATAGCTGTGAGTCACCAAGCTTGGATGATCCTCGTCGACGTTGACCGACCAGCCAAGCACGTTTTGATGTACCCGGATTCGTATGCCTAATTTTCCGCGCTCATCAAACTCTTGTACGCTCCAGAAGATGCGCCCTCCAACACAAGGCACGGGCAAATCTGTAGGATTACTTGTACCCTCATGTATTTCACGTATCTCGTCATAAAAATTCTTGGCGATTATAAACAATCCGCTCGCAATGGCTGACACGTTGAACCACAAATAATCTCTTTTGAGATTGTATGGTTCGATCGTCAAGCTTGAAGCGAAGCGAACCTTGATTTCGCTTTGGGAAATCCGCCGCACGTCCTTTTCGGCAAGGTAGAATGCGGTCGTCAGATCCCGGCCCATGTTGTCGAACTGTGCAAGAGCACGTATCGGGGGCCGCTCCCAACCCGGGACACCTCCCTCTACCCCAAACGCCCACCCATGATCAGGGAAAGACTCTATTTCAGGAGCGACATCTAGTAAGCCGCGGCGCAACGTTCCGGTCCAATCCACTATTTTTCGCTCGTATAAGTCCGATGATGCCGGCCAGCGGCTTCCGCCGAAAGGAAGGTGATGTGCCCATAGACCATCTCCTTGGACATCACCATCACCATATCTTTCATTTCCTAGCGATTCGCACATGGCCTTCGCAGCCTCACGCAATCGCCTCCACGTCGGAAGATCCCAATTTGACGCGCGATGAGACCGATCAAGCGCGTCCAGCCACTGCAAGAGGTCATCTGGAAGTTTATTTCTGAACTTAGACTCAACTTCGATCAGGCCCTTGGCGAAGACGTTGGGCTTGACGAGAGGACCCGAAGGTTCTTCTAGTCCTGACCAGCCTGCCTGGCTGATGAACGCGAATTTTGCATCCGGGTAAGCAGGTTTGAGTCTTTTTAGAACCATCGGTCCTACCTCATACTCTGTCCCCGCACCGTAAAAGACGTCGATCAGAAAATATAGCCGGGTGTCCCCGCTGCTAACCTCTTTGAGCCAAGCTAATAAATCCGGGAGTAATTGCTCTTCAAGAAGCTCATTGGTGGGAGGTAATAGAAAGAAGCCGACTGAACGTGTGTCATCCAATTCGCTCGCGTGCATAAAGGTGGCGAATAACCCCTGAGCACTCGCCAACGTCGCGGGATATGGATTTTCCCCTCCCACGTGGAGGAAGTCGTCATCGATAATCACTATGATGTGGCTACCGGATTCCCTGGTCCAGACGAATGACCAGTTCCCCCTAGCCGTCAACTTGTTATCATTTACCCTATTACCGGGTCGCATCACTAACCTCCCATATATGTTATGGTGGTGCGCCAAAGTTTTGACTTTTCCTTGCTTTGCTCATCCTCAACTTCTTTAGGCCCGTCAATGAAGAAGACGTTATCCAGCCTGGTTTCGAGGAAATCTAAAAACTCTCTATCACTCGATTTTTTCTTCGACCCATTAACCACTGATGATCGGTTCCATATCGTGAGGCTTGTGTGATCCCATTCTATCCACAGGTAGCACTCGTGGCTTCCATCAAGCGATGCTTTGAAAGCATGATGAGTGGCTTGCCACAGACCGTGGTGAAAGCAAAGGATAAAGCCCTTGCAGATCATCCAGTCTTTTGGCAGGGCTGAAGAGAGTTGCAAGCCCAGTCGCTCCCGTAAAGATGCGATGCGGCTTGACCTTTGCTGTAACAAGTCTCTCGCAATCTCCACCGCCTGCCAGTTCAACCTCCATGACGCAGGATCATCCTTGGGCGTTGGCGCCTTCGACGCTCGTTGGAGCCCTTGTAGAAGAGCAAATGAAATCACCTTATCAAGAATGTCGATCGTCTTCAGCTCTTTCCAGTCACGGAACTCAGCATCCGAAGATATAGGTTGTCTGGGCTTAAAATTAGTAGTTCCCCAGATTTGAGTCACCAGGGTTACGGCCATCCACAGCAAATACTGCGACTCTTCTTCGAGGTGTGTTCTGCCCGGGTCATTCCAAGGCACCGTTATGAGTCCGGCTGTCTGATGAGAAAATATTCGGGCCTGGCGTTTTTGCCCCGCGATCCCGGCCTCTTGAGTCAACTTAGTTGCGCGCTCAAGATCTCTCATCTGGAAATACATTCTGTTAATAAATGAGGCCGCAATGTACAAGTATACGGGCGGCAATTTAGCCGACGAGAGAAACATGGCGGAGCCGAGAGGTTGTAACGTGCCGTCGCTCTCGACGCTGTTGTCAAGCCGCAATGTATACCACCAGCGATACGGAGGGGGTTTAACATACTCCCGTTCTGAAGCATCCTTCCGCAGCCTCTCAGATAGACGGGACAGCCCCCTCCTTTCAAGCTGTCTTAGAAAGTCATCTAACCACTCCCCCCTCCAGTCGATGTCGAACGTCGCCGCGAGCCATACATTATAAAGCTTCCGCCGAATGTATTGGTCCCGGCGGCTCTCACCATCGGAGTCGCCCTCGAGAGGCACCGGCCAATCCTTGTTGCAGATAATAAGATCACGGTCGTTCAGGTAGCGCGCAACTGTAGTGCCCCAGTGACTGTAGTCATCCGCACTAAGTTGAATGTGAACAATACCCCTCTTTAATTCACACGCGTTTCTATCCGAGACACGCACCTCCAAAGCGGTCAAGGAGTCGCGTCTTCTTTCCGTGTCCAGTAACAGATTATCCTGTGACACCCACCCATGCGTCCCGCCAGGTATGAAGTGCTTACCTCCTCTGTCTTCGGGGCACACGGTAAGTGCCCGTTCGAACCAAAGGCTGGACCCGGATTCCGGATAGTCTCTATCGACAGAGTCGCTCGTAAGTCGATAGCCCGCCCCGCAACGAATTTCACCGTCCGGACTTTTATCCCACATCAGGGTGATCCTTTTATCACTTGGATCATCGGTCAAGACACTTTCGTAGCCGGGCCAGTAGTAAAAGTTAAATTCACGCTGCCCCCATTTTTCCTCGAGGAAGGGTTCAGCCGCGTTAAAGAGGGTCCGCCCTATTATTTTGAAGACCTCTTGAAACTCGGTTCTATAATTTGTTCTTTCCGGCTTTTGGGCTTTGATTAATTCCTGGAATTTCTTGAGACAGAGGTCCGCCCCGGCTTTGATCACCTCACGTGCCGCGTGCACCTCTTCGTAGTATTCTTCCAGATGAGGGTCCATCGTCCGTTATGTTATTTGGAGCACTGCTCCTATAGCTAAAAGCACCATTGAGCCAATCAGGTACGGATTGGGGCGGCGGCGGTTGAATAGGTCCACGAGAAAGTACACTGCGAAGCCGGCCAGCATCGCTCGATCGATGGCAAACGTGGCAACGACGGTCAGGGGCATGATGAGCAACACGGCCAGATCAACCGTTGAATACGTTTTCAACTCGCGCAGTGAAGGACAGAGTTTGAGCCCGACGAATACCAAGGCGCCCGTGGTCGCCACGACCGGGACTAATCCCAGGAAGGGCGTCACCACAAAACAGGCGAGCATCAACAACCCGCAGACGACCGCCGTCAGGCCCGTCCTCCCACCGGCACCGATCCCCACGGCACTTTCAACGTAAACAATGATGCTCGTAGTTCCGATGGACGAGCCGAGGATTGTGGCGCCCCCGTCAATCAGGAGGGCCTCTTTCAGACGAGGCAGTTTCCCGTCCACGTAGAGGTTGGTGTTCATCGCCAGGCCGATGAATTTGGCGATGCTACCGAAAAAATCAACCAGAAACAAGATCAGGATTACGCTGAACATCTTGGGGTTGGCGATGACGCCCAGGTCGAGTTGCCCGGCCCCGGCGAACATGGCACCGGAGACCTTAGCCGGCTGCTCACTGTCATTACCCACCCCGATAAAGTGACAGAGCACGGCGACGATGATAATGCTGATGAGAACCGCCCCCCGCACTCGGAACCTCTCCATGATCAGCATGAGCCCCAGGCTTGAGTAGAAGGCAAAAGCCGCGGGGCTCGCGAAGTCGCCGAGGCCTTTGATCGTCACGCCCTCGTAAAGAAGCAAACCTGCAACTTTGAGGGCGACCAAGCAGAGGAAGACCCCGACGCTCAGTGACAGACCCGACTTCATTCGCTGCGGGATGGCATCAATAATCTGCTCTCGCACCCGCGCCAAAGTGAGGACGATGAAAATCACCCCAGACCAGAAAACGGCGCCGAGGGCTTGCTGCCAAGTGAAGCCTAGAGAACCGACGACGAAGAAGGCGACGTAGGCGTTGATCTCCATGCCGGGGGCGAGCACGTAGGGAAGTCTCGCCCAGAGGCCCATCAAGATCGTGGCCAGCGAGGAGGCGACGATGGTGCCGAAAAGGACGAAGCTCTTATCCATTCCGGCCTGGGAGAGGATGGCCGGGTTGACGACGAAGATGTACGACAGGGACAAGAAGGTCGAAACCCCGGCCAGCACTTCCACCTGGACCGAGCTGCCCTTCCCGGCGACGTCGAAAAATTTGCCCAACCGGCTGAACACGCCTCGCTCCTAACTCTGAAGGTCGTTGATCGTATCGCCGAGGTCGCCGACCACGACCCTCGCCGGGTCGGAAGGATCTACGGCGTAGAACTTCGCGTTGATGCCGGTTGTCGCGTGGCCGACCGAGATACTGACGTCTATGCCCTCCGATCTACCGTAGCGGGTTATGGCGTGGAGTCCTTCGTACGGGCTATGAACAGAGTAGATATGGAAGGAAGGGGTGAGAGCGCGTAACTTCTCGATGACGGTGATGATCGTAGCGCCGCTCGCAATCGCCCCGTCGATAATGAAACACCTCGAATACGTCCGAAGCGGCGGAAATTCGCCGAGCCCGATCAAAAGCCCCTCGTCGTAGGCTACCCTTTTCGCGTCCGGGTGTAGGTTGTGCGTCGCGGGTAGCCACCCCATCGCCTCCGCCAAAATCCGGCCCTCACGCTCGATCCCGACGAAAAGCGTACTTTCGTCCTGGGCCGCCAAGTCGGGGCGCGACGGCAGTTTGCCGTAAATACTTTTCAAGGCGGAGAAATAGCGCTCGCGCTGATGTAGGCTGACCGACTCGCTGTTTGCGACTTGGCCGAGGGCTTCCATGTCATCAAGGATGGTTTCATCAGACTGCGAGGCAATGGTCACGCTGTCCGGAACTTTCGTCACGTCACCTTCCTTGCGATGGAGTGTGTCGAATAGTTCTTTCGAGAAATAGGTTAGGGAGTCAAACCTGATCCCGAATTTCCTTTCGTACTTCTCGGCAGCCACGAGCATCTCAGTCGGGGCTTCAGAGCGCAGGTAATGGATGGGTCGGAGTTTTATTGATTCCTTTGACCCGCCGTCATCCGGATTCCCGAGCCCCCCGCGTTCGATGAATTCTGTCGGCATTTCTAACCCTCCGTGTGCGAAAGTATGTCGCCCGATCCTTAGCGCCCTTCCGCGGCGCTTACCGCATTACTGAGTTCGGGAGTAAAAAGAGGCATCCTTTATAGTCGCAATCTCCGCCCTATGAACTCGAACATTTCACACTCGTTCCCATTCATCGAGAGGGATTTCCTAAAATTGAGTTCCAGTTGCGAGTACGGCGAAGTGATCTCTTCGAGATCTTGCTCGGAATGGTGGTGTGCGATGAAGAGGAGCCGGCCTGCCTTGTCGTTGACTGCGAAATTCCCCGTCCTCCACCCCAATCGAGCACCGGCAGCGTACCTCTCCCGGTACACCTCGCTATTCTCCGCAATCTTGAAATCGTTGATGTAAATAATGCCTTCGTCTTTGAGGAGAGAACCTGCCCGCCGTAAAAGTGAGCGCCAGCTATGAAGAGAGGGGAAGCAGGTGAGCAGCCGGATCATCAGTACCGCATCAAACGCACCGAGATTTTGCTCCGCCGTGACATCGGTCGCGATGAAACGAACCCTGGCCCGCAAGCCGGTTTCTTCGGCCCGCTCGTTGGCCGTGCGAATCGACTCGGGGTTGATGTCAACACCGAGCACGCTCAGGCCATGCTTCGCAAGAAATAAGGCGACGCTGCCCGTGTTACAACCGACGTCCAGGGCAGTCTGCCCGCTCGACAGGTACGGGAGCAGGGCGGCGGGCAACAGTTCGGCTATAGCAGGTTTATAGTTGATGGAACGCCAATCGGGATAGTCGCCGACTGTTTCACGCATGATCTTTCACTCTCCTCGTCGAGGAACTGCCCGATGATGTTCCGCACATCCCTCCCAATTTCGTCGGCCTGTAGTTGAGAGGACCGAGTCGAGTACATTTGATCGACCTCTTCGCAAACCTTATGGACGAGTTCAATAGGGTCTAAGTCAAAGATTGCCTTGCTTCCCCAAGTGGTTTCAATGTCAGAAAGGATATCTTGGAAGCGCTCGGACACGCCGCCGGTGCCGAGTAAAACCCCCAAGACATTGTTGCCGCACATCCACGCCGCACTGAACTCATTGAGGGTGCCGAATTCACCTCCTATAAAGACGGCGCCGGGGACGGATTGAAGGAGAATAGAGCTCCGTCCGGCAACACCGGTGCCTGTATAGACGATGAAATCTGCGTAATCCAGCGGCTTCTTGTATCTAATAAGGTGCTCCTCGAAGCTCGCCGCAGGGGAAATGCCTACGACCAGCGCGCCCTCTTGTTTGGCTCCCATAGCGGCGGCATAAGGTATCCCCGTAGTCCCGCCGGTCACGAGGTTTTTCCCCTTTCTGGCAATCTCCCGGCCAACTTTGAAAGCGGTGATGACCTGTTCATTACCGTATCGTGTGGCGCCTCCCAGAACGGCAAGCCATTGTTTCTGTTCAACCCTATACGTCATGTCAACTCCTGTTCGCAAAGTTGCGGCCGAGTCTCTCTGTCATTAAGTTGCTATCTTCCGTTTCCAGATTCGCCCTTGTCCGGGAAGAATCGTTGCAGTAGGGTGACCGCGACTTCACGGGTAAAAGGATCACTCATCGAAAGGCCCAGATTGACCAGCTCCTCCGCCTCCGTAGGATCTTCAATCACAGACGGAGCGCAACAGAGGTAAATCCATTTCTTGGACTCGGGGAATGTGGGATCTTCGATTCGCGCTTTGAAGTTAGCGATACCCTCCTTTCCACTCCCGTAAAACGTCAGGTTGAAATCTCTGAAGGTATCCCATTCTGCCAGCACGAACTTGAAGAGTTCTTGATGCCGCTCCTCCCGAAGTTCCGGATCGTCAAGCATCCTCCACATTAACCTGTTCCTGAGATAAGGGTTCGCCGTCTCCCACCTGGATTCGAAGCATTTCTTGACGTCCGGCCGAAGTGCATGTTGGCGTAAAAGGCTACAAGCCAAACCCGCCGCCGGTCCCGACTCCTTTTCGATAATTCTCAGAATCAACGGAACATCATCGTCTACCACCACCCGACGCAGAGTATCAATGACCGGCATACGGTCGAGGAGAACCGCGTCCTCGTCAGGGGGAACATTGCCCTCTCGCATGTAAGCTATGATTGCGTCTGCCACAAAAGGCGAGGTCATAAATTCATATTCCATGATACGTCCTCCTGATGTTGGCCTAATTAGCAGTGCCAACGAGTGAGAGAAATTGGGCCAGTCGTCTGCTTTTCGGCGAGGAGAGCAGTTCCGGCCCCCCGGCTTCCACTATTGTCCCTCTCTCCATGAAAAGAATCTGGTCGGCCGCCCGTTCGGCGAAACCGATCAGGTGTGTAATCAGCAGTATTCCCGTCCCCCGGTCGCGAATGGTTTTGATGTGATTCAGCAGCTTACTCACGTGCTCGACGTCGAGTGCGGAGGTGATCTCGTCGAGGAGGAGGTATTTAGGCTGTAGCGCGAGGGCGCGCGCAATAGCCGCGCGCTGCCGCTGACCTAGGGAGACCTGGTTGGGATAACGATCGGCGAACTCACTTAAGTCAAAAAGCCCGATGAGCTCATCCACTATGCCGTTCAGTCGGTGCCCGTTGGTGTTCTTCCCCGGCAGTGCGATGTTCTGGCGGATCGTGAGATGAGGCCATAGGAAGAGTTGCTGGAACACGATCGTCAATTTCGGCCAAGGGGGCGGCATGCCGTTGCCCCCCTTTTTCGGGTAAACATACGTCGCCTCATCGACGGTGACACTACCACTGTTCGGGGGGTCGAGGAGTGACATGGCGCGCAGGAAAGTGCTCTTGCCGCCACCGCTGGGACCGATGAGGGCCGTGATCTGGCCGGGCGCTATAGAGGCATTCACCCCGGCGAGAACCTTCCTGGTTCCAAATGCCTTGTGGATGTCTTTGCCTATAAGCATCTTCGCCCGCCCCCTTCGATCCCTCACTGTTCTGACAGGTCTCTGGTGAATCTTGCTTTGAGCCAGTAGGCAAGCCCGTGCAGCGGAAGGCAGACTGCCAGGAAGAGCACGGCGAGCGCGGTGTAAATCTCAACCGGCCGGTAAACCTCCGAGTTGATTCTCTGCGCCACCCGGAAGATTTCGTCCACGGAGATCAGGCTCGCGAAGAGCGTCGCCTGCAACATTGACACCTGAATTAGAAGAAGGCTCGGCAGCACCTGCCTGAAGATGATAGGGAGTTGTATGTTCAGAACCGTCTGCTGATGCGAAAGACCGCACACGCGCGCGGCCATAATGTACTGCGTCGGGAAGTCATTCAAAACGCCACGGATCAGATCGGCAACCAGCAGCACGTTGATGATGGAAAGGGCGGCGGCGGCGGTATAGAATGGATTAACTACGATTTTTAATAAGGACTGCGCGGGATAATGTAGCCAGAAAAGAAAGACCAGAATGGGTATCCCTGAAAGCGTGAATGATATAACTTTGGAAGGGATTCCAACTCCCAACTTCCACTTGGCACCAGCCACCCCGAGAGCCGTTCCGACTACAATTCCTATCGGCCAGATCAGCAGGCACAGTTTCAAGGTAACCCACAGCCCATAAAGGAACTCCCCTCTATATTTCGTTAAAATATCCAGTACCGACACTAGAAAGACCCGCCTTTGCTCCGGTATGACTGCGCACTTTTATAGGTTGGCCACTCATCTAACCGAAGCCGTGGCGCTCTTACTGCCGGTTTGTTCAATCAACCGGTAGGGCTGAGCGACGCGGTAGAAGGTATTCGGCGCAGGCTCATATTTACTTATTAATTGATCTACGAACCCGCTGTTAATCAGGTCCTCGACTGCCACGTCGAGCATTTGTTTGAATTCCGCTTGATCCCTCTTAAACATGTAGACGTTGCCGAGGGTGCGGATAGGATTTTCCGCCGCGATGTTTTTCACCGAGTTAGGATGCCCCTGGAGGAACTGGTGGGCGAAGTATGGTTCGGCGAACATCACATCCGCCTTGTTGCCGGTTAGCTCGAGGAACAGTTGCGATATGTCGGTAGTCTGGGGCAAAGAATCGCGTTGCGCCAGCGGGAATTGCGTCCTGGCGATCAAATCACCGGTTTCACCATCAATGGTGGCAATTCTGACGTTGCTGGAGTTGATGGCGGTGTAATTATTGGAGAATCTATTATCGTCCTGCCTCACGTAAATCCCGATACCGCTGTAGTAGACCGGGATAGAGAGACCCGTCATTTTGCCGCGGGTCGGATTCGCCCAAACAGGTGAGCCGATGATGTCGTAGCGATCAGCCTGAAGGCCTTCGATTTGGGAACCCCAGCCGACTTCTTCCGTCCATTCCACCTTGAGCCCGACATTCTCGGCGGCTTTTTCAAGAGTCTCCACAAAGATGCCTGTTAGTTTCCCCGTCTTGGTGTCCTTCATGCAGGCTGGCGGGTAGCTGATATAAGCCGCCCGTATCTTTCCGGCCTTGATAACTCGTTCGTAAACGGTCTCTTGGCCTGAAGGACCTGCCGCCCCTCTGTTACATCCCGAAAAAGCGCTCACGGCCACCAGCGCGACGACTAAAAGCGAACATAGGGCGCGGTTCTTAACAGTAGCTAACCTCATACTTTTCACCTTCACCAACCTCCGGTTTATATCGACCGAGTCATTAGGCGGCCACTTTAGTGGCGCGGGCAAGCGCCAGCCCAGTCTAAAACAAGATCCCTAAGACCAGCGGGTGGCTCTATGGCAAGGGGCATACCCATGCCGATAAATGGCAGCTAAATTTTGGGATTGAATAGAAAGACTAGACAACTTATAGATGCAAACCCTTTTAGTCTGAATATTTACACCGATCACCAAAAGCAATTGAACTATACAGCCTCCTCGATCTACGAAAACAAGTCGAAAACACAGTTCCGCAATTAGAAGTAGCGAATCTGCTACTAAAAGTAGAGATAAGTGCTCAGACAGTGTATCTATGAAATACTTTAGGAAAACGTCTGGATCGTAGCTGTCGAGCACCCTGGATTACAGCTTCTTGGCGGTCTCTGTTGTCTGTAGCTTGTGGTCTATATATCGCTCACTTGTAAACTCCGTTCCTAAAGCCTCACCGGCTTGCTCTTGTATGACAAACCCCTGCTCCTCACTCGCCGGGAGGAAGGTCATTGCTCCTCATCAAGAACCGGAAGGCAGAAGACTTCAGCAGGCGGCTCGTCAACCACTTCAACCCCGCGAGAACGCAGTGCGCGGTAACTGAGCGGCGGGTTCCTACGTGCCCCTAATCGAGCAATTCCTCTCGCGAGGCTCCAAGTTTTAAACGATCTTGCTCTTCCGTATTCGACATCATCCCACCATCCAAATCCGTATCGCACGAATCTAAAGCGCCACATCCCAGTGCTTTTAATCTACGAAGCCGACGGCGGCTCGAGATTGACGCGAAGCTCCTCCGCAACACGTTCGATGTCCGATTCTGGAAGATGGGCAAGAAGATACGCAGCCAGGTCTTCCTGTCGAGACTGCCCGAATACCATTCGATAAACGGCCAGAGACCGGCGCAGCGCCGCGAATCGCTCCCCGTCTCTGCTCAGGGGCAGGGCGGGCACGTGGCGTTCAATCCGAGCGCCCCCTTCAAGGGTGAAAACCCAGAAAGGCACGAGGTCGGAAGCTTCGGCCGGACGATCATTCTTCCCCGCGCTGAAGAGTTCTTCCCAGGGATCATGAAAAGCGCCGGAAAATTCCGTCGTCCCGTACTTGAGGACGAGATTCTTTCGCACCGCGTGCCCCTTGTAGCGGTGCACGCGCCCTTCACGCTGTTCCAGATCGACCGGGTTGGAGGGCAGGTTCCAATGCACGACCGCGTGGCAGTAGTGGTGAAAGTCGAGCCCCTCCTGGCCGACGGATGTGGTGGCGAGCACGAAGGGCCAGAAGGGCGAGTTGAACGCTTCGCGCACCTGTTCGGCGCGCGTCACGTCCTGAGCGTCGTCGTTCTTCTCTTCGCCGAAGCGCATCGCAAAGTGGATGCGCATTCTTCGGCCCCTTTCCACTTTAATGGTCGCGCGGGACGGATTGACCCTGACGTCGTCGACGCCCACGGTCGAGGTGCGCAACGAGAGGGCGCCCCGCACGGCCCCGGCGATTTTGCCCGCGGTATCCTCGGCCGACTGATCCAGCAAACCGAGCGACTCGCGGAGAATGTGGGCGTATTCGTCGAGTGTCGATTGAAGACAGCCGCTCACGCAGTATTCGACCACGCGACGCCAGTAAGGCTCCGACGGATCCATCCCGCGTAACAGCGCCATCGCTTCCGGCAGGTTGAACAGGCGGCGGAAAGACCAGCCGACCTGCGCGGCGCTCGTCCGAAGCCCGCCGGGCACCTTACTCTTCATCCCGCCCGTGACGCGGGACAGCGCCCGCAGGGCGGCGGTGCCGGGGG
This sequence comes from Pyrinomonadaceae bacterium, assembly GCA_036389335.1. Taxonomy (GTDB): domain Bacteria; phylum Acidobacteriota; class Blastocatellia; order Pyrinomonadales; family Pyrinomonadaceae; genus JAIVGV01. The sequence continues at coordinate 82,709 of DASVQC010000092.1, read as the reverse complement.
CGGCGAGCGCCATCTGCGCGAGCACGAGGGAAAGGTCTTCCGGCGGCCTCCCGAGGCGGAGGCGGCCCGCTACCAACTCGCGCGCGTATTCGACGTGCTCGGCCCAGTGAGACCGCTCGCCGTCCTCCTCCTGCGCGCCTGCCTCGCCGGACCAGACTTCGGCAAGGCCGGTTTGTGAAAACCACTCGCCGGTCGCCTTCTTATCGAAGTGAAGATCGAGAAGGATCGGGGCGGCCCAGTACCACGCCTCGTCTTCCGGGCCTCTCGTGCGCTTGTTAACGATCTTCGGCAGCAAGCGCTCGACGCGAGCCTTTAATTTTTCGACGGCCTGTGCGGAGGACGGCAATTCGGCCGTCCCCCGATTCTCTACGGCAGACGGCAGAGGGTCGCACTCGCGCGCCAAGGTCACACACGGGTAGAGCAGGCCGAGCACGGGCATGCCCGTCAGGCGATCATCGGCCCGCGCGAATCTCAGCAGCGGCCTCCTGCGCTTGCGCGCTTCGGGCGTATTCTCGGGAGACTCTTCGAAGGAGCGCATCATCAGACGCTCCGCCTCGTAGCTGAGGAGGGTCGAGATGACCTTCGGCACGACCTTCCACGAAGAAAAGACCAGCCGCTTGGTGAACCGCGCCGCGGAGGCCTGGGCGAAAGGGCCGTCGAGACGGTAGTAAGGGAGCGAGGGCGGCACCCACAACAAACGCCAAACGTCTCCCCCGACGGTGTCGTCAAGCAAACCGCGCAGGCGCGCGTTTCCCGGGTCGACGCGCTTGTACCTCACTATCTCTCGCCAGTTGAGTAACAGTCCATTTCCGTCGCCCATGGCTTCGGCAAGACCGGCCTCACGCCCCGCGACCTGTAGCGACTCCACGAACGCGCTCTTGAGTTTGTAATCGTCCATAAAGTTCAAGAGGTAGGGGGCCGATTTCCAGTACTCCAGCGTGTCCGCCTCGCCGAGCAGGCGGGCCATCTTTTGCAAGGCGAGGTACGAATGTAAATCCTTCGCTTCGAGCCTCGTCGCGGCGCTCGAAACCTCCTTCAGCATGCCGTCCCGATCTTGAGAGACGGCCAGCTTCTCGGTTCGCACCATCACCCGGCGCAACTCTTTCTCTAACTCGTCTTTGATGACGGGAAGTCGGCCGCCGCCGTTCCCGAGGCGGAAGAGTTCCCGCCGGTACTCGTCAAGAAGTCGCTCGAACCCGGCCGCCCGGCCCGCGTCATTCTGTAAAAATCGCAGCGTCCTCAGAAAGTCCTTGTAGTGATCGTCCGTCTTCTCCTCGTCCGCCAGCGTGTACATCTTATAAGGGGTGGCGGAGAGCAGGAGCACTCGCGCCTCCGGGTATTCGAACAGGCCGCGCGCGAGGTCGCTGGCCTTGTCCGTCCCGTCCAGCAGGTGTTTGAAGCGCTGGAACTCGTCGAGGATGATGAGGTCGGGCTGGAGGGCTACCAGACACGTGGCGGCGAGCAGGCCGCGGAGTTCGCCGATCATCAGCGCCCGGTCGTGCGCGTCGTCGCGCGGGATGTGTTTGCGCGTGCGGCCGAAACGCCGGCAGAGTTCGTCGAAGCGGGCGCGTATGTCCGCTTCCCCTTTCTCCCGCGCCGCCGCGACGTGCCTGTCCAGTGCCTGCGCAAACTCGCCGGCCAGCGACTCGTCGATCTGGTGGTTGTGGTTGAACGAATTCACCCGGTGCCGAAACCCCTCGACCCCGGCATTCCCCTGTAAGAGGTTAAGGGGGCCGGTGCCGCGCAAGTGCCACGCCCTCTTCAGCAGCCAATAAAGCAGAGCGCGCTCGCCGCCGATGCCGAGGTTCTTCTTCAGGTCGAACGACGTGCCCGGCGTAAAGGAGATGAAGTTGAGGGGCTTATGCTTGAGATCATGCAGCATGATCGGGAGCAGCGTGATGCGGGAGGCCAATTCGAAATCTTCGCCGCCCGTGACGTTCAGCCGGTTGATATTTTGGCGGGCGATGTCGGCGTTGGAGCAGATGTAAACTATGTCGATGCGCGAGACCTTGCCCCGCAGTTGCTCGCCGGCCCTGGCGATCACCCCCCTGGCGACGAGCGTCTTACCGAGTCCCACTTCGTCGGCGACCAGGAAGCGTCGCGCCGGGGGGTCGTCGAGGTAGAGACGGCGGAAGACGTAGTCCACCGTCCTCCGCTGAAAATCTTTCAGCCCCTTGAGGACAGAATCGGCGTCGAGGCGAGGGGAGGTCGCTTTCATCCGTTCAACCCTTCGCGCGCGGCCCAGACCGGCTCCCACACGGAATCGAATCCTTCGGGCAGGAGTTGCCGCCCTTCCGGAGATTTCCGCAAGTCGTTTACTAGGCGCGCGACCTGATCGAGCTTCGCCGGGTCGCGGTCTAAAGCACGCACTAAAATCTCAAAGAGGGGGAACTCGAAGCCATTTCCGCCGCGACTCTCTTTTCCCGAAAGCCGCGCGCGGGCGGCGAGCAATATGGCCGCGGTGTCTGCCCCGCCTTCCGCGAGGAGGAAGAGGATGAAGCGGAGGACGCTGTCTTTGCTCTTCAGTAGCGAGCGCAAGATGCGTTCTTGTCTGTCGGAAGGTGCGCCCTCCAACGGGACGTTGAGTACGAAGCGGGCGGCCGCCTGACGCTCGCCGTCGGTCGCCGAAACTTCAAAAGCGAAGAACGAGGTGATGGCTTCGAAGGAGACCGGGCCGAGTGTCGCCACCTCGCCCGAGTCCCCCGTCAGGGTGATTGACGCCGCCTCGTGCAAGGTGATGGGCCGGCACCGCGTTGTCGTCTCGGGAGGGAGGGTCAAAGAGGCCCCTTCCCGTAAACGCAGTGATACTTGATAAGCGTCCGCCTGATCGGCCGGACCTATGTGTGCGGTAAACCCGGCGGCGGCTAATTCTCGTCGCGCCCGGTCGGCCAGTCGCTCGAGCCGTCTCAACTCCGAGTCGGGCTGCTGCTCGGACGGGGTGAACTCCTGCAGCATGTCCCTGAAGCTGGTCTGGCCCTGCGCCTGGGAGAGGAAGGCGTTGACGCCGCACCTGCTCTTTTCCCCCACGAGTTCGACGAGGAACTCGACGTTGCCGTTGAAGGCCGCGTCGGTGGCGTTGGCGGAGCCGGTCCAGACGCGCGCCTTCCATCCAGCGTCGGCGACATACAGTTTCGCGTGGAGGCCGGAAAGCGATTCCTGCGCAGTTTCCGCGGCCTCTTCGTCCGGCTCTTCCTGCGAATCGGCCGCGGGGCTTAACACATAGACCCGCTCGAAATTCTCCAGGCAGCCGGGGCCGAGCGCGTCGAGCTCCTCGGGTCGCGATATGAGGAGGTTTCCACCGCGCTCCCCGGCTAACCGTGCGAGACACTTTGCGCGGACGAAAGGTGAGACGACCAGCACGCGGTCCAAGCGCCGCCCGCGGGGGGCGAAAGGCCACGAGCGGCGGGTGCCTTCGATGCCGAGCGGCCAGAAATACATCTCGTCGAATCCTTCCGGCGGCTCGAAGACTACCCTCCGCAGCTCGTACTGCACGCGCTCGACGTCGGCTAAGACCCTCCCCGGCACGGGGCGTAGGGCCATTCTGGGCAGCTCCGCCACGAAGTTGCCGAGCGGATGATTCGAGGCGTGGGCGTTGCGGCGTTCAACGTATTCCCCCTCCAGGACGAGTACCGTGTCCCAGGAGCGGTCGAACGTCAGGTTGCGAGAAAGGCACAGGAGACGGTAGAGCGGGGTTTCCTCCGGGGACGTGAAACGAAGAACCCAGACCTTCGGGTGAAAGACCCCGTCGGGATGCCGCGCCTTGACCTCGAATACTGAATCTTCGAGATAGCCGAGGAGCGGCTGGTTCTTCTTCGGGACGGCGATTTGCCCGGCCTGGCAGAAGACGCTGATGCGCCCCGCGTAGCGGCGCACCGCCTCGAGCAGCGCCAGCGGATCGGCGGTCGGCCGTCCCCCCTCGTCCTCCCAGTCGAAGAGCGTGAACGCGAGAGGCGCGGTCAACATCGTCAGCAGATCGAGAGAGAAGGTCGTCCCGATCGCGCAGTCGAGCGCGTAGCCGGGCGGCGGGCGCAGTGCTTCGAGAAGGTGGCGTCGGCTCTGGGGCTCAAGCATGGGATTCTTCGTCGGAGAGGGCGGTGAGGATGTCCCGGACAATCGTCTGCGCGACCGGCCAGCGGTAACTGAGTTGCTTCGTCCCCGCCTCCTCGTTCCACAGCTCGCGGGCGCGAATGTTGTCGAGGCGGGCCTGCCCGCGCTTGAGCTGGCTCTCCCGGTCGTGTATCAACTGCCGGGCGCGCTTATCCGCCGCGACGTCGATGGCGTCCGTGTTCGAGAGTGTCAGGCCGAGCCAGCCGTCGACAAAGAGGCGCGTCGGGAGCTTGACGCGTTGGTTACCGAGCTCGACCATTTCCCAGAATCTCCGGCGATCCCAGCCGAGAAGCTCGGCGCGGCGCGGGCTCAGCAAAGACGCCCACTCACGCAACCGCTCGCGGTATTCTTCAATCAGGTCTTCCTGACGGGCCGCTTCGGCGAGCATCAAGTTGTAGAGCAACGCCGCGCCGTGGATGACTTCCGAAAAGTTGCGCGCGTGCCCGAGCTGTTCGCGAACGTGGGGGGGAAATTCCGCGAGTTGCGGATGCGCCCAGGGGAACTCTGTCGAAGCCTCCAGCCGCCCCCCGTCGACGAGGAAGGCGAGCATGCTTTGCGGGACGTGCGTCAGAATGCGTTCCCGCAAGTACCTCGCCTCGTGAGCCGTGAGGCGAAGAGACGCATTCCGCGGGAAATCCTTGGGCGCGGGCGGCAGACCTGGGTGCCAGTTGCGCGCCCCCCTACCGTCCACCAACTCCCCGTCGTCATTCTTCCGTTGTCGCTCGCTTTGCGAGTAGAACAGATCTAAAGACCGGTGATACTGATCCTGTGACCCGGGGAATATGCGAATGCCCCAACGGCCCAGCCCCTGCCAGTAGATGTTACTCGGTAGGCGTTTCAGGTTTCGGCGGGCGACGACTCCGATAGTGCCTTGCGCATCATCTGAGCGGGCGAGAACCTCTATGAGGGCGGTCTCTTCATCCCTCGCCTTCTTCCCGACTGTATTAGACGCGACTTTGCGCCTTTCCAGACCAAGATATATCCAGGGGACGAACAGAAAATACCTGGCGCGGGTCTGGATCGTGCTGGTGCCGGGGAAGAGTAGGTCGGCGAAGGCATCCCGTACTGTGCCTATGCCGAGCTCGTCGCGAGTGTCCTTCTCTTGGAAGAGATGAATCACGTCGAGCATCTTGCGCCGCTCATGCTCAGAATAATCGAGCCATGAAAAAGACGATCCCATTACGCTGTCCTGTTAATTATCTCGTTAATGTTGCTTGTCGACTCCATTGCTAAAGTAGCTATAGGAGCGCATCATATACCTCAAAGTTGTCTCGAGTCAGGAGGAAGCCGGATCTATCAGCGAACTACAAGGACACGCTCGCAGACATGGCATACCTTGGGCACGTGGACAATGGTGGAACATGCCGAACCGGACTGCGTTACTGCATCAACTCGGCCGGACTCAACTTGGACAAAGAAGAATAACTAATAAGTAAAGGAAAACGAGGCGACCCCGTGACTGGTGCGCGCTTTCCTTCCAGTTGCAGGTCCATCTCCTCTATGCTCCTTGATATCTAATTCATTGCAAGCCGCTTTAGCCGTTGGAGCACATCGACACTGGTACAGTCTCTCGCCAACCGTCTCTGAGAGGGGTCTCGCCCCGCGAGGGTTAAGTGCTCACCTAAAATGAAGAGGTCGATTTTGCAGAGAGTTAGAGCACACGGCCTACTAGCGTGTGCAGGACTCCTACGTTTTTGCAACAACAGTCCATGTTATTTTTCTCTGAGGAAGATCTTCACTGCTTCCTCAAGTGGACTGCCCGACCGCCAAGTATCTATCCCCACCTTAAACCGCGTTCCGGCTTCGATGATAACTAATTCGATGTCACCGCTGAGGGTCTTTGCGTCTTTCTTTAATGCCTCGATGGCATCGTATTCCAGCCATAAAGGTTCGAGCCGTTCTCCGATGTCGAAGACGAAACGGGCATTCTGTCTGACGATCTCTTCTGTCACTTGGCGGTCCGGTAATGTCACCATGCAAAGAACAAAGCCCGCTTTGTTCTTCGTGGCAGTTTCTGCTTGCTTTACGGTCATCTTGGCGTCCGTTCCGGTGGTGGCCTTCATCTCGATCAGGTAAGAGGTAGTACCCTTGTTAATCTTCAGTAGTACTTCTCCCGCATCGTCAACCACGTCACTTTCGACTTCGTAGTCGGATCCTACGCCGGTGCGGGTAACGTTTAAGCCGGATGACGACAGTGCTTGGGCTAACAACTTCTCGACCGAAGCGCCTACAAATTGATTGCGGTGGATCCGTTCGCGTCTTCTCCGCCCCTCCTCGATTTGATCTAAGATTTCCGGGTTTGAGCTAATCTCTTCGGCGAGGAGCCCGATCCGCTGTTGGTCCCGCCCTGCCGCCTCGAAGATCTCGGTCATGGACAGGGCCAGCGAAATCCTGTCGGTTTCCTCCTCCGCTACAGTCCTGAGTAGGAAGTCGGCAACACTTACTCCGATCGTTTTGAGTAACTGGGCGGGCTTCCCCGCCGAAAGTGCCTGGATCATCTCATTACTTCCCTGGAGCAGAGATGATAATGATTGGGCGTTCGGCGTCTCGGCACGGTTGGCGTCGAGCGGAACCCAGCGCCTGTCCCGCAGAGGAATTAACCAACCCGCCGGGTAATACCGGTGCGGTTTGCCACACTCACAATCAGACTCTGAAGGTACGAAGGCGTCGGGGTCCTCCGCCAAGATGAAAGACACCAAGAAATTTAGCAGCCCCAAGGCTTTACTCTTACTTTTCCTCGCCGTGTCAATTAAGCCTACGTCCTTCTTGGTGAGGAAGGCTATCTGGGTGGTATCCACCACGTCCGTTGTCTGGTGGTTCTCTCCTTTGACGATTTCTGGCAGGGGCTCGTCGGGCAAAAACCTGCTTACCTGCTCGCTGCTCCCGTATAAGGGGCTGGTGCGGACATAGCCATAACTCGCCAAGTTACCCCACAGGTTCGCGTCTTGGCAGTGAGCGTAATACGCGGACAGGAGCACGTATTGCTTCGGAAAGAGCGCGATGAACTCACTCGCGGCCTGAGGCCAACAGCCGTGTGGCGCTAACGGGGTGTCCTCGTTGAGTGACCGGGTCAGGTGGAGGAATTGATACGAATCCTCGGAAGAGAGTTCTGTAAGGACGGGGTAGCCGTCGAGAAAGTCGATGTAATTATTCTCCGCAACCCATGCGAATAGTTTAAGGTTTGCCTCTTTGAAATCGGCGTTCGGGGCAGAGTTTTTCCCGGCCTTCCCTTTCAACTCCTCCAGGGTCTCGCTCAGCAAGTCCCGCTCGTTCTTTTGAGGTAAGAGGTCGACCAACTCCTTGGATAGAATCCCGGCATGAAGCAGCCGCCCCCTGATGTCTATACCGACGAGTTCGGCAATGTCCTTTAGCCGCTCGCCGATACCGGCGTCCTTCGATATTTCCTTCCGTTTTTTAAGTTTGCCTACTTGATCGGGTAGTAGTTCGAGCTCGTCGAATAAACTAATCTGCCCCGCCTTAATGATTAGCGCGTGCAGTTTATTGAGCCAGCCGAGCGCGTCAGCCCCGTCGACGAGTGCCTGTTCTATACCGCCCATTGAACCGAGCCGCGCGACATGATAAGCCAGCTTGCGGACGGTCCATACTTCCGGTAATTCCTCGACCCTCTTTTCAAGGAACCTTATCCAGCTTGAGACGTTTTCAGCCCAGGGTCTTGTATCTTCTCTTGCCGGCAGGCGCGCCGGAGCCGCGCGCAGATCGGAGGTCAGTTGCCACAGCTCTGCCTGGTCGACGGCGCCGGTGCCGAAAGGAATCCAGGCGTCTTGGGGCGCGATTTCGCCGCCGCTTAAGTTGATCAACAGGTCGTGACCGCGAAGCTGATTGATCAGCTTATCTCTGATGGTCACGCTGAGCCAATTTTCATCCAACCAGTTGTTGCGCCCTAGATCGGGTAGTTTGGCAAGTGCGTGTGCTCCCACCCACCTTTGCTTGGTCGCGACCGACATTAGGCCGAGCAATAGATCACACGCCTCTTCGGTTAATTTCATGTTCAGCCGATTGGCCGCGTTGTCACCCGTCCCCAAGAAGATGCCGTCCCGATCTTCCGTCGGCACAAAGGACTCACTGTTGATAATCGCCGGGAAACAAAACTCCTCCGTGCCCGAGAGCGGAAATGCCAGCGAGATTCGGGGGATTACCCGATCTGTCACTAACGAAAGATTGTCTCCGGATTCGACCAACTGTATAGCTACCGCCAAGCCCTCCTTTTCTGCCATCGCGACGTAATGGGCGACATGCTCGCCGCGGGCTGCCCTGCATCGGAGTCGATGAAGAGCTATTGAGTCCCCCAAGTCTTGCCGCTCGGCCCTTTTATAGAGAAGTTCATCGCCGTCGTACCCGATGCTGATCGACGAAATGGCAGGGTTGAATGCCAGGACTAGGGGGGCGCAGGCTCGAAGAGCACCCACTCCCGACTTGATGGCGGCCGAAGTGTCATCGCCCAGGTCATAAGCGTATTCAGTCGTAAAACCTGCACCGTCGGTACTGGGACTTGTCCCTAAAGACGACTTGAACTCCTCCCAAGATTGATACATGGCCTGGCTTAAGGATTCTGGGGATGATCCGGCGCGGTTTAGTACGAAATCAAAATGGCGGCCGTCTCTCATGCCGCCGCGGACTCTTATTCGCCGTGAGATCAGGTGGGTGCTTATGAAACCTGACCCGAAGTGCCCCACCGTTCCGGCTCCGCTCTGCTTCGTCGAACCGTGGTAGATCAGGTGGGCGATTTCGGCCTCCGTGAAATGACTACCGTTGTGGCGGAAGACTAGATGTTCTTTATCTACCGAGAGTTCAATCGCCAAGCCTCCACCCGCGGGTGCTACGTCTCGCCCATTCTGGAGCAACTCCCACACCCAGCGTGACATGATTCGCGCCCTTTTGTTCTCGAGCGCCTCGAGGTGTTTGAACACGGTCTGCGCCGTGTTGTCGACTAAAACTTGGTCCCTTGCTTTATCAAGCGGATCGTCGGGTGGTGAATGAGTATCCATCTTCGCACCTCCGGGGTTGAGTGTTGAATGGTGCTGATGCCTCACAGCTTATAGCATTGGCGTTATAGGACTGTGAGTACGGCCGGACGCGGAAGTTCATTGTCGCGCTAGAATGGCACCATGTAAACACTCTAAATCACTATACAAAAGGAGCTTAAATTCAATGAGGCGCAGCAAACCAAGAGTACCGCCGATCGAGCTGCGCAAGCAGCAAATCCACAAAGAGCTGGACAAAATTAGGGAAGAGGTGACGACCAAAACACGGCGCCACTTTAAGACCGACCAGGGCTTCGAGGAGTGGAAAAGGCGGCGCGCGGATAAGGTCGCCGAGCTGGACGCAGAGCTTTCCATCCTCCTCGATCCGGGCGAGTACGAGGAACTGCCGTTCGCCGTCGTCGCCGAGGAACTCGGCATCACCGCGGACAAGGTGAGTCTGTTGGTCAGCTTGCGTGAGATCGAGCCGAGTGACACGGGCGAGGGATCGAAGGAGGACCGCGTCACGCGGGCTGAGTTGGAGCGGGCGCTTGAAATCGGCGCCGACGAGTTGCTGCGGCTGGCGGATCAGGAGTCGCCTAAGATCTTCGAGGAGGCACTACCCTACTTCCACGCCGGCGACGTCGGGATGGCAGAGAAGGCCTACCGGCGCATCAAGGAGCGCGACTCTTGGCACGGCAGCCACGCCCCGGCGTGCGAGCTAGCCCTCGATCTGCTCAAGGGCGACCTCCACGGAGCTCTCGACCGCGTCAGGCACATGTGCGAGATGGACGCCAACTACAGGACGACCATGCTGCCGTACACGGGACGATTGCTTCGCGGTATGAGGCTTCAGGAGCACATGGCGGAGGCGTTGCGCGAGCAGATACTCCTGATCACGGATGGGGCCAGGCAAAACCCTTTCGAGTATTACGACTGGTGGCGGTCGAAGAAGATCGGGAAGCGCCAAGACGAGACGCAACAGCGGGCTATGTTCATCGCAGCCGCCGTGCAGAACGCTCTCAAGCGATACAGGTGGGTGCAGCAGTTCAAGTCCTACCGCGACCGCAGCTCGCGCATGCGCGACGAGGAATTCGAGGGACTTATCCGTGACGCTATCTACACGGCTCTTCACGCCGAGGCCACCTACGACGAGTCTGCGGCGAGCAAGAAGTTCGTTGACACTACGCTCGTCATGATCCCGCGCTGGTGGGCGCCAGCAGAACTGCTGGCGCTACTGCCGCCCAAGATGGATCCGGACGAGCACGGCGGTGCGGACGTGGCTGACGTAGAAGCGTCAGTTGAGGGTTAAGTTGGGGAAAGAGCAAATGCAGGATTACTTCTTCTCACTTCACAGTGACGCTTTGAAACCTTTATTTCTTGCCCCTTCCTACTCCTATGTACCCGATCATTTCCTATTTTCTTGCATTTTCTTACGTAGGAAAGCCTAACCTTTTAGGAAATTATTATCGCTTTATTTCTCATGTAAGAAGGGAGGGCGACCTAGGAACTCAGATATCGCCGACCGAACTAGGGATATAGTGTGTATGAGAAAAAGCTTATGTTTCCGCCATCAGAAGTCAAGAAGATTGAGGTTGAGCATGAGTTCAAGACATAGGATGCGCCGGAAACGTCGCGCTGCCATGCCGACTCTGAGGTTGAGTTCGCCTGGCTGGAAAGGAGGGAACGTTTCTGACCGAGGTTATGAGGTAGTACAACCGAAGGCCTAGACGAGGCACCCCACAGCTTCAGAATCATCCGCTCAAAAACACCCGGCTTCTAGGCCGATATCCATCGAGATTATTTTCTATATTTGCTGTACAGCAAATATGCTCAATTCACCAAATATTCATAATGCGGTTGAGCTGATAGACGCGCTGGAAGTTGTATTAAACACCTTCTTGGCGGGGTTTAATAGTTCTTTACTAAATCAGTGCTCTGAAGGAAGTTCACACTGTCAGCCCGGCTCAGAACCCCAAACGGCACACCACCCTCGCCGTCTCCTCATGTAGCGAGCCCCCACCGAATGCTTGTTTGTATCACGACCTGTCATGCGTCGTACCACGTCTGCCTTATCTGCTTTGCGCATTCATCCGACAGCCAGGGGTAAGCTTTAGAGATGGCCGATAGAACCTGCCGGCGGATAATAGCCCGTGCCTCGGACGCGCCGACGCGGCCGCGCGACTGGAACAGCCGCTCTTCGTAGGGTGAAAGTTGGTGTCGAAGAAAATTGACGGAGATGCGGTCGAGGAAGCCATCGGGTGCGGTAATGTCCGCGTGCTTTTCCTTACCCCTCGCGAGCCATAACTCCTCATAGTGGCGGCACGCGAGATCGCGGAGTTCGTCACGCGAGTACGTTGGAATTTCCGGCGTCGGCAGATCCTCTGCCCATTGTATCGTTGCAGCACGCCGACCGGCCGCCTTAGCTTTAGCCCTCTGGCTACGGTCGGCCGCGGCAGACAGTGCGTCTTGAACTCTGCCGTGGACTCGATTGAAGCAACTTGGGCAACATCGTATAGCTTGACCGGTGCGGCGGACCGGTAGTGCGGATTTGGATTTTCTTTGGTGGGGGCCGGAAAAAATCGCGCGATAAGCGCGTCAGTCCAGCCGCGGCTCTTGAGTTCCGTCTTCGTAATGAGGCGTGGTTCTAACATCGAATGCTAAAGCACCTCCGGCGAATGGATGCGTCCGTACCCTTACTGCCCGGCCGCCGCCTCCAAGTATCAAGAACAAGCAGGCGGGGCGTAGTTTCGGCATGAGGGAAGGCGCAATATCAGCCGTGTTTTCCTGCGCTCACATTAAGATTGAAACCTGTTAGCTCTACTCGCAACAAAGCGCCGGTCGGAGACTAACCCCCGATAAGGTTACGTATCTCGTAGACGAACATTCGGCCAATAAAGTCACCGAGTTCGGCCGACTTTTCCAAATAAGCTAACGCCGTGGTGAATAAGCCTTGCTCCGCAAAAGTGAGCCCGAGGTTTCGGTAAGCGACCCTATTCGCGGGCTCCAGTCCGATGACTTGTTTGAAGTCATTTTGCGCCTCTTCAAGGCGCCCCAGCCGGACATGCGTGACGCCCCGGTTAAAATAAGCCTGTACGTCGTCAGGGGCGAACTCAATCGCCCGGACGAAGTCTTCGCGCGCCCCTTTGAAATCACCCATCCGTGCGCGGAGGAGGCCGCGACTTTTGTAAGCGGGGGCGAACTCCGGATTTAACTTCAGGGCCTGGGTGTAACCTTCTAAGGCCTTTTCGCGGCGGTTAATCTCGTCATAGGTATTGCCCAGCTTGTACCAAGCCTCGACGTTGCCCGGGTCGACGCGGGTAGCGCACTCGTAATCGGCTATGGCGTCGGAGTAGTTGCCCAAGCTGGAATGGACGTCGCCCCGCTTCACGTGAGCGGTCGCGTCTTTGGGGTCGAGCAGAATAGCAAGAGTAAGGTCCGCAAGAGCCCTTTCAAAGTCCCCCTGCTTATCGTATGCGGCGCCGCGGTTTATTAAGGAAGGCGCGTGGGGCGGATTAAGTTGGATGGCTTGGGTATAGTCTGACATGATTCCCTGATGGCGCTGCTGGTCGAAAAAGAGGTTTCGCCGTCGAACTGCGCCTACGCTGCACCAGGGTTAAGATGAAGAGCCGCGATGTAGTCACTCAACGCATCGTAATGATTTTTCATGCTCTCATAGATGTTGCGCCGGGCCATGAAGAGAGCGCTCGTTTAACTGAATCCATCAAGTCGCTAAGCGGGAATGGCTTTTCTAAATAGCATATCGCGCCCAATCGTTTGAAATCTTCTGGACGTAGGCTAGCATTGCCTCCCGACATCATGATGACCGGCAAGGCCGGATATTTCTGGCGCACAAACTTGAGGAGCTCTACTCCGTTCATCTTCGGGAGTAGGACATCAACTATGATTACATTAAAGTCTCTTTTATTGAGAAGCTCGATAGCCTCTTCGGCTGAGTTCACGGCCCAGCACTCATGCTTTTGTTTAAGAATTCCAGAAAATAAATCCCTCAGCACCTCATAGTCTTCCACCAGCAGCACAGCACTCATTCCCGTAGCTTTCTCATCAAGTTTCAGGTATTAGTGCAGGTGTTGTTTCTATCTGCTTAAGTATTATGCGGACGTGAGATCGACAAATATCTTTATAGTCACTTCAGGGTATCAACAGGAATCCAAGTAAATCGAAAACGTCATGGGGCTTAGCACCAAGAAGATTTTTCTAATTTACCTTGCGCCGCCAGCTTCTGGCGCGACGCCTTCTAGTATGTGGACATCCAAATACAACAACCTCCCTTCGTTCTCTGGCCTGCCTGGAGGGTCGAAGATCGGCGAAGCGGAAGCTTAGACGATTTGGCCGCTAGCGCTCTCTCGGTGTTAGCTTATTGCCGCTGAGTTGTGGCGTGATATCCCAAAATGCGCCGGCCGGTTTGCTGGGTATTTGCGTCTTTAATCCCCGCACTACTAGCAAAATCAGATCTAAAGCTGGGTGATCGGACTTTGATCAGCCCCTTCGGCTTCCCTTTGCGGTTCGGCGACTGCTTGCCGTTTACTGTCCCGGCAGCCCCCTAGCCAGCACTCGGGCGTCAACGCCCACGGCCATTGTGCTGTCGAAGGTTTGCTGGTCGCCGTACCGCGGCTCAGCTATACGGAAGAAGATCCTCTTCGGGGGGGTGATTTCACCCGGCCCGAGCCGGTTGTTCCTGAGTAGCGGCGTGAAATCCCACACCGCCCCGGGCCCCTCGCGGCCGTTGTCCGACTTCAGGACCCGGATGGCGGAGGACACCCCGGAGCGCAGGGCCAAGGCACGCACCATGAGCGGCCCTTCCAGTGCCTGACCCGAGGTGTTTCTCAACCTGACGTCGACGGCCATCGTTCCTGCCACCGGGTCGTAAGAGCTGTTGGAGAAATCGATGGCCATGCTCCCGGTAAAATCTTTCAGGCCCGCCAGCTCCGCCCCGCCGTTCGGGGCGGCCTCCCCTTCTACCCGCACCCGCGCCGTCCAGACCTGGCGGACGCCCGTGCGGTTATCAATCCACAGTGGGTAGAAGTCGCCGGCGGCGCCCGCCGCCAGTCCCGCCGTGTGCCCCCCGTTGTCGCTGAAGGAATCAAAGTCGAGCCGAAAGCTGAGGGACGTCCCTTTCGCGGGATCGCCTTTGGCCGAGAAGGCGCGGATGGGGCGGTGCTCGGCCGCCTGTGACATCGGCTTTTCTGACACCGCCACGCTCGGGGAGAAAGTCTCGCCGCCGTCGAGCGACGCCGCGAAGCGCACGTCCCAACCCAGGTTGTCCGGCTGATCGCGCCGGTCGTACCACATCACTCCCACCACGCCCCGGTTGTTGACGGCTACCGCCGGGTGGAAGTTATCGGGCCCGGCGGCCGACGACCCACCGAGCCGGTCGTCGCTCACGATCTTCGGCTTAACCCACGTCGCCCCCTTGTCCGCCGAGTAGGAGAAATATATCTCCGAGCGTCCCGTGCGGGAGTCGGTCCATGCCGCGTAGAGTCGATCCTTGAAGTGCTCGCTACCACCGTCGACCGCGAGCGAGGGCACGGTCGCAACGTGCAAACCCATCGGGGGCGCCGGCCTGTGATTGTCGCTGATGGTTCCGGCGGTCTTCAGCGTCAGCCCGCCGTCTTCGGATTTGACTGCGTAGACTGTGGCGTTCGGCCTGCCCCGCGACGCCTCGACGGGGCGCATTTCACCTTCCTGGTCCAGTTCGCCGCGCAGTTCGGTGACCACGGCGACCAGCGTCCCGTCGGAAAGGATGACGCCGTTGCCCGGGTAGAAGACGGAGCGCCTGTCTAAGGCTTGAAGCTTCGCGGGAGCCCCGAAGCTGGCGCCGCCATCGCCCGACGCGTGGAGGGCCAAGCTGCGCGGCAGCCTCTTGTCCCCCAGAGATCTGGTGGCGGCGTGCAAAAACACGTAAACGCGCCCGTGGTATTTACCACCCGTGTGATCGACGACCACCCACTCCCTGTCCGCGTCGGGGGCCGCTGGGATCTGCACGGGCGGCTCCCAGTTGAATCCCCCGTCGCGCGAGCGGCTGAGGTAGAGCTGGCTTCCGTTCTCGAGCGAGACGTCCTTGATGACGCAGAAGTACGCGGAGCCGTCCGGCCCGTAAGTGACTGCCGGGTCGTACCCCCCGAGACCGTCACCGGAGGTGTCGAGCGTGCGCCTCCATGTGCTCCCGCCGTCGCGGGAGGCGTAGACGACCGTATAAATCTTATTCAAACGCTCGGAGGTGGCCATTGAGGCGGCCACCAATCTTTCCGGGTTCTTCGGATCGGCGGCGATCACCACTTCCTGGTGAGCCACGTCGGGCACGTCGGCGCTGACGTGGCAGTTCTTGCCGACGCCAGGCAGTTGCTGCCCCCGCGCGGGGGCAGCCGTGAGGACGAGGAGGCAGAGGACAGATCTAAGAGCGCGATTCCCGAGCGAGCGGTACAGTGTTTTTCTCATCTTCTTGATGCCCTCGCCCGCCGGTTTAGAACCCGAGTTTGACCGCGAACTGGATAGAGCGGGGTCCGCCGAGCTGGTGGATGGGACTCAGCCCCCCGAGGCTCCTGCCCAGCATCGCCGTCGAGAGACCGAAGAGCGGGTTCGTCATGTCGTTGACGGGGTCGGCGAAATTCGGGTGGTTGAACACGTTGAAAGCCTCGGCCCGGAACTGCAGGAATGCCCGCTCGGTCAGGCCGAACTGCCGGCGCACGGTCAAGTCTATCTGCTGCAGCGGGAAGCCGCGCACGGAGTTTCGCCCGAGGTTACCCTGGGTCCCGGCCGCCGGTGCAGAGAAGGCGCCCGGATTGAGCCGCCTTCCGCCGGGCGACTGCGGGTCTTTCAGGTAGACGGGCACACCTTCGACCCGGTCGGGGCGGACGCTCACGCCGCGCGTGTTGAGCAGGGCGAATGAGTTGGCGAGCACCGTCAGGGGCACGGCCGTCTGGGCGTGGACGATGGCGTCCACCGCCCAGTCGCGAAAGAGGGCGCTCGCGACGCCGCTCGGCTTCGGCCCCGGTAGCTGGTAGGTCACGGCCGCCGAGAAGTTGTGGCGGACGTCGAAGTCTGCGTCCCCGCGCAGTTGGACGAGGCTGTTGAACTCGTCCGAGATCTCGTCGATGGCGTGCGACCAAGTGTAGGAGGCGAGCGCCTGGAGGCCGCGCGAGAGGCGACGCTGGTACTGGAGCTGCAGCGCGTGGTAGTCACTCGTCGCGCCGTTATCTATGAAGTCGACGACGTTCAGCCGCGGGTTCGGGTTGAAGATCTGCCGCTTGCGGATGAGCCTGCGGCCGACGGCGGCCACGTAGCCGGCGCTCACGGTCTGGTGCTGGCCGAGAGACTGCTCGGCCGTCAGGTTCCACTGCCACGTGTAGGGCAGTCTCAACTCCGGGTCGAAAGCGATGATCTGCGAGTGAGAAGCGTCGGTCGGGAAGGGGGGTAGGGCCGCCTGCGCGGGCGTGAGCGGGTAGGGGGCGCCGAAGAGAAGCTTGAAGGGGGTGAGGAACGGCGCCCGCGCGAAGGCATCGGCGCCCGCGCCATTCCCGAGGTCGTAGAAGAGGCCGAAGCCGCCGCGCACGACCGTCTCCCTGCCCGGGCGCTCCGAGAGCATGTAGGCGGCCCCGACGCGCGGCGCGAAGTTGTCGTAGGTCGTCTCCCAGAGCGGCGTGCCTGACGGGGCGAGGTCGGCGGCGGCCGGGTCATCGAAGCCCCTAACGACGAATGGATGCCGACCCCCGGCCTCCGACGGAGGCGGGTTGACCTCCCATCGCAGCCCGTAGGTGAGCGTCAGGCGCCGCATGGCCTTCCAAGTGTCCTGGGCGTAGAGCGAGAAGTTGTGGAAGATCGGGTTGGTGCGCTGCACGCCGAAGACGCCGGCGAAGGAGGCGTTGCCCGAGATGACCGAAGCCTCGTCGAGGAAGAAGGCGAACTGCGAATACTCGCGGGCGGCGAAGACCGGGCTGAGCCGCCGGTAGTCTGCCCCGAACTTGAGCTGGTGGGCGCCGCGCACGACCGAGAGGCTGTCGACCAGGTTGAACTGCCGCTGCTGGTTGTTGTTAGCGACGCCCGTGTCTAGCTCGCTCGTTAGGACGCCGACGTTTAGCGAGACGCGCGAACCGGCGCCCGCGGGCAGGACGAGCGAAGAGGGGAACGGCGTGGCACCGCCGAAGGCGTCGATGACGGTGGCGTTCAGTCCCTGTGTCCTGCTGTAATTGGCGCGCAGGTCGTTCGTCACGCTCGGCGTCAGGACGAAGGTCGTGCCGAAGGTCAGGGTTGAGGTGTCGAAGGCCGCCGTCCGCTGTATGACGGGGTTCCTGACTGAGCGCGCCACGGTCCGCGAGGGCGCGTAGTTGAACCGGCCGAAGAGCGTGAGCCGCTCGGAGGCGGCGTGGTCGACTCGCAGGCTCGTGGCATCCGTGTTCGAGGGGTTCGAGAAGGTGCCGGCGAAGGGGGACCTCCCCGTCGAGCCGATCTCCGGGCCGGTGGGGAGGGGAAAGGCCGCCACGAACGGGCGCAGGGCCGGAGCGGCCGCCGCCCTCAGTCGGAGCGAGGGGACGGTAGTGATCGTGGTCTGCGGCTGCCTGAGCCTGAGCCCCTCGTATGAAAAGAAGAAGAAAGTCCGGGCAGCCCGCCCGAGACGGGGGCCCCCTTCGCCGAAGCGGGGCCAGGTGACGGGGCCGCTCAACGTCCCGCCGAAGAGATTTTGCCTGAGCGCGGCCTTGCCGAGCCCCGCGCTGTTGGCGAACCAGTCGTTGGCGTCGAGGACGTCGTTGCGGAAATATTCGAAGACGGCGCCACGGTAGTCGGATGTGCCCCCCCGCGTCACGAGCGAGACCTGCCCGCCGGGCGTGCGGCCGAACTCGGGCGCATAGGACGAAGTCTCGATCCTGAACTCCTCGAGGGCGTCGACCGAAACGAGGTTATTGGTGCCCCCCGTCGAGGTAAGGCCGGGCAGGCTGCCGGCGGCCTGCTGGCCGATGACGTCGAACTGCGCGACGCCGATGTTGGCCGAGACGCCGTCGACGGTGAAGTAGTTGGCGTTGGCGCGTTGCCCGTTGACCGAGAACTGGCCCGCGTTGGCGCTCCCGGCCCGGGTCGTGACTACCCCGGGCGTGAGCGTGATGAGTGACTGGAAGCTACGGCCGTTTAAAGGCAGATTCTCGACGAAGTGGCGGTTAACGACTGTGCCCACGGCGGGCGAGGTTTCGACGGCTGAACCCTCTGCGCTAACATTAACAACATCGGTGAGTTGTCCGACTCTTAATTGAATTTGGAGTGATCTCTGGTCATTTACGTTCATCAATACATCAGGAATCTCTACCGGAGCAAAGCCTTGACGCTCAACTCTTAATCTATATCTACTAGGGCGGAGCAATGGAATAGTGAAATAGCCTTCGCTGTTTGTGGCTGTCTGCCGCTCTAGTCCTGTGCCGATATCGATGACTGTAACAGTAGCATCAGGTATAGCGGCACCACGTTCATCCTCAACCAGACCGCTCAGCGTAGCGGTAGCCGATTGCGCGTGAGCGAGCGGAAGAGAGGAAAGGTAAACTGCCACTACCATAAGCAGGCGGAAAGCGAGTCTGCTACGCAGCATTCTATTTGCTTCCTTTCAAGACTTATTTTGCTGAGCGGATCCGTGCCGCTAACGCTTCGGAACTTTCCATTGAGCGCCAGAACTGTGGTGATTTAATGGCCGCAGTTCCTGAGTCGCTCGTTGAGATGGAGAACGCTGACCTGATCATCTGATCGCTGGCCGTAGCTAAGTCAACGAGGTTGTGAACGGCTCGCACTAGGTCGGCGTCATTAGTAATCTCAGGCCCGCCTGACTCACGATTGATAGCTGACGCCGGAGAAAAGGTCGAGTGTAGATCCTGACGCAAGCTGGCGATTACGCGCCCGAATGCGCTCGCATGACTGCGGATCAAGGCGAGCCATTTGTCTCGCGCTTCCGGACTCATCGTGCGAAGGTCTTCTGAAGAGAACTGATTGACGAGGCGTTTCAGCGCCCAAACGTGGCGCATGGACTGATGCGAGCGACTGACGGTGCGAGCGGCAAATGCGCGGGCCTCCTCGTCGGTGAATCGACCGCGCAGGTCCGAATAGGCCGGGAATATGTCGCTGGCAGTCTCGACCCTTTGCACCTGCTCAGGTCCGGACGAGGCCCGGCTCCGTCGCTGCTCAGCTAAGGACTCGGCCACGGTTCGGATTTCGATCCGAACAGCAGGATGATTGGCAATCGGGGCGAGGGCGCTGAGGATCTCCGCCTTGCGTTTGTCGGTTTCGATGATCCCCTGGATCTTCAATGCGCCCTCGGGAGTGCGGGATATGCTCACTTGCTCGCCGAGGTCTGCCCCGACCCCGTTCAGTAGGCGAAGCGCCTCGACTTCGAGATCAGCGGTTGCCGCTAGAAGCGCGGGCGTGGTGGGTTCGGGCGCAAGAGCAACGGCCGCTCTGCTCTTTTCGACTACGCGGCCCGCGGGATTGACAGGCAATCCCAGCAATTCGGGGTCCGGCTCGAACATTTGAGGGGCGACAGCGTCGAGGGGGCGCCGCTCGAATCTAGTCTCCGTGAACCGGTATTCGCGGAGTTCTCTTCCCTGCCGCACCAAGATGGTCTGCTCGATCGGGTACAGGTCGGCACGCCTGATGACGAGTGTTGCTTTCACCAGACCGGGCGCATCACCCGCCGCGTCGCTCACATAACTGATCGCGTAAGAGGTAGCCTCCTCTTCGACGCGCGCCTCGTTTGGGCTCCCTATCAAAGCCGCGAACTCTTTCGCGGACGGTGACAGTTGCCACGCGTCGGCGAAACTTACGGGGGTTTGGTCGCGCCCATCAGGCAGGGGCTTGATTTGGGGCTGCGCCCCGTGATGGTAGATGGTTTGCCCGCCGCCGCTTCTCCTCCAGTCACCGGCGATCAGAGCCCCCCGCTCGTCGTAGAGGCGGCGTGCGGTGACGCCGCGCCCGCCACTGTGCCAGATTTCAATTCTCCGCCGATTAATCACCTCCCCCGTGACTTTGCGTTCTTCCAGGGTGATCGTCCGGTGCAGGGCCTGATCCACGTTCGAGGCGGCCGTTTCCTCCGCTGTTGCGGAACGGCTCAGCAGTTCTGCCGCCGACACTGTAGGCGCGGTGACGCGCGTCCGCACGATCAGGAACGCCACGATTAGCAGGACCGCGAACAGGGCCGTGACCGCGCCGGGCCGCAACCACGAGTTCCAGTCTGTTGAACGAGACCAGAGCCGCCCTGCTGTAGATAGGAGATGCTGCCAAGCGGTGGTGCCCGCACCCGTCTCTTGACGAGTTGTTTCGCGGTAACTTCGGGTAGCGGGAGTATCCTGCTCGGTTACCTCACGCAGCAGCGACTCGACTTCTTTAAACGTCGGGTCGTGATAGACGACGTGCAGCGTCGGCCGCGGGCTACTGAACCTCAACTGCAGGTCAATCGTCCGCTCGCCGCTGAGTTCAATAGTCAGGCGCTGTTCGCCCGGCCCCTCTGGAGGCGGCTGGTCGACGTTCATGAGAAGCAAACGAATCTGCTGCTCGCTGAAAACCTCTATGAAGTTAATGGGCTCGGAGAGGTCGAGGTCTAGGGTCTGTTCGTTCAACTCCGAATTGACCCTCTGGGAGCCCTGAATGTACCCGTTGACCGCGACGCACAACTCCTGCGGATCGTGCTCGAGCACCTCTCGCGCTTTACGGCGCAGCCGCCTGACGGCCGCCCCTTCGCCGGTCATACCCCCTCCCGGCGCACCGCCGCCGGGCCCTTTCTTAGAGCGAGGTGCCTTCCCGGCTGAATCTGTCGGATAGCGTTCGGAGAGGGGCGGGAGGCCAAGCACTTGGTTGACCGTATCCAGACAGACGAGGCAAGTAACGACGTGGGCCAGGTCCTTTGTATCGATCGGCTTCCCTTCGGTTGATAAGTAAATATTCTCGATATGGCGGGTTGAAAAGCATTCCCCGCTACGCGATCGAAAGATCGTCTCACGCAATTCGCTTAAGAAGTCTTCATGCGTACGTGCAAAGCCGGTCGGAACAGCCTCTGGTACCAAGTCACTTCCGAAGAATACGAGGCTCTTCGGATCTTCGAGGCAGGCCTTCGCTTCACAGCGCGCTATGCGTAGCCTGACCTTCACCGCCTGGGGGGTGGTCAACAGGATTTGCGCGATCTCGCCGGGGTAGTACCCGTGGAAGAAGCGGAGGAGAAGCACGCTGGCGGCCCGCGCAGTCTCTTTACGCGCGCAAACGTAGCGGCAGACGCGGCGCAGCTCATCCTGGATTTGGATCAGGTCACGTGGGTCTACGGAACGCAGGCCCGTCTCGGCCGACTCATACTCGACGACCGAGAGCTGCTGCAGCCGCCCACGGGTGGCCTTCCGCACTTGTGACAGGTGGAGGTTGCGTAGCGTGCCGTACAAGTAACCGTCCAGATTGTGGATGCCGTTGAGGTCTGGTTGCGTGATCGTGAACTGAATAAATGCGTCGTGCAGTAAATCTTCCGCCTGTGCGGGGTCGTTATTTGTTAGCTGAAGCGCCCAAGCGAGCAGACGCTCATAGCGCTGCAGGAAGGCTTCTTCATGAGTCGGGGTAATTAAGTGGAGTTTAAGCATCGCTAAAGTACGGCTACCGCAGATCCCTGAAACGCTCCTGTATATAAGTCGCTCTGAAGGCGCTCAAGGTAACCCACAAAATTTGCTTCCAGATTAAATATAGGAGTCGGCCCATTTCACGAGCGCCAATCTATTCTGAGCCACTGACGGAAAATTGCAGAAGATTGTCGCCGCGTTAGGTGACTGTGAAATCGGCTTCGGGAGGTTCAGGCGGACAGGTAGGCTTTATCTTCTTAGACTGTTATTAATCAATTGCTTGATGACCCGAAGGGGGTTTGATGTTGACCCTAAGAAGCTAAAGAGCAGGGTTCTCGAATTTAGGGCAGATGAGGAGGGGTTTGATCAACCTCGGAGACTAAAACTACTGAGCGGTATATTTCATCAGTGTGTAAAGGCTAACGCCGAAGCATCGACGACACTTAGCGAGTGATCGAAAGCCCCGCTGTGAGATATAGAGCACTCAGTTCTTATTCAATGCAAAATATACTCGAATCTATAAGCGTGTGTGACTGAACCCTATCAACGATCATTTCGAGTATGCATACTTTAGCACTTGTACTATCCCAACTCATCAGAATCCTAGTAAACGTGTTGCAGAATTTATCCCATCTCTAAAAGGGCAGAGCCGCGTAAGCCCTTGCATATACAACTTAGCTTTTAGCTTAGAACCGTGAGTCTTGCAAAAGGATGGTTCCCATAGTTTTCATGCACAGAGAAGAACAGTGTTATCACTGTATGCGCTAGACTTCGCACGCGGGTTGCGCATAGATGCTACCCCTAGAACTATTGATGAAGTTCTCAGGCCACCCACTTTAGAGCTTTCAGGGGCAGAGATGGTGTTCTTCTTCGCCGGAGTTACAAATTATCTGGAGAGAAGGACCTCACGGGAATATGATCCAGTCGACTAACTTCATGTCCTCTTCAAGGATCCCACCATCAAAGCTTCCATCCCGCTTTAATCTTCTCCAACACCTTATTTGCTTCCATGATATCTCCCTCGCCCTTAGACTTAATGGTCAGTCGCACCTCAATCTGCAGGTCAGCTCCAGCTAGAACCTTCGTGATAGCATGGATTTGATCTGCGAACTCTTGGAGTTCGCTGAGACTGAGCACCGCTAACGTAGAAGCCCTTCGACCCGATGGCATCGGTGTAGGATCTAGTGTTTGACGTGCCTCGCTCCTAATGACCAACTTAACATCACCGTCAACTTGAAGAGCGGTGACTGGCCCCGAGCCGGTCGCTCTGTGTAAGAATCCCTGTCCTAGAGCGGCGTTAAGGCTGTCGATGAACAATTTCGGTGGCCATGGCTTTCCTCGCTGAGCTCTTAACTCAGAATATAAAGTCCCTATAGTGGTTTGCGGTTCAGCCTCATTCGACCACGCGCCCGGTAACGAGGCTGGCAGAAGGTCAATAGACTTAAGCGGCGCCGGAGGGCGATACAGTACTGCATCTGGGTCCAACTGTAGCGTGCTTGGCGAAACACCAAATACACTGTCGGTGCCAAAGACGAGCCACAGGCCGCCGTCCTGAACTGCTTTAGCTACCGCCTTCTGAACAATCGCGTAATCGACTTTCGGGATAGGCCGTTCTTCCGGCGGGTACCCCGGCTGAGTCTCCTCCTCGAAATTCTGAGTGCCATCGAACCATGAAAGTAGAGTGGAGAGCTTCACACCGCTATCATCTTTGGGCCACAATCCAGGCAGAGAGTCCGGGAGCACAGCCGCCGCGCTTAAAGCATTCAGATTAGCTGTCGCCGGAAGCCACGCTTCGGCAGCCTTGCCCCAGTCAACGACGTCGATGTTTGAGCGCCAAAACCACTGCTCCGAGCCGTCCGTGCGCGGACACCGTACCGCTAGCAAGCCACGACGGACTGCGTCCTCTATCGTGCTTAGAACTGTCTTACCGTTCAGAAGCTTTGGCAGGCGAGGTTGTTTGCCGAATTCTTGGTAGAGATCGCTCACCCGGACGCTTGCTTCGCCCGCCGACCAAACGGGATATTGTCCATTAGGCATAATTGCCTCGGCATCAATCTTCTCCTTGAATAGTCGCAGGGCAGGTTCCTGAAGCAGTGTGGAGAACAGGGACTGGGCGCCGAGCGTGATTTTCTTCGCCTGTACTGACCCATCCTTATCCACATATAGCACAAGTTCGTAAGCGTTCTTGGCGGCTGTTTGAGCTTCCTTAAGCGTCTCCCGCTCGCGCTTCCTTACCGTTTCTTGATTGAAACTGTCGAATTCTTTGAAATGGTTGGAGGCCTTAATCTCTTCCCACGCAATCCAGTCCGCTATTTGCTGCTCGGCTTGGCGCAGTCCCGTTACGCTCGGCGTCGCAACCAAGACTACATTTTGGTAGGTACGAGTGTCTGCTAGAGAAGAGTGAGTGCGGATGAACTCCGCGGCTTTCGGGTTGGGTGGGTCGCCCACCACGCCCGCGTAATCCGCTCCAAGCAGTACGAGGCGGAACTGGCCGTCGTCATCCACGTCCGCCGGGGAGAGGGGAAGCTTGTGGGGCTTTACGCCTTCCTCGATACAACCCTCGTAAAGAGGCGTGCATTTCGTCTGAACCAATTCATCAAAACGGCTCTTGGCGTGCTTGAGTGCCTGTCGCCGGTACGCGTCGTGCAATTGTGTGAGGTTAGGCTTGGGACCAAGCCTCCAATACTTGGGTACACCGGTGCCGGCCTCGGTCGCCTCGCAATCTTCCAAGTACCAAGAGACCTTCGACCACGAGACCAGACCGTTGTTCAGCACAGCGGGCATCTCGCAAGTAGGAGCCAAGAGCCACCTGAGATCGGATAACTCAGCCTCTTCGCCGATGGGCTGCGAGTAGATGAAGGACGCGACGCAAGCGGCTTCAATCTCGCGGCCGGTCAGTGTTGCCGCGTCAGCCTTTTGAGCCTCTCGCGCGCGAGGGAGTTCCGTCTTAAGGTTCGTGGGCCACTGCGGATTTCTAGTCTTGTCCGAATCCTTGGCGGTCTCGGCGAGCTTGAGGAGAGCTTCGCTCAACCCATCTTTGCCAGGCGCGTCGAGGAAGACCTGTGGCCCGATCAACGGCGACTCGTCCCATTTCTCGGAATCGCGGAGTGCCATGGCGAACGTCTGAAGGACTCCGCGAGTCCTCTGAAACTGATCAAGGTCCGTCCATTTTCCGAAGAATCGTTCCAACAAATCGGGGTGGAACGGGTATGCGTTGATGAGCCTCTCCTCAGAGTCTGGAAGCTTCGCCCTAACTGGGTCGACGGCCTTCATGCGTGGCCAGAAGGCCAGGATATGCTTCTTCCGGTCTGTAGGGTTCTCGGGGTAGTGTTCGAACATTCGCCTGCGCAAAAGTTCGGCTAAGTCGTCCTTCTCCACGGGCGATTGCAAAGACGCCTGTCGATTTAAACCGTTGTTGCAAGCGTTAAGAATGCCTCTGCCGGTCTCATCATTTTTCTGCGGATCTATCGCCAGTAATGACACAACAAGGGAGGATCGTTCGGAAGCCTCAACTGCCTGCGAGAGACGTTGGAAAAAGTTCTTCAGGCGTTCAAACCATACCGGCCCGCGGTCCTTTCGCTCACCCTTCGGATCCGGCGACGCCGCGTCGTGAGCCCACATCAGGAACTCGTCGATGAGGATCAGTGCTCCTACACCTTGTCCTTCAACCTCCTGAAGCACCGTGCCCCATAGGCTGTCCGAAGGAGGCAAATCGTAATCAAGCTGCGATTCGTCACGGTCTATAATGTCGAGCCCCTTTTGTCCGAGAAGCTGCCAGGCAATCAGATTCCAAGGCATACGTAACCGACGGTTCTCACCGCTTGGCGATTTCACTTCACAACCGGATTTCCAGTCCACCTTGTCAAAGGAAACCGCAGCCACACGAGCTCTAGGAGGCTCCGGTAACTGCGCGTCGTTCAAGATCATTCCGACCGACGTGTCATGCTTAGGCAGGTTGTCCCCAAGGGTGGAGAGATAATAGAGCGTGGTGAGTGTATGTGACTTACCGCCGCCGAATGTCTGCGCCACGTTGATGATTGACTCTCCGCCCGACTGTTTTGCCAGTCGCCGCAGCACCACTCTACAGAACTGCCGTAGGTTTTGAGTCGCGTACGTGGTGCCGAAAAACCGCACGGGATCACAGTAATAGGGGATGTCTCCGGGCGAACCGTTAATCACCTTATGCAGATCGACGGCAAAATCGCTCGCCGTCAGATTTCGGTCGCGGATCTCCGGTCGTAGAAAGCAGGTTTTTTTCCAAGGACGGATGACAGATGTTTTGCTCATAAAATTGTATTCCCGCTTATCTCGTGTTCGGACTAGGAGCGCATCTCTTCGACCGGCTCAAACAGCGGACGCTCTAGCATCTCATTTGCTTCCCACACAGTTCTCCGGTTCATCCGAAGTTGCGTGGCCAGCGCTTCGACCAGCCGCCGCTCGCCCTCTCGTTTGTCGCGCAGCGCGAGTTCCCGCACCGCCTGGAGCAGGGGTTTAAAGGCGCGCTCATTCGCGAGTCCCCACCTCTCGAATAAACTCTGCACATCGCTTGTACGATTCTGCTTGAACAGGAGCATCAAGCGGTGCATCTTATCTATTAATGGAGCCGATTGCCCTGTCCTACTATCTCCGAGGCTTTCGCGGTGTCCACGTACCTCCCAATCAACAAGACGATACTCATTAGCCTTTCCCCCACCCGCCTCATCTTCAGTAAACTCTTCATCTTCCTGGCTCTTACGGGGACGCCCCCTCTTAGATTGGCCACCCTGTTCCAAGATGTTCCACACTACCTTCAGTTCCGTCTCGTTTTTACCGCAGGCATTTGCGTAAAGAATGCATGCCCCGGCCGGAGCAGGGTCGAGGCCAAAGAAAGCTCTGTGGAGTAGGTAGTACTGAGTCACAGGGTCGAGTTCTAGCGTTTCGCCACGCCCCCGCGTCTCCTGCTGAATTCCTTTGAACCCGGGAAGTTCCCCCAGGCTGAACTGGAGTACTAGTTTTCTTACCTCTCTCAAGAACTCGGGCACGGTCATAATGCCGCCAGCCGTCTTCTTAATGAAGGGGTGCGCACTATACGCCTCCAGCGCCGGTCCTAGCGCGGCCCAGAGTAAGTCGGGGCCGCGAATGCCGAGGTCGAAGTAGTACTGCAGAATGTTCTTGCCACCGAGTGCTTCCCGAGAGTCGAATAGGGTGCGGTTCATGCGTTCAAGGACCGACTCTTCCCAGCCTGCGGTAACTGTCTTCGCCCGCTTTCGACAAACGATCCAGACCGACGATGAGAGAGCCGCGGAACTTACTCCCCGCGTCCGATTCGGCATCTCAGTCTGAATCGGCCAACTCCCATCTACTACGAAGCCTGCCCGTATAATTGCTGACACAAGAGATTCCCATGCATCCGATTGCTTATTGGCAAAAACAACTACTAACCGCCCGGCAGGACTTAAAGCCTGATTACAAGCTTGGAATGCACGGAACATTCCATTCTCATAATTTTCCCGTGATCGATCCTTGTCGCCCCCGAACCGACTGGCCTCATCAATCAACTCGCCATCGTCACGCTTGCTGTCCCATTTAGGTGCCAGTTGCTCACGAAACACCTCATCCATCTCAGTGCTCACCCCGTGGAGCGTTCGGCGGAGCCAGATGTAGAAAAAGTCCATCAGATCTGAGTATGGAATGGCATCATAATAAGGGGGGTCGGTCATTATAACGTCGAACGTACTCGCCCTCGGCTCAATTGCTGATTGCCTTTCGATAAGGGGCGTTGATGGATTGGTACCCATCTCTAGCGAGTGCTCTATGAACTGAGCGACAAGTTCAATCTGTCCCGGATAGCCACCTGATGCTTCTGCCGTGGTGACACCTTCGACAAAATCCCAAGTCACAGGAAGGGCAAACCTTGCAAATGTATTGCGGATACCATCCCGATCTATAGTCCAAGTACAAACCGTACTGCTGCGATCAGCAACCCTATCAAGGATAATGCCCAAGTACGCAGATAAGGCTTCGCTCCCCGTTCTGTCCTGCACTTGTAATTGCTGCATAGCCGATCGGCTGTGCTTGACTATGGTGCCGAGTGCTAGTAGTTGACGGGCGGTGAATAGCGTACTCCAGCGATCGAACCCGAAGGTTGGTGCAGTGAATGCAGAGCCGCCGCCACGGCGGCTCCCTCCGATAGCGATCGGCTCGTTTGGAATCCCGAATGGGATGTCTGCAAATGTTGATTCGAGTTCTTCTATCTGTACCTTAGCGGCTTCTAGCTCAGCCTCGGTCGGCAGGCGGTAGCGTTTGAAGGTCGTCTTTGATCTAGGCTTGGTTGCTTCAACGACGACGACCGTCATTTGCTCCCCGAGTAGTCCTTGTTGCCCTTGTCGGCGAAGATCTTCCATGGTAAGGGCAATCATCCCCGGACGTCCGCTCACCGGACTCCACACCCCTGAACGATTCATCGTCCCAGACTCAAGAAAACTGGGAAGCGTCTCCGCGGTCACTTCCCATTCCTTAAGGAAAAGATTCTCGGCGATGATTCGCTCCGCATTCTCGAAGTCAGAATCTTTAAGAAGCCGGAATGTAACCCCAGATTTGTCGGCATTCGGAACGGGTAGCAGGGCCGCGCGCCTCCCCTTCTTCTTGTATAACCAGAACGTCTTCAGGAGGGGAATCCGCCCAGCGGTTACTTTATCCCGCGCAGTTCGGGCCCAAAGATAGGCAACGGTAGGTTCACCGTTTATCACGGGGTACCGAGAAGCTAAGTCGGCGCGCGAACGCTCCAGCACCCAACGCCCCCAAGCCCTGACGTGCCAGGCTATGTCCGCTTCCGGAAGATCCATGAGGGCGAGCTGCTTCGGGTCAGAGAAATGAGCTTTCTTGTTCCCTTTACGCCTCTTGATCTTGCCGGCGAGGAAGTCTTCAACGAAGTCCGGCCAATCTCGGACGAACTTGGGTAGCGGCCATTTTTTACGGGCAAACTGTTGCGGGTAGTCAAGCGTACATTTCAAGATCAACCAAGCGACAGGATTCAGGTCCGACGCAGTGACAGCACAACCGAGTCGCATTGCCTCGAAGGGGATCGCGCCGCCGCCCGCGAACGGATCGAGGACCTTTGGAGCGATGCCGCCGTAAAAGGTACGAATCGTCTCCCGGAAGTCATTTATGACTGCATCATTTTCTTGACCCCAAGCAAGTATCCCTCCTCTTACGCCCTCTTTATCTTCGACTACTATGTTTCCGTCATTGTCTCTAGCTTCGACCGATTTCGTGACGACCTCACCGCCGATTTTCGCCAAGAGTTCACGCCTCTTACCCGCGTCGTCGGGGTCCGGCAGAAGGCATGCTAATAAGGCGGCCCGACATGCCGCCAATGGCCGCCTCGCCGGCCATATATGAAGGGTAGAGAGATGTCCTTTTCGTACGTTCTTTTCATGAACGCTCGCGATTGAAGTTTGTTTCAGAGGGAAAGCCACCTCTATCAAGCGGGGTTTATTAGTCATGATGTGGCTCGAACGGTCTAGGTCATTTATCCTTTGCAGCTAATTTCGCCGAACTAACGCGTCACCCAGTCCGGTTATCCTGGGGGCGCCTCAGTCGTGTTCCGCCTCCCGCATGATCTCACCGATGTTAAGGGTGAATGTCTGGCGTGTGTTGAAGGCGAGTCTGATGGGGTCACTAACGCGAAATAGTTTCGGATCAGTCGCGCAATCTACGACCACATAGAGCCAGTATTTATCCCGAATATTGGCAGCAGTCGGCCATTCGTTATCCGTTAAATGAACAGGCCCTCGCCCGCTCCTGCCTTTCACCTCGATGACCACCTTCTCACCATTCGCACGGTGGCTCTCCAAGTCATACCCCCTCGCCAAACTCGGCGAAGACACATCGAACACTCGTGCGTTGTAACGGTCGATCTCGAAGTTGCGCGCTATGCGCATGGCCACAGCCTCGATGTTCTTATTGTAGGTGTCTCGCGCCTCGGGCGTGGGGTCGGGAACAACAATGGAGAGGGCGATGCGTTCGAGCTTGATAATGTCAAGAAGTTCAGGCTTGCGTTGTTCATATAGTAGGGATTGGACCTTTTCCGTCTCAAAAATCGCTTGCTGCTTCTTGATCTCTTCGAGAGCCTCGGCCGCAGCCGCGTCCCCATCGCGCGCTCGGCGTGCAAGCTCACTTCGTTTTTCCGCGAGTTCGCCTCCTTGAAAATCGAAGCCTCGGCTAAGATCGTCAAGGCGGCTTTCCACTTCGGCTCGCAACGCTGTTCTGAGTTGCTGAAGATATTTAGTTTCGGCGACCATGCGCGCGTACACGTTCGCCCTTTCTGCGTGTTCTTCAGGGTTGACCAAGAGACTACCGGCTCTCCACGTTAGAGACCGCGGTGCGCCTTGCAGAGCTAATAAGTGGTTCGGCGCGCAGAACTCGAAATTGCCAGAGTCGTCCCAACGGATCCCGATTAAGTGGCGTTCAAATAACTGACCGTTAATTCCTGATGAACGCAGAAAAGCAGAAGGCTCGCCTAATTGGCAGAGATATAGAGCCACACAATACGGTCGCTCAGCCGCCGGATCGCAGAACACGCCGCCGCGATTAACGTCTGGCTGAAACCGGCGAATAGTTTCCTCACAAATAGCGTCGAAAATTATCTCCCCAGGCCTGAGGAACGCTGTGCGGCTCGGATCAACGCCCGCCAAATCGGGCTCGCGCCGAACGGTCAAGAATTCGGGGAACCCGTCTGACAAGCGTGACCGCAACTTGCGAAGCCAATCTCCCCCCTGCCCGTTGACGTACAGTCGAGCTGCGTTGGCGACGTCACCGTCCAGGCGCATCCCAAGGCGAGGGGCGGCCTTGTCTATGAAGTTCTGAATATAGGCGGGTAATAAGTGATTGAATTGCTCGACCTCAACCTCGCTGTTGAGCTGACCTAATCGCTTAGCGACATCGCCGTACGTAGAGGCGGTCTTACGTTGCTCTTCTACGGCGGCACGTAGTCTCTGGGTCGCGAAAATGGAATCGAGTTTTCGGTGGGCCGACTGCGGATCGTAAAGGGCATCCCGCAGCAGGTCACGGAGCGAGACGTTGTTCAATTGCTGACCGATTACATCGAACACTTTGTCACTGCAGAGTTCCTGCCTTGCCTCATCCAATTTATTCAATAGCGCGGAGAGCACGTCTCCTTCGCGAGTTCCTTCTGCCACAAGGTTGAAAATTCGCACCTCAGAGTGGCGCTGTCCGAATCTATGAAGGCGGCCCATTCGCTGCTCTAGACGAGCCGGATTCCAAGGTATGTCGAAATTAACCATCAACCACGCGAACTGAAGGTTGATTCCTTCTCCGGCTGCGTCCGTCGCCAGCATGATTCTCGCGGTCGGCGCATCGGGATTCCTAACTCCTTGCTCGCGGCGGACGTCAGGAGGCATGAAAAAGATGCGTTGCCGCTCGCGCTCTTCCACATCCATTCCACCGTGTATAGACGCTACTTGGCCGCTGTACCCTAATGCGTCAAAGCGCTGCCGCAGGTACTCAAGGGTGTCCCTGTGCTCGGTGAAAATAAGAAGTTGCTGATTTCGGAACTCGGTAGACTCTACTAACTCACGCAGTTTGAGAAACTTCGTCTCCTGCTGCAGTTCCCGAACCCGCTCCCCCAACACCATGATGCGGTCGAGGTATTCCAATTCTTTTCGGACCTGGGCAGCGTTTGACGGCCGCGCCAGGCTCAAAGCAAAGTCTTCGACGTCCTCATCCGTTTCTCTACCTTGAGCATCGGGCTCATTTTCATCAGCAGTGCTCGTATCAAGATAGCTAGCGACCCGCTCAAGGGAGAGTTGCGCGTGTGAGGTCATGGGCACCACCGCGGTGATTCTCTGCTTGCGCCGTTCTAGCGATTGGAGCATTGCGTAGGTCGAACTGGCGAGGCGCCGCTGTAGCACTGCGACCACCATAGCTGCGGCACTTCTGTTAACACTGCGGTTGGTATCGTAGCTCCAACGAAGATAGTTGGTTGACTCGTCGTAGAATTCCTGCTCCGCGGGAGTGAGCTTGAATGTGATCGTCTGGCAAAGACGCGGTTTATAAATCGGCTGGCCATTGTAGCCGACCATTTCTTCCTTGAGTCTGCGAATGAAGAAACATCCTCTCTTATCTTGCGGGAAGGAGCGCCAGGCATCCTTCGTTGAGAAGATCTTCGGATCCAAAAGACGCCACAACGCAAAGTACGGATCAGGCTTGCCCATGTGCGGCGTCGCCGTTAGCAACAACAGGTGTGTTGTTCGCCTGCTTAAAGCCTCTGCCAGTCGATACCGTCGGGTTTTACTATCGGTGCGATTGAGGTCCATCCAAGCTAGCTTGTGAGCCTCGTCGAAAACGACGAGATCAAATCCATCTCCAGCCTCCGAGATTAGTCGATCTTTGATGAGGTCAGTCGCGGCGGTGTCCACGCTGATAATAAACAGATTCCTATCCGGCTCAGATAGAGGATCGCCCTTTTGGAAGTCGATGCCTCTAAGAACTGTAAATTCAAGATCGAAGAAGTGCAGGAGCTCTCGCTGCCAATTCCAGGTAAGACCTGCCGGAGCGCAGATGAGCACACGTTTCAATCTTCCGCGATTTATCATTTCACGGATGTAGAGCCCCGTCATGATCGTCTTCCCCGCGCCTGCATCATCAGCGAGAAGAAAACGCAGTGGATTTGAAGAAAGTAGATGTTCGTAGACCGCTATGCGCTGATGCGGCAGCGGAACTACCCTAGAGGTCTCCAAGCCGAACGCCTTATTGAAAACGTGCCCATTCTGAAGGCGTTGAGCGTCGACGACCAGTTTGATCGCGTCTGGGTCACCTTCAAAATCTAGTCTAATAGTCTCTAAGCTATCACCTTGTATAGAGGTTTCTTCCGTACTGGCCTGATTAAGTAACGCTTTAATTCGCTCAACCCGGTCTTTCTGTGGCCTAGCCTTATTGTTCTCCCAGCGGTTCACCGTGGCGAAAGAGACTCCTAGAGCCTGCGCGAACGCCTGTTGAGACATACCCAATTGGCTTCTGATGGCTTTTACCGTTGATGCGTCCATAAATTCCTAAGCGGTATATAACATCTGCTATAATCAGGTCAATAGAAATTATCAAAGGGAGCGCGGGCTGGCTGGAAATGTTGACTTTCGGAGTGTTATTCATTTTGAAAGAATCTACGAAAACCGTTGGCACAACGGCGTTTAAGTCACTGAATCCCCTAAAGAAGCTTTGCCCAAGATAGTCAGTCAAAGTGTATCGTAATGAATAGGCAGATGAAGCATGCTCTGCTCGGCGCATTTTCCCGACTGACCTCGTAGACAAGGTTGGTCAGTCTCGCTACACCATAGGCCACCTGAGATCCTTCGTGGCCCCTTTGATCACAGCCTTGCTTATCTTATGTGGCGCTACGAGGAGAAGGCGCAATCCGTCTGGCAATTCCTTTTCCTGCTGCGGGCCGGCTGGGCGTCCGTCGAGTCGGACTTGGCAGAGTTGATCGCGGACGGGAGGGCCTACATCCCCGCCGTATAGGTCGCAATCGAGCAGATCGCGGGCGTGGAACGTGCTGTCACCATCGAGGAGGCGGCCCGAGTTGCCGCGGGAGTTAATCCCGGAACAGGGCTACCGCCTACCGAACTAGATTGGGTTCGGGGCAGCCTTTGAGCACTTGGCAGGTCGGCGCATCAGTGGCATCACTGGAATAGGGCCATAAACTCTGAATCATTCAGTGCTCCCTTTGAGCAGTTGCAGGACACACACGCCCAAGCCAGATTGTCGTAGTCATTACTGCCCCCATTGGCGCGGCTGACGCGGTGATCAACGTGACCGCCCGGAGCATAGATCCTGCAGTAAAGGCATATCTCGCCGTCACGCGCGCGGATGTAATTCCTATCGCTCTTGGTTAAAGGCTCGTTGTTTCTTTGAGGGGCCAGTAAAGCCGCCACCACGCCGATCGCCACATAAATACCAACGCCGACAAGGAGGATCGTGCCCAAGTCGCGCAGGATATCGGAAACCGGCGGCGGTGCCATAGGTGGTAGTGATAGCTGAGGGAATAAAGGCCTCAGGTCAGGGAAATTCGCTACAGGATAGAATCTTTGATCTGTTGCCTGTACTAGGTCTGTGGCCGTCAATTCCCAGAACTGGACAACCATCAGGTTGTTATTTCTCAACACTGTGTACGTCATCTTCAATCACTCCTTACCTGTTTCAGGCCAGGGCTTTGGCCCAACGTGGGGAGTCCCTGTATTCTCCTTCCCATAAGTCTTCCGACAGAAGAGACATCGTGCGAATGCGAGCTATTCGCAACTCGCATTCGCTCTCACGATGCCTACGCCTTCACCTAGCTCGCAAGTCACTTACGCCTGTTGTAAGGCGATTGGTTGGTCGGCTTGAGGGAGATGTTTTCCTCGTGCGCCTTTGAACGAACCGCGTCCTCTGTGCGACCGAGTTTGATCCCGATGACCCGTGTCGGTGTGTTGTGGTCGGCTAGGTTTTCTAACTGACGCACCTCCTGCGGAGTCCAAGATTTGTTGTGATTCGTAGGTGTCTTTGCCATCGCTTCTCCTTTCCATGCTCAGGATTGCTAAAGAATTAGGCAACCCCTGTTAATCGTGCTGTATCTTATGCGATATCATATCTGATGTCAAGAGTTGACATTATTGATATCAACTGTTATATTGTGTGGGTCTCTAGCGACATCAAATTTTTGAAAGGAGTGCCTCATGCCTAAACGCGTAGTATTCAGCTTTGACGACAGGAGCCTCGAAAGCTTGGAGCGTATGACCCAGCAGGGGAAATACCCTTCCATGGCCAACGCGGTACGAGACTCTCTGCAGATCACCAGAGCTTTGCAAAGCCAAGCTGAGAGAGGTTTTACCGAGATCATCGTGCGAAACCCAGAAACCGGAGAGGAGCGGGTCATCGTGGTTCCGGAACTGCACGTCCCCCCCAAATAAAGCGTGATGACGAAGGAAAAGACGGAGCCCACTGTCACTTCACCAGCCTCGAATTCCGGTTCCAGTCGGGAGACGGCGGCTGACCTCGTCGAGGGCGGCACCGTTTCCGGAATGGAAATCGAAGGGGGCTCGATTTCAGAGTTCGAGCTTTACCCCAAGATAGAATTCCACGAGGCTCAGCACCGGGCTGATACCGCGCGGAGGCTGGCTTACTGGTTGGTGATTATTCTGGGGGTGAGCATCGTTGCTCATTACTTCTCGACGATGCTGCTTGAAATCTACGGCAAGCATGACGCTGTCGAAAGCTTGGGTAAAATATTCAACACTTGGCTCCCCGTGCTTTCCGGGCTGGTCGGCGGCGCCACCACCTTTTACTTCACGCGGGAAAAATAGATCCGAGGTCAGTAAAGTGAGTAAATCAGCCACGCAACCCGAAGCACAGGATCAGGCGCTCCCGGCCAACTTCCTGAACGCCTACGAGATCACTAACCCTCAGGAACTCGAGTGGCGGGTGGCCACTTACAGGCTAGCCCGCACTGACGGCGTGCGCCAGACGCACGAAGAGCGCAGCGATCTGAAGGGCGCGATGTGGTCACTCTATAGACAGCACCGGAACCGCTGTCACGGATTCGGCTTCGTCGTTGACATCAACGAACACACGGTGGCGGTTCCGGAAGGCTGGGACATACCCTCGCCGACCACCTTCGGCCCCTATGACGTCACGCGAGAGCGCGAGTTCGTGGCGAAGGCGAGCGACCCTAGGAGCCAAGCAGTGATAGCAGGCGTCATCCGGGAAGGCCTGAAGCGGCACTTCAAGGATAATCACTGCGAGGCGCTCGGCGACCTCTGGCAGGATTACGACAAGTTCTGCCAGACGCCCGGCGGGACGGCGGACGGTGAGTACAGCATGTGCAGGCGTTTTACGGTCTCGGCCAAGATGCTTCGCGGCAACCGTTGGGTGGTCGAGTGTGCAGTCGGCACCACGACCGTGGACAACAGGACGTTCGCCGATTACTACACGGCCGGCCGCGTCGATGACCTCGCCGGCATGATAGATTTGAAACGTGCCGCTAAGGTCAACAGGCGAAATCGGCCGGTGCGTGTAAGTGCCTTGAGGGTCAGGAAAGGCGATTTCGGTGACGAAGTCGTCGCCGTTGAACTGGAAGACCCTGCCACAATCCTCAATCATCGGTCACTACCGGCGAGCAAACAGGTATCCCTCGCGGGAGGGGCGGTTTTGTGCAAGGTTTTTCCGCAGCCGCCTGAGCAGATTAGCCTGTCTGAACTAAGGCTCATCCTCGACACGCAGATCACGCAGGATGACCACTCCGAGACCATCATCGAGCCGGAAGACCGGGAGCATCTCATGCGGCATCTGCGAGAATTCGTCAACGAGTCTGAAGTGTACGGGAGGCAAATCCTCCTCTCCGAGTCGCCCTTCGACGCAGACCAACTGCCCAAGTTGTTTATACTGCCGCCCGCCGTGCGCGTGCGCGGCAAAGGGGATACTGAGGAGATCATCGCGGCACCAGCCGCGGCAGACGAGGAGCTTTTACGCAGGCGCGCCATTAAAAGGTCGGAGCACATCCGGCGCTTCGGCTACCTACAGCGGCGGCCCATCAACCCGCTGCTCGCTTGGCCGCGGGAGGTGGCCGGGCGACCCGTCAGCGAGATCCCCGGGCAGAGGATGAAGAGCGACCTTAACAAGATTCTGGAGGCCAAAGGTATCGGCTATAGGTTCGATCTCATCCAGTACGAAAACGTCGAGGAGATCAGGCAGGCGATCGCGGGGGAAGAAGGCTATGACGCGCTTCTGGCAGTCCTGCCTGAAGGGGGACGCGCCCCCCGGCGCCCCGGCAGCACCCATGAGCAGATCAAGCAGAACATGGAGGCGCCGTCACAGTGCATACAGTACGATCACACCCTCCCATCGCGCTGGGTCGACAGGCCTCCCGAGGAGCTTTTCGAGAAGGACCGGAGGACGGCGAACCGCACGCGCCAGCGTTATGAGTTGATAGTGCTGGGGCTGCTCGTCAAGCATCACTGGATACCATTCGCGCCCGCGGATGCTTTTAACTTCAACGTCCAGGTCGGACTCGACGTGGGCGGCGTCCACAACACTGATGCGGTGTCGTGCATGGGGTACGGTTTCCGCAGGCCGCAAGAAGAGTTGATCTTCAGGCCGGACGAGATTCCCATCGGGACGGGTAAGGCGGAGCCGATCCCTACAGACAACCTCTACGAAGGGCTGTTGCGGCAGTTCGTCGTGATGAGGTCGCAACTTCTAGAGTCCGAGCGTGAGGCCGATTTCGAAACCGTCCTCTTCTACCGAGACGGGAGACTCCTAGGCGACGGAGAGGAGTGGAACGAGCGCGAGGCGCTAGACCGACTGCACTCAGAGCTGCTCAGACGCCGGTGGGTTACCGAGAGTTCGGTGTGGGCGGCGGTCGAAGTCATGAAGTTCGCCGAAGGCTGGCGCCTCATGCGCGGCGGGGAGAAGGTGATGAACCCGGTCGCGGGCGAGTGCATTCTCCTCTACGAGGATGATGACATGGCGCTCGTGACGACGACCGGGAGCCCTTACCTGACGCAGGGCACGGCGTGCCCGCTGATGATTAGGGTGGTCGACATCAACGGGCGTGCAGAGCGCCGTGAAGTGATCCGCGATCTGGTCTGGCAGGCTGACATGTGTTTCACCAAGCCGGACACGGGCATGCGGCTCCCGTGGGTTCTTAACGTCGCGGACACGGGGGCGCTGCAGCAGTCGCGCTCCTACAAGATCACGGGCATCACTGCGTGATTGAGTCCACAAGTTTGCGGACCGTAGCCCGCTCCCATAGCTCAAACCCGTTCTCGCCCTCTTGTTGCTCGACGAGCCAAGCGGCGAGGATGAGTTCAGTGCCAAAGGCCGGCACTCCGCCCCGGCGGACCATGCCGCGCACGCGCTCGATCTCCTTGACGTCACACTTCGGCAAGGAGAGTTTCTCGCAGGCGTCGAGCGCACACGAGACGCACGCATCAACGAGCCTCGAGTCGGCTAGGGCGACGTAACGGTTGGTTAGTCCCGTGCTCCAGCGTGAGCGGCGCCATTCTTTGACAACCCTTTTCAGGCCACGTGTGTAGTCGGACCACCCGAGTTGCTCGGCTGCCTTAATAAGGGCTTCGACGCGCACCGCGTAGGGCGGGTGTTCCTGGGTGATGAGGTACGGGTCTTTCGCCCCCTCTTGGATAGTATCTTGGAACACTGCGAGGTAGGCCGGCCCACAGGTCCAAATGGCGATCATGTCCATGCCCGTTTCGTGCGCCCAGTTCCTGTGATTGAGGCCGGGAAACCAGAGTTCCTGCATCTCATCGATCACGCGGCCCGCTCTGAGCGCCGCCGCCCCTTTATCTGGCAGCCCCCTGAGGCGCAACGACCCTACCACCTTTCTCAATACGTCCTCGAAGCAGCCGACGAATAGGGAGTCGTTATAGAAGAAGAGATTGTGGCCGAGTTCGTGGCACATGAATGGGTAAGTGAGCAGGTCTATGTCGTCGAGGGCATCCTCGCCCGGAATGTAGACGACGTTGATCGACTTCCCTTGGCCACTTCTCGGGGTCGAGGGGATGTTATCTCTTGCGTGAGACCATTCGGGCCCGTAGTTCGGAATTATGGTATCGGAGAGACGCTGGCCCTGATGACTCCAACTCTTTTTGATTGACTCGATCATCTCCGCGTCGAACCAGAAACGGTCGCCGAAGTTGCGCGGGAGAATCTCGATGACGGCTTCTGTTTTCGAGACGACGTACTTAAGCAGGCCAGGATCATGCGCCCCCGCGGCGACGCTATCTCGAACGGCTCTTAGCTGGGCCTCAAGTTCCAGCCCGATCGCGCCGAGCGGCGAATTTATGACCCGTTCCAGCTTCTGGAACATCTCTCGGGTGCTGCCGCGGTGAGGACGTTTGTGCCGTCTCATCGTACGAGGATCTTACCTCTCATTAGTGTGAACAAAAACGATGCGACGATTATAAATTATAGGTAGGAGCGAGGCACGCTTACATGAATCGCGGTACTGACTCAGCGACGGTTGGGCATACTGTCGAACCTGACCAGTCATAGACCGTACGCCGGGTCAAGCATGGATGCGGGCTGAATAGACGCCATGATTAGAAAACTGCATTTAGGCCCCTGCCCGTGGCCAGAGGTACTGGGCGGCCGTCAAGTGATCACGCCCAACCCACGTGCCGCCGGGTCGCTCGGCGTTCCGGCATTAGCCTTAGAGGAAATGGCCTTACAGGCGGTGAGGGAGGGCGGATTCGATCTCGCACCGGCTCTCATCGCGCACAGGACCCTGCGTTCGGCCGCGCGGGAAGCGTTGAACGTGCCAGATCCGGAAGGCACGGCGCGATCTATAGCTCCCTCGGTCCAGACGCTTCTCCGTACCGGCGCTGACCTCGCACTTCTTGAGCGGATCGGGTCACCTCGCGTCCGGGACCTCGCGCGAGTCACACATTCCTACTTGGGTAAGTTACGGGCGAGAAAGCTCGTGGATTCGTCGGAAGTCATTTGGCATGCCGTCAAACGTCCTCGTCTACCGCGCAGAAACATATTGGTGCACGGGTATTTCCGCCCGAGGGTGGACGAGCTCGAGTTCATCAACTCTGTCGCAGGTGATGGCAGCGATTATTTCTTACCGTGCACGGAGCACCCGCTGTTCGGCGAGAACCGGGAGGCCGCAGAGTTCCTAATACAGAGGGGCTGGCAGGCGTATGGCGACGAGAGCGCCGATCAATTGCCATCCGATTTAGGCAAGGCGTTAGCGCTTAAATTCCTCGGGGACAGTGTCATGCCACGGGGGTTGAACTCTCACGCTTACCCCCATGTAGAGGCAGAAGTGCGTGGTGCGCTGGCTCAAGTCAAAAGGCAGTTGGCTGACGGATGCCCCCCGAACGAAATTGTTCTTGTGACCCGCAATGACGCCTTCTACGGCCCGACGGTTCTGGCAGTAGCGTGGGAGTATGGGCTTCCGGTCCGCGCCCTCTACGCGGTCCCGCTAAGCGAGACGAGGCTCGGGACGTGGGTGAGACTTCTGCTGGAATCCGTCGCGGGCGGCCTAGGCTTCGAGTCGACCGCGAGGCTCTTGGCGCTACCCTTAGGCCCCGGGTTAACAGATAGGCAGTGGCGGGAGGCGCGCCAGCGCCACCCGTCGGGCGTGCCGAAGTGGAAGTCTATAGGTGTGAATCTCTCAAGCCTGGCGTGGCCGAGGAGTGACACGCGGGCGGGCTGGGTGGCCCGTCTGCAAAATCAGATGAAGGCGTCCGACCTGGGCATGCGGACGGGATTTTGGGCGCGAGAGATCATAGCCTTTCACACCCTGCAAAATGAACTCCCCGTGCTCGCAGAGCCAGCACTCGAGACTGTGAGCTTAGAGACTTTCGCCAGCGAGGCGCTGGAGCTCCTCTCCCTCCTTACCACGCCGGCGCAGCCCGGCCACGGCGGCGTGCAGCTACACACGCCGCTCTCGATCTTCGGCGCGCGTTACAGGCACGTCTACGTGATGGGGATGTCCGAAGGGTTGTTCCCCGCGCCCGTGACCGAAGACCCGCTACTGGATTTCCACGAAAGACGACTGCTCGCCAAGGAGGGTTTCGAGATCGAGAGCGCAACGGACGCCCCTCGCAGGGAGGCGCTCTCATTCTACTCCCTGCTTCAGACCGCAGATGAGAGCTTCACACTCAGCTTCCCGAGAGTCGTTGAGGACAGGGAGATGCTCCCTAGCCCATACGTCCTCAGGCTCGGCATCAATCCGGCTGATTGTGAGGAGCCGGCGCCCGCCGTTTCGAGCCTCGAAGAATTGCGCCGCATTCACCTTAGGTCAGGAGAGTGCCTTGACGACCCGGTGATCGCGCATGCGCGGCACGCCTTGGTAGTCGAGAAGAGGCGGGAGAGCGTCGAGGCCTGCGACGAATACGACGGCGTCGTAAGCCTACCGCTCGATCTGACGCATCACGTCTGGAGCGTGTCACAGCTAACGAGTATAGGGCAGTGCCCGTTCAGGTGGTATGCCCACAAGATACTCAAAGTGACGGAAGCGGAGGAGGCCGAGGGCACCCTCAGTTCGAGACTCAGAGGGCGCCTTTATCACAAGGTCTTGGAGATTGCACTCGGGTGGGCCGTTGGCAAAGTGGATCCGCGCCGGGTGGTGCTCGACCGCTTAGGCGAGGCGTTCCGCCGGGCTGAAAAGGCGTTGGCGTTTCCGGCCCTGCCCGCGTGGGACGCGCAGCGTGAGGAGCACCTTAAAATCCTTCGCTTGGCGGTCGAAGGGCCGGATTTCCTTATAGAGGGTGCCGAAATCTTAGAGCTCGAAAGGGGGTTTGAGGGCGAGTGGTACGGGTTAAGAGTGAGCGGTGTGGTCGACCGGGTCGACCGCACGGACGACGGACTTATCCTAATAGACTACAAGACGGGTTCGAGTCCGCCGACGGGCCCGAAAAACGAGGAGGGTAAGACCAGGCTCGACATCCAACTTCCCCTTTACGTGCAGGCCGCCGCGGAAGCACTGTTCCCGGGTGAAAGCGTTGCGGGCGCGTACTATTACTCGCTGACCAAGGGCAGGATTCTCAAGAAAGCCAAGACTGACGACGTTGGCCCGCTGGAGGCTTTCGCGGCGCGCATTAAGGGGCACCTTGAAGCCGGCCGTTTCCCCGTCGACCCCGACGCCGAGCGCACGGCGTGCGAGTTCTGCGATTACGATCTGGTTTGCCGCAAAGGGGCGCGCCTCGGCCGCAAAGGAGTATTAAGTGAAACTCACGAGTGAACAGGATCGGGCCGCGCGGGCGGCGGGCAGTGTGGCCGTCACGGCCGGCGCCGGGACCGGCAAGACACACATGCTGTCGGAGCGGTATCTCTACCACGTAGAGAAGGGATTATCACCCCTCGAGATTGTGGCCGTGACGTTTACCGAGAAGGCGGCAATGGAGCTCCGCGCGCGCATCCGCGCCAAAGTTACTGAGCGGATGACCTCCAGAGAGGATGTCATTGCGGAACTGGAGTCGGCCCAGATAAGCACCGTTCACGCTTTGGCCGCCCGTATTTGCAGGGACCATCCGGACGCGGCCGACGTCCCGCCGGATTTCACAATCTTGGATGAACTCGAGGGCATGATCCTGAGGGGGCAGTGGCTCGAAGATGCACTCGGACAAATCCCCGCCCGGATTTATGAACAGGCCTCGTATTCGTTAGTTAAGCCCGCCCTCGAAGCGTTCCTTGCAGACCCGCTTTCCGCGGCAAAAGCATTGGAGCATGATTCGAGCGAGTGGCCCCAACTCATCAGTATGGCCAAGAGCGAGGCGCTCGCTCGGCTCACGGGCGACTACCAGTGGCGGACTGCGAGCGCCACGCTCCGCGCGCTGAAGGGTAAGGCGGGCGACAAGATGGAGGACGCCAGACTCGTAGCCGTCGGAGCCATCGACGGACTTGAGCAGAACGGGCCGCCGCGTAAACATCTTGAGATTATCCAGGGCATCAAGCTGGTCGGCGGAAGCCAGAAGAACTGGGGAGACGGAGAGATTGAGGCGGTCAAAGCATCTCTAAAGGATTTGCGAGAGTTGGTCAACTACGCATTGAAAGAAGGGCTGGTGACGCTAGAACTAGGCCCGGCGGATGACCGTCTGGCCGCGATGCTGCCCGCCCTGAGGGAGTCCTTTTCGGTCGCCAAAGCGCACGTCGACGCGGCCAAACGCCGCGTGCGCGTGTTGGACTTCGCAGACTTGGAAGTTCATGCCCTGCGAGCTTTAGAGAAGGATGCCGTACTCTCTCACTACGCGGAACGGTGGAAGGCGTTTCTCGTCGACGAGTTCCAGGACACCAACCCTGTCCAAGCTGAGATCATACGCCGCCTCACGGGGAAGGGTGCCGCCCTAACCATAGTCGGTGACGAGAAGCAATCTATCTACGGCTTCCGCCGCGCCGACGTGACGGTGTTCCGCACCTTCCGCGACTTGATCATAAACGGCGGCGGTGACCATCTGCCGCTGTCCCTCAGCTTCCGTACGCACGAGGGGTTGATAAGCTCACTCAACCGCATCTTCGCCCCGGTGCTTGGAGACCTACATCAGGAGCTTGAGGCAGAGCGTGCGGCAGCACCACACCCCGGGCCACACCTCCGCGCCTTCGTGATCCGCGCCGAGAAAGGGGTCAACAAACCGCAGCGGCAGATCGCAGAGGCGCGTCACATTGCTGAATTGATAGAAGAGATGATCAAGGGTCGGATGCCGGTGTATGACAAAGACACCCGACGGCTTCGCGACGCGCGCCCTGGAGACTTTGCCGTCCTGTCACGGACCTGGGATCCCCTGGACGCCTGCGGCGAGGCTATTGCTAGCCGCGACATCCCCGTCGTACACGCACGCGGCGGGAATCTCTTGGACACGCGTGAGGCCAAGGACGGATGGGCGATGATGCGGTTCCTCGCCGACCCTCAAGACAGCCTCGCGCTGGTCGCGGTGTTGCGCAGCCCGTTCTTCGCCGTGAGCGACCGTGTGCTCGTCAATTTCGCACAGGGCGCCCCTGAGGGTGCGACTTGGTGGGGGGCGGTTAGCCAGTCGACCGCGCCCGACTTAGCGCGCGCCCGTGACGTGTTGGAGGAACTTCTGAAGGCGCGCCGCTTCGAGACGCCGAGTCGGCTGCTACAGCTCGCGAACCGACTGACGGGTTACTGCGCCATAATCGCCAACCTCCCGAACGGGGAGCGGCGTGAAGCCGACTGGCGCGGATTCTTTGAGCTGGTGTTGAAAACGGAGCGGGGGGTGAGTGACCTCTCCGTGCTAGTGCGACAGTTGAAGCGCATTTCTGACGCCGGGGCAGATCTCCCGCGCCCGCCCGTGGAGGCTCTTAATTCGGTCGCGTTGATGACCATTCACGGATCCAAGGGGCTGGAATGGCCGGTTGTGATAATCCCAGACCTTGCGCGCGATAGGCCAGCCACTACGGTGCCGGTCCGTTTCGACCCCGAGCTGGGAACCGCGCTCAGGTTTGAAGATGAGCAGGGGGAAGCGCTTACGCCATCCCTCTCCACTTTATTGGAGTACAGACATAAGAAGAGCGAGGTGGAAGAGGCACGCAGGGTACTCTACGTGGCGCTCACAAGAGCGCAGGATCATCTGATTCTGTCTTCGACCGAGGGCGAGGGCGG
Organism: Pyrinomonadaceae bacterium; assembly: GCA_036389335.1. Taxonomy (GTDB): domain Bacteria; phylum Acidobacteriota; class Blastocatellia; order Pyrinomonadales; family Pyrinomonadaceae; genus JAIVGV01. Next base: position 38,925 of record DASVQC010000092.1, on the reverse strand, counting down.
CGGACTTGACCTCCTCATGCCCGGTCTCCGGGCGGCGGATATCTTTCAAGAGACTGTATATTTTGATCCGGAGAAAGACGTGCCTTACTGTCCCCCTGATCCGGCCCGCTTCGCTGACCCGGGGTGGTCTCACGCCACTCCATTAGGATCTGGAGTTCACGAACTACCAGTCTCCGCGCTCCCTGATTACGCGCAGTGCCCTCTGCAATATCGTTATAAATACGTAGACGGGCATCCCGGCCTCAGTGAAGAGTCCACCGTCTCGCAGCGTATCGGAGCCCTGATGCATAAGGCGATCGCGCGGAACATCGTGGAAGCCACTGCGCTCGCCAGGTACGACAGATCTTTGCCGTCAGAATATGTTCGAGAAGCGCTAGAGCTTGCAAGGCGCTTTAATGACGATCAGGCGTTTGCCGCTTGCAGGGGAGTAGCGGAGGCTTGGAACCTGCCATTCACTTTTAAGCATGGTGGAGTCACGCTCCATGGTGCCATTGATTTGGTGGGAATAGACTTCGTCGTCGATTACAAGTCTGACCGGGAGGCGTCGCCGGAGCACCATCGCTTCAAAGTGTGGGCGTACGCGCAAGCGGCGCAGAAGCCGACCGCCCACATCGCATACACTCGACACGGACTACTCCACACCCTTAACCGGGAGGAAATTGAATCAATCGGCGATGAGGCGAGGCACCTGGTTGAAGGGATAGTCGGAGGCCGCTACCAGGCAAGCCCCTCCCATGACAATTGCCGCCAATGCGTCTACGCCTCTATTTGCGAAGATAGATGGCGGGATGACGCAGAGGCGCGTTGGTAAGTTCGGCGGGACCATAGAAGGATTCGTCGGACAATTAAACTCTACCCCCCTTCTTTCTTTGCGTGCCGATCTTACTTGGGCTACTCCCGCCCGGGTCGGCTGGGAGTACATCCGGAATCTCCATCTCGTCGTCAATCAAAGCTTCCAGAAACTCACCCCCACCTGTAATTGATATCGCGCGCGCGTAAGCCAAGAGCACACCTGGCGGCGGCACGCGGCGCAACTTTTCATTCTCCTGCTCATAGGCCGAAATGTGGGATTGGATCAACTCTCCTTCGAATCCCAGTCGCCGGATCATCTGATTCTGAGAAAGCTTTAGACTCGTCCTAATCCGCAGGAGTTTCGCGGCTAAACGCGACGGCGTCTGGCCTGTGCGGTGGCGGCTACGTCCCATCTAGGATAATCCTCCTAACGGGACGATGCTCTCCTCCTTGCAACTAAACACCGTTGTGTTTAGTATGCCTCTGGATTCGGTTGGGGACGGACATCTCAGGCGTTGAGTCTGTCCGCTCCCGCTCACCTCATCTCCGTGGTCGAGCCGCTGTAGTCACGAGACCGTGTTCCCCGGTTGTCAAAAAACTTTTAGGGCGGACCCTACTATCGTGCGAACAGATTCTGTTCCATTTACGACAGGCGCGCCAGTTTGTAAAGGACTACCCGGACACCCCACAACCGCTCCACCCCGAACGGCCACCACGAGCGTACGCTAAAGGCGGTTGGCTTTCATGGGCGGTGATGGATGTGTATAGAAAAATTTTAATATGAATAGTTCAAAGGCTAAAAGGTGTCCGAGCTTGCTCCTAATCACCTTCTGCATCCTTATTGTCCTTGCAATGGGTTGCAGCGGCAACATGGGAGATCTGACCCGAGACAACGCGCGGAAGCTGATCGAGGATTCCGAGAGATTCAAAGCGCCGCTCGTGGTCATCCTGAAAGACCAGAAGGAGCTGCCGCTGAGGCCCGAATCGCCCGACGAGACGGAGCAGGAGGCGCGGGCGCGGGTCATCGACATGCACCTGTCGTCGAATCCCGCCCTCGCCGTCCTGCGCCGCCTCGGATACACCGAGGTGCGTGCCACGCTCGTCAGGCACGCCAGGGTCCCTGACAGGGCGCTCCCCGAGCCTTGGGTCTTCAACCTGGAGCTGACTCTGACGGACAAAGGGAGAGAGGCGGCGAAGTCTCAGGGCCTCACAGACGATAAGACGGTGCCGCTAGCGCGCAGGGAGGTGGTCGAGGTCACGGGCGTCAGGAAAGAGGGCATAAGGGGAGAGGCGGAGTTCACTTGGAAGGCGGTGCCTACGGAGGCCGGTCAGGCGTTCGACCTGACGAGCGACACGTTCAAGAGCCTGCCGCCGGAGCTGCGCGAGGCGCTGACGAAAGCGCGGGGGATCGGGCCGTTCGCTAGCAGCGCGACGATCGACTGGGCCGACGTCCACAAGACGAGCGCCGTCTTCCAGAAGTACGACGACGGCTGGCGCCTGACCGGTGTCCGGCTTTGAGGCTGGTGCCGGGGACACGTTCCGGTTTGGAAGGGGGTTGACGGTTATAAGGAACGGCAGAGATTACATCACCTGCGCCAACTGTTCGCGCAACATGGTGCCGCGGCTTTGGCACTACACGACCTTCGGCGTGACGCGGATGCGGCACACCTGCCCTTTCTGCGGCCACACGTACGTCCACCGGGCCCAGAGGTGCCGTCGTGCTCGCGTTCGGCGCTGTGAACGCATTCCTCCGGCTCGTAAACCTTGTGGGCGACATGGCCGGGGGAAGACGCCGCAGACGGTATTAGGGCGGCGTCTCAGACTTTCTAGAACTAACCGGCCGTTAGCGACAGGCCCCGGGTTTAACCCCACAAGGCGCAACGCTCGTGACGCGGAATACTGCCCCACGACGGGGAATTTATGTATCAGGCCTTCGGCCAGGGGTTCGGCGGCCCGCGGGGAATCTAACTGAGGTCAGTCATGAACTCTGAAAAAGCGGTAACGCATTACGAGCGCGGGCGCTACCTGCTCAAGGCCAGGCGTTTCGAGGAAGCCGCCTCCGCCTTCGTCGAGTCGCTCCGCGCCCAGCCCGACTTCCTAGCCTCGGCCGTCGGGCTGGGGCTGTGCCGCTACGAGCAGCGTGACGGCCGCGGGATGTTCGAGGCCTTCGCGCGGGCGCTCGCCCTCATGGGAACCGACACCACAGACCTGGAGAAATGGCTCGCCCTTAGTAAGCTCTACTTCGAGCTCGGTTATCCCGAGGACTCTGCCGAAGCGCGTTACCGCGTCCTCGGCCTCCCCCGGTGCGCCTAATCAGGACCGGGCAGAAGGCACGAGTTCTACATCATTATGGGGCAGCCTTGTTTTCACCACCGAGGGGTGAAGTGCTCATGCAAGCACTGTTGTTGATTAACCGCGGCGGCGGCTCGGGCAAAAGCTTCTCCGCGCTGGCGCTGGCCTCGGAGATGTCTTTCCGCGAGGTGAGGACTCTACTGGTCCCGGACGCCAGGGCGGAAGTCTTGAGGTGGGCGTTCTCGGGCCGGTTGCGCCCTTACCGCAAACACCTGTGCCTCGCCTCCGCGACGGTGGCGGCGCCCGGACGCGGTACGACCAAAGCCCACGAAGCGGAACACACGGGCTTCCATGTCCTCTCCGCGTCCCCCGTCTACAACCACTTTCTGGATGTGGCAGGGGTGAAGAGCCGCGACTACAGGACCGGCGAATTCGCCCAGGATTTCGACCTCGCCGTCGTCGACACGGCGCCCGGGTTCTACGAGTTGCCCGAGGAGGTCGTCCGGGTCTTGAACGCGTCGGAAAAGGTGCACGTGGCGGTGCCCCTTGCTGCCGACCGCAGGGCCTTCGACCTCGCCGAAGACGCGCTCGTCTATTTCGAGTCGATCCGCGAGCGCTTCCGCCACGCCTCCTTCGCGGGAGCCTTCCTGACGCTCAGCCGCGCCGGGGAAGACATCGAGGCCGACATATTCGAAGGCTTGGCCAAGCTGAAGGTCTGGCGCATCTCCGACACCGTGATCCCGTATGAGCCGGCGCTCGCGTCCCTGACGTACGACGGGCCGCTCAGGGGGATGCTGCCCCAGTCGCCGGTCACCGCCGCCTACACCGCGCTGGCTCACGAAATCGCGACGATGCTCGGCGTTTAAGACGAAAGCCGCCGCTCTGCGTGGCTGTTCTTAAATTCCCCTGAACTCACTCACCGACGACTTGCCGATAGACAGTGAGCCATTACGATAGCTGCTGTGCCTTTCGCCGCACACACGTTTTTAGGAGCAGGCTTGTCGGCCGTACATTTCCGGCGCTAGTAAGGATCACGGGGTTGTTGCTAGTGGCGCGCCGAGTCCAACCTTTTGTTAGGGAGTAACAACAGACGTCTGTTGTTACTCCCTAACCTTATACATCCCATGTTAGGCAATAACATTTGACCCGGCGCATGAGGGAATAACTCATGCCGCCGCATGTGAGGGAGTAACCGCCCGCGTCATCGGTTAGTCCATAACACGCGATATCGTTTTCGAAGCAGATCAGAAGGCGTCGGGAGCCACCCGGCCAGAAGGTGAAAAAGGACAATCTCACATAGTGAGAGAGGCCTAGTCATTAACACAGTTTGCGCCCAAAGTTGCTCTAGCTCGATCAGTCGAAGGCCCTACGCCCGACACCATCAATTCAGTCTCCCAACAGTTTCCACGATCATTCTTCTTTCCGCCCTCTTTCACCGCCGTTGTTCGTTCCTGCGGCCGAGCCTAATCAGCCGCCCCGCTCTAATCTCAATTTTCTTTGAAACCAATTGTTCCGCGACGCTGATCAACCGTATTCAAATTCCCTACCGGCATCTCGCCCCTGGCCAGCGCCCTTGGCCTTCCCAAACACATGGACGGCGCTCTTCTCTTCATGCAACCCAACTTCTTTCACTACGCCTCGCTTTCCAAGTCCCCCGCCCGACCCCGCGCTGCCCATGCCGCCTAGCCCACCGCCCGACCCGACCCAACTTTTGTTCGCCACCCCGCCCGCGCCCTCGCCACATCGACCGCCCAACTTTTCTTAGCCCCTCTCCGAACTTCAATGACGCTCCGGCCCACCTCGCCTCCCTCGTTCCACTCGTCCCCATCGGATGCCGCCACCTCCTATAGCTCGACGCTCGTCGCCTCGGATCCGCCGCATCCCTCCCCCAGTCTCAGGTCACAAACCGCGCCGCCCTACCCGACGCAAAAATCACGCCCGCCGCGCCCTAAAAATCGCCCGCGCTCGCCGCCCCGAACGCTCGCAAATTTGACCCTCCGAAAACACCAACTTTCGTCCGCCCTCTCATTCAACAGTCCGCCCCCACCAAATGCGCTCAAAAAATCCCGCCCGCCTCTAGAGAGACTCTAGGGTTTCGTGCGAACTTTGGTCTAATTGTATGTCGCCGCTAGGGATAAGTGCCTCGCACGAAACTTTAGACCGTTTTCGCTCGCACGAAACCTGATTAGGTTTCGGATCGGCCTGTTTTTGACCGAAATTTTTGCCTTTCGCACGATACTTGACGAACATTCGTGCGAGGTGCTTTTTCGGGGCTGCTTCACGGCTCCTTTTACGCCCGTTCTCCGAAACCTAATCAACTTTCGTGCGAGACGCCCGCCGGGACCCGATATGCCGCCTTCGGATATGGTGGTTTCATGGTCCCCACTTAGAAAGGTAGCTCGTCGTACTCGCAGTCAGACGGCTCATATCTGGAATGCCAAAGGTCGGCCAACGCCTCTGCAACAATTTCCTCCTCGCTCCTGCCTGTAGCGTCGACGAGTTTCGCCAACGTCTCCCTCGCCGCCGGCGGAATCTTCACGCCCGGCCGGCGCCGCTTCCCCATCCGGACAGGCCTCAATCTCACGGGCCTCAGAGCTTCTTTGAGGCCGCGCACGTGGTCGCGGAATTCCGCGCGGCTGAAACCGGCCGGCGCCCCGCGCTCGACGGCGGTCCCGAGCGCGGCAATGGGATCGGGGGCCGCGAGGGCGGTCACGTAGTACTCGCGCGCGAGCAAATTCTCGCGCGCGAGAATGGGCCGACCTTCGGGGAAGAACGTGCTCACGATCTGCACGTCTCTGGCCAGGAGTTTTGCCGAAACCCCGATCGCGCCGGCCATTTCGGCTATCAGCTTCGTCTTGCCCGTCTTGCGCGTCTGCTTCTTCTTGGCCACAACAAGCTCTCCCGGCACCCGCTCTGCCACTCGTTCTATTCTCTCAGAAGCGCAGGCCCCGCGGAGCAAAAACAGCCGCCGCTCGGCCATCGAGACAGAGGACATAAAATTCTCTAAAGTCTGATCCGCCAAGTCGGGTATCTCCTTCAGCAGGGCAAACAACTGCGAGCAGAAGCTCCGCTCATCACTACCGAGGAGGCTAAGGCATTTATCACTCCACCGTGTGACGACGGGCGGGACTTCGCCACGACCCGCGGCCGGGGCGGCACCCCTCACCTCGGCCATTATCTCTTCAGCAAAAGGTTCGCCGGCTGACGCCGGCGCCTCCTCGGACGGCCCGCGCCCGGCCTCGTCGAACAGGTCGAAAAGAGTTCTCATCGCGCATTCCTTAATCAGCCTGATTTGTACAACGCTGTGCGCTCCTCCGTTCTAGAGCGCACGCGCGGCAGGCGCATTGCGAGCCCCGTGCCACGCCCGAGCGGGCGATCATGCGTATATGCGAACGGGAGGGTGAGGGTATGCTTCGGGATTTTAGAATCTTCAAATCTTCTTGTGGATTCGCTGACCTCTTCCGGTCTAAGACGGCGTGATCGGGCGCCGGGGCGGCGGCCTTTTAACACTCCGCGGAGGTGCCGGCCGGCCGACTCAGAGGTAAGCCGATCGGCCAGTTGGGATTTTCTCCCGCACCGTTCTTCAGCAGTGCCTCCGCCGACAATAAGCGATAGGGAACATCGCCCCACATCACGGCCGGTGCGACGGCTAACGCTTCCGGCCATCACTGTGACTTAAGGCGGCGCGCGACTTAACTCCTGCGATACGGCCGAGTCATTAAATGTCGATCGAAAGATCAATCCGAGCTTCGTGCGCCTGAAAATAGATGGCGCAAATTTTTCTCTTGACCGGTTCGGTTTAGCACACTACTTAAAAAATCAAGGCTCTCGCCACGCCCGTTGGTTACTCAAGGCGGAGGTAAAGCTACAGCCGGGCGGGCGAGACAAGATGGTCTAGGTAAGACTAAGCCAAGGAGCATTGCTAATGAGTAAGCCGATCACCCTAGAATCTCTCATCATGCACTACATTAACGAGCAGCTAGAGGAGAAACTGCCCAGAGTAGTTTCCGAGTTGTTGAAGCAGGTCACGCCGCCGCCGGACTGGATGACAGAGAAACAACTGGCCGAGTACTGACAACTCCGGACGCCAGACGGGAAGGTCACTGTGCATTCAATCCGTAAGTGGACTGTCCGACCGGAGGGCGAGCACCCGTTGCCTTGCGGGTCAATGGGGGAGAAGCGACGTTATCACCGCGAAGAAGCGGATCGGTGGGCCAGGGAAGAAGCCGCACTGCAAAGACAGAAGAGGCGTCCTGAGATGAAGCTCGTGGAAAAGCGCGCGAGCTAAGTATTCACCCGCCCCACACCTCGTGTTATGCTCCGTCACGCTTTGACGGCTGCCATCACCAGGAGAAAGAAGAATGGCAGTCTACAAACGCTTCAACGGTAAGCGAATCAAACCCAACGATCCGAACTGGGAGCGCGGCACGTGGGTGGTCGAGTTCTCGCTTCGCGGTCATTACGTCAAGGAGGCAATACCCGAGGCCCGCACGAAGAAGCAGGCCGAGCAGGTCGAGATACAGATCCAGCAGGCGATCTTTGACAGGAAGTACAACCACGCGTCGGCCGTCACTCGGTTCTCGGACTTCGTCGACGGCGTGTTCCTGCCCTGGGCGCGCGAGAACAAGCGGAGTTGGGAGGACGACGAGCAGAGGTCGGGTAGGCTCAAAGGGTTCTTCGGCCAACGGGCGATCAGGGACATCACGCCGATGCTCGTCGAGAAGTTCAAGAGCGAGCTGCGCAAGTCCGACAGCCGGTACAGTCGCCCCTTCTCCCCGGCGACCGTCAACCGCTACCTCCAGGTGCTCTCGCGCGTCCTCTCGATGGCCTACGAGAACGGCATCGTGGACTCTAACCCGATGTCGAGGGTCAAACGCCTGAGAGAGCCCGCGCCGAGGCAGCGCTACTTGAATCAGTATGCGGACGATGAAGAGGAGCGGCTGATGAAGGCTCTGGCGGTCTACGGCGAGCACGTGGTCGCGCTAGCGGAGTTGGATTTGGAGGTTGGGATGCGGCTGGGTGAACTGCTCAACGCCCGGTGGGCGGACGTGGATGGGGTTAACCGGCACGTCTCGATCACGCAGACCAAGAACGACAAGCCGCGGCTAGTCCCCTTGACGGCGCGGGCGCTCGGAATCCTCAAGCGCCTGCGGCAGGACGCGCCCGACGAGGAGTTGATCTTCGACCAGCACCGCACGGGGAGGAAGCGGCGCCAGTTGATGGTCTGCTTCGAGCGGGCGGTCAAGGAAGCCGGGATCGATGATTTCCACTTCCACGACCTGCGGCACACCTTCGCCACGAGGCTCAGGGCGGCGAACGTACACGAGTACGACATCGCAGACCTGCTGGGGCACTCGACGACGCCCGGCGAGACGCGCAACACCAAGGTGACGCGCGGCTACGCGCACGGCGTCCCGAAGAGGCTCAGGGACGCGGTTGACAGCTTGGAACAGGGGAAACGCGCCATTCTGGAGGGCGCGCCAACTTCGCGCCAAGTGGCAAAAATGGCGTGAGCGGGAGGGAAAGCAAAGGCCCACCAATTATCCTGTAACTGGTGAGCCTGAAAGAGAAGTGGCGGAGGGGGTGGGATTTGAACCCACGGTGGAGTTTCCCCCACTCCGGTTTTCGAGACCGGTGCACTAAGCCACTATGCGACCCCTCCGCGAGACGCGAGAGGCGGGAGGCCGGGGTCAAGAGTCGGTGACGCCGTCCGGGCTTTCACTGACCTCTGACCTCTGATCTCTGACCCCTGTGTTCCGGCGCGCGCGGAAGAACTCCTGCATCAGCTCGCGGCATTCGGCTTCGAGCACGCCGGGCGTCAGTTCGATTCGGTGGTTCAAAGAGCTGTTGTCGCAGACGCGGAAGACCGACTCGACCGCGCCCGCCTTCACGTCCGCCGCGCCGTAAACCAGACGCCTCACCCGCGCCTGCACGAGCGCGCCCGCGCACATCGCGCAGGGCTCGATGGTCGAATAGACGGTCGTGCCGACGAGCCGGAACGCCCCGACCCGCCGCGCCGCCTCGCGCAGCGCGACGACTTCGGCGTGCGCCGTCGGGTCGCAGTCCGTGCGCGTGCGGTTGCCCGCGACCGCGAGCAGCGTCCCGTCCTCCGAGACGACGCACGCGCCGACCGGCACCTCGTCGTGCTCGGCAGCCACGCCGCGCGCCGCGCCTATCGCCGCGCTCATCCAGCGCGCGTCCTCGCCTTCCGCCCCTTGCGACCGTTTGTCCACCACAGCCTTTTTCAATCAGCGTCGGACAAAGCGTGAATATAGGTTCGCCCGCCCACGCTGTCAAGCCGCGCAAACTTTGAGTAGTGTCCTAGTTTCGACATTCTCCGTGCCCCTCCGTGTGCTCTGTGCCTCCGTGGTGAGTGCCCCCGATCATCGCTCACCACGGAGACACGGAGATCACAGAGGACGCACAGAGAAAATCAAATTAGGGCGATAATGTACTTGACTCACCACGTGTTCCATGAGATACTTCGCTCATGGAACACGAAGCCAACTTCCCCAAGACACTTCAAGACGCGATCAAATTCTTCTCCGACCCCGATACGTGCGTCACCTTCATGGCGCAGATGCGTTGGGCTGACGGCGTGACGTGCCCTCATTGTGCGGGCAAAGCGGTATCCTACCTCTCGACGCGCCGGATGTGGAAGTGCATGAACAAGGCTTGCCATAAGCAGTTCAGCGTCAAGGTCGGAACTATCATGGAAGATAGCGCGATCAGGTTGGATAAGTGGCTCATGGCGATCTGGCTGATTGCCAACGCGAAGAACGGCATTAGCTCTTACGAAGTCAGTCGCGCAATCGGAGTTCAACAGAGAAGCGCATGGTTCATGCTTCACCGCATCCGCCTCGCCATGCAGACCGGAACGTTTCAGAAGATGAGTGGCACAGTTGAGGTTGACGAGACATTCATCGGCGGGCTGTCGCGCAATATGCACAAACACAAGCGCGAGGCGAAGATCACCGGCACGGGCGCATCAGGCAAGGCGGTTGTGATGGGTTTGCTAGAGCGTCACGGCGAAGGCAGCAAGGTTAGGGCGAAGGTCATTTTCAACCGCACGCGCGAGACGCTACATGATGAGGTTAAGCGGCACGTCGAAAGTGGCTCTGAACTTATGACGGACGGCTACACGTCTTACAAAGGGCTTGATGCGGAGTACATCCATCAGTTCACTGATCACGCGGAAACCTACGTCAAGGGCAACGTTCACACGAACGGCATTGAAAACTTTTGGAGTCTCTTGAAGCGCAGCATCAAAGGAACATATGTGAGCGTCGAGCCGTTCCACCTGTTCCGCTACTTAGATGAGCAGTCGTTCAGATTCAATGAGAGGAAAGGGAAAGATGCTGATAGGTTCGTCCAGACAGTTAAGTCCGTGACAGGTAAACGGCTCACTTACGAGCAACTGACGGGAGGCATTGAAGAATAAGGCTTTAACTGGATTTCTGCTTGGTAGTTTTCTTCTTTCGCTTTTCTTCTGCCATCTTTTGGCGCACTTCTACGTTAGACACTGAAAGAAGGTTCTTCGTCATGAACTCAAAACGCTCAAAGTCCGTTTTAGTCTCATCGCGTTGGCTCTTCGGCTGCTTTTGTTTGTTCATCGGCCTTCACTATCCTTAACGGTTTTCTTCTGCGAAGTATTTGTTTGACTTCTCCGTAACTCCTCCCCTGTAACCCTTCTAACTTGTCATGCCGGATATCCCATTCCTTGCCTAGTTTGCTTGACCAATTACCGCATGGCAACTGTCTTGCCATATGAGTTGGATCGCCCTTGCGCGTGGTGGCAGTTGCAATTGTCGCCACGTATAGTGCTACCTTCTCATAGTCTTCCTCTGGTTCTACACTTTCGCATCGTTCATATCTGAGCCTTGCAAAGGCGGTGATAAACGCTTCTCGCGTCTGTTCGGGTGGGGCTTCAGGCGGCCAATACCTGTCATTATTTATTAAGTGTTTTGGTATAGGCCACCACCAACGCTTACAATCCTCTGCCGCGTGGGCAATGCAGTTATACCGACCATTGCAGTTACTTGTTTTCTCGAACTCTTCACCGATATTCTCAAACACCCTTTTAATCATCGTGCGGGCGCGAAGCTCTTCCAGAAGAGTGGCGATAACGGAACTCATCAGAGATACTTATTCTCCTTGCCCCATTCTAACCACGCCTGCGCCATTGCCTCCATGTCGCCTGCCTGTTCAGGGCTTGTAGGGTCTTCATCAGTAATGACTCGCAATGCCCAAAACCAATCGTTCGGCATATCTTGAAGTTCCCGTAAAATCAAAGGCACAACAACGTCCTTGTCAAGCGTAAGTATCTTTTGATAAGCCGGATGTAAAATCTTATCAAGATACGCTGAACTAAACATCGTTTCGAGATACCACTGTTCCGCAAGGCTGCGGAATTTCCGCTCTACTTCAGCGATCCTTTCTGCCGCTTTGGCTTGCTCCTGAGCACGCGCCTCCACTTCTCCCTGAAGTGCTAAAGCATACTCACCGATCCGGCGTGCGTGCGCTTGAACCGCCGCAACTTCAGCTAACCGCCTCGCATTCACCTCTGCCAACTTGCGAACATACTCCTGATACGCATTTTGCCTCTCCCGCTTTACAATCGCTTCTAGCCAGCCTTCTTCCTTAGCTACGTCTTCGCCTAAGAGCCATCCCTCTTTGGCCGTCGCTATGCCCTCGCTAGAGTAAACCAGTCCGAACGCTCTGTTAGACATAATGCACCTTTACTTGACCTCAATGTAGGGCAACTTTGTCGAAGCGATTACCGATTTAAGACTCTCGGTTTTCGCCCTTGCGCGCTCAAGAACGGTAATTAGCTCATCTACGTCTTTGGTATCTAATGCAACTACAAACTCTCGCCTTTTTCTATTTTCGTAATAGGTCAGATTCAGCATGTGAACAATTAACGCGCCCTTCGGGGAGTCTTCCACGCCTTCCCCGAACACTGGCCGGATGTCAGATAAAATCCGCGCACTAGAGTATGCCTGCGAATGCGTAGTTAAGACGTTGTGCGCCTTTATTACTAATCGAAGTGCTTCTATCCTGCTTAGTCTTGTAAGACGGTCTCTGAATCGTTCTACAAGCTCATTAGATTTTACCCACTCAAGACCGTTCCCTCCCTGCTCTTTTATTGTCTGAATTACGCTATCAACGTAAATGTTCTCTGACACCTTGCCGTCAGCGGTCGCTTTATAGATGGGAATGATGGCTTCTTTAACGCCCTTTTCTTCATCAGGGGAAAGGAAATCAAGGTGTAAATCTACTTCCTCAAATATAGCCCCTTGTCGAAGGGCTAAGGGGTATTTTTCAAGGGCAGAAATTAATTCTTGTAAGGGCTCATCGGGGAGCGTCGCAATCTTTGAGAGACCGAGAATTATGTTGGCCGGAATTTGTGGTTGTGGTGACGCCATGTGATACCTCAAAGACTACGGGAGAACGGCATTGGATGAACACATGCGCCGATACGATGCCGAACCTATAACTTCGGGCATCGGCGGTAAATTCTCATCAGTATAGCGCAAGGGATGAGGAATGATACCATTGTTTTTTAACAATACGAAAGGCGGGCACGCACACGGCGACGTGCCACCGGATGTAACACATCGCCGCGCGTGAAGAAAGATACAGACTTTGCCTCATGGTGAGTCAAATGCTTTATCACCCAAATTAGGACACCACCAAACTTTGACGCGCGCGAGGCTCATTTGCGAAACTCGCGCGCGATGCCGACGCCCCGGATCACCCCCCGCGCGCCCTTCGACTTCGCGGCGACCGCGCGCTTCTTCCGCTTCACCGAGGCGGAGATCGTCGATAATTTCGAGGCCGGGGCTTACGCGCGCGCCTGCCACCTCGGCGGAAAACTTCTCCTCCTGACAGTCCGATCCGAAGGCCCCCGCGCGCGCCCCGCCCTCTCCGTCTCGCTCTCGCCCCCGCGCTGCGGCACGCGCGAACTCTTAACGGAAGCCGACGAGGTGGTGCGCCGCACCTTCAGCGTCGGACACGATCTGCGGCTCTTCCGCGCGCAGGTTTCAGACGATCCGCTGATGCGCCGCCTCGAAGCCGAGCACCGCGGCTTGCACCTGCCGCGATGGCCGACGCTGTTCGAGGCGACGCTCAACTCGATCCTGCTGCAACAGATCGCCACCCCGGTCGCGTGGACGTTTCGCCGCCGCGTCGTCGAGCGCTTCGGCGAGCGGATCGGCGCGGCGGGCGGGGAGTTTTACGCCTTCCCGCTCCCGTCGGCGATAGCCCGCGCGCCGGTCGAAGAGTTGCGCGCCCTCGGCCTCTCCGGCGCGAAGGCGCGGGCCATCGTCGAGCTGGCGCGCGCCGTCGAGTCGGGCGCGCTCGACGCCGGCGCGCTCGCGCGCGAAGATAACGAGGGCGTCGTCGCGCGGCTCTCGGCCCTGCGCGGCGTCGGTCGGTGGACGGCGGAGTGGGTCTTGATGCTGCACTTCGGTCGCACGGACGTTTTCGCCGCCGCCGATCTCTTCCTGCGCGGCGCGTTCGTGAAGTACTACAACGGCGGCGCGCCCCTCGGCGAGCGCGAGATTCGCGCTCGCGCGGGCGAGCGTTGGGGCGCGTGGGGCTCTTACGCCGCGCTCTACCTGCTCGCGGGGATGCGCGACGGCAAGATCACGCTCGAACCTGAGCGCGTGGTATCATCGGGCGCGCGCGGCGCGTGACGCGCGCCGCGCGCAAGAGCCACCCCGCCGCCCGGACGCGAAGTTCATGATGAGACCTGATCGCCCCAGAAAGACGCCCGCCTCCATCACCACCGCTTCCGGCGAAAGAGTCACGGGCAGCCTCGGGCCGCGACCGCCCGCGCCCGCGCCGAAGGACGCGGCGGCGGCGACGCCCGCGCCGCCGCCCGCCGCCGCCGCCGCCGAGCTGCCGTCGATCACGCTCGCCGGTCGCCGCCTCTCCTCGCCGGAGTTCAACACGGCGATGGTGCACTTCCACCGCGCCGAGATTCAGCGCTCGAACACTTGGCGCAACCGCCTCGACACGACGACCAACTGGGCCGTGCTCACGGCGGGCGCGACGCTCTCCTTCGCCTTCAGCGCGCCCACGAACCCCCACTTCGTCATCCTCATCAACACGATCCTCGTCGCCTTCTTCCTGACGATGGAGGCGCGCCGCTACCGCTACTACGAAATCTGGGCGAGCCGCGTGAGGGTGATCGAGACGGGCTTCTTCGCGCAGATGTTGAAGCCCACCGCGCCGAACGACGAGTGGGCCGATCACCTCGCGTCAGATTTACGCACGCCGCACTTCACGATCAGCCTGTGGGAGGCTCTGGGCCGCCGCCTGCGCCGCAACTACCTCTGGATTTTCGTGCTGCTCGCCGCGAGCTGGAACCTGAAAGTTTACCTGCACCCGTTCCCCGCGATGAACATGGACGAGTTCATCAGGCGCGCGGCGGTCGGCGTCGTCCCCGGCGACGTGGTCTTCCTCTTCGGCTTCATCTTCAACGTGGGCGTCGTCGTCTTCGCCTTCGCCACCGTGCAGCTCAAGCAGGCGACGGGCGAGGTCTTGACGACGCACGAGTTCCACCCCTTCCGCAGCGTCTCGAACACGGTCTCGAAAGTGGCCGCCACGCCGCGCCGCGTCACCGCGCGCCGCACGCGCCTCGCGCGCCAGCGCGCCCGCACGCTCCGCGCGGGCACCCAGACCGGCGAGTGGAAACGCATCGACACGCCCGAGACGCCCGAGCGCGCCGCCGAGCCCGTCTGAGAAGAAGCGGTAAGATAGAGGTCAGAGGTCAGAGGCCAGAGGTTAGTGGAAAGCCGTCTTCGCTAAACTCCGATCCCTTAACTCTGACCGCCGATCTTTAACCCCTGACCTCTGGCCTCTAACCTCTGACCTCTTTTTCAATGATTGAGCTGAACGGGCAACAACTAACGCTGGAACAGATCGAACGGGTCGCGCGCGGCGACGAGCGGGTCGCGCTCGCGGGCGAGGCGCGGGCGCGGGTCGACGCCGCGCGCCGCGTGGTCGAGCGGATCGTCGAGTCGGGTCAGGTCGTCTACGGCGTCAACACGGGCTTCGGGAAGTTGTCGGACGTGGTCGTGCCGCGCGGGCAGTTGCGCGAGCTTCAGTTGAACCTCGTGCGCAGCCACTCGTGCGGCGTCGGCCAGCCGCTCGCGGCGGAGGAGACGCGCGCGATGATGCTCCTGCGCGCCAACGTCCTCGCGCTCGGCTACAGCGGCGCGCGCGCCGCCGTCGTCGAGACGTTGCTCGCCATGCTTGAGCGGGGCGTCCTGCCGGTCGTCCCCGAAAAGGGGTCGGTCGGGGCGAGCGGCGATCTCGCGCCGCTGGCGCACCTCGCGCTCGCGGCTATAGGCGAGGGCGAGGCCGTCTACGGAGGCGAGCGGCTGGCGGGCGGCGAGGCGTTGCGGCGCGTCGGGGTCGAGCCGCTGCGGCTCGAAGCGAAGGAAGGGCTCGCGCTCTTGAACGGCACGCAGGCGCTCACCGCCGTCGGCGGCCTCGCCCTCGCGCGCGCCTGCCGCGTCGCCCGCGCGGCGGACGTGGCGGGCGCGATGACGCTCGAAGCCTTGAAGGGCACGCCCGCCGCCTTCGACGAGCGCATCCACCGCGCGCGCCCGCACACGGGTCAGCAGGAGTCGGCGGCACACCTGCGCGAGCTGATGCGCGAGAGCGAAATCCGCGAGTCGCACCGCGAGAACGATCCGCGCGTGCAGGACGCCTACTCGCTGCGCTGCATGCCGCAGGTTCACGGCGCGGCGCGCGACGCGCTGCGGCACGCCCGCGCGCTCACCGAGATCGAGACGGGGAGCGCGACCGACAACCCGCTCGTCTTCGCGGAGACTTCCGAAGTCATCTCCGGCGGCAACTTCCACGGCGCGCCGCTCGCCCTCGCGTTCGACTACGCGGGCATCGCCCTCACGCACCTCGGCAACATCGTCGAGCGGAGGATCGATCACGTCGTCAACCCGACGAAGAACGACGGGCTGCCGCCCTTCCTGACCGCCAAGCCCGGCGTCGAGTCGGGGATGATGGTCGCGCAGATCGCGGCGGTCGCGCTCCTGAACGAGTGCAAGGTGCTCGCCCACCCCGCTTCCGTCGACAACCTGCCGACGGACGGCGGCAAAGAGGATCACGTCTCGATGGGCATGACCGCGGCGACGAAGCTGCGCTCCATCGTGACGAACGTCGAGTACGTCCTCGCCGTCGAGCTGCTCTGCGCCGCCGAAGGGCTCGAACGCCGTCTCCCGCTCAAGCCCGGTCGCGGCGCGCTCCGCGGCTACGAGGCCGTGCGCGCCCACGTCGCGCGCCTCGCGCGCGACCGCCCCCTTTCCCCGGACATCGAAAAACTCGCCGCGGCGGTGCGCCGCGGCGAGTTCGATTTTTGAGGCGGACTGTATTTAGTTTCTAAATTCACCACGGAGGCACAGAGGGCACGGAGGATGCACAGAGAAAAGCGATTAAAAACTTACGAACCCTGATCTCAACTCTCTGTGCCCCCTCTGTGATCTCTGTGCCTCCGTGGTGAGTGTCTTAATCTCCCTCACCACTCGCGGCTGAGCATCAACGACGCTTGCCCTTCTTCGGCGCGGTCGCGTCCTGCTTGTCCCGCTGCCCGCCCGCGTCGAAGCCGCCGCCGACGGGCACGGGGTAGCCCTTACCCTTGAGCGCGGCGATCTCGATGACGATCTCCCTCTGGCCCTTCACGTTGCGCGTGACGTGGGGGGCCGCAGCGCCCGCGCCGTTCTCATTCTTGTTCGCCGACTTGTTCTCGTTCTTGTTCGCCGCGCCCTTCGCCGCGTTCGCGTTCCTGTTGGCGGCGTTGGCGTTCGCGGCGTTGGCGTTCGCGTCGGGCCGCTCCGTGCCGCCGCCGTCCGCCGGGTTGCCCGTGGCGTCGCGCGCCATCTGCCGGACGGCGTCGAGCGCCTGCGCGCGCTCCTGCTCGCTCAGTTGATCGAGCGAGACGCCGTGCGCCTGAAGGACGGCGCGCAGGTTCTCTTCGGTGTTCGTGCCGCGGTCGTAAACGTCGCGGTAGACGTGGAGCTTGCCGTCGTCGGTGACGACCATCGTCTCGTAGCGCAGCTCGACGGGGACGGCGTGATCGAGCTTCACGCTCTTCGTCTCGGTCGGGTTCTTCGCGTAGGTTTTGATCTGCTCGTCGTTCAGCTCCGTCCCGCCGAGGCGGGCCAGCTCGCGCGTGAAGTCCTGCACCAGCTCGTTCGTCAGGCCGACGCAGCCGTGCGAGGCGAAGTTGCCGAGGCGCGCCGGAGACTTGCCGCCGTGGATGAGCGAGGGCAGGCCGATGGGAATCTTGATGGGGCCGAGCGGGTTCAGCTTGCTGCCCGCCGCCACCTTCTCGCCGACCTTCACCTTGCTGCCGGGGGCTTCGACCCACGGCTCGTCGGGCGGCGTCCATTCCGGGTTGAAGATGATCGTGTCGGCCTTGCGCATCCCGGCGGGGAGCGGGAACTCGGGGTAGCCGATGCCGACCTTGTAAGACTTGACGAGCCGCCCCTGCTCGAACACGTCCATGCGGAAGGCCGGCGCGTTGACGACGACGCGCGTATCGGTCGGCACGGCGTTCGGCCCGTTGCCGGTCGTGACCCGGCCCCCTCCCGCGTCCTCGCCCGCCCAACGCTCGCGCGCGAGCGAGAGCAACTGATCGGCCTTCTCGGCCCCGACCACTTCCCTCACCTTCGCGCTCGCGCGCTCGGTCGCGCCCGCCGTCGTGCCCCCGCCTTCGTCCGACTCGCGAAGTCCGGCGCGCTCCTCGCCCGCCGCCTTACGCAGCCGCGCGATCTGATCGTCGGTCAGTTGCAGCCGCGACTTGAGATCGCGCGCGAAGGCGTCGTCGGAGAAGAGCGCGTCGAGCACGGCGAGCGTGACGGGCTGCGAGTTCGCGCCCGCGTTCGAGACGGGCGTCGCGGCGGCGTTCGCGTTGGCCGCGTTCGCGTTCGCCGTGTTGGCGTTGGCCGCGGGCGCGTTCGCCGACGGCGCGGGCGCGCACCCGGCGAAGCAGAGCGTGAGCAGGAATGCGAGAGCGGCGGCTGAGGCCGCGGTCGCGCGCTGGGCAATCGTCATCTGTTGGCTGCCTCCAATTAAATCCTTCGCGCCGTCGCGTTGCGTGTTTGTCAGAGTAGACGTGCAAAGCAACTGTTGTTCCCGACCCCCCGCCGCCAAACCGGGGGCTTTCCCCCGCCGCGGCGCGGGCGGGCGACCCCTTTCGCGACACAGCCGCGCGGCGCGGGGACGAAAAGGAAACGGCTTTGTCAGTGGTCAGTAGTCCGTTGTCCGTTGTCAGTAGTCCATCGTTATTAATCGCCGCGTGACTACTTGGAGCCGCGAACAACTGACAATGGACTACTGACGACGGACTACTGACAGCTTTTATTTCTTTCCCGCGAGCAGCGGGTAGGGGTTGACGTTCGCGCCGTCGAAGTAGCGTTTAGGATCGTCCGTCGTCCAGATCGCGAAGTGGAGGTGGAAGTTGCCCGCGCCTGCGTTGCCCGTGTCGCCGACGTAGGCGATCACGTCGCCGCGGCGGACCGGCTTGTTCTCCGTGATCCCGTCGGCGTATCGGTCGAGGTGCGCGTAGTAGTAGATCGTGCGGTCGTCGGTCCCGCGCACGTAGAGCGTGGTTCCTCCCTTGGCGCTCTGGAAGAGGCGCACGACCGTGCCGTCGGCGGCGGCGAGCACCGGTGTGCCCTTCGCCGCCATGATGTCGATGGCGTTGTGCACGCGCCCCTCGGAGCGCGCCTGCGTGTAGGTGTCCGTCAACTGCTCGGCCCTCACGCCCGCGACCGGGATCAGTAGCTGCCCGCCCGCGTTCGTGTTCGTGTTCGACGCCGGAGTCGGCGCGGGCGGCGGCGCGGCCTGCGGCGACACGCTCGCGGCGGGCGAGGCGGAAGGCGACGGGCCGAGGCCCGGCGACGCGCCAGCGGCGGGCGACGGCGAGACGACCGGGCTCGCCTCGACCGTGGGCGAGGCGGAAGGCGAAGGGCTGGCGGAGGGGGCGGGGGTCGGCGTCGCCGTCGGCTCGACCGTGGGGGGCGGCTGCGTGATCGGCGTGACGGGCGTCGCGCCGTAGCGCGAGTTGAGCGCCCACACCAGCGCGGCGACGAGCGCGAGGACGACGAGGAAGAGGATCAAGATCAGGGCGCGCTGCCGCGCGATCTGGCGCGCCGCGGGCGAGGGCCCGGCGGCGCGCACGCCCGCGTCGAGCGGCACGACGGCGCGCGCGCTCTGCCGCGTCTCTTCGTCGAAGCGCGGATCGCTCCCGGCGCGCGGCGGCCCCGCGTCCCCGCCCGTAACCTTCGAGACCTCTCTGTCAGAGTCCATAATTTTCACAGAGGATAGGCGGTCGCGTCGGTCGAATCAAGCGTCGTCCGGAAGAGCGCGGGGAAGAAAGATCGGCGGCGAGTCAGTGGCGCGGGCGCGCCTTTTTTTGTACAGTATGGCGCACACGAAAGTTCCGGCGGGCGAACCCGAACCGCTCACCTCTCAAGGGGGCGTGGGCCGGTTCGGTCGCCCGAGAAAAGGCTCCTCGAACGAATAAGCAGATGAGCGCAGGCGAGATCATCCGCGCGCCGCGCGGGGGCGGGCTGAGCTGCAAGGGCTGGCATCAGGAGGCGGCGCTGCGCTGCCTGATGAACAACCTCGACCCCGACGTCGCCGAGCGGCCCGAAGACCTCGTCGTCTACGGCGGGACGGGCAAGGCGGCGCGCGACTGGAACTCCTTCCACGCCATCGTGCGCGAGCTGCGGCGCATCGAGAACGATGAGACCTTGCTCGTTCAATCGGGCAAGCCCGTCGCCGTCTTCCGCACGCACGACCTCGCGCCGCGCGTCCTGATCGCCAACTCGAACCTCGTCGGCAACTGGGCGACGTGGGAGCACTTCCACGAACTCGAACGCCGCGGCCTGATGATGTACGGGCAGATGACCGCCGGGAGCTGGATCTACATCGGCACGCAGGGGATCGTGCAGGGCACGTTCGAGACCTTCGCCGCGATGGCCGACAGGCATTTCGGCGGCACGCTCGACCGCAGGCTCGTCGTCTCCGGCGGCATGGGCGGCATGGGCGGCGCGCAGCCGCTCGCCGCGACCTTGAACGGCGCGACCTTCCTCGGCATAGACGTCGAGCGCGAGCGCATCGAGCGCCGCGTCCGCACCGGCTACTGCGACCGCCTCGCCCTCTCGCTCGACGACGCGCTCTCGATCTGCGAGGACGCGCGCGAGCAGGGCCGCGCCGTCTCGGTCGGACTGGTGGGCAACTGCGCGGAGGTTCTGCCGGAGTTAGTCCGCCGCGGCGTGCGCGTCAATGCCGTCACCGATCAGACGAGCGCGCACGATCCTTTGAACGGCTACGTGCCCGCGGGGCTGTCGCCCGAAGAGGCGGCGCGGCTGCGCGAGCGCGATCCGAAAGGTTACGTCGAACGCTCGACCCACTCGATGGCGCGCCACGTCGAGGCGATGCTTGCGTTGAAGCGCGCGGGCGCGGTCGCCTTCGACTACGGCAACAACATCCGCAAGTTCGCCTTCGATGCCGGGTGCTCGGACGCCTTCGAGATTCCCGGCTTCGTGCCCGAGTACATCCGCCCGCTCTTCTGCGAGGGCAAGGGGCCTTTCCGCTGGGTGGCCCTCTCGGGCGATCCGGAAGACATCCGCCGCACAGACGATCTGGCGCTCGAGTTGTTCCCCGAAGACGCGACGCTCAACCGCTGGCTGCGGCTCGCGCGCGAGCGCGTGCAGTTTCAGGGACTCCCGGCGCGCATCTGCTGGCTCGGCTACGGCGAGCGCGCCGAGATGGGCGAGGCGATCAACGAGCTAGTCAAGCGCGGCGACTTGAAAGCGCCCGTCGCCATCGGGCGCGATCACCTCGACACGGGATCGGTCGCCTCCCCCTACCGCGAGACCGAGGGCATGAAGGACGGCACGGACGCCGTCGCCGACTGGCCGATCCTGAACGCCCTCTTGAACACGGCGAGCGGCGCGTCGTGGGTCTCGTTCCACCACGGCGGCGGCGTCGGCATCGGCTACTCGCTCCACGCCGGTCAGGTCTCGGTCGCCGACGGCACGCCCGAAGCGTCGAAGCGCCTGAACCGCGTGCTGACGAACGATCCGGGGCTCGGCGTCGCGCGCCACGTCGACGCGGGCTACGACGAGGCGATTGAGACGGCTAGAGAGAAGGGCGTCCACGTCCCGATGCTCGGCGCGGGCGGCGCGGGCGAAAGACCCGACGCGGAATGAAGCAGGTCTGATGAGACACGCACGCGAGTTATTTTTGATCGTCGCGCTGCTGCTCCCGGTCTCTTCGGGGGCGCCGTCGGGCGCGCAGGCCCCGGCGCGGGCCGCGGCCACGGCGGTGGCGGGCGCGGTGCGCGTCGAGCGCGTGGCCTTCGAGAGCAAGCTCGTCGGGCAGCCGCTGCCCTACAACGTCGTGCTGCCCGCGGACTACGACGCGAAGGCGGCACAGCAGACGCGCTACCCCGTGCTCTACCTCCTGCACGGCCTCGGCGGGAGCGCCGACGACTGGGTCTCGCCGCGCGCGCACCTGTCGGAATACATGGAGCGGCAGCCGATGATCGTCGTCGTCCCCGAAGGCAAGGACGGCTGGTACACGGACGGCGCGTCGCCGGGCGAGAAGTTCGAGAGTTATTTCGTGAGCGAGCTGATGCCCGACGTGGAGAAGCGTTTCCGCACCGTCGGGGCGCGCGAGGGGCGCGCCGTCGCGGGGCTCTCGATGGGCGGCTACGGCTCTTTGAAGTTCGGCCTGAAGTACCCCGAAAGGTTCGCCCTCGCCGCCTCGATGAGCGGCGCGCTCGGCGCGCCCTCGTGGCTGCCCGATCAGCCCTTGCCGTCCTTCGTCAAGCCTTCAATCGCGCGCGTCTTCGGCGCGGCTGACAACCCCGTGCGCCCGGCGAATGACATTTATAAGATCGTGCGCGAGATGCCGGCGGCGCGCGTCGCCTCGCTCCCGTACTTTTATTTAGACTGCGGGACGGAGGACGCGCTGCTGGCGAGCAACCGCGACTTCGCCGCCCTCCTCGTCGAGCACAAAATCCCGCACGAGTACCGGCAACTGCCCGGCGGCCACTCGTGGCCTTACTGGGACCGGCAGGTGCGCGAAGTCCTACGCCTCGCCGCGCAACGACTCGCTCCGCCGCAGACCAAACAGTGAACGCGACAGTCTCCAAGGCCCTCCTGACTTCTTTGCGCCTCTGCGTGAGGCTCATCCTCGCGCGGCACCGCACGGGCGCGAAGAGGGCTCCCAAACGACGGTGAAGGTGGTGCGTTGATGAGAAAGTTACTGTCCCACGTCATATCACTCGCGCTCCTTTTCGGCGACGCCGCGCAGCCGACGCCCGCGCAGCAGCCCGCGGCGGAAGTGCAGCAGGCCGCGCGCATCGCCGGATCGATCTTGATCGGCGGGCGCTCCTACGACTACCTGCAAAGCCTGACCGACAAGTTCGGCGGACGCCTCTCGGGCTCGGCCTCGTACCAGCGCGCGGCTGACTGGGCCGCCTCGGAGTTCCGCGCGATGGGCATCCGCGACGTGCGGCTCGAACCCTTCACGCTCGACGCCACGTGGACGCGCGGCGCCTCGCGCGGCGGTCGCTTCGTCTCGCCCGTCGAGCGCCCGCTGCACGTCGAGTCGCTCGGCTGGGCCCCCTCGACGCCCGCGGGGGGCGTGCGCGGCGAGGTCGTCTCGGTCGGCGACGTGTCGGAGAAGGGCCTGCGCGCGATGAAGGACAGGCTCAAGGATCGCGTCGTCCTGCTCGACACGAAGTCGCTCTTCTCCGAAGGGATCGGCGCGTTCGTCAAGCTCATCGGCGCGCAGCCACTCTTCAAGGAGCTGGGCGCGGCTGCCGTGCTCATCCCCGACCGCGAGGCCAACAACGCCTTCAACGCCTTCAACCTCAACTGGGGCGCGAAGCTGAGCCCGCTCCCCATCGCCGGGGTCGGGAAGGAGGACGCAGACCTGCTCTCCCGCCTGCTCGAGAAGGGGCCGGTCACGGTCGAGTTCGGCTACGACAACCAGACGGGCGGCCCGGCGCAGACGGCCAACGTCGTCGCCGAGATACGCGGGCGCGAGCGGCCCGACGAGTGGATCATCGTCGGCGCGCACTTGGATTCGTGGGACTTCGGCACGGGCGCGCAGGACAACGGATCGGGCGTCGCGATGGTGCTGGAGGCGGCGCGCGCCGTCGCGTCGCTGGGCCAGCCGCCGCGCCGCTCCGTCCGCTTCGCGCTGTGGGGCGGCGAGGAGCAGGGCCTGCTCGGGTCGCGCGCCTACGTCGAGGCGCACGAGCGCGAGCTGAAGAGCTGCGTCGCGGTGCTGAACACCGACAACGGCGCGGGCCACCCGAAGGGCTGGAAGGTCGAGGGCCGGGAAGATCTGTCGAAGGCGATGCAGCCGATCAGCCGCGCGCTGTTGGAGGATTTGAGCGGCGGCGGGCTCTCGCCGGAGGCTTCGTTCGACACCGACCACGGCTTCTTCATGCTGAAGGGCGTCCCTTCGCTCGACCTCTGGGTGGACATGGAGCCCTACGAGAAGATTCACCACAAGGCGGGCGACACGCTCGACAAGCTCGACCGCCACAACCTCGCCGACGGCGCGGCCATCGTCGCCGTCACGGCCTACGCCATCGCCGAGCGGCCCGAACAGATCGCGCCGCACATCCCGCGCGGCGCGGTCGGCGAGATTCTCAAGAAGGCGAACATCATGGAGATGATCTCGGCCTTCGGGTTCTGGAAATAATTTTCGCGGACGGGGAAAACTATGAACACGCAACACGACTCGACGCACACCTCGAACGGCAACGGCTCCGAGACGCCCGCGGCGCGCGTCTCGGAGATTCAGCGCGCGCTCAAAGGCGCGGGCCTCGACGGCTGGCTCTTCTACGACTTCCGCCAGAGCGATCCGCTCGCCTACCGCATCCTGAAGCTCGACCCGAAACAGTTCTCTACGCGCCGCTGGTTCTACTTCGTCCCCGCCGAGGGCGAGCCGACGCGCATCAACCACGCCATCGAGCAGGGCAAGCTCGACGCGCTCCCCGGTCGCAAACTGATCTACAGCAGTTGGCAGCGCCTTAACGAGAACCTGCGCGACGCCCTCTCGACCGCGGGCGCGGGCGGCGCGCCGCGCGTCGCGATGCAGTACTCTCCCGAAAACTCGATCCCCTACATCTCGCGCGTCGACGCGGGCACCATCGAGATGGTGCGCGCGCTCGGCGCGGAGCCCGTCACGAGCGCAGACCTCGTGCAGTTGTTCGAAGCCGTCTGGACGCGCGAGCAGTACGACTCGCACGTCAAAGCCGCCGACAACATCCACAACATCATCCAGGAGGCCTTCGCCGAAGTCGCCAAGAGGATCACAGCCGACGAGCCCGTCACCGAGTACGACATCCAGCAGTTCATGGTGCAGCGGTTCGAGGACGAGAACATGACGTGCAACGACGATCACCCCATCGTCTCCGTCAACCAGAACGCCGCCAGCCCGCACTACCAGCCGAACGCGCAGAAGTTCTCGCCCATCAAGCGCGGCGACCTCCTCCTCCTGGACGTGTGGGCCAAGCAGAACACGCCCGGCGCGGTCTACGCCGATCAGACGTGGACGGGCTTCGTCGGCGAGACCCCGACGGAAGAGCACGTCAAAGTTTTCACCGTCGTGCGCGACGCGCGCGACGCGGCCATCGAGTTCGTCCGCGAGAGCCTGAAGGCGGGCAGAGAGATCAAGGGCGCGGAAGTGGACGACGTTTCGCGCGGCGTGATCGAGCGGGCGGGCTACGGCGAATACTTCACGCACCGCACCGGCCACTCCATCGGCGAGGAAGTCCACGGCAACGGCGCGCACATCGACAACCTCGAGACGAGGGACTCGCGCAAGATCATCCCGCGCACCTGCTTCTCCATCGAGCCCGGCATCTACCTGCCCGGCAACTTCGGCGTCCGCTCCGAGATCGATCTCTACGTCGGCGACGGCGGCGAGATCGAGGTGACGGGCCAGCCGATTCAGAGAGAACTGGTGTTGATTCTCAAGTGACGAGTAGGCGGTGACAGGAGAAAGACCGTAAACCGTGACGGGTGGCAGGCAGGGCGTGCGGGTTTACCTGTCACCCGTCACGGTTTACCGTCTACGGTTTTTATGCTCGATTTTGCCATCCAGACCGCGCGCGACGCCGGGCGCGTGCTCGCCGAGAAGTTCGGGCGCGCGCTCCGGGTGTCGAACAAGGGCGACATCGATCTCGTCACCGAGGCCGACTTGGCCGCGGAGCGTCTGATCGTCGAGCGCATCCGGAGTTATCACCCGCGCCACGCCATCCTCGCCGAGGAGTCGGGCGAGAGCGCGCGCACGGATCAGCCGAGCGAGTTCAAGTGGATCATCGATCCGCTCGACGGGACGACCAACTACGCGCACGGCTACCCCTGCTTCTGCGTCTCGGTCGCGCTAGAGCAGGCGGGCGAGATCGTCGTCGGGGTGGTCTATGACCCGACGCGCGAGGAGCTGTTCGCCGCCGAGCGCGGGGGCGGGGCGACGCTGAACGGGCGGCGCGTCCGCGTCTCCGACGTCGAGGAAATTAACGGCGCGATGGTCTGCACCGGGTTCCCCTACGACGTGCGCGACCGCGGCGACTTCGCGCGCCACTTCCGCAACTTCATCATGACGGCGCAGGCCGTGCGCCGCGACGGGTCGGCGGCGCTCGATCTCGCCTACGTCGCCTGCGGGCGCTTCGACGGCTTCTGGGAGGAGGGCCTGCGCCCGTGGGACGTGGCGGCGGGCAGGCTCCTCGTCGAAGAGGCCGGCGGGCGCGTCTCGCGCTACGACGGCTCGGAGTTCCGCATCTACGAGCCGCCCATCCTCGCCAGCAACGGGCTCCTCCACGACGCCATGATGCGCGTGCTTGAAAAGCCGTGACGGGTAAACCGTGACAGGTGACAGGGAAGAAAGGGCTGATAGCTATTAGCTGTTAGCTATTAGCTGTTAGCTATTAGCTGTTAGCTTTGACGTGTCACCCGTCACCCGTCACCCGTCGCGGTTTTTTTTCGACCTCCCGGCGTGGTCGCGCGTCTTAACTGAGGGCGCGCGGCGGTAGGGGCGCGACGCGCTTGTTGCTGAAATCATCACGGACTCTCCCTCAACGAATTTTTTTGTTCGGAAAGGGGACAACATGCGGAATCAAGGTGGAAGAATTTTTGTCACGTTACTAGCGGCGTGCGCGATGGTCGCGCTCTTCGCCGTGTCCGGCTCGGCGCAGCGGCGTTACCGCCCGCGCCCGTACACCAAGGCGCAGGTGGACGCCGTCATCAGGCGCGTCGAGGATCGCGCCGACAACTTCGTCCGCGTCTTCGACAACGCGCTCGACAACAGCCGTCTCGACGGGAGGCGGCGCGAGGATCGTCTGAACGAGAGGGCGCGCGAGTTGGAGCAGGCGACCAACGACCTGCGCCGCGAGTTCGACCGCCGCGAGAGCTACGCCGACACGCGGCCCGAAGTCAACCGCTGCCTCAACATCGCGAGCGAGATTAACGTCGCCGTGAGGCGTCGCCGGCTCGGCGGCAACGCGGAGCAGCAGTGGCGCATGCTGCGCGCCGAACTGAACGCGCTCGCGGACGTTTACGGGCTGGCGCGACTGCGCTGAGGCCGACCGGCTGTGGGAAGAAACGGGAAAGCCGCGGGGGATCAAACCCCCGCGGCTTTCTTCATAGTGACGAAGAGTGAACGGCGAGGAGCGCGGGGCTTTCAGTTTTCGCCGCGCTCCCCGGCGCGCGGCGCGCGCGTCACAGCGCCGAGTTGATGATTTCGTAGAGGCGTTCGGATTCGCGGCGGGCGCAGGTGCGCGTGTCCTCGCCCGGTAGCGGCGCGAGCCGGCGCGCGGGGTGGTAGACGATCTCGACGCGACCGGGGCGCGGGACGCGCCGCTCGCGCGACCAGACGCGCTCCCCGCCGCGGATCGTGACGGGCAGCACGGGCACGTCCGCTTCGAGCGCGAGCCGCGCCGTGCCGTGCTTGAAGGGTTGCAGCGCGCCGTCCGGCTCGCCGCGCCTGCCTTCGGGGAAGATGACGAGCGCGCCGCCCGCACGGAGCCACTGCACGGAGCGGCGGTAGGCCCGCGCGTCGGCGCGCTGCACTTGCAGGGGCCACGCGCCGAGCCAGCGCATCAGCGGCCCGATGACGAACCAGCCGAGCACCCTGTCCCACGCGAGGAAGCGCATCGGGCGCTTGATGGGCGAGCCGACCCAGAAGGGATCGAGGTAGGTCTGGTGGTTGGCGGCGATGATGAGCCCGCCCTCGCGCGGGATGTGCCCGACGCCGGAGAGACGCAGGCGGAAGTAGAGCCGGAAGATTTTGAAGAGCGCGGCGCGCACGATCTGGATGGCCCACTGCGGCAGCACGTAAGACTCCTCGGACGGCGGCCCGACGCCGACGCCGCCCGCCTCGCCCCGCCGCGCCTCGCCCCGCCGCGCCTCGCGCCCCGAGTCGCTTTCGCCGGGGGGGGCGTCCGCGTCTTCGCGCCGGGGGCCGCGCCCCGCCGCCCGCATCTCGTCCCACCATTCGGGCACGTCGCGCGCGTCGAGATCGTCGGCGTTCCACAGCTCGCAGTTCTCACACTCGAAGCCCTCGTAAGCGAGCGCCTCGTCTTTCGTCAGGCCGACGCGCGCGGGCGCGCCGCAGCCGCGGCAGCGGCGCGCCACCTCGACGAGCAGCAGCGCGCGGCGCGGCGCGAAGCCCTTCCCCCCGCCGGTCGCGCTCACCCGAGAATCTCCAGCGGCCACTCGCGGTCGATGAATTCGAGGTGGAGGCGCGGGATGTTGTCCGCGCCCTTGCGCGCCCCGCGCACGACCGCCAGCACCGTCAGCGAGTAGCGCGCGCTGCGCAGCCGGACGAACGCGCCGCGCTCGACCTCTAGCGTCGTGAAGACGGACGCGCCGTGGCGGCTGATGTCCGCCGTCACGGTCGTCTCGCTCGCCGCGATCTCGCCGCGCTCGCCGAGCACTTCGACGACGACCTCGACGGGCATCGTCAGACGCGTCTCGCGCTCGACGACGGCGCGGCTCTTCTCCGTGCGCTCGCGCGCGCGCCACAGCGCGCTCTCGCCGTCCGACACGATCTCGTAGCGCGTCGCGGGGTTGTCGAGGTAGGTCTTGGGCGGTCGCTTGCCCGTGAACGCCACGCCGAGGGCGAAGGGCCTGTCGCCGCCCTGCGGCGCGAGCCTGATCCAGCGCACGATGGCGTAGACGCGGTACTGATCCTCGACGTGGTCGAAGGTGCGCAACTGCCGCGGCATCGGCATCGTCAGGTGCAGGAGCCTCCCCGGCTCGACCGGGCGCGAGAGGTGAAGGCTCGCCCCGAAGGGCGTCAGGTCGACGAGCCGCGTCTGCTCGACCCACTCGTCTTGAGCGCCCTCGCGGCACACCACGCGCACCGGCAGCGCCAGCCTCAGGCGCTCCTTGACGCGGCGTTCTTTGCGCTCCCCGTCCATGGTTTTTCGGTCGCGGCGCGCGCCCTTCGCGCCGCAATATGTTGTGTCCGGAGGGGGCGGTTTTCGCCGCCCCCGGGAAGTGTAAAAGCCTTGATTTTACAGGGTTTTTGCCGCCATTAGAGGGTTGCGGAACGGGCGGTTTCGGGCTACAATATGTCGTACTTCTCTCCGACCGTCTGAGCCGGTCTTTTGAGCCAGTACCTAACCACTCGCGGGCGCGTGAGCGCGCGGCTCAAGACCCCTCATCTAGTGAGCGTTTGAGCGCCCTCGCCGCCGGGCGAGGATTGTACCGGAAAGGTCAGTTAATGGAAACAGCGGAGCACAATTACGTCAACATCGAAGAGGAGATGCGCCGGTCGTATCTCGACTACGCGATGTCGGTCATCATCGGGCGCGCGCTGCCGGACGTGCGCGACGGCTTCAAGCCCGTCCACCGCCGCGTGCTGTGGGCGATGAACGAGCTGGGCAACCAGTACAACAAGGCTTACAAGAAGAGCGCGCGCATCGTCGGCGACGTGATCGGCAAGTACCACCCGCACGGCGACTCCGCCGTCTACGACACCATCGTCCGCATGGCGCAGGACTTCTCCATGCGCTACCCGCTCATCGACGGGCAGGGCAACTTCGGCTCGGTGGACGGCGACTCGGCGGCGGCGATGCGCTACACCGAGGCGCGCATGTCGCGCCTCACCTCGGAAATCCTCGCCGACATCGAGAAGGAGACCGTCGACTTCCAGCCCAACTACGACGAGTCGTTGAGCGAGCCGAAGGTGATGCCGACGCGCGTGCCGAACCTCCTGCTGAACGGCTCGGGCGGCATCGCCGTCGGCATGGCGACCAACATCCCGCCGCACAACCTGTCGGAGATCGTCGACGCTACCGTCGCGCTGCTCAAGAAGCCCAACACGAAACTCGACGAGCTGCTCCGCGTCATCCCCGGCCCCGACTTCCCCACGGGCGGCTTCATCTACGGGCGCGAGGGGATCAGGTCGGCCTACACGACCGGGCGCGGCATCATCCAGATGCGCGCCAAGGCCGGGATCGATCGCATCGGGCGCGGCACGCAGGAGCGCGACGCGATCATCATCAGCGAGATCCCCTACCAGGTGAACAAGTCGCGCCTCATCGAGCGCATCGCCGAACTCGTCAACGAGAAGAAGGTCGAGGGCATCTCCGACCTGCGCGACGAGTCGGATCGCAGGGGGATGCGGATCGTCGTCGAGCTGAAGCGCGACGCCGTGCCGCAGGTCGTCCTCAACAAGCTCTACAAGCTGACGCCGATGCAGTCCTCCTTCGGCGTCATCAACTTGGCGATCGTCAACGGGCAGCCGCGCGTCCTCAACATCAAGGAGATGCTTGAGGCGTTCATCGACTTCCGCCGCGAGGTGGTGCGCCGCCGCACCGAGTACGACCTGCGCAAGGCGCGGGCGCGGGCGCACATCCTCGAAGGGCTGAACAAGGCCATCGACGCGCTCGACTACATCATCCCGCTCATCCGCAACGCCTCTTCGGTCGACGAGGCGAGGGCGTGGATGACGGGCAGCTTCGAGACGATGGCGCAGGCGAAGTCGTGGAAGGGCACCCCGTCCGACCTGACGCTCGCCGGCTTCATCTCGAAGCTGCAGAAGGTCTTGCGGCGGCTCGAATTCTCGGAGCTTCAGGCGCAGGCCATACTCGATCTGCAACTGCGCCGCCTCTCCGCGCTCGAACGGCAGAAGATTCTCGACGAGTACGAGGGCATCATCAAGCTGATCGCCGAGCTGGAGGAGATTCTCTCCAACGAGCAGAGCCTGCGCCGCGTCATCGTCAAAGAGCTCGAAGACGTGCGCAAGGATTTCGGCGACCCGCGCCGCACGCAGATCATCGACGAGGGCGTCGAGCTCTCCATCGAAGACCTGATCGCCGACGAGGACGTGGCGATCACGGTGACGAAGGCGGGCTACGTGAAGCGCACGCCGATCTCGATCTACCAGCGGCAGGGCCGGGGCGGCAAGGGCCGCTCCGGCGCGTCCACCGGCAAGAACGAGGACTACGTCGAGCACCTCTTCATCGCCTCGACCCACTCCTACCTGATGCTCTTCACCGACGACGGGCAGGTCTATAAGCTCAAGGTGCACCAGATACCGGACGCGATGCCGTCGGCGCGCGGCAAGGCGTTCGTCAACCTCGTCAACATCCCCTCGGCGCGCAAGCTCGCCGGGGTCGTGCCCGTCAAGGAGTTCTCCGAGGGGCGCTACGTGATGCTCGTCACGCGCAAGGGGACGATCAAGAAGACGGCCCTGTCGGAGTTCCAGAACATCCGCACCAACGGCATCAACGCCATCAACATCGACGAGGGCGACGAGCTGCTCGACGTGGTGCTGACCGACGGGCGGAAGCGCATCTTCATCGCCACGCACAACGGGCTCGCCATCCGCTTCGACGAGGACGACGTGCGCCCGATGGGTCGCGCCACGCGCGGCGTGCGCGGCATCGACCTGCGCCCGGACGACTACGTCGTCTCGCTGTGCGCCGTCTCGCCCGACGACACGGAGCGGATGCTCTCGGTCTCCGAGTGCGGCTTCGGCAAGCAGACGCCGATCTCGACCTACCGCTTGCAGTCGCGCGGCGGCAAGGGCGTCATCAACATGAAGACGACGGAGAAGACCGGCAAGGTCGTCGCCGTCTTCCCCGTCGAGGACGAGTCCGAGATGATGATCATCACCAAGCAGGGCAAGCTGATCCGCATCGAGGCGAGCGAGATTCGCAAGACGGGCCGCGGCGCGCAGGGCGTGCGCCTCATCAAGACGGACGGCGGCGACAAGGTGACGAGCGCCTCGCTCGTCGATCCCTCGACCGCCGACGAGCCGGTCGAAGCCGTCGCCTGAAACCGACCGGGCCGAGCCCACAAGCTCACGAAAGATCGAGAGCCCCGGCTGCATCGCAGCCGGGGCTCTCGTTTTGTAGTCGGCGCGCGCGCCCGCGCGCATCGAAGTCGCCCGAGGCGCGAGCGGGAGATCGCGCCTTACCTGTCCCCGCCGGTGCGCGAAGAGTTAGCGTTCGACTGCGGGGTCGCGCCCGCTTTCGGCTTGGCGTTCGCGTTGGAGTTGGCGTCCGCCTTCGGCTTGCCGTTCGCGTTGCCTTCGCTCGCGTCGGAGTCCTCTTCGGGCGTCGGCTGCTCGTTCACGTACTTGAAGGAGATGTTATCGATCCCGTCGATCCGCCACTCGCGCAGCACCAAGCCCGAGTCCAGGTGGTAGTGCACCCGCAGTTGGCCGGAGAGGCTGTAGTGGTTCTTGGATTTCGGGGCGGAGCGCGTGTTGATGTCGATGAGGAAGGTCGCGTTCTCGCCCTCGATCTTCTGTTCGAGAATCTTGATCTCCTTCGGCTCCCTGTGGTCGAAGACCCACGGGTCCAAGGGCCTCGACTTGCCGTCCGCCGCCGGGACTTTCACCCACCTGCCGTCCAAGTCGTCGCGCATGCCGTCGAGCGTGATCTCCGGCAGTTGATCCTGCGCGGTCTGTTGCCCCGCGCCGCCGCCGCCGCACGCGCACGCGAGCAGGAGGAGCGGGATGACGTGTGCGAGTCTTAGTCTGCTCATGTCGGTTTCAGCCGCCGCGCGCGCGCGGTCCCCCTTTTAACTTAACGCCTCCGGCGCGGACTCCTTAACAACTCCGCCCGCGGATTCTTCCCGCGCGCCCTCGCCCTCGACCCAGACCTCGCCGTCGGCGTAAAACTCCTTCTTCCAAACGGGCACGGTGCGCTTCAGCTCGCGGATCGCCCACTCGCACGCCTCGAAGGCCGCGCGGCGGTGCGGCGCGCTCACCGAGATGACGACCGAGGTCTCTCCGATCTCAAGCCGCCCCGTGCGGTGTACGACGCCGACGTGCGCGACCTCGAACCGCTCGTGCATCTCGCGGCAGAGCCTGCCGAGTTCCTTGAGCGCCATCGGCGCGTAAGCCTCGTAAACGAGGTGGAGCGTGCGACGCCCGCGCGTCCACTCCCTGACGTAGCCGTCGAGCGTGACGGTCGCGCCGCACTCCGGGGGGACGACGCGGCGCGCCACCGCGCCCACGTCTATCGGCTCCGTCGTCAGCTCGAAAAAATCACGCGCCCCCGGAGGGCTTTCGCCAGCCGCCCCCTCGCCCCCCGCGCCGCCGCTCACGGGCGGGAAGATCGCCACCTCGTCGCCCTCCCTCACCTCGCGCCCCGGCGCGGCGTACTCCTCGTTGACCGCGACGAGCAGCGAGCGCCCGAAGCGGCGCAGGACGGGGAAGCGGGCCAGCGTCTCGTCCAGTATGCTCGCGGCGGTGGCGGGCGCGGAGACTTCGAGCGCGTGCGACTCCGCGCCGCCCGCCGCCTCGCGCGCCGCGCCGAACAGCAGCAGCCGGACGCGGACGCGCGCGCCCCCCTCGCGTTCGATGTTCGTGCCGTCGTCGCCCATCACTTTAAGACGGAGCCGCCACAGAGATCAGTATAGAAGAACGATCCGAGATTCGAGTCCGGGAGGCGCGGCCCCGCGCCTCAGAGTTCAGGGTTGGAATCTTAATCTGACTCATCCCCCGCGATCCCCCGCGCCCCCGCGGCCCGTCCCGCTTCACTCTCCGGGGTCAACCCTGCGCGCGGAGTGTCCGTTGCCCTTGGCGAGCTTGTGGATCGAAGCGCGCTCCTCGTAGCCGGAGACGACCTGCGTGAGCAGGCGCGAGAGGCGCGCGAGCCGCTCCGCGCCCGAGCGCAGCTCCAGCAGCTCCTGCTTCAACTCGTTGTCCATCTCCATCGCGGCGGCGACGAGGAAGGAGAGCCGCTCCGGCTCGTCCGTCGATAGATCGGGCAGCGCGGCGCGGTCGTCGTTCAAGGTGCGCACGGCGCGCGCGATGCGCCCGAAGACTTCCGTCACCTCGCGCGCGCGCGCCGCGAGCAGCGCCGCGTCCTCCGCCTCGTCCTCGAAGAACACGACGCGCGCGACGAGGTACGGCTCCCCCGCCCCGGCGTATTCGGCGACGCGGTAGCGGACGACGCCCACCGTCAGGATGTTCGAGCGACCGTCTTCGAGCGGCAGCACCTCGACGACTTCGGCGGCGCAGCCGACGTGCCCGACCGCGGGCCGCTCCACCGCGCCCTCGCCCTCGCCGGAGAAGGAGACCCCGAACAGGTTGTTCGTCACGCGCACGTCCGAGAGCAGGCGGCGGTAGCGCTCCTCGAAGACGTGCAGCGGCATCGGCACGCCCGGAAAGAGCACCACCGGCAGCGGGAAGAGCGGCAGCTCGCGCACCCCGCGCACCTTGTCGAGAGCATCAGACATGAGTGACAGGCGACGGGCGGCAGGTGACAAGCAAGACAAGCCGGTTCTGCCTGTCACTTGTCACCCGCCACCCGTCACGGCGTTTGCGCGTTGCGTTCGAGGGCTTGCAGGGCGGTGGCGGTGGCGACGGCGTAGGGCTTGCCGGGGTCGTCCTCCCGCGCGCCCGCTTCGTCGCCGAGTTGTTGCTCGATCAGTTCGAGGATCTCTTCGGGCGACTTGTCTTCGAGGGCGAGCTTCTTGGCTTCGAGGATGAGCCCGGCCATCTGCGGCGCGCGGTCGCGGAAGCGCGTGTCGCGCGCGATCAGGTCTTCGATGATGCGCCGCTCGCGCACCAGCCGCGAGGCTTCGGTGTCGAGCCCTTCGGCGACGGCGTACTCGACGGGGACGCTGCGGTTCGTCACCAGCACGTGCAGCGCGCCGGTCGCCTCGCGCACGTCGGCGCGCATCCTCGGGATGTCGAGCAGGGAGTTTTTGAAGCCGAGGTGGCCGCGCAGGTTGATCTCGACGATCGGCGCGAGCCCTCCGTCCGTGTCCGCGTCGAAGCGCCTCGCCTCGCGGCGGACGACTTCGAGCACGCCCTCGCGTACGGCGTCGGCGCTCTCCGCGCCGGACACGTCGTAGCCGAGGCGCTGGAAGGGCCGCTGCGTGTAGTCGCGCGAGTGGCGCGCGCTGATGTTGCGCTCGCCGTCGACCTCGACGAGGTAGACGCCGCGCTCCTCGCGGTGCTCGTCGATGGAGCAGGCTTCGAGCGAGCCGGGGTTGAAGGCCCAGCCGTCGATCTCGAAACGCTTGTGCGTGTGGCCGAGCGCGACGTAATCGACGAGCCCTTTTAGCTCCTTCATCCGCTCGACGGAGAGCGCGGGGATGTTGGGCCGGTTCAGTTGGCCCTCGACGTCCGTGTGGAGCATGAGGATTTGAAAGTGGGAGTCGGAGCGCGCGTCGCGCAGGGCGTCGGTGAGCAGGGGGATGGCGGCGTTCGTGCTCGTGCCGAACCAGTGGGTGCCGAAGACGCGCGCGCCCGCGATGTCGACGTAGGAGCCCTTCTTCTCCTCGTCGTCCCACGGCGCGAGGCGGAAGCCGTCCGAGGTGTCGGGCTCCAGCAGTTTCAGAAAGCCCCAGCGCGAGAGCGAGCGCATCCAACTGAAGCGGCTGACGGAATCTGACTCGTGCTGATCGTGGTTGCCCTCGATGGCGACGACGGGGATGCCCGCCTCGCGCAGGCGTTCGAGCCCGGCGACGGCGTGGTTCATCGCCTCGGGCTCGACGCGGCGCGCGTTGAAGAAGTCGCCGCAGATGAGGACGAAATCGACGCCGTTTTTGATGGCGTGATCTTCCACCACGTCGAGCCACGCGCGCGCGAAGTCCTTCGTGCGCTCGTCCAAGTTGTAGCGGCGGCAGCCGAGGTGTACGTCCGCGATGTGGAGGAATTTCATAACAGTCTCGCCGCAAGAAACGCGCGGCAAAGACGCCCGAAAACGGCGTCGCCCGCGTTTCTTCCGTGAAACTATTATACGGAAAGACCGTGACAAGTGACAGGTGACGGGTGACGGGAAAAGCCGTCGACGGTAAACCGTGACGGGTGACGGGAGAAAACTTCTTCCCTGTCGCCCGTCACGGTTTACCTGTCACGCAGAAAAGGTGAAGCCCCCGCGACTCTGGGTCGAGTCATGAAGGAAGCGGGGGCTTCGTGCTCCATCGTGCGGCGAAGGGAACCGCTTGCGAGGAGCGTCGGCGACCTCTCGTTGTTTTAGGAGGGGACGAGAGGAACTCGTGAGAAATCTCAAAGAGCGCGGGCGGCTGGGGTGAAAACTTTTAGCGCGTCTGTCTGGGCGCGTGTGGCGACCGATGGCCCCCGTGCCGTCGCCCGGCCTGCTGTGGCCGCGCGCGGGCTGCCCGTTGAAGCTCGTCGTGCAGTTCCCCCTGCGTTCGATCCTGCGTCAACGTTTTGCGTTCTCGACAGCCCGCGCGCGCCAACCTGCAATTTGCGCCCGCGCAGGGTCTCGTCCCCGCCCTTACATCTCGCCGAGCCGGGCGGCGGCGGTGGTGTGGTGCACGGTCGAGAGCAGCGACTCCACGTCGAAGGGCTTGCTCAGGAAGGCGTCCGCCCCGCGCTGCGCGCAAGCCTTGCGCGTCCCCACGCCGCCGTCGGAGCTGACGATGAGCACCTTCGAGCGGGGGCTGTGCTCCTTCAAGTATTCGAGGACGTGCAGCCCGACGGCCGGCGTGTCGGCGGCGGGGGGGAGGTGCAAATCGAGGATGGCGATCTGCGGCTCGTAGATCATCGCGCCGCGCAGCGCCGACTGGAGATCGTGAGCCGTCACCACCTCGTAGTCGTCGCACAGCATCCAGAAGAGCTGCTGCCTCACGGCGGCGTCGTCGTCCACGATTAAAACTTTCGTCTTCACCACTTCCCTACTCCCAACAACCTTCGGACGCCGCTCGCACCCGCTCGTTGTCAAAACCACCTCTTTCGTCTTCCGCGCTCACAAGGTAGCAACGCCCGTGCCGCGCGGCGCGCGGACTGACGAGTGGCGGATTTGCGGTCGAAGTGGCGAGTCCTGATTACTTGATCGGTCGGGAGTGTGAACAGGAGTGGACAGGCGCGGCGGTGTGAGTGTCTACAAAAGTGGACGGAGGGTGTCGGCGCGGGGCGGGCGGGTGAGGCCGCCGGATCAGCCTTCCGACTTTTCGTTCCGCTCCCGGAAGTAGCGGTCGGTGACGGCGATAAGGTTTCGCAGGGACTCGTCGGTGCGCGCCTGCGCCTCGCTCATACGGATGTGCGAATCGACGAGAGCGTCAATCTTGGCGTTCACGTCCTTGAAGCCTTCGAGCGTGATGGAGGCGAGGCGGTTCAAGAGATGATCGGTCTGAGCCTGCGATTCGCGCAACTGCTGGATGTCGGAGGCGAACTGCGCCTGCTGCTCGATGATAAACTCCATCCGCTTCTCGATCTCTTCGTTGGTCATGAGTCTGCGCCGCCTGAAATTCTCCGCCGGATAGTCTACTCAAACTCCGGTCGCCAGCCAACCGGCGCGCCGCTTCGTAATCTCAATGCGCCGCACCGCCCGACCGGCGTCATCAGCCCTCGATGCCGAGTTCGGAGATGAGGCGGTGGAGGTAGGAGCGGCTGATGCCGAGGCGTCGCGCGGCGGCGACCTTGTTGCCGCCCTCGGCCTGGAGCGCGGCGGCGACCATGCGGCGGCGCAGCGCGAGCGTCGCGCCTTCGAGCGTGGTCTCGTCCGACGCGGCGGGCGCGTCGCCGGAGGCGGGCGCGGCGAGCAGCATCTTCTTCGGCAGGTGCTCGGTGCCGAGGCGCGGCGCGTTCGAGAGCACGACCAGACGCTCGATCAGGTTCTCAAGCTCGCGCACGTTGCCGGGGAAGTCGTACTCGGCGAGCGCCTCGATGAGCGCGGCGTCGAGCGCGGGCGTCGGGCGGCGGTGCTTCTCGGCGGCGCGCGCGGCGAGGTGCGCGGCGAGCACGGGGATGTCCTCCCTGCGCTCCCTTAAGGGGGGGAGCGTCAGCGGCACGACGTTCAGGCGGTAGAAGAGGTCTTCGCGGAAGCGCCCCGCCTCGACCTCGCTTTCGAGATCGCGGTTCGACGCGGCGATGAGTCGGATGTCGACCGTCAGGGTCTTCTCGCCGCCGAGCCGCTCGAACTCCCTCTCCTGCACGACGCGCAGGAGCTTCACCTGCACGGCCTGCGACAGCTCGCCGATCTCGTCGAGGAAGAGCGTGCCGCCGTCGGCCAGCTCGAAGCGCCCCTTCTTCGTCGCGGTCGCGCCGGTGAACGCGCCGCGCTCGTGCCCGAACAGCTCCGACTCGACGAGCGACTCCGGCAGCGCCGCGCAGCTCACCGCGACGAACGGCGCGGCGCGGCGCTGGCTCTCCTCGTGGATGGCGCGCGCCAAAACTTCCTTGCCCGTCCCGTTCTCGCCCGCGAGCAGGACGGTCGCGCTCGTGTCGGCGACGGCGCGCGCCTGCGCGACCACTCTTTCGAGCGCGGCTGACGTCCCGATCAGGCGGCCCAGCCCCGCGCGCCCGACCGACTCGTCGCGCAGCCGCAGGTTCTCGCGCTCAAGGCGGCGCACGCGCGCCGCCTGCCGGACGATGTGCG
This sequence comes from Pyrinomonadaceae bacterium, assembly GCA_036389335.1. Taxonomy (GTDB): domain Bacteria; phylum Acidobacteriota; class Blastocatellia; order Pyrinomonadales; family Pyrinomonadaceae; genus JAIVGV01. Next base: position 962 of record DASVQC010000092.1, on the reverse strand, counting down.
CGACCTCGGCTTCGGCGAACGGCTTCTCGAAGAACCCGTACGCGCCGCACCTGACGGCTTCGAGCGCGACCTCCCTGGCGTCGCTGCCCGTGATGACGACGACGGGCACGGCGGGCCTCAGAGAGCGCGCGGCCTCGACGATGGCGAGCCCTTCCGTGATGCCGTCCAAGTCCGGCGGCAGGTGCAAATCCGAGATGACGACGTCGATCTCGCCCGCGCGCAATTTCTCGACCGCCCCCTTGCGCGTCTCGGCTTCGAGGACGTCGTGCTCGGCTTCGAGCGCCCAGTAAAGCTGCCGCCGCAGCACGCGGTCGTCGTCCACGACCAGCACCGTCGCCCGATCATTCTCTCTCCGCTCGTTAGTCAAAATTTTATGCGACCGCCCGCGGCGGCGAGCTTAATTCTTCGCCGGGCCCGACCGGGTCGCGCGCGGGAGTGAGACGGGCCGCGATGGTAGCACGACGCGGAAGCGCGTGCCAGAACTGCGCTTCGACTCGACCTCGATGCGCCCGCCGTGCGCCTCGACCACCTCGCGGCACGTGTAGAGGCCGAGGCCGAGCCCCTGCGTCTTGGTCGTCGAGAACGGCTGGAAGAGTTTCGTGCGGATGAACTCCTCGCTCATGCCGGGCCCCGTGTCGGCCACGGCGATGAAGATTTTGTCCTCGCCCTCCGGCCCCGCCTCGACCGTCAGCCGCCCCGCGTTCTTGCCCATCGCTTCGAGCGCGTTGATGACCAGATTCTCGACGACGCGCTCGACCCGCTCGGCGTCGACCACCGCTTCGAGCGACGCGGGCAGCCGCGCCTCGATCTCGTGGAACTGCGAGCGCACGCCCGCGCCCTCGACGACGCGCCGGACGAGCGGCACGAGATCGACCGGTTTGAGCGCGCTGCGGTACTCGCCGCTCAGGGTCTCGACCGGCTTGCTCAGGCGCGCGACGATCCCGCGCAACTTGTCGGGGGGC
>DASVQC010000091.1:0-16465 GCA_036389335.1 Pyrinomonadaceae bacterium | reverse complement strand
GGTCACTCGACCGGCGCGCGCCGCCCCTCTTTCGTGGGACGCCGCCCTACTTGAACCTGACGCCGGTCAACTCGATCTTGACGTTGGCGGGCGCGTCCTCTTTCTTGAACCCCTCGATGGGGATGGTGACTTTCGCGAACCTGTTGGGCTCAAGCTCCCGCTGCCCGGTGAAGACGTTCGGGATCACGATCATGGTTCGCTCGCGCACGGGCCTGCCGTTGAGATCGACGGCGGTCGCCTTCAGCTCCAGCCCGCTGATCGTGCGCCCGGTGAAGTTGCGGACGGTCGGCTGCGGGGTGAGCGTGCGCCCGCCGATGGCGCTCACGGAGTCGAGCGTGTCGTTATCGACGATGTAATCGATGGCGATGCGGTCGCGCCACTGCGCGAACTCCGGCGAGTCGGCGCGCAGGGCGTCGGCCAGCCGCGGCTGCTGCGCGGGCGGCGCGGGCCGCGTCACGAAGTAGACGAGCAGCGCGATCAGGAGCGCGCCCGCCAACCCGACGACGATGAAGATCGTCTTGCGCGAGGAATCGGCTTCCGTGACGTTAGTTCTGATCGAAGACATAAGCTTTACCGTGACGGGTAAACGGCGACGGGCGACGGGATAGTGATGAGTGATGAGTACTGAGTACTGAGTTTAAGGCAGAGAGCTTTTACTCATCACTCATCACTCATCACTCATCACTCATCACTCATCACTTCTTCCCTGTCACCCGTCCCGGCTTTTATCACCTGCGCGCGTAGGTGCGCAAGTGCGTGACGTCGCGCGCTTCGTCCTGCTGCCCCTTCGCGTCCGCCGCCGCCGCCGCCGGGCCCGCGTCTTCGCGCACGAGCGAGCCCGTGCCGGTGCGCTGGCGCGCGGCGCGCGGCATCGTAATCAGGAAGCGGCTGCCCTCGGCGGGCCGGCTCTCGACGCCGATCTCGCCTTCGAGCAGCTCGACGATCTTGCGCGTGATCGCCAATCCTAAGCCGACGCCGCTGTAAGAGCGCGCGAGGTGGTCGTCCACCTGCCGGAACTCGTCGAAGATGAAGTCTATCGCCTCGCGCGAGATGCCGATGCCCGTGTCGCGCACCTCCAGCGTCCAGCGCGACTCGTCCAAGGGCGCGGCGATGATCGAGACCTCGCCCGTGGTCGTGAACTTGACGGCGTTCGACAGCAGGTTAGACAACACCTGCGCGAGTTTGTTCCGGTCGGTGCGCACCGCGCCGAGTTCGGGCGCGACGTCGGCGCGCAGCTTGATGCGCTTCTCCCGCGCCTCGTCGGCGAACTCGTCCAAGACTTCCTGCGCGAGCGCGGCGACGTCCACGTTTTCCAGCACGAGGGCGGCGCGCCCGGCTTCGAGCCGCGAGTATTCGAGCAGGTGGTTGACGAGTTCGAGCTGCGCGCGCGCGTTGCGCTCCATCCTCATCACCGCCTCGGATTGCAGCGGCGCGAGCGCGGGCTGGCGGTCGCGCTCCAGCAGTTGGCACAGCCCGATGATCACGTTCAGGGGCGTGCGCAGCTCGTGCGAGACGTTGGCGACGAAGGCCGACTTCAGGCGGTCGTGCTCGCGCAGGCGACCGTAAGCCTCCATCAGCTCGCGGTACTGCCGGACGTTCTCCGTGATGTCGCGGAAGACGGCGACGATCCCGGCGCGCTCGCCCGCCTCGTCCGAGAGCGGCGTGGCGCTCACTTCGAGGATGCCCTCGCCCTCGCCGCGCTCGATCTGCACGTGCTCGCCGGAGACGGGCTCGCCCCTCTCGAAGGCGCGCGCGAGCGGGCTCTCGGCGGCGGCGAGCAACTGCCCCTGCGGATCGCGCAGGGCCATGTCGGCGACGAGCGCGTCGAGGCCGTCGCGGAACTCGCCGGGCTTGCGCCCGAGGATGCGCGCCGCCGCCGGGTTGATCCGGTAGCGCCCGCGCGCGTCCACGATGACGACGCCCTCCTCCATCTGCGTGATGACGGACTCCAATTCCGCCGCGCGCGACTTCTCGGCGGCGAAGGCCGCGGTCGCCAGCTTCTCGGCCCTCACGCGCTTGGAGACCTCCGAGAGGATGAGGATGAGATCGCCGCTCGCGTCGCCCGACTCGTTCGTCGGGTAGATGATCACGTCCCAGAAGTTGCGCTCCGCCGCCCGCCCCTCGGCGCGCGCCACGAGTTCGAGCGGCAGGCCGTAGTTGAAGAAGGCGCGGCGCGTGCGCCGCACGTCCTCGATCACCTCGTTCATCGCGGCGAGCCCGGCGGTCGCCTCGTAGAGCCCGCGCCCTTCGAGCGTCGCCGCCTGCCCCCTCCCGACGATGCGCGCGAAGGTCGAGTTGGCGCGGCGCACGACGAGGTTCGAGTCCAAGACGACGACGCCGAGCGGCAAACTGTCCAGCACCTCCGCGATGAAGACGCCCTGCGCGTGCAGCTCGTTGAACTTCGATTCGAGGCGCGTCGCCATCACGTTGAAGCCTTCGGCGAGCGTGCCCACCTCGTCGTCGGTCTCGACGGCGAACCGCTCGTGCAGCCTTCCTTCGCCGAGCGTCGAGGCCGAGGCGGCGAGCTTGCGCAAAGGGTTCGTGAACCTGCCGACCGCCCACACCGACAAAAGGATCGAAGAGAGCAGCGCGAGCGCCCACGTCGTCGCGACGAGCAGGACGGACTGGCCCGCCTTCGTGTTCTCGGGCAGCGGCACGCCGACCGCCACGCCCCAGCCCGTCGAGCGGTCGCGCATGACGCTCGTCAGGCGCGCCGTGTTGTCGCCCCAACGCTGCTCGCTCACGCCCTGATAGTAGCCTTGCGGCGGCTTAACTTCGGGCGCCGCGGGGTCGGCGACGACCTGGCCGCGCGCGTCGAAAACGACGAAGGCCGAGTCGTCGTCCGCCGGGGCGTGCTGCCTGAGCCGGGCGTAGAGTTCGGCGGCGCGCGACGGGTCGAGCGGTGAGTCCGCGCGCAGCGCGGCGGGGTGGGTTTCGAGCCACGATTCGAGCGCGCCCTCGGCGGCGACCGACTTCAGGCGCGCGATGGTCGAAGCCTGCTCGACGGTGTTGCGGCGGTAGTCGCGGAGCTGGATGAGGCTGACGATGAGCAGCGGCAGGGACAGCACGGCGAGCATCACCAGCAGCTTGGTGCGCACGTCGAGCGGAGTTCGCTTCGCATCACGCTTCCCTACCACGATCCCTCACGTTCCGGGCGATCCGTGCGCCGGCGGCGCGGCGGCGGCCACTGCGGCGTCCGCGTTCGCACGGGCGGTCGCATCGAGGCCGCGTAGACGATGATCGCCTGCGCGATCAGCTCGTCGACGAAAAGATCGACGCGCGCGAGCGCGTCGCGCAACTCCCGGAGGTCTCCTTCCGTGACGCCGACACCTTCGCGCCACAGGAAATCCGTCAGAACACGACGCAAAATCATCAACTCCCGTGCCACTTCGTCGATCAGACAACCCTGCTGGAATCTGACCTGCGAGTGCACGCGAAGGCTACGCACCGAGACCTCGATCTCGTGCCCCTCCGCGGCGTCGTCGAGGGCGCGCGCCAGCTCCTCCAAAAGTTCGGGGACGCTATCGACGAGCTGCCGGTAGGAGAGCAGCGCGGGCAGGTCTGTGCGCCGCTCGGCGTAGACGCCGTCCACCCACGCGCTCACCAGCGCGCCTTCGTGTTGACGGAAGAGGGAGGCGAAGCGTCCGGGCATGGGGCAGAGGTCAGAGGCTAGAGGTCAGAGGCCGGAGAAGGACAGGTTTAGCTGACCTCCAGCCTCTGACCTCTAGCCTCTTTGCAGCAGTTTCTTCAAAAGCGCTTCGAGCTGGTCGAAGTCAATCGGCTTGGTGACGTACTCGTTGCAGCCGGCGGCGAGGGCGTCTGCGTGAAAGTCCGTGGTATCGTGCGCGGAGACGGCGACGATGGGGATGTTTGAGAGCCCGTCCTGCTGGCGGATGCGGCGCGTGGCGGCGAGCCCGTCGAGTTTCGGCAGGCTCAAGTCCATCAGGATCAGGTCGGGTCGCTCCTGCGTGGCGGCTTCCACCGCCTGCTCGCCGTTGACGGCTTCGAGCACGCGGTAGCCGCTCATCTCAAGTAACCTTCTCATCATAAAGCGGTTATCCTCGAAGTCTTCGACCACAAGGACGACCGGCTCGGCGGCACCCCTTTGCATCATCCCCTGCTCTCCTGTCGGCGCTTCAGTCTCGGCGGGGAGAAATCAGCAGCTCATGTCGTATCACTAGCAAACACTCGGCTTTTTTGCTAAGATGCGAACCGAAATACAACACACTAAACAACATCGTTCGGGTTTAATCCGTTCGGGCAGCGCGACTTGCGCTGCCTTTGAGCAGCGACGAGACGCACGGCACACGAGTCCCTTTTGAGCGAAATGACTCCGCAAAAGCACGCTTCAGACGACGCCGCGGCCCTGCAAGAACTGGGTCGCGCGTCGGTCGAGGTCGTGCACGACATCAAGAATCAACTCAACGGTCTCAAACTCTATGCCACGTTCCTGCGCCGCCGCTGCGAGCGCGAACAGCGGCCCGCGGACGAGTTGGAGACGATCAACAAAATCATCGCCGGGCTCGAACGCTCAGCCGCCGAGCTGAACCTGCTCGTCCGCTACGGTCGCCCCGTCGAGCTGCGCCGCGCGCCGCACACGGACCTCGCCGAGATCGTCCGCGCCGCGTCGGGCGGCGAGGCCGAGATCGAGGCGGGCGGCGCGCCGGACTTCCGCGGCGACTTCGACCCGGAGAAACTCGGCGAGGCGTTCGCCGACATCGCCGCGGCTGCCCGCGCGCACTCGCCCGCCGACTCGCCCGCGCGCCTCTCGCTCCGTCGTGAAGCGTCGGAGGGCGGCGCGTCGGCGCTCGTCGAGTGGCGCGGCGTCGCCGCCGCAGCCGCGAACGGCAAAAACATTTTCGGCGCGCTCGACGGCAACGCGTCCCTCCGCGCCGCGCTCGCCGCCCGCATCATCAGCGCGCACGGCGGCGCGGTCGCGCACGACGGAGACACCGTCAGCGTGCGCATACCATTAAAGCCGTGACGGGTGACAGGTGACAGGTGACAAGTAAAACCTTTTCTTACTTGTCACCTGTCACCTGTCACCCGTCACGCCCCGAAGGAGCAACAAGGTGGATCGTAAAGACATACGCATCATGGTCGTGGACGACGAGCCGATGATGGCCGACTCGCTGAAGCAGAACCTCGCCGAGGAAGGCTTCACGGTCGACACCGCGGCCTCGGGCGCGGAGGCGATAGAGTTGTTCGACCGGGGCGGCCATCACCTCGTCGTCTGCGACGTGAAGCTGCCGGACATGGACGGGATGGAAGTCCTCAAGCACGTCAAGGACACGCACCCGGCCACCGAGGTCATCGTCGTCACCGGCTACGGGTCGGTCGAGCGCGCGGTCGAGGCGACGAAGGCGGGCGCGTACTGGTTCTTACAGAAGCCCTTCGACTTCGAGGTCTTGCAGCCGCTCGTCGAGAAGGCGCTCGAACGCCGCGAGCTGATGGCCGAGACCGAGACGATGCGCCGCCAGCTCTCGACGCGCACCGAGTACTTCAACATCATCGGCGCGTCCAAGCAGATGCAGATGATCTACGAGACCATCGAGTCGGTGGCGAAGTCGGACGCCAACGTTTTGATCGTCGGCGAGTCGGGCACGGGCAAGGAGCTGATCGCGAACGCGATCCACTACAACTCCCTGCGCGCGAAAAAGCCCTTCATCAAGGTCAACTGCGCGGCGCTCCCCAAGGAGCTGATCGAGTCGGAGCTGTTCGGCCACACGAAGGGCGCGTTCACCGGCGCGCACGCCGACAAGGACGGGCTCATCCAGCACGCGGCGGGCGGCTCGCTCCTCCTCGACGAGATCGCGGAGATGCCGGTCGAGCTTCAGCCGAAACTTCTGCGCGTGTTGCAGGAGCGCAGCTACCGCAAGATCGGCTCGGAGCGCACCTACGCCGTGGACTTCCGCCTCATCACCTCGACGAACCGCCTGCCGGCGGACGCCATCCGCGACGGGCTCCTGCGCGACGACCTCTTCTACCGCATCTCGACGATCACGATCCACGTCCCGCCGTTGCGCGAGCGCACGGAGGACATCCAACTGCTCGCCGAGCACTTCTTCAAGATGTACGCGCGCAAGTACCAGCGCGGCGTCAACGGCATCTCGCAGGCGGCCTACCAGAGGCTGTTCTCGCACACGTGGCCCGGCAACGTGCGCGAGTTGCAGAACGTCGTCGAGCGCGCCGTCCTGCTCGCCAAGACGAACAAGATCGAGCCGGTCGATCTCCCCTTCGACAACGGCTCGCTCCCCGAGAAGGGCGCGCAGGGCGGCGGCTGGGACGTGCCGCCCAACATGACGCTCGAAGACATCGAGAAGCTCGTCATCGAGAAGACCTTGCAGCGCACGGGCGGCAACAAGCAGGCGGCGGCGAACCTTCTCGGCATCTACCGCCCCCGCCTCTACTCGAAGATCAGGAAGTACAACATCGACGTGGCGACGCTCGTCGCTTCGTGATTAAGCCCGAAGCCCGAAGTCTGAAGCCTAAGCGCCAGCCCGGATCGACCCGGCTGGCGCTTAGTTTTCCCGTCCGGCTTTAGACTTCGGGCTTCGGGCTGCGGACTAATCGACTTGATACGTGGCGACGCTCGTGGGCGTCTCGAAGCAGCGCACCTTGAAGACGCTGACGCGCTCGTCGGCGACTTGCGCGGCGACCCGTTCGAGGATGTAGCGCGCGAGGTTTTCGGCGGACGGGTTCAGCTCCTCGTCAAACGGCGGCAGCTCGTTGATGTTGCGGTGGTCGAGGTAGCGGACGATCTCGTCAGCCGCCGTCTTCAGCTCGCCGAAGTCCACGAGCAGGCCGATGTGATCCAGCTCGCGACCGCGCGCGTAGATTTCGATCTTGTAGTTGTGCCCGTGCAGGTTCTCGCACTTCCCCTTGTAGCCGCGCAACTGGTGCGCGCTCGAAAAGTTGCGCTCGATCATCACCTCGAAAGTTCCGCCCATCACGCCCCCGTTCCGCCCCGCCGCCCCGCGCGGCAGACTATTCGCCCTTGTTAGCGGCCTCCTCCATCTTCTTCCGCAAGGAGAGGGGGCGCATGTCCGTCCAGACCTCTTTGATGTAGGCGAGGCACTCCGCCTTCGTGCCGCTCTTGCCGGCGTCGTTCCAGCCGAGCGCGTTCTCGCGGTCGGCGGGCCAGATCGAGTACTGCTCCTCGTGGTTGACGACCACCTTGTAGATCGTCTCGTCCTCGTGCTCGTCTCTGCTCATTGTCGCCTCCTGTTGGTGAAGAGAACTTTTAAGATCGGGCGCGGGGGTAACACCCTGGCGCTGTTATCGCGCAGCCACCTCGTCGGTCTCGAAGACGCGCGCCACCTCTTCCAGATCGGACGTGACGCGGCACGGCGGCAGGCTCGCGAGGAACTGCCTGCCGTACCCTTGCGTCCGCAGGCGCGGGTCGAGCACCGAGAGCACGCCGCGGTCTGTGGCGCTGCGGATGAGTCGCCCCAAGCCCTGCTTCAAGGAGATGATCGCCTGCGGCACGCTGTACTCGTAGAAGCTCGACCCGCCCGCGTCCTCGATGAAGCGCAGGCGCGCGGCCACCACCGGGTCGGTCGGCACGGCGAACGGCAGCTTGTCGATGATCACGCACGAGAGCTGTTCGCCCCTCACGTCCACGCCCTGCCAGAAGCTCGACGTGGCGAACAAGACGGCGTGCGGCGTCTGCCGGAATTTTTCCAGCAGGTAGGTCTTCGAGGCCTCGCCCTGCACGAAGCACGGGAAGTCGACGCGCGGGCGAACGCGCTCATAAAGCGCGCGCATCCCGCTCAAGGAAGTCGAGAGCACGAAGGCGCGACCGCGCGAGACTTCCAAGACCTTCACGATCTCGTCAGCCGCCGCCTCGGCCCACCGGGGCGAGCGCGGGTCGGGCATCCGCGGCGGGAGGTAGAGGACGGACTGCCGCTCGTAGTCGTACGCGCCGGGCGCGACCAGCTCGTCCGTCTTCTCCGTGAGCCCCAGACGCTCGCGCACGAAGGCGAACTTGCCCGCGCTCGCGAGCGTCGCCGAGGTCAGGACGCACGTCTCGACGCGGTCGAACAGCTTGTCTTGCAGCAGCGTGGAAACGTCTATCGGCGAGGCGCGCAGGAACGTGCCGCGCCCGCGGCGTTCGAGCCAGTAGACGAAACGCTTGTCGTCGCCCGCGACGATGAACTCCAACTGGAAGCGCAGCTCGCGCACGCGGCGGAGCAGGTTATCCACTTCGGGCGGCTGCTCGCGCAGCGCGTCGAGCGTGGCGTCCATGCGCGCGAGCGCGCCGTCGAGCGCCAAGTACGACTGGCCGAGCGGCGTGGGCTCGATCTCCCCGCGCGAGTCCTTGCGCGCGAACGTGCCGGGCAGTATGGGCGAGCGCGAGCCCTCGGCGTCGCGCCCGTTCTGCTGGAAGCCGAGCCAGAGGTGATCGGCGAAGCGCGAGACGCGCGCCGCCGACTTCGTCAATTCCCGGTTCGCGTCCGCGTCGGTGATCGGCAGCGTTTGCAGGTCGCGCAGCACGTCCTCGATCTGGTAGCTCGACACCTGCGCGCCGAAGTACTCCGCCGCCACGTCCTCGATCTGGTGCGCCTCGTCGAAGATGACCGCCGAGTAGTCGGGGATGACCTGGCCGTACTCGCCGCCGCGCAGCGCCAAGTCCGCGAAGAAGAGGTGGTGGTTGACGATGATGATGTCGGCGTCCGAGGCGCGCTGGCGCATCCGCGTGATGAAGCACGGATCGTATTCGGGGCATTTCTGACCGAGGCAGGTCTCGCTGCGCGCGTCGATGTGTCGCCAGAAGGAGAGGTTTTCGGGAAGCTCGACCAACTCGGCGCGGTCGCCCGATTGCGAGTCGCGCGCCCACTGCTTCACCTCGTCGAAGTGGTCGACGTCTTCGAGCCCGTCGAGGATGGGCGACGTTTCGGCGCGCTTGATGCGGTGGAGGCAGGCGTAGTTGTTGCGCCCCTTCATGTAGGCGGCGGAGAACTTCTTCGGGAGCACGCGCTGGAGGAAGGGGATGTCCTTGCCCATCAACTGCTCCTGCAAATTCTTCGTCCCCGTCGAGACGACGACGCGCCCGCCGCGCGCCGTCGCCGCCGCAATCGCGGGCACGAGGTAGGCGAGCGTCTTGCCCGTGCCCGTGCCCGCCTCGACGACGAGGTGGCGGCGCGACTCGAAGGCGCGCAGGACGGCCTCGGCCATCTCTATCTGGCCGGGGCGGTACTCGTAATCGGGGTGGGCGCGCGAGATCAACCCGCCGCGCCCGAAGATTTCTTCCATAAAAAAAAGCCAGGGAGCCCGCCCGTTTAGAACCCTGCGGGGGCGCTCACTGACCGCTGATTATAACAGAGGAACGGCGCGACGCCGGTTCGACGCGCCGGGTTTTCCGCACCACCCGGCGGGGCCGGATCACTTGCGCGGTCGCACGTCGAACGAGTCGAGGAAGGCGGGCGCGCCCTCGCCCGGCTTATCGACGAGATCGATCTCGACGATCATGTAGGCGTAGCCGCCGGTGATGACGGCGCGGGCGCTCCCGGCCCTCGTGTCGATGTTGAAGTCCTGCACCTGCGCGCGGTAGCCGCCGATCCTCATCTCGCGGCTCGCGCGCTCCGCGACGATGCCCTGAGACCCGCCCTCTTTGAGTCTCTTACGCACGCTCTCGGCGAAGCCGCTCCAGAAGCCCTTGAAGAAGGAGGTCTGCGCCGCGGGGTTGAGCGTCATCGCGACCGGCAGCCCCTCGACGTAGCCGATCATGTAGACGCCTTGAGCATCCGCCGCCGCGAATAAGTGGCAGGTCGCCGCGGGATACTTCTCGCCGACCGCGATCACTTGGTCGAACGCCTGCGGCGGCGCGGGAAGCACGACGCTCACAACGCTGCCGCCGCTCAGTTGTATCTCGTAACGCTTCCAGCCCTGCGGCGCGCGCACGTCCTCGACGGCGCGCGCCGCCTTGGCCGTCTCCGGCGCTGCGACGGGGACAGCCGCGGGAGCTGGCGTGGGCGGTGGGATGGGCGGGGGCGTGCCCTGAACGGCTTGCGCCGACGCGCTTGACCAGCAGGCGCAGCAGAAAGCCAGCGACAGGCAGACCGTCAGTAGTCTACTTTTCATCCCCGGCGTCTGAGCCTTCATCGCCGTCGTGCCCCTCGCGTTAATGCGCGCCTCGCGCGCGAGCCTGCGTCGCCCTCATCACTTGACGTTCTGCGCGGGGCAGTCGGAGCCGCCTTTGAGCGTGAAGACGGCGATGGCGACGACCCTGCTGTTCTTCTTGCCGAGGAGCTTGTTGAGCGGCTCGCCGCGACCGGGCTGTTTATCCTCGACGCGGAACCTGACGCCGGGGTACTCGTAGGCCGAAGCCGCGACGGTCTCGCCCGCCGCGCCCGCCGCGCCCGCCGCGGGCGCGGCCTCGCCGTAAGCCTTGAGCACGTCGCGCGCCCCGCTCTCGCCGAGGCGGACGCCGCGCGCCGTGAAGCCGCGGAAGGGCGCGCGGCACTCGATCTCGAAGATCGTCCGGCGCGCGTCGGCGCGGCAGTAGTAGAAGGAGAGGCCGAGCGGCGCGTACCTCATCTCCGAGACCTGCGCGCCCTGCTCGACCAGCTCGAAGTCCTTGCCGTAGGCCGCCGCCACGTCGTCGGCGGTCGAGCGCCCGACGTAGACGCCGCGCACGCCCAAGCCCTCGCTGATCAACTCGCGCCCCTCGCGGTCGTCCGCCGCCGACGCCGGCCACGAGGGCCCCGCCGCGCAGAGGCCGACAACCAACAAGCAGACGAACGCGCGTCTCGACCGTTTCATTCTCATCATTCTTCCTACCGCCCCGCCCTAGTCCGCGCCCACGCCCTCTACTTCGCTCGGTCGCTTCAGCCGCCGCGCGTAGAGCGGGAAGCGCGCCGTCAGCTCGGCCACCTCGCGCCTCACCTTGGCGCGCACCTCTTCCGACTGCGGCGCGTGTATGACCTCGCTGATGAGGCGCGCGACCTGCCGCATCTCCCCCTCGCCCATGCCGCGCGTCGTGAGCGCGGGCGTCCCCAGGCGGACGCCGGAGGTGACGAAAGGCTTGTTGGTGTCGAACGGGATCGTGTTCTTGTTGGCGGTCAGCCCCGCGGCTTCGAGCGACTTCTCGGCCTCCTTGCCCGTGATGCCCTTCCCGTTCAGGAAGACATCGACGAGCACGAGGTGGTTGTCCGTCCCGCCGGAGACGATCCGCAGGCCCTGCCCTTGCAGCTCGGAGGCTAACGCCTTCGCGTTCTTCAAGACCTGCCGCTGGTACTCCTTGAAGTCGTCGCGCAGGGCCTCGCCGAACGCGACCGCCTTCGCCGCGATGATGTGGACGAGCGGGCCGCCCTGCACGCCGGGGAAAACTTTTTTATTGACCTCCGCCGCGTGCTCCTCCTTGCAGAGGACGAGCCCGCCGCGCGGGCCGCGCAGAGTCTTGTGCGTCGTCGTCGTGACGTAATCGGCGTGCGGGACGGGCGAGGGGTGGAGCCCCGCGGCGACCGGCCCCGCGATGTGCGCGATGTCGGCCATCACGCGCGCGCCGACCGAGCGCGCGATCTCGCCGATGCGCGCGAAGTCGATGGCGCGCGGGTAGGCCGACGCGCCGCAGACGATCATGGCGGGGCGGTGCTCCTCGGCGCGGCGCTGGAGATCGTCGTAGTCGATCTGCTCGGTCTCACGCGAGACGCCGTAGTCGGCGACCTTGTAGCTGATGCCCGAAAAATTCAGCGGGTGGCCGTGCGTCAAATGCCCGCCGTGCGAGAGGTTCATGCCGAGGATCGTGTCGCCGTACTTGATCGCCGCGAGGTAGACGCTCATGTTCGCCTGCGCGCCCGAGTGCGGCTGGACGTTGGCGTGGTCGGCCCCGAACAGCTCCTTCGCGCGGTCGATGGCCGCCTGCTCGACCACGTCGGCGAACTCGCAGCCGCCGTAGTAGCGCTTGCCCGGGTAGCCTTCGGCGTACTTGTTCGTGAAGACCGAGCCCATCGCTTCGAGCACGGCTTCCGAGACGAAGTTCTCCGAGGCGATCAGCTCAAGCCCGCCCGACTGCCGCGCGACCTCCTCGTCGATGGCGCGGCTCACGAGCGGATCAACTTCGGCGAGCGGCGCGTTCCTGCGGTCGTCCATCTCTTCACCTCTGGCGTGCGCGTTGTGCGGGTTTAAATCGGACTGGATGTTACCTCACGCACCGGGGCCGTGCAACGGAGAGCAGGACTCACCACGGAGGCACAGAGATCACAGAGGGGGCACAGAGGAAGACAAGTCTCTGTGCTACCTCCGTGTCCTCTGTGCCTCCGTGGTGAATCTTCCTCACGCCGCGCACGAGATCGAACTAGCCTGATAGCTAGACGGCAGGCAGAGCGCAATAAGCGGCAAGGGCAAAACCCTCTCGTCGCCCGCCCCCCGAAATTATTTTGAACCTTTCGCCCCGAGAGACGTTTGATTGACCGGAAGTCGATCTTGGTCAGCGGTCAGAGGGGCGAAAATGGCGGCGATTTCGGCGAATCTTGAGGTGAGGGACGCGATTCTGGACGCGACCGACCGGCTGCTGGCGCGCTACGGCTACAGCAAGATGACGGTCGAGGACATCGCGCGCGAGGTGGGGATCGGCAAGGGCTCGGTCTACCTCCACTTCGCCAGCAAGGAGGAGATCGTCCTCTCGCGCGTCGACCGGATCGTCGAGCGGCTCAAGGAGCGTCTGCGCGCCGTCGCCGCCTCGGACGCGGACGCCGGCATACGCCTGCGCCTGATGCTGCTCGCGCGCGTCCTCTACCGCTTCGACAGCGTCCAGCACTACGCGCAGAGCCTCAACGATCTGCTCGCCGCGCTGCGGCCCGGACTGCTCGCGCGCCGCGCGCGCTACTTCGACGAAGAGGCGCAGATCTTCGCGGGGGTCTTAAACGAGGGGCGCGACTCCGGCGAGTTCCAATTCGCCGACGCGCTGACGACCGCCTACGCGCTGCTCCACGCCACCAACTCGCTGCTCCCCTACAGCCTGAGCACGGCTGAACTCGGCGAGCGCGAAGAGGTGAAAGAGCGCACCACGCAGATCGCCGATCTCATCCTGCACGGGCTGCTCAAAAAATAGCGGTTAGCTGTTAGCGATTAGCTGTTAGCAAAACCGAATACCGCCATCAGCCACTGAACCGTTTGGCTAAAGGCTAATAGCTATTAGCTAACCGCTTCAACAAGACCCGCCCCCGGCGGCGGACGTTAACAAGGAGAATCATCAGATGAAGAGATTGTCACCCGCCGCCACGCTCGCGGCGCTCGCACTGTTCCTGCTGGCGCTGCCCGCGGCCTGCGCGGCGCAGCAGCCGGGCGAGGAGCCCGACGGCACCATCGACGCTGCGACGCGCCAGCAGATCATCGACACCATCGGCAAACGGCTCAACGAGTCTTACGTCTTCCCCGAAGTCGCGCAGGCGATGGAGAAGTCTCTGCGCGAGCGCGCGGGGCGCGGCGAGTACGAGCAGATCACGAGCGCGCGCAAATTCGCCGAGACGCTCACCGAGCACCTTCAGGCCGTGAGCAAGGACAGGCACCTGCGCGTGCGCTACTCGCCGCAGGCCCTGCCGGAGCGCGGCCCCGCGCGCGAGCCGTCCGAGGCGGAGCGGGCGGAGGAGCGCCGCGAGCTGGCGTGGATGAACCACGGCTTCAACCGCGTCGAGCGTTTGCGCGGCAACGTCGGCTACATCGAGTTCAACGGCTTCTTCGACGCGGAGGCCGGGGCCGAGGCGGTCGCCGCCGCGATGAACTTCGTCGCCAACACCGACGCGCTCATCATCGACCTGCGCAAGAACGGCGGCGGCAGCCCGCAGATGGTGGCCCTCGTCTGCTCCTACCTCTTCGGCCCCGAGCCCGTCCACCTCAACGATCTCTACTGGCGCGAGGGCAACCGCACGGAAGAGTTCTGGACGCGCAAGGAGGTCGCGGGCAAGCGTTACCTCAACCGGGACGTGTACGTGCTCACCAGCAAGCGCACCTTCTCCGGCGCGGAGGAGTTCAGCTACAACCTGAAGAACTTGAAGCGCGCGACCATCGTCGGCGAGACGACGGGCGGAGGCGCGCACCCCGGCGGCGGCGTGCGCCTGAACGAGCACTTCATGATGTTCGTCCCGCGCGGGCGCGCCATCAGCCCCATCACGAAGACGAACTGGGAGGGCACCGGCGTCAAGCCCGACGTGGAAGTGCCCGCCGAGCAGGCGCTCGCCGTGGCCCACATCGCGGCGCTCAGGAAGTCGCTCCCCGCGATCAGCAGGCCCGACACCAAGGCGGCGGTGCAGGGCCTGATCGATCAGTTGGAGAAAGAGTTGGGCGAGATGAAGGCCGGCAAGAAATAAAGCGGCACCAGCCGAAGGCAGGCTCGCCGCAGGGGCGCGGGGATCGCGCGGAGTTAACGCAGAGGGCGGAGTGGGTTTCCTCTGTATTAACTCCGCGCGATCCCCGCGCCCCTGCGGCGAGTGCTTCGTGGCACCGCCCGGAATGATCCGCCGCCGGAAACTCGCCGCGGTTGCGCTGTGCGGCGGCCTTGCGCCACAATGCTCGCTCATTTCGGTCGCGGAGTCGGCGACGAAGAGACGGAGACGAAACTTTCATGCGCTGGTCACAATTCTTCATCCCCACGCTCCGCGAAGACCCGGCGGACGCCGAGGTGGTCTCGCACAAGCTGCTGCTGCGCGCCGGGATGGTGCGCCAGCTCGGCGCGGGGATTTACTCCTACCTGCCGCTCGCGTGGCGCACCCTGCGGCGCATCGAGCAGATCATACGCGAGGAGATGGACGCGGTTGGCGGTCAGGAGTTTCAACTGCCCGCGCTGAACCCGCGTGAGATTTGGGAGGAGTCCGGTCGCTGGTCGGTGATGGGCGACAACATGTTCCGCCTCAAGGATCGCAAGGGCGCGGAACTCTGCCTCGGCATGACGCACGAGGAGGTCATCACCTCGATTGCGCGCCACGAGCTGCGCTCGTACAAGCAACTCCCGCAGGTCTGGTATCAGATTCAGACGAAGTTCCGCGACGAGGCGCGCCCGAAGTCGGGGCTGCTCCGCGTCCGCCAGTTCATCATGAAGGACGCCTACTCGTTCGACGTGGACACGAGCGGCTTGGATAAGTCGTTCGAGGCGCAGCGCGAGGCGTACCAACGCATCTTCACGCGCTGCGGCTTGAAGTTCTCAATCGTCGAAGCCTCCTCCGGCGCGATGGGCGGCTCCGGGTCGAGCGAATTTATGGTCAAGACCGACGCGGGCGAAGACCTGATCGCGACGTGCGACGCTTGCGGCTACGCGGCGAACCTTGAGAAGGCGACTTCCAGGCTCGACGCGATCGCGGACGGGCCCTCGACTTCGGGCGCGCCCGAAGAGTTCCCGACGCCGGGCGTTCGCACGATCGAAGACTTGATCAACTTCCCCGGCGGCGCGTCCGCCGACAGGCAGATCAAGACGCTCGTCTACGTCGCCAAGGGCGGGGCGGGCGAGGAGTTCCCCGTGCTGGCGCTCCTGCGCGGCGATCACCAACTGCACGAGACCAAGCTCGCAGACACGCTCGGCGCGACCGAAGTGCGCCCCGCGCACCCCGAAGAGATAAGCGATCTGATGGGCGCGGCGGCGGGCAGCCTCGGCGGCGTCGGCGCGAGGCAGAAGGCGAAGTCGGCGGGGCGCGAGCTGCGCATCGTGGCCGACCGCGCGCTCGAAGGCCGCACGAACATGACGACCGGCGCGAACAAGGACGAGCACCACCTGCGCGGCGTGGACATCGGGCGCGACATCAAGCCCGACAGTTGGGTCGATCTACGCACGGCGCAATCGGGCGAGCGTTGCCCGAACTGCGAGGCGGGCACGCTCGACGTGGCGAAGGCTCTGGAAGTCGGGCACATCTTCAAGCTCGGCACGAAGTACTCGGTCTCGATGGGCGCGAACGTGCTGACGCAGGACGGCAAGGAAGTGCCCGTCATCATGGGCTGCTACGGCATCGGCGTCGAGCGCATCATGGCGGCGGCCATCGAGCTGCACCACGACGCCGACGGCATCGTCTGGCCGCCGGCAATCGCGCCCTTCGACGCGGTCGTCACGGTCACGAACATGAAGCAGCCGGAGTTGAAGGACGCGGGCGAGAAACTTTACCGGGAGCTGCGGGCCGCCGGGCTCGACGTTCTGCTCGACGACCGCGACGAGCGCGCGGGCGTCAAGTTCAAGGACGCAGACCTCGTCGGCATTCCCTTCCGCGTCACCGTCGGCAAGAAGATCGCCGACGCGACCGTCGAGCTGTTCGACCGCGCGGCGAAACAATCATCCGACGTGAAGCTCGACGAAGTGGTCGCCCGCCTGCAACAACTCGCGCTGTCGGGGCGCTGAGCGTAGTTAACAGCCGCGGATGGCGGGGCCCGCCCCCGCCCGTTCTCGCGCTCGCGTGCGCGAAAGTGGAGGGCACATTCGACGTCGAATGTGCCCTCCACTTTCGCGCACGCGAGCGCGAGAACGGGCGGGGGCGGGCCCCGCCAT
>DASVQC010000090.1:0-26081 GCA_036389335.1 Pyrinomonadaceae bacterium | reverse complement strand
CAAGCTGCTCGCGCTCTCGGGGCAGCAGGAGGTGCTGCCCTCGTTCAAGCGGCTCGCCGTGCGCGGCTCGCTCCCGACCGAGGTGCGCTCCGCCGTGATGGAGGCCATCTACCAGATCAGCAGCAGCAGCGCGGCGCAGCCGACGAAGCCCGCGCGCACCGCCCAGTAACGAATAAGAGGGGCGCTCGCGCGGACGACTTTCGACGCGCGCCGCGTCGAAACCGTGGCAGGTGACAACTGGCGGGTGACGGGTTAGAATTTTTATTCAACCTGTCACCCGTCGCCGTTTACCCGTCGCGGTTTTAATATGCCATTCAAGCTCCGCTCGGATTTCACGCCGCAGGGCGATCAGCCCGCCGCCATCGAATCGCTCGTCGGCGGCCTCGACGCGGGCGCGCAGCATCAGGTGCTGCTCGGCATCACCGGATCGGGCAAGACCTTCACCGTCGCCTCCGTCATCCAGCGGACGCAGCGGCCCACGCTCGTCATCGCGCACAACAAGACGCTCGCCGCGCAGCTCTATCAGGAGTTCAAATCCTTCTTCCCCGAGAACGCGGTCGAGTATTTCGTCTCCTACTACGACTACTACCAGCCCGAGGCTTACGTCCCCGCCTCCGACATGTACATCGAGAAGGAGGCGACGATCAACGAGGAGATCGACCGCCTCCGGCTCTCGGCCACGCGCGCGCTCTTCGAGCGCCGGGACGTGATCGTCGTCGCGAGCGTGTCGTGCATCTACGGCCTCGGCGACCCGGACGCCTACTACGACATGATCCTCTTCATCGAGCCGGGGATGAAGATGAAGCGCGAGCAGCTCTTGCAGAAGCTCGTCGAGTTGCAGTACGAGCGCAGCGACATCGAGTTCGACCGCGGCAGCTTCCGCGTGCGCGGCGACGTGGTCGAAGTCTACCCGAGCTATCAGGATCAGGCTTACCGCATCGAGCTGTGGGGCGACGAGGTGGATTCCGTCTCGACCATCGACGCGCTGCTCGGAGAGGTCTTGCAGAAGCACACGACGCGGCTGCCGATCTACCCGAAGACGCACTACGTGATGCCGAAGTCCACCGTCCGCAACGCCCTCAAGACGATCCGCGAGGAGCTGGACTGGTGGGAGCCGAAGCTGATTCAGGACGGCAAGCTCGTGGAGGCGCAGCGGCTGCACCAGCGCACGATGTACGACCTTGAGATGATCAAGGAGATGGGCTTCTGCCGCGGCATCGAAAACTACTCGCGCCACCTGACGGGCCACCCGCCCGGCGCGCCGCCGCCGACGCTGCTCGACTACCTGCCGAAAGACTCGATGGTCGTCATCGACGAGTCGCACCAGACCGTCCCGCAGGTGCGCGGGATGTTCAACGGCGATCAGGCGCGCAAGCGCACGCTCGTCGAGTACGGCTTCCGCTTGCCCTCGGCGATGGACAACCGGCCCCTGAACTTCGAGGAGTTCGAGGCGCGCGTCGGGCAGACGATCTACGTCTCGGCGACGCCGGGGCCGTACGAGCTGACGAAGGCGGGCGGCGAGGTCATCGAGCAGATCATCCGCCCGACGGGGTTGACCGACCCGCAGGTGGACGTGCGGCCCGTCAAGGGGCAGATCGACGATCTGCTCGAAGAGTGCCGCGTCCGCGCCGAGCGCAACGAGCGCGTGCTGGTGACGACGCTGACGAAGAAGATGTCGGAAGACCTGACGGAGTACTTCGCCGAGGTCGGCGTGCGCGTGCGCTACCTCCACTCCGACATCGAGACTCTGGAGCGCATCAAAATCCTGCGCGACCTGCGGCGCGGCGAGTTCGACGTGCTCGTCGGCATCAACCTCCTGCGCGAGGGGCTCGACCTGCCCGAAGTCTCTCTCGTCGCCATCCTCGACGCCGACAAGGAGGGCTTCCTGCGCTCCGAGTCGTCGCTGATCCAGACGATGGGCCGCGCCGCGCGCAACGCCTCGGGCAAGGCGATCCTCTACGCCGACCGTATCACCGACTCGATGCGCCGCGCCATCGGCGAGACCGAGCGCCGCCGCACCATCCAGGAGGCTTACAACCGCGAGCACGGCATCACGCCGCAGACCATCATCAAGTCCATCGAGTCCACCCTCGTCACCGCCTACGAGGCCGACTACTTCAAAGTGCCGCTCGATCTCGACAACCTCGAAGAGTACTCGAAGGGCAACATCAAAGAGACCATCGCGCGGCTCGAACAGGAGATGCGCCTCGCCGCCAAGGCGATGGAGTTCGAGCGCGCGGCGGAGCTGCGCGACCGCGTCAAGTACCTGCGCGAGCGCGAGCTGACCTACATCTGACGCGCACGACCGCGATGCTCAACAAGTCGAACGCCGACGAGACGCGCGCCTTCCTCTCGGACGCGAGCAACCTCGCGGGCGGCCACGCCGCGCGCGTCGTCTTCCCCGAGACCGCCGGGGAGGCCGCCGAAGTGTTGCGCGAGGCGACGGGCACGCGAACGCCCGTCACGGTCGCGGGCGCGGGCACGGGCGTCGTCGGCGGGCGCGTGCCGTTCGGCGGCATCGTCCTCGCGACCAGTCGCATGAACCGGATCAAAGAGATCGTCAGGGAGGTCGGCGGGGGGCGCGCCGTCGCCGGGGCGGGCGTCGTGCTCGCGGACTTCCGCCGCGCCGCCGAAGCGCGCGGGCTGCTCTACCCGCCCGACCCGACCGAGTGGAGCTGTTACTTGGGCGGCACGGTGGCGACGAACGCTTCGGGCGCGCGCACCTTCAAGTACGGCGCGACGCGCAACTACGTGCGGCGTCTCGAAGTCGCGCTCGCCACGGGCGACGTGCTCACGCTCGCGCGCGGGGAAGTGCGCGCCGACCCGGACGGGCGCGTGCGCGTCCCGCTCGCGGGCGGGAGGGCCGTCGAGGCGCGACTGCCCGCGTACCGGATGCCGCAGACGCGCAAGCACGCCGCCGGTTACTTCGTCGAGCCGAACGTCGACGCGGTCGATCTCTTCGTCGGCAGCGAGGGCACGCTCGGCGTCGTCACGGAGGTCGAGGTGGGCCTTTTGCCGCAGCCCGAAAGTCTCTTGAGCGGCGTCGTCTTCTTCGAGCGCGAGGACGCCCTGCTCGCCTTCGTCGGCGACGCGCGCGCCGCGTCGCTGCGGGCGCGCGCCGCGCCGCCGGCGCGCGCCGTCGACGCGCGCGCTCTCGAATACTTCGACCGCGAGTCGTTAGAGCTGCTGCGCGAGAACTACCCTTCGATCCCGCGCGGCGCGGCGGGCGCGGTCTTCTTCGAGCAGGAGACGGGCGCGGCGAGCGAGGAGGCCGTGACGGCGGCGTGGCTCGCGCTGCTCGAACGCCACGCTGCTCTGCTCGACTCTTCGTGGTTCGCGACCGCCGCGCGCGATCAGGAGCGGCTGCGCGAGTTCCGCCACCGGCTGCCCGTGCTCGTCAACGAATGGCTCGCGCGACACGGCCAGCGCAAAGTCTCGACCGACATGGCCGTGCCCGACCGCCACTTCGCCGCGATGCTCCGCTTCTACCGCGACACGCTCGGCGCGAGCGGGCTTAAATTCGTCATCTTCGGCCACGTCGGAGACAGCCACGTCCACGTCAACATCCTCCCCCGCGACGACGCGGAAGCCGCGCGCGCGCGAGAAACCTACATGACGTTCGTCCGCCGCGCCGTCTCCCTCGGCGGCACCGTCTCCGCCGAGCACGGCGTCGGCAAGCTCAAACGCGACTACCTCCGCGAACTCTACGGCGACGAGGCCCTGCGCGAGATGGCCGCCCTCAAACGCGCCTTCGACCCCGCGTGCATCCTCGGGCGCGGCAACATCTTCGGAGAAGGATTTTTAGCGTGACAAGTAAACCGTGACAGGTGACAAGAGCGGAGCTTACGCTTAACCTATCACCTGTCACTGTTCACCTGTCACCTGTCACGGCTTCTATGTTTCGTTTCACCACCGCCGGAGAGTCGCACGGGCGCGCGCTGGTCGCCGTGGTCGAAGGACTGCCGGCGGGGATGCCGGTCAGCGTCGATCTCGTCAACCGCGAGCTGGCGCGCCGCCAGTGGGGCTACGGGCGCGGCGGGCGGATGAAGATCGAGCAGGACGCGGTCGAGATTCTGAGCGGCGTGCGCCACGGGCACGCGCTCGGGTCGCCCGTCGCGATGCTCGTCGAGAACAAGGACTGGAAGAGCTGGACGGACGTGATGGCCGCGGAGGCGCGCGAGGTCGAGCCCGCGCGCGCGCGTCGCGTGACGCGCCCGCGGCCCGGCCACGCAGACCTCGCGGGCGGCCAGAAGTTCGCGGCGCGCGACCTGCGCGACATTTTAGAGAGGGCGTCGGCGCGCGAGACCGCCGCGCGCGTGGCGTGCGGCGCGCTCGCCCGTCAACTGCTCGAAGCGTTCGGCGTCGAGATTCGCAGCCACGTCGTGCAGCTCGGCGGCGTGCCCGGCGTGCCCGCCCGACTCTCCTGGGAAGAGATCGCGGCGATCCCCGAAGACGCCCCGCTGC
Organism: Pyrinomonadaceae bacterium; assembly: GCA_036389335.1. Lineage (GTDB taxonomy): Bacteria > Acidobacteriota > Blastocatellia > Pyrinomonadales > Pyrinomonadaceae > JAIVGV01. The sequence continues at coordinate 21,617 of DASVQC010000090.1, read as the reverse complement.
GCTGCGCCGACGCGGCGGCGCAGCAAAAGATGATCGAGTTGATCGACGAGACGCGGCGCACGGGCGACACGCTCGGCGGCGTCTTCGAGGTCGTCGCGCGGGGTCTGGTCGCGGGGCTCGGCTCGCACACCTCTTGGGACGCGAAGCTCGACGGGCGGCTCGCGCAGTCGCTGATGTCGATCCACGCGGTCAAGGCCGTCTCCATCGGCGCAGGCGTCGAGGCGGCCTCGCTGCCCGGCTCCGAAGTCCACGACGAGATCGGCTACGACGCGGGGGCGGGCGAGTTCACGCGCGCGACGAACCGCGCGGGCGGCTTGGAGGGCGGCGTGACGAACGGCGAGGAGCTGCGCGTGCGCGGGTTCCTGAAACCCATCTCGACGCTCAGGCGCGCGCTGCGCTCCGTCGACATCGAGACGAAGCAGCCGGAGGACGCGGCGTTCGAGCGCTCGGACGTGACGGTCGTCCCGGCGGCGGGCGTCATCGGCGAGGCCATGGTCGCGCTCGTGCTGTGCGCCGCCATGCGCGAGAAGTTCGGCGGCGACTCCCTCACAGAGATGCGCCGCAACTTCGACGGCTACCGCGAACAGTTGCGCGCTTACTAAACTCGATCCCAAATTCTTCTTAGCGACTTTGCGCCTTTGCGTGAGAATAAATTTTCACGCAAAGGCGCAAAGTCGCTAAGAAGGGATTTTATTTCACGAGCCCGCGATGCGGCGGTAGCGCGCTTCGACGAGCGTGTAGACGCCGTAGGCGGCGAGGCCGGCGGCGACGGCGAAGAGCAGGTAGTGGCCGAAGGGCGTGCGCGCGAGCAGTTCGAGCGCGCCGTCGAGCCCGCGTGCGTGCGCCGGGTTGTAGGTGCGCGCGGCGCGCATGAGCATAAGGCCGACGACGACGAAGACGACGCCCCGCGCCGCGTAGCCGACGCGCCCGCTGAGGGTCGCCCACTTGCGCGCCCGCTCGCTCATGCTCGACAGCTTGAGTCGCTTGCGGAACTTCGCGGAGTAGGCTTTGTAAAGCTGGTAGACGCCGAAGCCGATGACGGCGAGCCCGGCGAGCGTCACGAGCCACGCGCCGAAGGGCAGGGCCATCACGCGCGCCGTCCAGCTCTGCGCCGCGCTCGGCTCGCCGTCGCGGTACGCGCCGAGCAGGATGCGCGCCGCCGAGACCGAGAGCCCGGCGTAGACCACGCCGCTCCCGAAGTAGCCCGCGCGCAGCGCGACGCCTTTCCACTCTTTACCCTTGCGGTCGGCGTCCGTGATCGACTGCACCCAGCGCCAGAGGACGTAAGCGACGAGCCCGACGGCGACGACGCCGAGCATCGCGCCCCCGAACGGCTGCCGCGCGATTGATCGCATCGCCCCGCGCGCGTCCGTCACCTCGCCGCCCTCGCCCGCCGCCGCCAATACCGCCAGCCCGCCCGCGACGATGTAGACCACGCCCTTCGCCGCGTAGCCGAAGCGCGCCAGCCGCTCGACCCACGGCGAGCGCGCCACGCGCTCCGACGCCTCGTCAAACTGCTCCTTGACCTCTCCGGCCTGCTTGCTGTCCATCCCCATGTTCGATGTTCGATCCCGACGACGATAAATTTGAGAGAGCCGAGCCCTGAGCTTACACACACTCCCGCGCTATTCCCACTCCGCGCACTTCAAGTGTACGACATACGCGCCCCTGCGAGGTTGTATCACGTCGCATCCGTTGGCGTGTCGTGAGTCTTCCGCCGCTCGGCGGCGAGGTAGATCGCCGCGCCGGTCAGGTTGGCGATGACGATGACGCTGATGATCTTGAGGGAGAAGGAGAGCCAGCTCTCGACGTCGATGATGGGGAAGACGGAGAGCGTGCAGTAGAGGAGCGTGACGAAGAGGCCCGCGCCCGACGCCGCTTTCAGCCAGAGGGGCGGGCGCTGCGGGGCGGCGCGCATCCCGAAGAGGGGGATGGCGAAGAGCGCGACGTAGGTGAAGCCGTAGAAGATGCCCGCCGCGTTCTCTAGCAGTTGGAACGACTCCTGCGCGCCCACTCCGATCAAACCCACCAGCGCGAACGAGAGCGTGAGCGCGCCGACGAAGATGACGGAGTTGACGGGCGTGCGGTAGCGGCGGTGCAGCCGCGTGAACCAGCGCGGCAGCAGGTGATCCCAGCCCGCGACCATCGGCAGCCGCGTGTTGCCCGTGAAGGTGAAGCTCACGTTGGCGACGGTGCGACCGACGATCATCAGGATCGCCGCGGGCGCGATGATCGCCGCCAGCCCCGTCGAGCGGAAGCCCATCGTCAACACCTGCGGGATCGGGCTGATCAGATTGATGTCGTCGATCTTCACGAACGCGAGCACGGCGCTCGTGCCGAGGATGAACATGAGGGCGGTGACGGGCGTCGCGATGAGGATCGAGCGCGAGATCGTGCGCGCCGGGTCGCGGCACTCGCCCGCGACGATGGCCGCGTATTCGAGGCCGCTGAACGCGCCCACGGCCATCTTGCCGAAGATGTTGAGGCTGAGGAGCGTGAAGGTCGGCAGCGCCATCGTGAACGGGTGATACTCCGGCAGCGTGCCGCGCGCGACGTGCCAGAAGGGGAGGCCGATGAGGAGCGCGAAGGCCCCCATGATCATCACGCCGCCCGCGTTGTGAACCCACTTGCCGAGGCTCAGGCCCCTGACGGTCGCGAGCATCATCGAGATCATCATCACGGTGCTCACCAGAGTCACGACCGGCTTGCTCGAAGGGAGCCACGCCGCGCCCGTCGCGTAGCCGAGCCCCGCCGTCACCACCAGCCCCATCGAAGACATCACGATGATCGCGTAGACCCACAGGTTCCACGCGACGAGGAAGCCGGCGAAGTTGTTGAAGCCCATCTTCGCCCACTGGTAGATGCCGCCTTCGAGCGGCATCAGCCGGTTCAAGTAGACGACGACCGCGCCCTGCGGCAGGTAGAAGGTGAGGATGGCGAGCAGCCAGAAGACGATGTGCGCGTGGCCGAGCTTCGCGGCGGTGCCGACCCACGCCGTGCCGACGACGTACATGATCTGCGTCAGCACCAGATCGCGCAGCCCCAGCTCCTTCTTGAAGACGCGGCTGCGCGCCTCGACCTCTTCGCCCTCGCGCCGCAGCTCAGCCGCCTCCGCCGCCAATTCTAGGTCAGCCATCTCCCCCTCCGCCGTGAGACAAAATCTCGCCCTGCGAAACTCAGAAGAAGCGCCGCCCCGTGTTCGTTGAGACTTGCTTGAGAAGCCGTGCGGAAATTTTCGTAGTGACTTGACGCCGGCGGCGCGCGAACGATCAGCCCGGCTTCTGGAACCCGTAAACGTCCTGATGGTTCGCCCAGCCGCGCGGCGCGAAATAAACTTCGCGCAGGCCGCCGATCTCGGCGACCGCGGCGCGCACCCACGCGGGCGAGGTCAGAGAGATGCCGTAGCCGCTGCCTTCGGGGTGGAAGTCGAAGTAGCCCAGACCGCGCGGGTAGTCGTGGTAGCCGTGGCCGGTCGCGGCGTAAGAGTCCGCGATGGCCTCGGCGTAGTCGCGGGGCATGTCGTAGAACGCCCCGTCCCCGACGATCCGCTCGGCCACCGAGTCGCCGTGCGTCGTGAAGATCATCACGCCGCGCGGGCCGAGGCTGCGCGCGAAGAGCCGCAGGAGCGAGCGCGTCGCCGCGGCGTCGAGGTGCGTGACGAGCGAGCCGCACCAGACGAGATCGAAGCGGCGCGCGAACGCTATCTGTTCGAGGTCCGGCTGCGAGACGACGGGCGTCGCGCCGAACGCCGCGGCGCAGAAGCGAACCGCGCCGGGCTGGATGTCGCAGGCCGTGAAGGCCGCGGCGGGGAAGCGCCGGACGAAGAAGCGCAGCTCTCTCCCGTAGCCCGAGGGCAGGTCGAGCGCCGCGCGCACTCCGGTCGGCGCGGCGCGGCGCAGCACCTCGTCGACGCAGTCGACGGCGGAGAGCCCCGCGGCGAAATAGTGCGCGCCCTCGCCCGCGTACATCCCGTCGTCGGGGTGTACGCGCGTGCTCACCCCGGCGAGCAGCGCGGCGCGGCGCGCTCCGAGCGCGGGGTCTTCGAGCAGGCGTTGCCGGTGCGACTCGACGAGCAGCGGGTGCGCGCGGACGCGCCGCCGGAGCGAGCCGAGGTGCGGGCGCAAACTTGCGGGGACGAGTCTTCTAATCTGCTGGCGGAGCGTCGCCATGGGCGCGCATTGTAGCATCACATGACGGGCAACGCGCGGCGGGGAAGGACACACAGTTCGGCGCAAGACGGTAAAGACTCACCACAGAGGCACAGAGGACACGGGGGGGGCACGGAGTTTAAATCTTTCCTCTGTGCGATCTCCGTGTCCTCTGTGACTCTGTGGTGAATCCCACTCGCGCCACGCAAAAGAGCGAACCGAACAAATACCAGCGCCACTGCTCGCTGGCGCGCGCGCGGGCTTTATCGTAAAATTTTTTCGGCGCGGAATATGTTGAAACGGTTAGCGCGCCTCCACCTCGCGGGAGAAATTTTTTAGATGGCCCTGCTGGAAATCGTCACCTACCCGAACCCCGTGCTCGGCACGCCGGGCGAGCCCGTCACGGAGTTCGACGACGCGCTGAAAAGGCTGGTCGCCGACATGTTCGAGACGATGTACGAGGCGCGCGGCGTCGGCATCGCCGCGCCGCAGGTCGGCGTCTCGAAACGGCTGTTCGTGATGGACTGCTCCGGCGGCCAAGACCCGGCGCAGCGCGTCGCGCTCGTCAACCCGGAAATCCTCGCCGTCGAGGGCGAGCAGGCGGGCGACGAGGGCTGCCTCTCCTTCCCCGGCATCTCTTTCGAGGTGAAGCGGAGCTTGCGCGCCGTCGTCCGCGCGCAGGACGTGAGCGGCGAGACGTTCGAGCTGGACGGGATGAACCTCACGGCGCGCTGCGTGCTGCACGAGACGGATCACTGCGACGGCATCGTCTTCATCGACCGCACGACCGCGCTCAAGCGCGAGTGGGTCAAGCGCAAGATGAAGAAGCTGGCGAAAGCGGGCAAGTGGGTTTAGCGGGGTAAAGTTTAAAGACTAATCGAACGGGCGGTCGCGCCGGGCGAGCCGGCGCGACCGCTTTTCGCGTCGCGTTGTGATAAAATTCGCGCGTCCAAAATAGCAGGCAGTCGTTGAACAGCTAAGCCGTCTGATCGCAGTGATCGGGCGTAAAGATTTCTGCATTTCATTCGAGGAGCTAACATGGCGAGCGAATTTCGTAACGAAGCATTCACGGACTTCTCCAAGGAGGAGAACGCGGCGGCGATGCGCGCGGCGCTGGAGAAGGTCGGGGGCGAGCTGGGGCGCGACTACCCGCTCGTCATCGGCGGCGAGCGCATCCGCACGGGCAAGACCTTCGACAGCACGAACCCCGCGCGCAAGACCGAGGTCGTCGGCAGGTTCCAGAAGGCGAGCGCCGAGCTTGCGCGCACGGCCATCGAGCGCGCCGACGAGACGTTCAAGACGTGGAGCCGCACGCCGCCCGCCGCGCGCGCCGAGCTGCTCTTCAAGGTGGCGCGCCTCTTGCGCGAGCGCAAGCACGAGTTCTCGGCGTGGATGATCCACGAGGTGGCGAAGACTTGGGGCGAGGCCGACGGCGACACCGCCGAGGCGATAGACTTCTGCGAGTTCTACGCGCGCGAGATGCTGCGCTACGCCGAGCCGCAGCCCGTCGTTAAGATCGAGGGCGAGGAGAACGCGCTCACCTACATCCCGCTCGGCGTCGGCGTCGTCATCCCGCCGTGGAACTTCCCGCTCGCGATCATGGCGGGCATGACCGTCGCCTCCGTCGTCACCGGCAACACCGTCGTCCTCAAGCCTTCGTCCGACGCGCCGACCATCGCGTATAAATTCTTCGAGCTGCTCGAAGAGGCGGGGATGCCCGCGGGCGTCGTCAACTTCTGCCCCGGCTCCGGCGCGGAGGTGGGCGACACGCTCGTCGATCACGCGCGCACGCGCTACGTCGCCTTCACCGGCTCGAAAGAGATCGGCCTGCGCATCGTCGAGCGCGCGGCGAAGCATCAGGAGGGGCAGGTGTGGATCAAGCGCGTCGTCGCCGAGATGGGCGGCAAGGACGCGATCATCGTGGACGCCGACACAGACCTCGACGAGGCGGCCACCGGCGTCGTGCAGTCGGCCTTCGGCTTCCAGGGGCAGAAGTGCTCCGCCTGCTCGCGCGCCATCATCCACGCCGACGTTTACGACTCGCTGCTCGAAAAGATCGCCGAGCGCACGGAGAAGATCAAAGTGGGCGACCCCGTCGAGCAGGCGACGACGATGAGCGCCGTGATCAACGAGAAGGCGTTCAAGACCATCAACAAGTACATCGAGTGGGGGCAGGCCGACGGCGGGCGGCTTGTCGCGGGCGGCGGCTCGGACGGCGAGCAGGGCTTCTTCGTCGAGCCGACCGTCATCGCCGACGTGAAGCCGGGCGACCGCGTCGAGCAGGAAGAAATCTTCGGCCCCGTCCTCGCCTGCGTCCGCGCCAAAGATTTCGACGACGCGCTCAGGATCGCCAACGACACCGAGTACGGGCTGACCGGCGCGGTCTACACGAACGACGCGGCGAAGCTGGATCGCGCGCGCGAAGAGTTCCACGTCGGGAACCTTTACCTGAACCGCAAGTGCACGGGCGCGCTCGTCGGCGTCCACCCCTTCGGCGGCTTCAACATGTCCGGCACCGACTCGAAGGCGGGCGGGCGCGACTACCTCGGACTCTTCATGCAGGCGAAAGTCTCTTCCGAAAAAATCCGGCCCGGCTACAGTAATAAAGAGAAGCGCGGAGCGATTTGAAACGATGAAGTCTGAGCGATGAACGATGAAGTAAGATCAAATCCTCTTCACTTCATCGTTCACCGTTCCTACTTCATCGTTCGCCATTTATGCGTCTAGTCTTCATGGGCACGCCTGAGAGCGCCGTCCCGACGCTGCGGCGTTGTCTGGACGACGGGCACGAGGTCGTCGCCGTCTGGACGCAGCCCGACCGGCCCGCCGGGCGCGGCAACAAGCTGCACGAGCCGCCCGTCAAGCGGTTCGCCGCCGGGCGCGGCCTCGCCGTCCACCAACCGCCGAAGATCAAGACCGAGGAGGCGCGCGAGCTGTTCGCCTCGCACGACGCGGACGCGTGCGTGGTCGTCGCCTACGGGCGCATCCTGCCCGCCTCCTTCCTGCGCGCGCCGCGCCGCGGCTGCTTGAACGTCCACTTCTCGCTGCTGCCGAAATACCGCGGCGCGGCCCCGGTCAACTGGGCCATCGTGCGCGGCGAAAGCGAGACCGGCGTGACGACGATGATGATCGACGAGGGGCTCGACACCGGCGCGATCCTTTTGCAAAGCGCGACCCGGATCGGCGACGACGAGACCGCGCCCGAACTCCTCGCCCGGCTCTCCGAGACCGGCGCGGCGCTCCTCGGCGAGACGCTCGCGCGCCTCGACGAGATCGAGCCGCGCCCGCAGCGCGAAGACGAGGCGACGCACGCGCCCATCCTCCGGCGCGAGGACGGCCTGATCGATTGGGCCACGGGCGCGGCGGAGATCGTGCGGCGCGTGCGCGGCCTCCAACCGTTCCCGAACTCGTTCACAAACTTCCGCGGCCAGCGGCTCGTCGTCTGGCGCGCGCGGCCATCGGGCGAGCTACGCGCTGACGCGTCTTCGGCGTCGGACGGCGAGATCGTCGCGGCGCACGGCGGCGAGTTGATCGTGGCGTGCGGCGGCGGCGACGCGGTGTGTTTGTCGGAAGTGCAGGTCGAAGGGAAGCGTCGTATGAGCGCCCGCGATTTCCTGAACGGGCTGCGCGTGCGGGCCGGGGAGGTGTTGGGATGAGGACGCTCACAGCGACCTTTGCGCCTTTGCGCCTTTGCGTGAGAATTATTCCTCACGCAAAGGCGCAAAGGCGCGAAGGGGGGCGGCGATGAGGGCCGGGGCGGGCGCGCACAAGTCGCGGCGGGTGACGCCCGCGCGGGCCACGGCGTTTGAAGTGCTGCGGCGCGTGGAAGAGGAGTCGGCGTTCGCGTCCGTGTTGCTCGCGCACGTGGCCGCGGAGCTGAGTGCGCCGGATCGCGCGCTCTGTTACGAGTTGACGCTCGGCGTGCTGCGTCAGCAGTTGTGGCTCGACACCGCGATCACGCATTTCGCGGGGCGCGAGGCGGCGACGCTCGACGCGCCCGTCCGCCGCGCGCTGCGGCTCGGCCTCTACCAGTTGCGCTTCCTGACGCGCGTGCCCGCCTCCGCGGCGGTCAACGAGTCCGTGAACATCGCGCACGCGCACGGGATGCGCGCGGCTGCCGGGTTCGTCAACGCCGTGCTGCGGCGCGCGACGCGCGAGCCGGATTTCGATCCGGCGAGCCTCGCGCGCGACGGGCTTGAGAGGGTGGCCGTCTCGACGTCGCACCCCGCGTGGCTCGTCGCGCGCTGGGCCGGGGAGTTCGGGGCGGCGGAGGCGGAGTTGATCGCGCGCGCGAACAACCGCACGCCGCCGGTCGCGTTCCGCGTGAACGGGCGGAGGGCTGAGGGGCGGGAAGTGATCGGGCGTCTGCGCGAGGCGGGCGTCGAGGTCGAAGAGTCGGGGATCGCGCGCGGGGCGTGGCGCGTCGTCGCGGGCGGGGGCGGCGAGTTGTTGCGCGCGCTCGCGTCGGACGGGGCGATCTACACGCAGGACGAGGCGTCGCAGCTCGTCGCGCAGGTCGTCGGCGCGCGCGCCGGCGAGAGCGTGCTCGACGTGTGCGCCGCGCCGGGCAGCAAGGCGACGCAGATCGCCGCGCAGGCGGAAGCGCCCGCGCTCGTCGTCGCGTGCGATCTCTACGACCACCGCCTGCGGGCCGTGGTCGAGTCGGCGCGGCGGCAGTCGGTCGAGAACGTCTTGACGGTGGCGCTCGACGCGGAGGCGTCGCCGCTGCCGTTCGCCGAAGGCTCGTTCGACCGCGTGCTGGTCGACGCGCCGTGCACGGGGACGGGCACGCTCAGGCACAACCCCGAAATCCGCTGGCGCATCACACCGGCGGACGTCGGCGATCTCTCGGCGCGGCAGCGGCGCATCCTCGCGACCGCCGCGCGCGCCGTCCGCCCCGGCGGTCGGCTCGTCTATTCGACCTGCTCGCTGGAGGGGGAAGAGAACGAGTCGGTCGTCGAATGGTTCCTCGCCGGGCGCCCGGAGTTCCGGCAGGCGAAGGCCGACGCGCCCGCGGGGCTCGTGACGGCGGCGGGCGCGGCGCGCACCTTCCCGCACCGGGACGACGCGGACGGCTTCTTCGTCGCCGCGCTCGAACGGGCGGAGTAGTTTACGGTTTTGAGTTTTCGGTTTTCAGCCGGGCACGGGGGTAGAGTTCTGACAAGTTGTTTGAGAAGTGAGTAGTCTCCTGATTCGGGCTTTTCTCTGTGCGCCTCTGTGGACTCTGTGACTCTGTGGTGAATTAAATGATCAAGAGCACTCACCACGGAGTCACGGAGGGCACGGAGGGGGCACGGAGCAGAATTTAAATTAGGGCACTACCTGTAAACCGTCTTCCTTGCGGCGCGTGGGGGCGGGTGCTAGACTCACGCGCTTGAAAAGCGGCGCGGGCGACGCGCCGCCGGTTGGGGTGATGCGAAAGGATTGGCCTTGGCACAGCGCGCGCTACCGTCTCTCATCGGCAAACTCGCCACGCTCGTCGTCATCGCGTTCGCATTCCTCCTCGCGCTCGTCGGCACGATCTACCTCTCCCTGCGCAGCCCCGAAGTAAGAGTCCCGGAGGTCGTCGGCAAGACCTTCTCCGACGCCGAGAACGCGCTCGCCGACGCGGGCTTGAGCGTCCGCACGCGGGCGCGCCGCTTCAGCTCCGAGGTCAAGCCCGACACCGTGCTCGATCAGACGCCGCACGCGGGCGACACCGTCAAGAAGGGCCAGACCATCGCCATCGTCCTCAGCCGCGCCGAGGCCAAGGGGGGCGAGTCTTCCGTCGGCGTCAGGAAAGAGGAAGAGAAGAAGGCGGAGAGCGAGAACGCGAGCCCGTCGTCGTCGCCCGAAGCGTCGAACGCGAACAACCGCAACGAGAACAAGCCGAAGAAGCCGACGAACAAGAACAAGAACGCCAACGCGAACAACGCGAACGCCAACTCGAACATCACCGCGGCCAAGAACGTCAACTCGAACCTGAACACGAACCTCGTCGGCAACAGCGCGGGCGGCGCGGAGGATCGCGCGGGCGACGAGACGCCGGTCGTGAACCGCAACACGGCGACGCCCCCGCGCAACGCGAACGCGCCGACGAACGCGCCGCGCAACGCGAACGCGAACGGCGCGGCGGCCCCGAACGCGAACGCGGGGCGCGCGCGCGCCGCGACGAACCGCAACGCGAACGCGGGCGGCGCGCGCGGCGCGAACGCCAACCGCAGGCCGCCCCGCGAGCCCTTGGACTGAGATGATCGAGATCGCGCCTTCGATCCTGTCGGCAGACTTCGCGCGGCTCGGCGAAGAGATCGCCTCAGCCGAGCGCGGCGGGGCGGCCCTGCTGCACTGCGACGTGATGGACGGGCATTTCGTGCCCAACATCACCATCGGCCTGCCCGTCATAAAATCTCTCCGGCGCGCAACCCGGCTCCCCCTCGACGCGCATCTAATGGTCTCCGGGCCGGGGCGCTACGCCGAGCAGTTCGCCGAGGCGGGGGCGTCGATGGTCTCCGTCCACGTCGAGGCCGACGCGCACCTGCACCGCACGCTCGCGGCCATTAAGGCGAAGGGCGCGGCGGCGGGCGTGGCGATCAACCCGGCGACGCCGCTCGTCGCGCTCGAAGAGGCGCTGCCTTACGCGGACTTCGTCCTGCTCATGTCCGTCAACCCCGGCTTCGGCGGCCAGAAGTTCATCCAGACCTCGCTCGACAAGCTGCGCCGCCTGCGCCTGATGATCGAGTCGCGCGGCCTGAGGACGCGCATCGAGATCGACGGCGGCATCGACGCGACGAACGTCGCCGAGATCGCCGCCGCCGGGGCCGAGATCGTCGTCGCGGGCACGGCGGTCTTCGGCGCGAACGATCCGGCGCGCTCCGTCCGCGAGTTGCTCGACGCCGCGGCGCAGTGGGTTTGAAAAGCACGCGGCGAATGCGGAACGATGAGCGATGAGGTTAAGGGCGGATCGGATCACTTAACCGTTTAGAGCGGGCGGCACATGAAGAACTGTATCCGTATATTAACCGTGTTGATGGTGTCCTGTTCACCCGGGGTCTTTTCCCAAAACGTAAAACCCGAACAGTCGCCTGGAGGGGCCGATCCAGCCGTCGCTAAGGGTGAAACTACGAGAGCCGCGATCACTAAAAAGCCTGATCCCGGAATACCCGACGAGTGCCCGGACGGGGAGGCCCGGGTCAGGGTGAGAATGCTGCTCCAGGCGACGGGGAAAGTGACCGAGGTTGAGGTGACTGAGAAATCAATTTGCGAAGCTTTCGATAAAAGCGCGGTGAAGGCCGCGCGCAAGATAAAGTTCACCCCGGCCCGGGAGGGGGGCGTCGCGGTGTCGAAGTACGTGACTATCGACTATTCCTACAGGAAGTCTAAGAGTTTTCGCTGAAGCGATTCGACCACCGCTGCGAGCCGACCGCCGACAGCGCGGCTCTCAAATTCGGGGCGAACCGGGGCGGCCCGACCGGAGCGTTATTTTTCGTCAAGTGTGCAGCGTTTCTCAGTCACCGTGTAATTTTGGAGGTTTACCTGATGCGTTTTCGTAGCTTGATTGCCGCAGTGACGTGCGCGGTCGTGGTGTCGGGGCTCGCGCCCGCGGGTCTGGGCGCGCGCGCGCAGCAGCAGCAGCCGCAGGGCCAGACCGCCGCGCGCGGCGAGGGCACGCCCGCGACGCGCGTCTCCGTGATGCGCTCGCGTCTCGACACCCTGCGCCGCACGCTCAACGCCGCGCTCGCCGGCCTCAACGCGGGCGACGACAAGGACAAGAAGGACAAGGAGAAGAAGTCGTCCGAGGCGGCGGCGCGCCTGCGCGGGCTGGAGCGCGAAGCCGGGCATCTCCTCAACGAGATCGCGGACATCAGCAACAAGATCGACCGCGCCGAGAAGTATGAGGTGGCCGAACTCGACAAGCTCGAAGGGGCGGCGGCAGACCTCAACGACCGCGCCGAGCGCGCGCTTCAGGAGACGGCGGGCGAGCGGCGCGTCGCCACGGCGGCGGCGGCGGCGGGCGCGCCGCCGAAGAAGAAGAAGAAGGGCGGCGGCTTCCTCGGCCTCGGTCGCCTCTTCGGCGGCAGCGGCGACGAGGACAAGTACGCGGAGCTGCTGAGCGGCGTCAAGCCGGGCCGCGACCGCGAGCTGTTCGAGGAGGCGGCCAAGCTCGCGCGCAAGTCGAACTACGAGGGCTCGCGCCTCCTCTTCGAGACCATCATCAACACCTACCCGGAGTCGCCCTACCTGCCCCACGCCAAGCTCGCCATCGCCGACACCTTCTACCTCGAAGGCTCGACGAGCGCGCTCATCCAAGCGGGCAACGCCTACCAGGAGTGGCTCACCTTCTTCCCGACCGATCCGCTGGCCGACGAGGTGATGCTCAAGGCGGCTGAGGTCGAGATGCGGCAGATGGGGCTGCCCGACCGCGACCCGACGCACGCCCGCAAAGCCGAGCAGCGCCTGCGCGCGCTCCTGCAACAGTTCCCCGAGACGACCCTGCGCCCCGACGCGCAGATTCGCTTGAACGAGGTGCAGGAGAATCTGGGGATGCACACCTTCAGCGTCGGCAACTTCTACTACGACCGCTACCTGAGAGGCGTCGCCCCGAACCCGAACGGCGCGCAGTCGCGCTACCGCGAGGTCGTCGAGAAGTACCCGAACTTCTCGCGGCTCGACAAGGCGCTCTACCTGCTCGCGGAGACATACGTGCAGGTGGAGCAGCCGGACGAGGCGGCGAAATACTTCCAGCGCATCCTGCGCGAGTTCCCGCAGAGCGAGTTCGCCGAGAAGGCCGCCGAGCAGCTCGACGCCATCGGCGCGGCCAAGCCCGAGGCCGATCAGGCGGCCAAGCAGCGCGTGCCGCCGCCCGACCGCGGCATGATGCGCCGCTTCCTCGAACAGGTGATGGGCACGACCGCCGCGACCACCGACCGCAACGGCGTCCTCATCAGCAAGGACAGCGACGCGCCCGCGCTCATCGACGTGGTGATCGAGAACAAGGGCACGCTCCCCGCCACCGTCCCGACCGCGACGCGCTCTTCGACGCGCATCGCCCCGGCGCGCCCCGCGGCGGCGACGCCGCAGCCCGCCCCGGCGAAGAAGAACGACGGCGACGGCCTGAAGCCGCAGCCGACCAAGACGGGGCAGCCCGCCACGGGCAGCGACCCGACCAAGCCCTCCGTGCCGCCGCCGGGCGCGTGAGGCGGCGCAGAACCAAAAGGTAAGAGGCAAGGCGAGGAAGCCCGTCCGATGTCAGTCGTGCGGGCTTTCTCTTTTCACTCCGACCCGCGGGGCGCGGGGCCGGCGGCGCGCCTTTTGCCCCGCTTCGAGCTTGGGTGATAGAATTTCCGACGAACTTCAGCACCGACTAAATCGATCACGTGCGGGCGCAGGGGACTGCGCGCCGCGGGGGTTTGGGCCGACCGATGACGCAGATCGACGAGAAAGAGTTTGAGCGCGGTCACCGCGCGGCGCGCGCGTTCGTGCACGGGCTCATCACGCTGAGCCTCCTCCTCGTCGCGCTCGCGTTCGCGGGCGTGCGCTTCAACCCGCCGCAGTCGTGGCTCGACCCGAACCTCTACCGCGCCATCTGGATCGTCGTCCTCTTCCTCGGCCTCGGCGCAATCGTGCTGCGCCGCGTGCGCTCGAACGCCGTGCGGCTGCAAGACATCGCGGGCGCGTTCGGCCAGCCGGCCCTCGTCGCGTCCCTCGTCAAGACGACGCTCTTCGTCGCCGCGCTCGGCGGGCTGGCGGCGCTGCTCGGCTACGCCGCCTACCTGCTCTCGGGCGATCCGTCCGACGCGCTCAAGGCGGGCGTCGTCGCCGTCGCCGTGCTGCTCTACTGCTACCCGCGCCGCGCGGCGTGGCGTCGCGTGCTCGAAGCGTCGCAACAGCAGGGCGGGATTCCCGGCCCCTCGCCCGCGAAAGGAACCGCCCCGTGAGACTTCAGCCGCGCCACCTCGTCGCCGCCGCCACACTCGCCTGCCTCCCTCTCGTCGCGCCGCCCGCGCGCGCCCGAGTCTCGCGCGCGAGTCTCACGCCGCAGGCGACGCCGACCCCGGAAAAGCCGAAGCCGAACAACGCGAGCGCCATCGCGCAGCCGGGCGCGCCCGTCAAGGCGCAGCCGCTCGTCGCCACGCGCGAGGCCCGCGCGAAGGCTTACGCGAAGCTGCTCGAAGGGCAGCGCTACGTCTCGCGCGCCAAGAGCACGGGCGGCATCTCGCGCGAGGGGCTGGCCGCGGCGCAGGAGGCTTTCCGCGAGTCGGCGCGGCTCGACCCGGCGCTCGCCGAGGCCCACACCGCGCTCGCCGAGATCGCCTTCTTCTTCCTCGACGACTCCGCGCTCGCCGAGAGCGAGGCGCAGGCGGCCACCAAGATCGACGCCGACAACTTCGGCGCGCACCGCCTGCTCTCGCGCCTCTACTCGCTGCACGCCGGACTCGATCAGTCGAAGCTCAAGCGCGAGGACGCCGAGAAGGCCATCGCCGAGCTGAAGGAAGTCTTGCGCCTCGACGCGACCGATCCGGAGGCCCTCGCGCTCCTGGGCGAGTTCTACCACCTCACGGGGCGCGAGGCGGAGGCCGTCGAAGCCTTCAAGCGGTGGGTCGGCGCGCCCGCCACCGTCGACACGCGCTTCTATCAGGTCGTCACGCAGGGCGGCGAGCTGTCTTCGGAGGCCGCGCTCGCCCGCCTCGCCGAGGCGTACCTGCGCGCCGGTCGCACGGGCGAGGCCATCGCGTCGATCCGTCAGGCCCTCGCCGCCGCGCCCGACAACCGCAACTACCTCGCGCTGCTCGAAGAGGCGATCAAGCAGGGCGGCGACACGGGCGGGGCCATCGACGAGCTGAAGCGCATGGTCGCCGCCAACCCCGCCGACCCGGAGGCGAGCGCGATGCTCGCCCGCGCTCAGGCCCGCACGGGCAAGATCGACGACGCCGTGGCGACGCTGCGCGGCGGGCTCGCCAAGACCGCGAAGGGCTCGAAGGAGCAGGCGTCGCTGACCGACGCGCTCGCGCAGGTGCTCTCCGACGCGATGCGCTACGACGAGGCCATCGCGGCTTACGAAGATCTGCTCAAGGCGCACGGCATCGGCGACGCCCCGCTCGTCGCCGACAGCGACAAGCAGTTCGCCGCGCAGTACCTGCAAGAGATTCTCAAGCTCCAGCGTCAGGCCGGTCGCGACGCCGCCGCGCTCGCCACCGTCGAGCGCATGAAGCGCCTGCTCGGCGCAAACGATCTGATGTCGCAGTTCTACCAGATCGATCTCCTGCGCGAGCAGGGCAAGCGGGGCGAGGCGCTCGAAGCCGTGCGCGCCGCGCGCCTCAAGTACCCGGAGAACCCCTCGCTGTTCAGGCTCGAAGCCACGACGCTCGCCGAGCTGGGCCGCGTCGACGAGGCGGCGGCGCTCCTGCGCTCGCGCCTCAACAACAGCTTCGAGAACGACTACACGCTCAACGCCCTGCTCGTGCAGATGTTCATCGACGCGAAGCGCGGCAAGGAGGCGGTCGAGTCGGCGCGCAAGCTCATCGCGATGACGCCGAAGGAGCAGCCCGCGCTGATGGCGCAGTCGCTCGTCCTGCTCTCCTCGGCGCAGGAGCGCGCGGGCGACTTCAAGGGGGCGGAGGAGAGCCTGCGCAAAATCCTCACCGCCGATCCCGCGAACGCGAACGCGCTCAACAACCTCGGCTACTTCCTCGCCGACCACGACGAGCGCCTGCCCGAAGCCCTCGACATGATCCGGAAGGCCGTCAAGGCCGAGCCGACCAACGGCTCGTACCTCGACAGCCTCGGCTGGGTCTACTTCAAGCTCGGGCGGCTCGACGAGGCCGAGCGTTACCTGAACGACGCCGCGCTGCGCAGCCCGCGCTCCGCGACCATCCACGAGCACCTCGGCGACCTGCAACAGAAACGCGGCAAAGGCGACGAGGCGCGCGCCGCGTGGCGTCGCGCCCTCACGTTCGCGACCGAGCCCGGCGAGACCAACCGCCTCAAGACCAAGATCGGCGGCGACGCCCGCCGCTAACCCCGCCCCACGAACCCGCGATTTACGCGCCGAAAGCGCCGCCCGCCGACGAAAGCGCGGCGCGGCGTGTTAAACGCCCGCCCGGCCCCCGAAAAAAGTGATTGACGGCGCGTCGCCCGCGTTTGTACAGTTGAATTGGTCGTTCGCGACAGCCCCTTATCGTCCGAGCGATTGGTCAAACCTCCCACCCGGTTAACGTCTCAGTCAGAGAAGAGAAGTTCCCCCGATGACGCTTAACAGCTCGTTCCCCCGAACGCGCGCGCGCGTGCGCCCGGCCCACGCCTTCTCCGCGCCGCCGCTGCTCATCATTCTCGCCGCCCTCCTTTTTTCCGCCGCGCCGACCGAAGCGCAGACGGCCAGACCCGCCGCGCGCCTGATCGCGAGCACGAGTTCCGCCGCGCCCGCGTCGTCCGCCGCCGGGCCGCGGCTCGTCTCCGCCGCCTGCTCGACGCGCGCGAAGTACGCCCACGCGTCGGCCTCGTTCGCCGCGACGAGCCCGGAGCGTCGCGCCTTCGATCTCGTCAACCGCGAGCGCGAGGCGCGCGGCGAGTCGCGTCTCGTGTGGGACGACGAGCTGGCGAGCATGGCGCGCCGCCACTCGGAGAACATGGCGCGGCAGGGTTTCTTCTCGCACACCGATCAGACTGGCCGCGACACGGCGGCGCGCGCCGCCGAGTGCGGCGTCTGCGGCTGGCGCGCCCTCGGCGAGAACATCGCGTATAATCAGGGCTACGACGATCCCGCCGCGTTCGCCGTCGAGCGCTGGATGAATTCGGCGAAGCACCGCGACAACATCCTGCGCGCGGGCTTCACGCACGCCGGGCTCGGCATCGCGAAGTCCGCCGACGGGACGCTCTATTTCACGCAGGTGTTCGTCACGCGCTGACGCCGACGGAATCCGAGATCAGGCGGCTGGCGCTTCCGTCCGCAGAGGTGCCAGCCGTTTTGCTTTCCCGCGACACAGCCTTCGCCCTCCCGTCCTTCGCCAAGATCAACCTCAGCCTGCGCGTCTTGGGCCGCCGCGCCGACGGCTACCACGAAATCCGCACCGTCTTCCAGACCATCACCCTCCGCGACCGTCTGAGCTTCCGCGCGCTCGAAGACCCGCGGGTCGAACTCGAATGCGACGCGCCCGGCGTCCCGGCGGACGACTCCAACTTAGTCGTCCGCGCGGCGAAACTTTTGCGCGAACGCTTCCGCGTCTCGCGCGGCGCGTCGATCAAACTCGAAAAGTCGATCCCGGCGGGCGGCGGCTTGGGCGGCGGCTCGTCAAACGCGGCGGTGGCCCTCGCCGCCCTCGCCCGCCTCTGGGGCGTCGAGACGACGCGCGACGAGCTTTGTGATCTCGGCTCGTCGCTCGGCGCGGACGTGCCCTTCTTTTTCACGGGCGGGACGGCGCGCGGCACGGGGCGGGGCGCGCAGGTCGCGCCGCTCGCGGACGCGGCGGCGGCGAACCTGCTCGTCGTCGCGCCGCGCGTTAAAATATCGACCGCCGAGGCTTACAAGTCGTTGAACGCGCCTGCCTTGACAAAGGAAATCGCGCCCGCTAACCTGCTTGTTTCGCGCGCGAGGGCGGATTTTTACGATTCACTCCCTGCGCCGCTCGCGAACGATTTCGAGCCCGTCGTCTACGGCCTGCACCCGGAGGTCGGGCGCGCGCGCGACGCGCTCGTCGGGGCGGGCGCGAAGGGCGCGCTGCTGTCGGGCAGCGGCTCGAGCGTCTTCGGCGTCTTTGAAAGTTCCGACGAGGTCGCGCGCGCGCGCGAGCGCATCAAGGTCGAAGCGGGCTGGCGAGTTTTCCCCTGCGCGACGCTCGCGCGGGCCGACTACCGCGCGGCGTTCGGCGAGTGCGCGCGGTTCTTCTCGTGAGCGCGCGGCGGCGGCGAGAGTTCGACATTGGGGCGTCGCCAAGTGGTAAGGCACCGGTCTTTGGAACCGGCATTCGTTGGTTCGAATCCATCCGCCCCAGCCATTTTTAGCGTGACGGGTAAACCGTGACAGGTGACAGGTAAGAACTTGTCTTTCCCGTCACCTGTTACCTGTCACCTGTCACGGCCCTTATGACGACTACCGGCGGCATCAAAGTCTTTTCGGGGAACGCGAACCGCGCGCTGACCGAGGAGATTTGCAATTACCTGAGCTGCGATCCCGGCATGGCGACGACGGGGCGTTTCTCGGACGGCGAGTTCAACTTCCAGATCCTGGAGAACGTGCGCGGCGGCGACTCGTTCATCGTGCAGCCGACGTGCCCGCCCACGGATCAGAACCTGATGGAGCTGCTCGTCATGCTCGACGCCTTCCGCCGCTCGTCCGCCGAGCGCGTCACGGCGGTCATGCCCTACTTCGGCTACGCGCGCTCAGACAAGAAGGATCGCCCGCGCGTGCCCATCGCCTCGAAGCTCGCGGCGAACCTGATCACGACCGCCGGGGCGGATCGCGTGCTGACCATCGACCTGCACGCGGCGCAGATTCAAGGGTTCTTTGACATCCCCGTCGATCACCTCTTCGCCGCGCCCGTCTTCATCGGCTACTACCAGGCGAACCCGATGACGAACCTGACGGTCGTCGCGCCCGACACCGGCGGCGCGGAGCGCGCGCGCGCCTACGCGAAACGTTTGAACGCGGAGTTGGCCCTGTGCGACAAGCGTCGCGAGAAGGCGAACGAGGCGGAGGTGATGAACGTGGTCGGCGACGTGAGGGGGCGCAACTGCCTGATCGTCGACGACATGTGCGACACGGGCGGGTCGCTCTCGAAGGTCGCGGCGGCCCTGAAGAGCGCGGGCGCGGATCACATCCACGCCTGCTTCACGCACCCCGTCCTGTCGGGCAAGGCGTGCGAGAAGTTGCAGTCGTCCGACATCGAGCAGATCGTGACCACGAATACGATCCCGCTCGACGAGAAGCTCTGCAAGCAGAGCAACATCAAGGTTCTGAGCATCGCGCCGCTGTTGGCGAACGCGATCAAGTCGATCCACGAGGAGACCAGCGTCTCCTCGCTATTCGTTTAAGAGCTATTAGCTAACAGCTATTAGCTATCAGCCAGCACGAAGAGACTTCAGTCTTCGATGATCGGCGTCTATCACCAGCGGCCAGAATTAATGTTTGGCTGACTGCTAATAGCTAACAGCTAATAGCTACCTGCTTGGAGTAATCATGGCTGAGAGAAAAGAGATCACGGTGCGCGCCGAGCTGCGGCAGGGGCGCGGGAAGAACGATTCGAGGCGGCTGCGCGCGCGCGGGCTCGTGCCCGTCACGCTCTACGGCGGCGAGGGCGAGTCGGTCTCCGCCGCCGCGCCGCTGAGCGAGCTGGCCGCTATCCTGCGCAGCGACACGGGCCACAACACCATCTTCACGCTCGACGTGGACGGCGTCGGGGCGAGCGAGGTCTTGTTCCTCGACCGCCAGCTCGATCCCGTCCGCAGCCGACTGATCCACGCCGACCTGCGCCGCCTCGTCAAGGGGCAGAAGGTCGAAGTGACCGTCCCGCTGCACCTCCTCGGCGAGCCCGTCGGCGTGACCGAGGGCGGCGGCGTGCTGGAGCAGATCGTGCGCCAGTTGGACATCCGCTGCGGCACGCGCGACATCCCCGAGGCGATCAACGCCGACGTCTCGCATCTCGGCGTCCACGACGTGCTGCACGTCTCGGACATCCACGCGGGCGAGGGCGTCGAAATCCTCAACGCGCCGGAGACGGTGGTGGCGACGGTCGGCATCGTGCGCGAGGAGCCGGTCGAGGCCCCCGCCGCCCCGGAAGAGGGCGCGGCAGCCGAGCCCGAAGTGATCGCCAAGGGCAAGAAGGACGAGGAAGGCGGCTCGTAGCTTTGCAGAGACGCGGGACGGGGCGGCGCGGCGGCGCGGCGGCCCCGGCCCCTCCCCCCGCGTCACCGTGTCACCGTGTCACCGCGTCTCTTAATCGTCGGTCTCGGCAACCCGGGCGCGCAGTACGAGTGGACGCGGCACAACCTCGGCTTCATGCTCGTCGATCTGTTGGCGCGCGAGGCGGGGCGCGAGGTCAGGCGCGCGGAGTGTCGCGCGCTCGTCGGGCTCGCCGAAGTCGAGGGGCGCGGGGTCGAGCTGGCGAAGCCGCAGACCTACATGAATTTGAGCGGCGAGTCGGTGGCGTGCCTCGCGCGCAAGCGGGAGCTTAAACCGGCGACCGATCTCGTCGTCGTCAGCGACGACCTCGCGCTGCCGTTCGGGACCCTGCGCCTGCGCGCGCGCGGCTCGGCGGGCGGGCACAACGGCCTGAAGAGCATCATCGCGCAGCTCAGGACGGAGGAGTTCGCCAGGCTTCGGATCGGCATCCGGCCCGCGCACCCGCTCTCCGACACGCGCTCGTTCGTGCTCGAACGCTTCCCGCAGGCGGCGCGCGGCGAGGTCGAACAAGTTCTGGAACGCGGCAGGGACGCGCTCCGCGCCGTCGTCAGGGACGGCATTGACAAGGCGATGGCAGAGTTCAACGTGACAGGTAAACCGTGACAGGTGACAGGGAAATCCTCTTGTCTTACTTGTCACCTGTCACGGTTTACCTGTCACCGATTTTCCTTCTTGCTTCATTCAGGAGAGTGAGGCTCGACATCCAAAAGGAGGATGAGTTTTGGCAGAGAAGAGAGTTTACGAAGTCGTCTTCATCGTCGACACCGGCACGCCGGACGACGAGGCGAAGGGCCTCGTCGAGAGTCTGGAAAAGATCGTCACCGATCAGGGCGGCGTGATCACGCGCTCCGAGAGCATGGGCAAGCGCCACCTCGCCTACCGCATCGACCGCAAGACCGACGGCAACTACTGGCTCTTCGAGATCGAGGGCACGGGCTCCGAGATCGCCGAGCTGGAGCGCAGGATGCGCGTCAGCGACGCCGTCATCCGCTACCTCACCGTCCGCGTGGACGAGGACAGGCAGCGCGCCGAGAAGTTGAAAGCCCGCCGCGAGCGTAAGGCCGCCAGCCGACCGCCGAAGGGCGAGCGCGGCTCGCGCCGGGGCGGGGGCGCGCCGACGCCCTTCGTGCCCGTCGCGCCGCCCGCGTCCGCCGGGGAGGAGGAGGCCGCGTAAGAGTTCTACGCGCCGCGCTCTTTCGCGTGAGAGTTTCGCGCGCCGCGCGCTCGCCCGCACGCCGGATCGTTCGGGCCGACAGCGCCGCGCCGCCGTTAAAAATTGAGGGGAAATTATGTCGAGAAATAGAGATGATCGTGAGCCGAGATCGGATAACGACGACCGCGGGGGCGGGGGCGGACGCTCCGGCGGCGGCGGCGGGCGTGGCCGCTTCCGCCGCAGGAAAATCTGCCGCTTCTGCATCGACAAGGTCGATCTGATCGACTTCAAGGACGTGAAGCTGTTGTCGAGCTACGTCCCGGAGCGCAGCAAGATCATGCCGCGCCGGATTTCGGGCGCGTGCGCGCCGCACCAGCGGATGCTGGCGGAGGCGATCAAGCGCGCGCGCAACATCGCGCTGCTGCCCTACGCCGCGGACTGAAGG
>DASVQC010000089.1:0-120157 GCA_036389335.1 Pyrinomonadaceae bacterium | reverse complement strand
AGTCAGACCGGCGAGTACCAGAAAGCGATTGAAGCTTACAAGAAGGCTCTGAAGCTGCAAGACCCGGACAGCGAAACTTACTACGCGCTCGGCGAAGCCTACACCAAACTCGCCCGCTACAAAGAGGCGATGGACGCCTACAGGCACGCGCTCGACCTCGATCCCGATTTCTTCCGCGCGAGCGAGGCCCTGGAGCGCGCCAAAGCCGGCAACGACCGCGTCGAGTCAGCCCGCAAAGAGTACGAGAAGCAGCTTAAACGCCAGCGCGAAGGGAACAGTAATCAGAACGGCAACCAGAACACGAATCAAGCAAACAATAACAACTCGCGCAGCAATACAAACCACTGAGCATATTGCGGACGACATGACCAAGCGCGCTTATACTGGAAGCCTTGCTAACGCGCACAGGTCTGCGCGCGCCCGCCATCAATCGAGTAGGTTGCGCCCGTGATCCATGCGGCGCGCTCAGAGGCGAGGAAAAGGATCAAGTCAGCGACTTCGTCAGGCGTGCCGACGCGGCCGATTGGGTGGGTCGTGCGCGAGTGTTCAAGAAAAGCCGCGTAGGCTTCTTCCTGCATGCCGCCGCGCCGGTGAATCTCCGTGCGGACGACGCCAGGATTAACGGCGTTAACGCGTATGCCAGCGGGGGCTAGTTCGAGCGCAGCACAACGCGTCAGTTGATCCACGCCCGCCTTCGAGACGCAATAGGCGAGCACGCCGGGAAAGGCCCGCAACCCCGTCACGCTCGACACGTTGACGATGTTGCCGGGTCGTCGCTTCAAGTGCGGCACGCTCAACTGCATCAGGTGAAAAACCGCGCGCAGATTAATGTTCAACATCTCGTCCCACGCCGCCAGCGTCGTCGTCTCGACCGTCCCGTTGCTCAGGATGCCCGCCGCGTTGACCAGCACGTCAAGCCCGCCGAAACGCTCGACCGTTTCGGTCACAGCGCGCTCAGCGTCCGCCTCCCTCGTCACGTCGGCGGCAATGCTCCACGCCGCGCCGTCCCGCGCAGCAATCTCCCGTTCGACCTCCTGCAAAGCCTCGCCACCGCGCCCGACCAACGCGACGCGCGCGCCCGCCGCCGCGAACGCCAACGCCGTCGCGCGCCCGATGCCCGAACTCGCGCCCGTCACGAGCGCGACCCGACCTGCCAACTCTTCGCTCATTAACTCACCTCGCAATCACAGGGGTAGATAACGGATGACGCTCACCCATTCGTCATTTTCACTACAAGTTATCATCAACTCCAAGTCTGCAATCACTAGCTGAAGCGGCAGACCGCGCGGCACGACAAACAGGCCGGCGATATTTTTACCCGCGCCGATCATATCAGCCGCGTGCGCCGGCATAGTTTTACGATCATGTGTGACGATGATGCGACCTGTGCGCGCTGCCCAGGCTAATAATCGCGGATCAGTCGCCGCACTTAAGCCGATCTCAAAGGCTGTCACAGCATCAAGCTGTGGAATGCGGCGGAGCAATCCTCGCAGTATGTCGTGATCAAGGTCTTGGTCTATTAATAGCCTGAGCATCGGTGAAGGATGAAGTTGAAAGCTCAGGAACGGTTAGATTTGGCCATTATGGTTTACGACTCAGCAGGCGCGCGCGGAGGTCAGCAGTCTTTTTTTGATATTGCGGGTCAGACTCTATCTTCTTTCGCACTTCATCGCCTTGTGCTGCTTGTTGTCGGAGGTACTCTTCGATAGTTTCTTCGTGCGTGAGGTAGTAGGCAATCGCCGCGTAAACATCTGCCAGCTCAAGCGCAGGAAATTTTTGGGCGATCTGTTCAGCAGATGCCCCAAGCTTGTAATGATGAACAATGGAGTCAAGGCTCACGCGTGAGTTCGCAATGCGAATCGTGCCGTCTTCGGTCAAGCGCAAGGGCAATGCCTGAGTTTTTTCCAGTGTTGTCATATCTAACCGGCCTCGCCGATGCAGTGTAATATCTCAGACCATTTTTATCTAGCCCCTAATCTTAATCAAACAGATACTCAGTCTCTGGTCAACTGGCGATACTTGATGCGGTGCGGCTGGTCGGCGGCTGCGCCGAGGCGCGCGTGGCGGTCGGCTTCGTACTCTGTGTA
Source organism: Pyrinomonadaceae bacterium (assembly GCA_036389335.1). Lineage (GTDB taxonomy): Bacteria > Acidobacteriota > Blastocatellia > Pyrinomonadales > Pyrinomonadaceae > JAIVGV01. Next base: position 118,070 of record DASVQC010000089.1, on the reverse strand, counting down.
ATTGCCCTCGAACCAGACGACGCGACTGTCGCCCTCGAAGGCAAGGATGTGCGTGGCGATGCGGTCGAGAAACCAGCGGTCGTGGCTGATGACGACGGCGCAGCCGGCGAAGTTTTCGAGCGCGGCTTCGAGCGCGCGCATGGTGTTGATGTCGAGGTCGTTCGTCGGCTCGTCCAACAGCAGGACGTTTGCGCCCTCCTTCAGCATCTTCGCCAGATGTACACGGTTGCGCTCGCCGCCGGAGAGCGCGCCGACCTTCTTCTGCTGATCCGTGCCCGCGAAGTTGAAGCGCGCGACGTAGGCGCGCGAGTTCACCTGCCGACTTCCGAGCGCGACCACGTCCTGCCCGCCTGTTATTTCCTCCCAGATCGTCTTCTGCGCGTCAAGCGTGCGGCTTTGATCCACGTAGCCGAGCGTGACCGTCTCGCCGATGCGAAGCGTGCCCGCGTCGGGTTGCTCTTGCGCGGTGATCAGACGAAAGAGCGTCGTTTTCCCTGCGCCGTTTGGGCCGATGATGCCGACGATGCCGCCGGGCGGGAGCTTGAACGTCATATCTTCAATCAACAGCCGCTCGCCATAAGCCTTGCGCACGCCCTCCGCTTCGACGACGACGTTGCCGAGCCGCGGCCCCGGTGGAATGTAAATCTCAAGCTCACCCGCGTGCCGCTCGCTCTCCTGACTGACCAGCGCCTCGTAGGCGTTGATGCGCGCTTTCGATTTCGCGTGCCGCGCCTTCGGCGTCATCCTGATCCATTCCAGCTCGCGCTGCAAAGTCTTGCGCCGCTCGCTCTCGGCCCGCTCCTCGCGCGCGAGCCGCTGCTCTTTCTGTTCCAGCCACGAAGAATAGTTGCCGTGCCACGGGATGCCCTGCCCGCGATCTAGCTCAAGTATCCAGCCCGCGACGTTGTCGAGAAAATAGCGGTCGTGCGTGACGGCGATGACTGTGCCCGGATATTTTTGCAGGTGCTGTTCGAGCCACGCGACCGACTCGGCGTCCAGGTGGTTCGTCGGCTCGTCCAGGAGCAGGATGTCGGGCTTCTGGAGGAGCAGGCGCACGAGCGCGACCCGCCGCCGCTCGCCGCCCGACAGGTTCTTCACGGGCGTCTCGCCGGGCGGGCAGCGCAGCGCGTCCATCGCCAGCTCAAGCCGACTGTCCAAGTCCCACGCGTCGAGCGCGTCGAGCTTCTCCTGCACCGCGCCCTGCCGCTCCAAGAGCGCGTTCATGTCGTCGTCCGACATCTCCTCGCCGAACTTCGCGTTGATCTCCTCGTACTCTTTGACGAGATCGACCGCCTCCTGCATCCCCTGCTCGACGATCTCCCTGACGGTCTTCGACTCGTCGAGGCGCGGCTCCTGTTCGAGGTAGCCGATGGAGTAGCCGGGCGCGAGCACGGTCTCGCCGACGATCTCGCGATCCACGCCCGCGATGATGCGCAGCAGGGACGACTTGCCCGAGCCGTTCAGGCCGAGGACGCCGATCTTCGCGCCGTAGAAGTAAGAGAGGTAGATGTCTTTGAGGACGGGCCGCTTGTCGTAAAACTTGGAGACCCCGACCATCGAGTAAATAACTTTGTTGGGGACAGCGCTCATGCGAGAAAAACTCCGTTTCCGTTCGACTTAAGATTTTCGTGTGCCGCACATCTTAACACTTTCGACTCGCGGCGCGCCTCCGGCTATACTCGCACGTCACGCGACTCCGAAATTTTTTTTGCACGGCGGTGAGGCGAGATGACAGAGCAGAGCTTACAAGAGCGTTACGCCCCCGGCATGGCCTGCTTCGGCTGCGGCCCGGCGAACGAAAAAGGTTTGCGCATCCGCAGCATCCCGCGCGGCGACGAAGTCGTCTGCGAGTGGCGGCCCGAACAGATGCACGAGGCTTACCCCGGGATGCTCAACGGCGGCATCATCGGCGCGCTCCTCGACTGCCACTCGAACTGGACGGCGGCCTTCCACCTGATGAGCCGCGCCGGCGCGGACTCGCCGCCCTGCACCGTCACCGCCGACTACGCCATCAAGCTCCTGCGCCCGACGCCGACCGACGCGCCCGTCTCGCTCTCCGCCCGCGTCGTCGAATCCACCGACGACCGCGCCGTCGTCGAAGCGACCCTCACCGCGAAGGGCAAAGTCACGGCCACCTGCCGCGGCACCTTCGTCGCCGTCAAGCCCGGCCACCCCGCCTATCACCGCTGGTAAATAAAGCCGTGACAGGTAAAAAGCCGTGACAGGTAAACCGTGACGGGTGACAAGAAAGATCGGGAGTCAGGGGTAGTAGGTCGGGAGTCAGCTCGATCTGAATTCGCCCTTGACTACTGACTACCGATTACTTCCCTGTCACCTGTTACCTGTCACCGTTCACGGCTCACGGCTATTTCTTTCCGTGCGCGATCTTGGTCGCTTCGGGCAGCCGCCGCAGTTTGAGCATCGAGTAGATGCCGAAGGCGGGGCCGGGGGCGAGCGCGGCGAAGGCGTAGCGCCAGCCGACGTGAGCGACGAGGACGGGGATGAGGTGGATGGAGCCGAGCGTGAGCAGGAAGCCGAGGCAGGTCTGGATGGTGAGGGCGGTGCCGAGGTACTTAGGGTCGCCCAGCTCCGTCACGCAGCTTGAGAACTGCGCCGAGTCGGCGACGACCGTCGCGCCCCACACCGTCATCAGCGCGAGCAGCGCCGCCGGGCTCGCGTCGAAGAGTAAGCCGACGACTAAACAGCACGCGCCGCTCAAAGCCATCGCCCAAGAGGTGACGAGCGTGCGCCCGGCGCGATCCGCGACGAGGCCCGCCGCGACGCAGCCGACCGCGCCCGCGCCGATCACCAGAAACGACCCGGTCTCGGCGAGCTTCGGCTCCACGCCGCGCGCCGCGAAGCTCGCGCGCAGCATCACGGGCGTCCACGTCCACATCGCGTAGAGTTCCCACATGTGCCCGAAGTAGCCGAAGTTGGCGAGCCGCACGCCGCGGTTGCGGAAGACTTGGCGGACTTGCCCGAAGTCGAAGGCGGCGGGCGGCAGGGCGAAGGGGCCGTCGGCGACGAAAAATAGGACGACGAGGCCGCCCAAGACGGCGAGCGCCGAGAGGCCGAGCAGGTTGACGCGCCAGTCTGAGCTGCCGACGGCGTTGACGAGGTAGGGCGACGCTTTGCCGAGCGTGAGCGCGCCGACCAAGACGCCGAGCGCCATGCCGCGCCCGCGCCGGAACCACGTCGCCATGATCTTCATCCCCGGCGGGTACACGCCCGCGAGGAACATCCCCGTCAAAAACCGCAGCGCGACGGCTGAGGCCAAGCCGCCCGCGAAGAGCGCGAAGGCGGCGTTGGCAAGCGCGGCGGCGAAGGCGGAGACGGCGAAGAGGCGGCGCGCGCGCAGCACGTCGGGCAGGTTCAGGAGCGCGGAGCAGAGCGTGCCCGCGACGAAGCCGAGCTGCACGGCGAGCGTCAGCCAGCTCGCCCCCCCGCTCGACAGACGCCACTCCGCGGCGAGCGCGGGCACGACCGCCGACGCGCTGAACCAGAGAGACATCCCGCACAGCTCCGCGACCGCGAGCAGCATGAGCGCGCGCAGGCGCGGGCCGCTCAACACTCGACCCGTGTTCGGATCGTCGTCGGCGTTCGCGCCACGCGGAGTCCGCGCTCGATCGTTCGGCAGGCTCAAGGCTTTGAGTCGATCAGACGAAGCGGGGGCGGGTCGGACGCGACTCAGAGATTAAAGTCACTTGGCCCAGATACTTCCTCAGCAGCTCCTGCGCGCCCTTCACGGCCTCTCTGTGTTCGGGCAGGTATTCGGGGTCGGGCGTCGCGTTGAGGATGTAGTTGACCTCGCGGCGCGCGTCCGGCTTGCGGCGGGCGGCGATGTAAGCCTCCGCGAGGCGCAGGTGCATGAGCGAGTTGTTCGCGCCGTAGCGGAGGCCCTTCTCCAGCGTCGCGACGGCGCGCGCCGGGTCGCCGCCGAGCATCTGCGGCAGCTCCGTGTCGAGCTGCCCGAGCGCGAGGTAGGCGCTGCCGCCCTGAAAACTCTCGTCGATCCGGATGACCGCCTCCATCTCCTTGCGCATCTTTTCCGCGGAGGTGATGCCGTAGAGCACGCCCTTTAATTTCGCGTAGCCGCCGAGGTTCGCGCCGAGCCAGAAGTGGCCTTCGGGGCGCTCGGGCTGCGCCTTCGCCGCCGTCTCGCCCGCCGCGATGCCGTCGAGGAACGCCTGCTCGCGCGCCGCGGCGTCGGTCGCTTTGTCGCCGAGCGTGTAGTTGAGGCGCGCGGTGCGCCACGCGGCGTCGTAGTTGTCGCGCTCGACGGCGCTGATGCGGCGCAGCGTAGTGAGCCCCTCCATCACCGCGGCCAGATTCTCGCGCGCGGCGTAAGCCTCGTCGGCGCGGCGCAGCAACTCCGCCACGGGCAGGGGCGTGGCCGACGGCGGCGGCGACGGGCCCGCCTCCGGCGTCCGCGATCCGCACGCCGAGACGGCGGCGGCCACGGCGGCCAGCGCGAGCTTCGGGAGGAGCGACGACGTGCGCGAGTGCGTTTGGGGTTTCATATTCGAGCCGCAAGGATAATGCATGAACGCGCGCGGCGACGATAATTTTTTCGCGGGGCGGTGCGGGGGCGGCGTTCAGCGTTCGACCCTGATCGCCAGATCGCGGTTGGCCGTCGCGACGTTGCCCGCGAAGTCAGCGGCGAAGACGCGCAGGGTGTAGTCGCCCGCGGGCAGTTCGGAAGAGTCCCACGCGCCGGCAAACGCGCCGCCGTGCCGCACCGTGTTCGTCAGCTCGTAGAAGAAGTGGGTCGCGTCGCTGCCGTAGACGGTGATGCCGCTCTTGTCGGCGTAGGCGATCTTCACGGCGTCGCGCTGCGGGGGCAGGCGGTCGAACTCGATCTGCGCGCGCGGCTGCGCGAAGCCGGGCGCGGGCGAGCCGTCGGCGTTGACGAGTTGGAAGCCGAGCCGGTAGAGCCCGAGGCGGCGGCGCGCGGCGTTCCCGTCCACCTGATCGAAGGCGTCGACGACGACGCGCACCGCGCCGCGCACGACGAGGCGGCCATCACGCCTCTCCTTCAGCGGGCTCCCCGCCGCGTCGAACAGCATGATGCCGTCGCGCGCGATGGTCGGCGCGACGCGATCCGCGAAGTTCGCGAGCGGGAGCGCGAGCGGGTTCGTCTCGTTCGCGGGCGCGCCGAAGTTGAGGTGGACGTGGTACATCCGGTTGACCGTGCCGAGCGCGTCGCCCGCGCGGAAGCGCGTGCCGCGCCTGACGCGCACGCGCGCGAGCTTGCCGCGCTCGTCGTAGACGGGCACGAAGCGCGGGTCTGCGTACACCTTATCGTCCGGCGAACGCCCGACCCGCTGGTGGATGTAGGCGAACGCGCCGACGCGCAGGCCCTCGTTCAACCCGCCGAAGCCCCAATTGGGGATGGGACTCGCGACCTTCTCTTCGTAGACGGCGCGGACGGTCGCGCCGTAGGGGCCGAAGATGTCGATGCCGCTGTGGAGGTGGTCGCGCGCGTCCGTCGAGTCGAAGCTGCCGCGCACCTCGCCCATCGTCGCCGCGACCTCGTGCCACTCGCCCTGCGGATCGAGCGGGTACGGGAGCCGCGCGATGCCGAGCGTCTCCGCGTCGAGGCGCGGGATCGCGGGCGCGCCTGTTACGTCGGGCTGAGTCGGGCCGCCCTGCGTCGTCGCGCCCGAAGTCGAGTTTGCGTTCGCGCCCGTTGTGCCGCCCGGCGTTGAAGTTTGATCTGCGGGGGCGATTTTTCTGACGAGGTAGTTCGCCGCGTCGGCGACGTAGAGCGCGCCCGCGCGATCCACGGCGACGCCGGCGGGCTGGTTGAAGCGCGCCGACTGGCCCTCGCCGTCGGCGAAGCCAAGGCCCGCCCCGGCGACGAGCCGCGCCGTGTCGTCGGGCGCGACTTGCCAGACGCGACCGCGATCCTGCTCGGTCACGTAGAGGAAATTATCGTGCGTCGCGGCGAGGCCGACGGGCGACGACAGCTCGACCGCGGTCTGATCCGGCGATCTCAAATTAACGGTCGTGACCTGCCCGGCTGTCGTCACCCGGCGGAGCCGGTCGTTGCCCGTGTCGGCGACGATGACGACGCCGTTCGGCATGACGGCGACGCCGCAGGGAGTGTCGAAGCGCGCGCCCCCGGCGTCGCCGTCCGCGTAGCCCGGCTGGCCGCCGCCCGCGAGCGTCCTCACTTCGCCCGCGGGCGTGACGACGCGTATGCGGTCGTTGTAAGTGTCGGCGACGTAGAGGCCCCCCTGAGCATCGACGGCGACGCCGACGGGCGCGTCGAACTGCGCGGCGTCAGCCGTGCCGTCGCGGAAGCCCGCCGAGCCGCTGCCGGCGACGCTTGAGGCCGTGCCGTCGGGCGCGATCTTCCTGATCCGGTTGTTGCCCGTGTCGGCGACGTAGAGGTTCCCGCCCCCGTCAATCGCGAGGGCCGAGGGGGTCGAGAAGGAGGCGGACGCGCCCGCGCCGTCCGCGTAGCCTTCGGCCCCGCCCGCGAGAGTGGTCACAAAGCCCTGCGCGTTTATTTTTCTGATCCGGTTACTCGCGCCCGCGTCGGCGACGAAGACGTTTCCCTGCGCGTCAACCGCCGCGCCGAACGGGTCGCCGAAGCGCGAACGCGCCGCGGCGTTGTCGTCGTGCGCGCCGGGCGCGCCGTCGCCCGCGAGCGTCGAGACGCGCGCGCGCCAGCCCGTGACGGTCGGGATCGGTCGCGCGCGCCGGCGCAGGTAAACGGAGAGGGCGGCGGCGCAGACGAACGCGGCGAGAACGACGAAGACGACGGCGACGAGGAGTCTGCGGCGGCGGCGGGCGGGCTGTTGGGTCCGTGTCACGCACGGAGTTATGTGGCTTGGCGGCGCGGCTTGTCAAACGCGGCGGGCCCGGCCCGCGGGCGGCCCGCGCAACTTCGCGCGCGGCGTGCCCGTATAGACGCGGGCGCGCCGGTTGGTTTATCCTTCGCGCACCAGCCGAGTTTTCGTCCGAGTCTAAATCTTTTCAGGAGTGTTCATGTCCCACAAGTTGCTCCGGGCGTCTGCGCGCATCGCGCTGCTCGTCCTCGCCGTCTCCGCCTCGCGCCCGTTCGTCGCCGCGCAAGAGTTGTCGCCCTCGGCCTCGCCGACGCCCTCGCCGCAAGGATCGCCGCAGCGGAAAGTGACGGACGAGGAGAAGGCTTTCGCGGGCCTCGAATGGCGCAGCATCGGCCCCGCCAACATGGGCGGCCGCGTGGCGGACGTGGAGGGCGTGCCGGGGAACCCGAACGTCGTCTACGTCGGCACGGCTTCGGGCGGCGTCTTCAAGACGACGAACGCGGGCGTCACGTGGCGACCGATCTTCGATCAGCAATCGACCATCTCGGTCGGCGACATCGCGCTGGAGCCGGGCAACCCGGACGTGGTGTGGGTCGGCACGGGCGAGTCGGCGGTGCGCAACTCGATCTCGTTCGGCGACGGCGTCTACAAGTCGACCGACGGCGGCAAGAACTGGCAGCACGTGGGCCTCCGCGACACGGAGCGCATCTCGAAGATACTCGTCAGCCCGCGCGATCCGAACACGGTCTACGTCGGCGCGCTCGGCCACGCCTTCGGGCCGAACGCCGAGCGCGGCGTCTTCATGACGACCGACGGCGGCAGGACGTGGCAGAAGACGCTCTACATCGACGCGCAGCACGGCGTCGCCGACATGGACATCGACCCGCAGAACCCGAACATCGTCTACGCCGCGATGTGGTTCTTCGAGCGCAAGCCGTGGACGCACCGCAGCGGCGACGACAAGGGCGGCGTCTTCCGCTCGACCGACGGCGGGCGCACGTGGAAGAAGCTCGAAGGCGGGCTGCCGAAGACCGTCGGTCGCATCGGCCTCTCGGTCTCGCAGTCGAACCCGAACGTCGTCTACGCGATCACGGAGGCGAAGGAGGGCAAGCTCTACCGCTCCGACGACAAGGGCGAGACGTGGCGTCGCATGTCGGATCAGGCCGGCATCGTCTCGCGCGGCTTCTACTACACGCACGTGCGCGTCGATCCGACGAACGAGAACCACGTCTACGCCGTCGCCTCGAACCTCTACGTCTCCATCGACGGCGGTCGCACCTTCCGCACGATCACGGGGCGCACGCACGTCGATTACCACGCCTTCTGGGTGGACCCGAAAGACCCGCGGCGCGTGTGGGTGGGCGAGGACGGCGGCGTCGCCGTCTCGCAGGACGCGGGCGACACGTGGGAGAACATCAACAACATGCCCATCGGGCAGTTCTATCAGGTCCACGCCGACAACCGCGTGCCCTTCTACAACGTGATGGGCGGGCTGCAGGACAACGGATCGTGGACGGGGCCGAGCCGGAACCGCGAGCCCGCGGGCATCCTGAACGACGACTGGCGGATGGTCTCGTTCGGCGACGGCTTCTGGATGCTCAACCACCCGGACGATCCCGATCTCTACCTCTCCGAGTCGCAGGGCGGCAACGTCGTGCGCACCGACATGCGCAACCGCGAGCAGCAGCTCATCATCCCCTCGGAGCGCGCCAACGAGGGCGGCCCCGCCTCCGAGGCCGTCTACCGCTTCAACTGGAACTCGCCGCTCGTCCCCTCGCCCCACGACAAGAACACGGTCTACCTCGGCGGCAACGTCCTGTTCCGCACGACCGACTTCGGCAAGTCGTGGACGCCGATCAGCCCCGACCTGACGACCAACGACAAGGAGAAGCAGAAGGAGGCGGGCGGCCCCGTCGCCTTCGAGAACACGGGCGCGGAGTATCACACGACGATCATCAGCATCGCCGAGTCGCCGCTCAAGGCGGGCACGATCTGGGTGGGAACCGACGACGGCAACCTGCAGCGCACGACCGACGGCGGCAAGTCTTGGACGAATCTGACGAAGAGCGTGCCCGACCTCAAGCCCTTCTCGCCCGTCTCGCACGTCGAGCCTTCCGGCTCGGACGCGGAGGTCGTCTACGCTACGTTTGATCGTCACATGCTCGACGACTTCCGCCCCTACGTCTTCAAGTCACCCGACGGCGGGCGCACGTGGCGCAACATCAGCGGCGATCTGCCGGATCACGCCTACGTCCACGTCGTCCGCGAAGACCCGAAGAACCCGAGCCTCATCTACGCGGGGACGGAGCTGGGCATCTTCGCCTCCTACACGGGCGGGCGCGACTGGGTGTCGCTCAGGCTGAAGAACCTGCCCACGGTCGCCGTCCACGACATCAAAATCCACCCGCGCGACAACGACATCATCATCGCCACGCACGGTCGCAGTCTCTTGATCTTCGACGACGCGACGCCCATCCAGCAGATGACGCCGCAGGTGCGCGGCGAGGACGTGCACCTCTTCGACGTGCGCCCGGCGCTGCGCTTCGCGCAGATGATGACGCGCTACGGCATCGGCGACAAGCCCTACGCGGGGCGGAACCCCTCCTACGGCGCGCTCGTCACCTACTACCTGAAGGCGAAGCCCGACGACAAGGCGACCTTCAAGATGCAGGTCTTCGACGCGAAGGGGAAACTCATCTCCGACATCCAGCGGCCCCCGAAGGAGCAGGGCCTGAACCGCGCCGTGTGGGACTTGCGCTACGGCGGCGCGCAGGTGCGCCGCCCGCCCAACGACGAGGAGCCCAACTTCTTCGGCGCGCCGCGCGGCCCGGCGGTCGTCCCCGGCACCTACACCGTCAAGCTCACGCTCGGCGACAAAACATTTCAGAAGACGGTGGAGGTGCGGCTCGACCCGACCGTCAGCGTCCCGGCCGCAGACCTCTTGAAGTTGCAGGAGATGTCTTTGCGCCTGCGCGACATGCAGTCCACGACGAACACGGCGCTGCGCGCGCTCGACAGCCTGAAGGCGCAGCTCGAATTCATCGAGAAGACGGAGAAGGATCGCGTCTCCGATCTGCCGAAGGAGTTCACGGAGAAGATCGACGCCTACAAGAAGCAGGTGAAGGAGCTGACCGACAAGCTGGAGCGGCCCGAAGGCGGCTTCGGCTTCAACGGGCGCACGCAGCTCGTCGACCGCATCGGCGGCCTCTTCTTCACCATCGACGGCGTGAACGCCGCGCCCACGCCCGCGCAAGCCGCCTACTTCGGCGAGATTCAGGTGGAGTTCCGCCAGAAGATGGACGAGGTCAACCGCTTCATCGCGCAGACCGTCCCGCAGATGAACGAGACGCTCAAACGCTTCAACGCGCCGCAGCTCATCCCCGGCAAGCCCGTCGAGCCCGCCAAGGACGGCGAGGCGACGCCGTCCCCCACCCCGGAGGATAGAAACTGATGCGCGCCCTCACCTCGCTTAAACCCCTCGCGCGCGCCGCCCTCGCCGCGTCGCTCGCCTGCACGTTCCTCGCGCCCGCGCGCACGCTCGTCGCGCGGCAGGCGGCGGACGATCCGCACCGGGCGCTCCTGCGCGACGTCTACAAAGAGCTGGTCGAGACGAACACGACCGACTCGGCGGGCGACTGCACGCGCGCCGCCGAGGCGATGGCGGCGCGGCTGCGCGCGGCGGGCTTCCCCGACGAGGACGTGAAAGTCCTCGTCCCCGCGGGCAACGCGAAGAAGGGCAACCTCGTCGCGCGGCTGCGCGGGACGGGCGCGAAGAAGCCCCTGCTCCTGCTCGCGCACCTCGACGTGGTCGAGGCTCGTAGAGAGGACTGGTCGACCGATCCCTTCAAGCTCACCGAGCAGGAGGGCTACCTCTACGGGCGCGGCACGACCGACGACAAGGCGATGGCGGCCATCTTCGTCACCAACCTGATCCGCATGCGTCAGGAGGGGTACAGGCCGGAGCGCGACATCATCGTCGCGCTCACCGCCGACGAGGAGGGCGGCGACTTCAACGGCGCGGACTTCCTGATCAAGAACCACCGCGCGCTCGTCGACGCCGAGTTCGGGATCAACGAGGGCGGGAGCGGCCAGTTGAAGAAGGGCCAGCGTCTTTTGAACGGCGTGCAGGCGAGCGAAAAAGTCTTCCAGAGCTTCCGCCTCGAAACGACGAACCGCGGCGGCCACTCTTCGCAGCCCCGCAAGGACAACGCCATCTACCAGCTCGCCGCCGCGCTCACCCGCATCGCGTCGCACGAGTTCCCGCTGAATTTGAACGAGGTGACGCGCGCCTACTTCGAGCGGATGTCGAAGATCGAGACGGGGCAGCTCGCCGCGGACATGAAGGCGGTCGCCGCCAGCCCGCCCGACCCGGCGGCGGTCAAAAGCCTCTCCGAAGCGCCCTACTACAACGCCCTCATGCGCACGACCTGCGTCGCCACGCGCCTCGAAGGGGGCCACGCCGACAACGCCCTCCCGCAGACGGCCCGCGCCCTCGTCAACTGCCGCATCCTCCCGCAGGAGAGCGCCGCGCAGGTGCAGGCGGCGCTCGTGCGCGTGGTCGCCGACGCCGGGGTGAAGATCACGCCCGTCGGCGAGTTCAAGGCGAGCCCGCCCTCGCCGCTCTCGGCCCAAGTCATGCAGCCCATCGAGCGCGTGACGGAGCGTCTGTGGCGCGGCACGCCGGTCGTGCCGCTGATGGGCACGGGCGCGACCGACAGCCTCTACTTCCGGCAAGTCGGCATCCCCGTCTACGGCGTCTCCGGCGTCTTCGGCGACATCGACGACAACCGCGCCCACGGTCGCGACGAGCGCATCAGCGTCAAGTCGCTCTACGAGTCGCAGGAGTTTCTCTACGAGCTGGCGAAGGCTTTCGCGCTGGGGCGGTGAGCGCGCAGGCGGTCGGTTCCGAAACGCTCCGGCCCGCGGACGGAAGTTGCCCGGCTCGCGGCCCACGAGCACCCCGCCGCATGAGAACAGGTGAAGGGGGAAGGACGATGATGAAAGCAGTTGCCTCTTTCGTGATCAGCGCGTCCTTGATGTTGACGCTCGCGCGGCCCGCGGCGCTCGCCCAGACCTCGGGCCGGACAGCCGCGGGCGAGCAGGCCGCGGGCGGGCCGGCCGCGGGGGCCGAGGCGGCAGCGCCGGGGCGCGATCTGAAGGCGCGTTTCGCCGCGGAGGTGGCGAACGCCAGAGCCGACACGCGCGCGGCGGAGAGCGCGGTGCGGCTTGAGAAGGTGAAGGTGCGCGCGCAATCGAACCCGAAGTCGGGCTTTAACAACAAGCACGTCGCTCTGGCGGTCGTCATCGTGGTGGTGATCGTCGGGTTGGCGATCGTTCTGGAGCACAACGGGGTCGATCCGAAACCGCTCTGCGACGACGAGCCACTGACGCCGGGCTGCATCCGTTGACCGTCTTCGGCTGGCGCGGCGCGGGCGGGTCGGGGGGCGCGGCGGGCGCGGCTCAAACTTTCTTCGTCTTCCAGCGGCCCATGCGGAAGACGGCGACGCTCAAGACGGCGAGCAGCGACTGCGCGAGCGTGAGCGCCATGAAGACGCCGCGCACGCCGAGCTGCGTGTGCCGCCCGAGGAAGTAGGCGAGCGGTATCTGGAAGAGCCAGAAGCAGAAGAGGTTGAGGAGCGTCGGCGTGTAGGTGTCGCCAGCCCCGTTGAACGACTGCGAGACGACCATGCCCCACGCGTAGAAGACGTAGCCGTAAGAGATGACGCGCAGGCAGTCGACGCCGTAGGGCAGGATCGCCGGGTCGGTCGTGAAGAATCCGACGAGGCGTTCGGCGGAGAGCAGGAAGACGAGCGTCACGCCCGCGAGGAAGAACATGTTGACGAAGCCCGTCTTGTAGACCGACTTCTCCGCGCGCTCCGGCTTGCCCGCCCCCAAGTTCTGACCCACCAGCGTCGCCGCCGCGTTCGACATCCCCCACGAGGGCAGGAGGGCGACGACGATGATCCGCACCGCCACCGTGTAGCCCGCCACCGCCGCGCTCCCGAACACGGAGACGATCCGCACGATGGCGATCCAGCTCGCCGTCCCGATCAAGAACTGAAGCATCCCGCCCGTGGAGATGCGCACGATCCGCCCCATCAGGGGGAAGTTGGGCCGGAACTGTTCGAGGCGGATGGGGACGCGCGAAGTGCCGCGCGTCATCACCCAGAGCTGGAACAGCACCGCCGTGCCGCGCCCGATGGTGGTCGCCACCGCCGAGCCCGCGACGCCGAGGCGCGGGAAGAAGGCCAGCCCGAAGATGAAGCACGGATCGAGGACGAGGTTGATCAGGTTCCCCAGCCACAGCGCGCGCATCGCGAGCGAGGCGTCGCCCGACCCGCGCAGGATCGCGTTGTTGAGGAAGAGCAGCATGATCACGACGTTCGAGCCGTAGATGATCCGCGGGTAGCCCGCGCCCGTCGCGACGACGGACTCGGACGCGCCCATCGCGCGCAGGAGTTGCGGCGCGAAGGCGAAGCCGACCGCGCCCATCAAGACCGAGACGACGACGCCGAGGACGATAGACTGCGCCGCCGCCTCGCCCGCCGCCTCTAAACTCTTCTCGCCGACACGCCGCGCGACCGTCGCCGTCGTGCCCATGCTGAGGCCGATGCAGATCGAGAAGACGACCGTCAGCATCGACTCGGTGAGGCCCACGGTCGCGAGCGCGTCCTGCCCGAGGCGCGAGACCCAGAAGGCGTTGACGATGCCGAAGAGCGACTCCATCAGCATCTCCAACACCATCGGCACGGCGAGCAGAAAGATCGCGCGCCCGATGCCGCCCTGCGTGTAGTCCTGCAGCGAGGAGCCCGCCACGGCCTGACGCACGGTCGCCCACAGGCCGCCGCCCGCCCGCGCGCGCTCCGCCATCGCCACTTCAGATTCGGAAAGGTTGTTCACAGAGAGTCGTCCGCAAAGAGATTCTGACACAGGATCGAGTGTTGTTTACGAAATGTGCGGCGAGAAGTTTTGTCAGAGGCTCTCAGACTCACCACAGAGGCACAGAGGGCACGGAGGACGCACAGAGAAGATTCATAAACTCTGTGCCGCCTCCGTGCCCTCTGTGCCTCTGTGGTGAATCCTATTCCCGCCGCGCACCGGAACTTCCATCCTTCGTCAGCGAGGGCGCACACTTGAAAAAGCGTCACAGGGGTTTGCCGAAACGCGTGGCCGCCGCACAAAATCAGCGCCGGGCCTCACCGCCGACTATGCTATGACGGAACGCGCCAACATCCTCGGCTTCCTCTCGGACTGCGCCGCGCGCGGCGGCGAGACGGCCCTCGCGCACCGGCGCGGGCTCCGTGTGGTGCGATGGACTTACGCGCGGCTCGCCGGGGTCGCCAACCAGACCGCCCGCGAGCTTGAGGCGCGCGGCGTGGGGCGCGGCGACCGCGTGCTCGTCTGGGCGGAGAACAGCCCCGAATGGGTCGCGGCGTTCTTCGGCTGCGCGCTGCGGGGCGCCATCGTCGTCCCGCTCGACGCGGCGTCGGCCCCCGACTTCGTCTCGCGCGTCCAGTCGCAGGTCGGCGCGAAGCTCTTATTCCACGGCGCAGTCGGCGCGGAGAAAATTTTGCCGTCGTTGCCGCGCGTCGCGTTGCCGCGGCTCTGCGAGGCGGTCGCGCGCCACCCCGCGACGGGTTACGAGGCGACCGCCGCGGGCGAAGATGACATCGTCGAGATCATCTACACGTCGGGCACGACCGCCGAGCCGAAGGGCGTCGTGCTCACGCACGGCAACCTGCTCGCGAACCTCGCGCCGCTCGAACGCGAGATCAAAAAGTACCTGAAGTGGGAGCGGCTGGTTCACCCGCTGCGCTTTTTGAACCTCGTGCCGCTCAGCCACGTCTTCGGGCAGTTCATGGGCATCTTCGTCCCGCAGCTCGTCGGCGGCGAGGTCTTCTTCGCCGAGACGCTCAAGCCCGCCGAGATCGTCGAGGCGGTGAAGCGCGGGCGCATCTCGGTCGTCGTCGCCGTGCCGCGCCTGCTCGACACGCTGCGCGAGAAGTTCGAGCGCGAACACGAAACGCGCGGCAGGCTCGATCTGTTTCGCCGCGCGTTAGAAGACGCGGAGGCGTGGGGCACGCTCCGGCGCTGGTGGGCGTTCCGCCGCGTCCACCGCGCGCTGGGTTGGAAGTTCTGGGCCTTCGTCGTCGGCGGCGCGACGCTCGAAGAGGGGGCGGAGACGTTCTGGCGCAGGCTCGGCTACGGCGTCGTGCAAGGCTACGGCATGACGGAGACGGCCTCGCTTGTCAGCGTCAACCACCCTTTCAAGTCGGCCCGCGGCTCAATCGGTCGCGCCCTGCCGGGCCAGGAGATTAGGCTCGGCGAGGGCGGAGAGATCGAGGTGCGCGGCGCGAACGTCTCGCCCGGCTACTGGGACGGCGGCGCGCTGCGACCTGCGAACGACGCGGGCGGCTGGCTCCGCACGGGCGACGTGGCGGAGGTGGACGCCGCCGGGAAGCTCTACTTCAAGGGCCGCAAGAAGGACGTGATCGTCACCGCGGCGGGGCTCAACGTCTACCCGGAAGACGTCGAGGC
Source organism: Pyrinomonadaceae bacterium (assembly GCA_036389335.1). GTDB lineage: Bacteria > Acidobacteriota > Blastocatellia > Pyrinomonadales > Pyrinomonadaceae > JAIVGV01. The sequence goes on along the minus strand of DASVQC010000089.1, from coordinate 102,735 downwards.
GGAGCTGAACAAACAACCGGAGGTGCGCGCCAGCGCCGTGGTCGGCGTCGCTGGCGCGCGGGGCGAAGAGGCGGTCGCCGTGCTCGCCCTGCGCGACGAGAGCGCGCGCGCCGAAGAGATCGTCAGGAGCGCCAACGAACGACTCGCGCGCCACCAGCAGGTTCGCCGCTGGCTCGTCTGGCACGAGCCCGACCTGCCGCGCACGGCGACGCAGAAGATCATCCGGCGCGAGGTCGCCGCCGTCGCCGCGGCGCGTCTCGGCGCGGCGGAGGGTGGCGGCGCGCCCCCCGCGGCGGACGCGCTCGCCGAGATCGTGGCGCGCGTCGGCGGGGGCGACGCCGCGGCGCGACTCTCGCCCGCGGCGAATTTGACGACCGACCTCAAGCTCGACTCGCTCGGTCGCGTCGAGCTGCTCGGCGCGCTCGAAGACCGCTTCCAGATCGAGATCGACGAGGCCGCCTTCACCGCCGCCACCACGCTCGGCGACGTGCGGAGGTTGATCCGTCAGGGCGCGCGACAAACTCCGGACGCCGGGAGCGCCGACAGTGCGCGCGTCGAAGCGGCGGGCGAGACGGTCGTCGCCCCGGAAGCGTTCGCGCCGTACCCTTACGCGCGCTGGGCGCGCCGCTTCCCCGCGACGTGGATCAGGGTCGTGCTGCTCTACCTCGTCGTCATCCCTCTCGTGCGCCTGCTGTGCCCCATGCGCGTCGCGGGGCGCGAACGCCTCGCGCGGGCCGGTGACGGCCCCGCCCTGTTCGTCGCCAACCACGTGACCCGAGCCGATCAGGCCCTCGTGCTGGCCGCGCTGCCCGGCGCGCGCGCGCGCCGACTCGCAATCGCGATGGACGGCGAGCTGCTGCGCGAATGGAGGCACGCGCCGCCGGGCACGACGCCCTTCGTGCGGCTTCTGGGGCTCGCGCAGTACGTGCTCGTCGTCCTGTTCTTCAACGTCTTCCCGCTGCCGAAGCGGAGCGGCTTCCGGCGCAGCTTCGCCTTCGCGGGCGAGGCTCTGGATCGGGGCTTTAACGTGCTCGTCTTCCCGGAGGGCGTGCGCGCCCGTGAAGGGCGCATGAACCCGTTCATGTCGGGGGCGGGCCTGCTCGTCAGGGAGTTGGGCGCGGAGGTCGTCCCCGTGCGCTTGGACGGTCTCTACAAGCTCAAACGCGAGGGGAGGCGTTGGGCACGGCCCGGCGAGGTGACGCTGACGTTCGGCGAGCCCGTGAGATTCGAAGACGAAGAGCCGGGCGTGATCGCCAAAGAGTTGGAGCGACGGGTCGCGGACATTTGACTGCTGAAGTGAGGGCTTATGATGTTGGAAGAAAGACTCACCGCCGAGGCGCGGAGGAGTCGCAGAGGGGCGCAGAGGAATATATATTCTTCTCCGCGTTAACTCTGCGCGATCCCCGCGCCTCCGCGGTGAATCTTCCGGTCGGCTGACTCAATTTTAAGTAAGGGTCGTGCCGGTCAGTAGCTCTCGACGCTGTAGTGCTCGGCGACGGCGCGGCGGACGGCTTCCTTGATCTCTTCGTCCGAGGACGCGTCGTCCGCGCCGACGCGCACCGCGAAGGGCTCGCGCTTGAGCATCACGTCCATCAGCTCGACGCGCCACGCGCCCGAAGCGTCCGCCTTCACGCCCGTCAGCTCGCAGTCGTTGCGCTTCGACTCGGCGAGCGCCGCGCGCGCGAGTTCCGTCATCCGCTGTTCGTCCATCCGGAGTTCCCTTCCGCGTTTAAGTTTGAACGGTCGTAGTCGCCCGCGCGCCCCGTGAGATATTCTTCTCCGCTCAGAAGCCGCGGCTGAACGAGAGGTAAAACTTGTTCCCCTCGTTGCTGTGCCCGAGTTCGGCCCGGAGCGCGAACGCGCGGCTGAAGCGGTACTGCGCGCCGCCGCCGACCGACGCGCGCCAGTTCGACGAACTGAAACGGTCGTTTCTGAGCACGGTCGCGTCGGTCTGCGAGCGGTTGTCGCCCCACACCTGCCCGGCGTCGCCGAAGGCGAACACGTCGACGCCCCTGCGCTCCGACTTCGACCAGACGGTCTGCCTGATCTCGGTCGTGAACATCAAGAGGTTGTTGCCGAAGTAGCGGTAGCTGTCGTAGCCGCGGACGTAGGTGCGCCCGCCGAGGAAGGCCATGTCGTAGAAAGGAATCTGGCTCCCGCCGCGCGGGTCTTTGAGCCACGCGTAAGTGCGTAGCGCGAGCGAAGTCTTGTCGCCGCCGAGCGGGACGTAGCCGCGGGCGTCGAGCTCTGTCTCGAACCAGCCGAAGTCGGAGAAGGTCGAGCGGCTCAGCCCGTCGTTGGTGGCGACGCGACCGTAGAGATAGCCGCCGCGCGTGAGCCCGCGCGAGGTGTCGCGGCGGTCGTAGGAAGCGTAAGCGCCCGCCGAGAAGATGTCGGCGGTCGTGTTGAGGCCGGGCAGGAAGCGCGAGGCGGGCGCGGCTGCCGGGTTGCCGGAGAAGAGCAGATCGACCGCGGCCTCCGTGTCGTCCTCGCCGCGGAAGGCGCGCGAGTTGCGCCGCCGCAGGTAAACGCCCGCCTGCGCCGACTTCGTGAAGTCGCGGAAGAAGCCGGCGTTGAAGCTGCGCTCTTCGAGCGAGTAGTTGGTGTCGAGCGCGCGGCTGACGCGCGGGCCGATGCCGAAGAAGTTGTCCTCGGTGCGGCGCGAGTAGTTGAACCAGATGTCGGCGTGCGTCTTGGAGTCGCCGAGGTGGGGCACGTAAGCCTCGACCTCGAAGACGCGGTAGAGCTTGGTCGAGACCTGCGCCGTCGCGCGGAATTCGACGGCGGGAATCTTGTCGGCGGTCGAAAACTCGACGCCGAGCGTCTGGCCCGCGCCCTGACGCATCCCGCGGAAGACCGCGCTCACGTACGGGCTGCCAAACCCGATGGCCGTGCGGGTCGAACGTTCCGGGAAGTTGCGCTCGCGCAGCTTCACGTCGCGGATGACGGAGGCGAACTTGTTCTTCTTCGGCTCCGGCGTCGGCGACGGCTCGGGCGTCGGCGTCTGCGCGAGCGAGGCGTGCGCGAGCGCGCAGGCGAAGACCGAGATTAAGGCGGCGCACTTCAACAATCTTTTCACGATGATTCCCCCTCGGATCATGATTTGAACCAGACGACAATATGATCAATGTGACGGCGTCGCGTCAAATGGTTCTCGCGCCCGGCGGTGTCCCGATCTGATTTTTCCTCCACGCCCCCTCCGTGATCTCCGTGACTCTGTGGTGAGTGCTTCCGATCCATACCTCACCGCAGAGACGCGGAGGACGCCGAGGCGGCACAGAGTCACGCCGTCTTCAACATCTCGCGCGCGTGGCGTCGCGCCGTGTCCGTGATCTCCGCGCCCGTCAGCATCCGCGCGATCTCTTCGACGCGGCGCGCGCGCTGAAGTCTCTCGACCCCGACCTCGGTGCGACCGCGCTCCGACGTTTTGTTGACGAGCAGGTGCGTGTCGGCGAAGCGCGCGATCTGCGCCTGATGCGTGACGCAGAGCACCTGATTCGTCCGCGCCAGCGCCTTCAGCTTGAGCCCGACGGCTTCGGAGACGCGGCCCCCGATCCCGGCGTCCACCTCGTCGAAGACGATGGTGCGCGGGAAGCGCGTGGGGCTGGCGATGGTCTTTAAGACGAGCATCAGGCGCGACGCCTCGCCGCCCGACGCGACCTTCGAGAGGGGCCGCACCGGCTCGCCCGCGTTCGCCGAGAAGAAGAATTCGACGCGGTCGACGCCCGCCGCCGTGAGGCCCGCCGAGGACGAGTCGTCGCCGAGCGCCCCTTCCGCGGGCGACTCGACGCGCGCCTCGAAGCGCGCGTGCTCCATCGCCACCTCGCCGAGCGAGCGTTCCACGCCGCGGCGAAAATCTTCCGCCGCCTTCACGCGCTCGCCGTGCAGCTTCAGGGCGCGTTCGAGGTAGGCGTCGCGCGCCCGCCTCAGCCGCTTCGCGATCTCTTCGGCGCGCTCGTCCGAATGTTCCAGCGCGGCGAGCCGCTCGCGCGAGCGCGCGAGGTGTTCGAGCGCGCTCGCCACCGCGCCGCCGTACTTCCGCTTGAGCCGCGCGATCTCGGCCAGCCTGTTTTCGACTTCGGCGAGCCGCGCGGGCGAGAAGGTGAGCCCCGCGGCGAAGCCGCGCAGCGTGTGCGCGAGGTCTTCGAGCAGGGCGCGCGCCGAGGCGAGCCCTTCGGCGTAACCGCGGTAGCTCGACTCGTAGGCAGAGAGTTCGGCGATCTGGCGTTCGAGGTGGCTGAGGCGCGCGACCGTCGAATCGTTGTCCTCGTAGGTGCGGTCGTAGGCGTCGGCGCAGAGCGCGGAGACTTTTTCGAGGTTGTTGAGCCGCCGCCGCTCCTCCTCAAGCCGCTCGTCCTCGCCTTCGGCGAGCGACGCCGCCTCAAGCTCGCCGACCTGAAAGCGCAGCCCGTCTACAAGGTTCGACTTCTCCGACTCGTCGCGCCGCAGCTCTTCCAGCTCGCGCCTCAAGGCAGACCACGCGCGGTAGAGCCCGGCCACCTCCTGCCGCGGCGCGGCGAGCCCGGCGAAGGCGTCGAGCAGTTCGAGGTGCGTGTCCACCTCAAACAGCGTCTGCTGCTCGCCCTGCCCGTGGATGTCGACGAGGAAGGGGCGCAGCTCGCGCAGGAGCGAGAGCGTGCTCAGGCGGTTGTTGACGAAAACTTTGCTCCGCCCGGCTGCCGACAGCTCGCGCCGCACGACCATCTCGATGCCCTCCTCGCCGTCGCGCACGTCGAGCCCCGCGCCTTCGAGCAGCGCGGCGACCTGCGGGTGCGTGCCGACGTGGAAGAGCCCTTCGACCGAGGCGTGATCCTCGCCGGAGCGGATGAGATCGGTCGAGAACCTCCCGCCGATGAGGACGCCGAGCGCGTCCACGATGATCGACTTGCCCGATCCGGTCTCGCCCGTCAACAGGTTCAGCCCGCGCTCGAACTCGACGCGCAGGTCGCTGACGAGCGCGAAGTTTGAGATGTTCAGCAGAGCCAGCATCGCGTCACGGAAGTTTGGGGTCTTTCGGCGCGTTCGTCAATCCACGCCGCGCCGCTTTCGTCGCGCCTGCTTGAGGGAGACAATCGATCTTGTTCGGCGGCGGCGCGTGTGGAAGACCACAGCCCCGCGCGCGGCTCATCACGTCGCCCGCCGCGGTCGATCGTGGCTCCCAACACTGCGCCAACCGCGCCCGTGTGCGATGCTTCGACGAACGTTCGTTCGCGCGCGGTCGTAGAGTTATCGACAGAACTTTATTAAGGAGGGCGCGGGCGGCGGTATCGTCCGCCCGAGTCGTCATGCTGACGCAAGTACGTTTGGAATTCGTCAAGCTCGTCCGCTCGAAGGGCTTCTACCTGTCCTTCGCCGCGCTCGCGGGCTTCGTCGCGCTGATGCTGTGGGGCTTCTACTCTTACGCCGAGCGCAAGACGGGCGGGCAGGCGGCGGAGCAGTTCAGGTACACCTACGAGTCGAAGAGCTACTTCAACGGGCTGACCTTCGCGCTCTACTCGCTGATGTTCGCGTTCAACCTGCTGATCCCCGTCTTCGTGGCGATGTCGGCGGGGACGCAGGTGGCGGGCGAGGCGCGCGCCGGGACGCTGCGCATGATCGCCGTGCGCCCCGTCTCGCGCGTCGCGCTCTTCCTCTCGAAGTTCGCGGTCGTCGCGCTGCACACTTTCCTGCTGCTGACTTTCTTCGTCGGGCTCAACCTGCTCGTCGGCCTGCTCTTCGTCGGCTGGGGCGAGCTGCAACTCTACCCCGGCCCGCTCAACCTCGTGGACGAGCCCGGCAGGATCGCGCGCGACGAGGCGCTGTGGCGCTTCGCCTACGCGACGCTCTCCGGCACTTGGGCGCTGCTCGTCGTCGCCGCCATCGGGATGCTCTTCTCCGTCGTCACCGACTCGCCCGTCACGGCCACCGTCGCCACGTTCACGCTCTATCTGACGCTCTACATCGTCGGGCGCATCGAGTTCTTCGAATCCTTGCGCCCCTACTTCTTCACGACCGGCATGGACTTCTGGCGCGACGTGTTCAAGCCCGACATCCCACGCCTGAGCCTCTACCATTACGCGGGCGTCTGCGGCGCGTACACCTTCGGCGCGCTGCTCGCCGCCGTCACGATCTTCGACCGGAAAGACATCACGAGCTGAACCATGATCGCGAAGCTCACCCTCGCCGCGCTCTGCGCCCTCTCCCTCTGCGTCGCGCTCCGCTACGAGCCGGCGCGCGGTCGCGCCCTGCCCGCCGCGCGCCCGCAGGAGGGCGCGGCCCTGCGCGTGATGACGTGGAACGTCGGCTACGCCGAACTCGAAGACGACACGCGCGCGCACACGAAAGATTTGAAGGCGGTCGCCGAGACGATCCTCTCGCAAGACCCCGACGCCGTCGCGCTGCAAGAGCTGACGGGCGACGAGCAGTTAAAAATCCTACTGGGACACCTGCGCGGGCGATACCGCGGCGCGGCGGCGCGGGCGGCGGGGGCGGATCGCGTCGAGGCGGTGCTGGTGAAAGACGCGCAGGCGCGCTTCGAGGAGGTGCCGGGCGGCGAGAAGCCCGCCATCGCCGCGACCTTCCGCCCGCGCGCCGCCGCGCGCGAGATCGTGCTCGTGAGCGCGCACGCCGACGCCTTCAGCGCGTCGCGCCGACGCGCTTACACCGAGCGCGTCGTCGATTGGGCGCGCGCGCGGACGCCCGCGCGGACGGTTTTCCTCGCGGGCGATTTCAACTTCGAGCTGGCCGCCGGCGACGAGTCGCACCTCTACACGGACGACCTCAAGCACGACGGCGAGTCGTACAGCTACGTCCTCAAGTTCTTCCGCGACCTCGGTCGCGGGGCGGGCGACACGGCGATCAACGACCGCCGCATCGACTACGTTTTCGCGTCAGCCGAGGGCGTCGCGCTGCGCCGCGCCGAAGTCCTGAGCGGCGCGGTCGTCGGGCGCATGGATCACTCGCCGCTCGTCGTCGAGGTTTCACTCTAGGGGCCCGCCGGGATCGCCGTCGGCGGCGGGCGCGCTTAAATCCGTGGGTGACGAGATTGAGTCAAGCGATTCTCAAAACCGAGCTGCTGACGAAAAGGTATGGCGGGCGCGCGGCGGTCGAACGCCTGTCGCTCGAAGTGCGCCGCGGCGACATCTACGGCTTCTTGGGACAAAACGGCGCGGGCAAATCGACGACGATCCGGATGGCGCTGGGGCTCGTGCGCCCGACCTCCGGGCGCGTGACCTTGCTCGGCCACGACGTGACCAAGCACGCGCGGCGCGCGCTCGCGCGGACTGGCGCGATGGTCGAGGCCCCGGCTTTTTACGAAAACTTTTCCGGCTGGCAGAACCTGCGCGCGCTCGCCTCGATGTCGGGCGGCGCGAGCCGGGAGCGCGTCGCGTCGATGCTCGAACTGGTCGGGCTGGGCGGTCGCGCGCACGATCCCGTCAGGGTCTACTCGCACGGGATGCGGCAGCGGCTCGGCATCGCGCAGGCGCTCTTGCCCGCGCCCGAGTTCGTCGTCCTCGACGAGCCGACCGACGGCCTCGACCCGCAGGGCATACGCGAGGTGCGCCGCCTGATCCGCCGCCTGCGCGACGAGATGGGTCTGACGGTGATGCTTTCGAGCCACCTGCTCCACGAGGTCGAACAGCTCTGCGACCGCGTCGCGATCATCGACCGCGGTCGCCTGCTCTACGAGGGCGGCGTCGACGAGCTGACGCGCGACGGCCAAACCTTCAGGCTCAGAGTGGATCGCGCGGACGAGGCTCACCGCCTGCTCGCGGGCGATCCGAGTATCGGCGTGAGCCCGGACGGCGAGGGCACGCTCCGCCTGAAAATAGCCGGAGAGCGTGTCGCGCACGTTAACTCTCTGCTCGTCACACACGGCTTCCTCGTGTCGGAACTCTCGCCACAGCGCGAGACGCTCGAAGACGTTTACTTCCGCCTCCTGCGCGAGTCGGCGCGCGGCGACGGCGTTCGCGGCGCGGATCGATTAACATAGGCCCTTGAAGGTTGCGGGCGATAGGTTGCAACCGGACAGACGCGCGCGGGCGTTCGGAATTACCGTAGGCGGCTCGTCAGGGTTCAGGGCGTCGGGGTTTAAATGGCGAAGCTCAAGGACAAGATCAAGACCACTCTGGACGAGGGCCGGATGCTCATCCTCGGCGCGCAGGTCTTGCTCGGCGTCCAGTTCCGCTCCGCCTTCGAGACGGGGTTCGAGCGGCTGCCCGCCCACGCGCGGTACGTCAAACTCGGCGGGCTCGGCCTGATGCTCTTGGCCGTCTCGCTCCTGATGTGGCCCGGCGCGTACCACCAGATCGTGGACGACGGCGAGGACACGCGCGAGCTGCATCGCTTCGCCACGGCGGTGATGAGCCTCGCGCTCCTGCCCTTCGCCCTGGGGCTGGGCGCCGACTTCTACGTCGCCGTCGAGTCGCTCGTCGGACGCACGCAGGGCGTCGTCGCGGGGGTCGCGGCGAGTCTGGTCGCGCTCTTTTTCTGGTACGGGCTCGAAGCCCTGCGCCGACGCGGGGGCGGGGCCGAGGCGGGGGAGGGGGAAGAGATGTCAGGAGAAGATGAGGGCGGGGGCGGGCGGGGCACGAAGGTGAGGACGAAGATCGAGCACGCGCTGACGGAGATCAGGGTCGTGCTGCCGGGCGCGCAGGCGCTCCTCGGCTTCGGGTTCATCACCTTCCTGACGGACGGCTTCGAGAAGCTGCCCGCCTCTTCGAAGTACATACACTTGGCGAGCCTCTCGCTGATCTCACTCGCCGTCGTCCTGATGATGACGCCCGCCGCTTACCACCGGCTCGTCGAGCGCGGCGAGGCGACCGAGCACTTCCACCGCTTCGCCAGCCGCATGCTGCTGGCCTCGATGGTTACGCTGGCGCTCGGGATATCGGGCGACTTCTTCGTCGTGGCGCGCAAGGTGACGGAGTCCGCACGGCTCGCCGCCGCGCTCGCCGCCGCGTCGCTCCTCGCCTTCTACGGGATGTGGTTCGCCTACACGCTCTACGCGCGGGCCCAGAGGCAGCCCCTCGCGCGCGCGGGTGCGGGCGAGGCGGCTCGCACGTAGCCCGCCGCCGCGGCGAATCGCGGGCGGGGAAAGTAAAAGGGCTGCCTGCGCCCTCGCTGCGCCGACAGCCCTATTAGCAAACTTTCCTTTGGGGGAAAGAGTGCGACGCGGACTCTATCACCGTTTGCCCCAATCGGCAAGGCCAATCCGTCAAAAATCTTCGGTCAGTTTAACTGGACTACCGCCCGTCCTGCGCCGGACGCGGCCCCGCACGCAGGCCCCGCCCGCCCTCTCCCGCGCGCCGGTTTTCACCCGCCCGCGCGTCAACTCTTGGGCAAGATACCGGCGAGCGTGCCCCTGACTTTGCGCCAGAGGAAGGCATACGCCGTCGTCAACAGCAGGAGGGTGACGGCGAGGTAAAACATTACCGCCGTCCAGATCGCCGTCCACACCTGCGTGCGGTCGATGAAGAAGAAACCGGTTATCAACAGCAGCGAGATGAGGAAGCAAACGGTCAGCCTGAACCGCATCTTGCGGTAAGCGTCGCTGCCGGGGCGGATCGCCGCCTCGGTGAATATCTGGGCCCTCTCGCCGAGCCAGATGAGGAGCTTCTGCTTGAAGCTCCTCTGCCCCTCGCCCGGGAAATAGCCGAGCGCCATCCCGCCCAGCACGCGGTTGATGCGCACCGCCGAATCCAGCGTCGCGTCGGCGGTGAGCTGCCGCCCCTCTGCGTACTGCGCGTTGAACCACTTCTTGAAGAGTTCGACCACGTCCGCGCCCCCCCGCGCGACGGGCACGACGAACTCGCGCGAGAACGGGCCGAACTCCGTCACGAAGGATTCGAGGAACCCGCGCCAGCGCGACCCGACGCTCAGACTCGCCGCCCCGCGCGAGATTTCCGCGAGCGCGGGCTCGCAGTCGCGCCCCGCCCGCATGGCGCTGATCGCCTCGTCAACCTTTTTCTTCAACGAGAGGTCGCGGCGGTCGTCGCGCTCGCCGTCCGGTCGGGCGTCGAAGACTTCCTGCGCGTACTCTTCGGCGAGGTTGATCTTGATCTCCGCCTCCTCCCTGATGATGGCGGCGTGGGCCTGCCTCGTCAGCTCTCGGCGCAGGGCGTCCTGCGCCGGCGTCGGCAGGAGCGCGGCGATGATGCGCTCGGCCCCGTCGAGCCGCCCCCACATGATGTCGTTGATGCGAAACTTCCGCTCGAAGAACGCGCCGAAGTGGCCGAGCGTCGTGCCGCCGAGTTTCAGCATCGGCTTACCCGCGGCGTCCTTCTGAGTCTTCTCGTCGATGATGGCGCGCGCGTCTTCGGGGCTGACGCGGAAGACTTCGATGGCGTCCATCTCCTCGCCCACGTCGGTCGAGTAGAGGATCGGGAACGTCACCTGATCGAAGTCCTCGAAGAACCTGTAGTAGTAGAGGAGCACGTAAGCCGCGCTCTCGGCGGGGTCGAGTTGCCGTTGCTCGACGGGCGCGCCCGCGGCGGGGTCGAGCTGCCGCGCCGGGTCGGGCGGGCGCTCGGCCCATTCGGGCACGCGCAGCGCCGCCCGGCACGCCGCGCGCGCGTCGTCGATCTCCGTCTTGAAACGCCCCCAGACCGCCCTGACGAGCGCGTCGAACGCGGCGCTGTGCGACGGGTCGCCGAGGTAGCCGTTGAGCGCGGCGGCGCGCTCGCCCTCCGTGCGGAGGTTGAGGAACGCGCGCAGGTTTTCGGGCGGAATGCCGAGGTTCTCCACCTCGTCCCAGAAGGGGTTGACGTGGACGGGCCTGCCGTCCTCCGTGCGCGCGCCCGGCACCACGTCGCTGCCGTAAGCCCAGAAGTTTCTGCGCGCGGCGTAGAGGCGGCCCAACGCGCGGCCCAAGCTCTTCCTGATCTCCCGCAGGCGGCGGGTGAATTGCTCCCTCTGGTCTTCGGACTCGGGCCACGTGATGGCGATCCCGGCCTCGGGCTGCTCCGTCAGCTTCGCGAACTTCTCGGCGCGCTTGTCGAGGCACGACAGCTCGTCGAGCTTGCGCAGCACGAACCGGACGCGGCGCACCGTCCACTGCAGATCGTAGTCGAGGAGGAAGCCGAGTTCGGCGTCCTTCTGCGGGTCGTGGTCGTCGTAACGGCTGAGACGCCAGTGGCGTAGGATTTGCCGGATCGCCGAATACTCGTCGGAGTCCTCGTCGATGCCCTTGGCGCGCGCGAGCAGGAGCGTCAGATCGTCGGTCACCTGCGCGATGCGCAGACGCTGATAGCCGCCCCACGCCGCGCCCTTCCTCTCGATCATGTCGCCGAGCCTGACGTGGCGCGTATCCTCCAGCGAGTTCGGCGGGGGCCATGCGCCGCCGTGACGGCTGTGAAGGTCTTCCTCGAAGTCTTCGGTGATGTGCTTGATGCGCTCGATGAGGCGGTTGCGCTCAAGCAGCCGCGTCAGATCGCCGACGATGGTCTCGTAGCTCGGCAGCGTCGAGAGCCCGCCCCACGCGTTCTGCGCGATCTGCGGGCGCTTCTCCGCCGCGCGCGCAAACTTCAGGTGCTCCGGCGACGGCTCGACGTAGAGCAGCTTGCGGTCGATGGCGGCGCCCCCCTGCCGCTGCGGCAACTCCTCGAAGACGAACGTGAACGGCTTGTTGTCGAGCGACCCGCCGTCGTTGAACCAGACGGCGCGAAAATTCGCGGCCAACTGATCCTGATCCAAGTTGACCGTCGCGCCTTCCTCGTCCGCGCGCTGCAAAAGGTAGTCGCGGTAGAAGGCGCGCAGCTTCTCGTCCTCCGGCCCGTAGACGCCTTGCTGGTTATTTTGATCTATGACCGGGAGCTGGTAGTCCTTTATGACGTTGGTCACGTCTTTTAGGTTCACGGGGGAGAAGGCCGCCTGGTGAGCCGAGGTGGCGCGCGCGGCGAAGGCGAGGAAGGCGTTGTACTTCGGCTCGAAGTCGTTGACCTTTGAATCTTTATCTTCGGGCCACCCGCTGCGGTAGCGGAAGTGGAAGACGTTGCGGTGACGGCGCTCGGTGACGACCTTGTCGGCGAGGCGCAGTTGGATGATGCGCCCGACCATGTCCGTCGAAGTGACGTAGAGGTCGAGATCGTCCACGAGCGGCGTGCCGGCGGGCTTGGCCTCCGGCGGCAGCGGGTCGCCCAGCGCCACCTCCGGGTAGTCCATCCCGTGAGCCGCGGCCAGCAGTTTCACGTACATCCGGCGGCTGTTGAGCGCCGACCACGGCTCGCCCTCCTCTTTTGTGATTTTGAGCCCCTTGTACGAGTTGTCGTCGTTGATCAGGACGCCGATGTCGCCCTCGTTCACCCAGAGCTTCTTCAGCTCGTTCATGTTCTGATCGTTGGCGAGGGCTTTGGCGAGGTAGACGGCGTTGATGCCCCCGGCGGACGTGCCCGTCAGGATGTCCACGACGAAGCGCGTGCGGATGGTCTGCCCCTGCGTCGCGGCGGGCGACGTGCCGACGACGCCCGGCGTCGAGTCGGCAGACTCGCCGCGGCTGAGTATGCGACCGATGTGGCGGTAGACGCGCTCGCTGCCCCCGAGTTGTGCGTCGGAGAGGTGTGCCACGGGCGCGTCGGCGTCGCCCCCGGCTTCGGGCGCGGTGGCGCGGGCGAGGTGGAGGAGTTCCTGCGCCACGCCGTTGATGTAGATGGCGAGCGAGGCGCCCCCGTACATGACGACGGCGAACCTGATCTCCTGAGTGAATTCGGTGCGAGGCTTGGCAGAGTCCGGATGAGTCGCGGGGTCGGACATGGCTGATGCTCCTGTGAGACGGTCGGGGTCGGTCGAACTTGCAGGGCGGAAAAGGGGCGCGCGCCGCTATGGCCGGTGAGGCGCGCGCAAGTGTTGCCGGGTCTCGATCACTTTGAACGGCGGGCGGGCAGTTTATTACCACAATCGCCGCAGTCTTGGAAGGACTTTTTACGTCGCCGCGGGCGGGCGCGAGAGTTCTGTCCAAGCGCCCCCGGTTCTCACGGCGCGCCCGCCCTCAAGTGCCTCGACCGTCTTGGCGCGCTACTTGCCGTCCGCCGCGTCGGCGATGAGCTGCGCGAGGCGGGCGGGCGGGGCGAGCCCGTAGGTGCGCGTCGCCCTGCCGGTCGCGTCGTTGACGATGAGGATCGTCGGCGAGTGATCGTTTTTGTCGGAGACGGACGCGCCGAGCGCGGCGAGGAGCTTGTCGATCTCCGGCTTGTCGCCGGTGACGAACGTCCAGCCCGCCCCCGCCTTGAACTTCGAGGCGAACTCCCTGAGCCTCTCCGGCGTGTCGGTCGCGGGATCGACCGAGACGGAGATGAGCCGCACGTCGCGCCCGACGCGCTCGCCGAGCTGCTGCTGCACGCGGCGGAAGGTCGCCGTCAGCGGCGGGCAGATGGTCGTGCAGGTCGTGAAGATGAAGTTGATGGCGACGGTGCGGCCCTTGACGAGATCGTTGTAGAAGCTCAGGCGGTCGCCGTTCTGATCGAGCACGCTCGTCTCGGGGATGTGCAGCCGCGCGATCTCTTCCGCGTCCGGGGCGACGCCGGGCGGCGGGGCGGGCGGCCCGGCGCGGCGCGCGCCCTCGTCCTTGACGGGCCGGAGCGCCATGTTGCACTTGGGGCACGTGCCCGGCTTCGTCCTGACGATGTCCGGGTGCATCGGGCAGGTGTAGCGCGCGACCTTCTGCCGCGAACTCGCGCCGCGCCTCTGGACGGCGAGCGCGCCCCCCGAAGGCACGAAGGTCGCTAGCGCGACCGCGACCGAGATCGTCAAGCAGACTCTCCGAATCATGATCCCTACTCCTTAATCCTTCGCCGCGAGTCCGTCACCAAGTCTTGTGCGCGACTCTTACTCTTTGCGCCTTTGCGCCTTTGCGTGAAATTTATCCTCACGCAAAGGCGCAAAGACGCAAAGAGTAAGGACGCAGGCGATGTGTCAACGTTCCGGGCTGGCCCACACGCCGGTCGGGGCGTACTGCCTCTTCTCCACGTCGACGGCGACGATGTGCGCGCCGAGCGCGCCGACGCGGCGGTTCGGCCCGTAGGTGAGCGCGGGCGTGAGCCCCGTCTGGTACTCGTAGAGCCCTTCGAGCGCCGCGATCAGCTTCTCGCGCGAGAGGTCTTGGCCGGCGCGCTTCAACGCTTCGACGAGGATTTGCGCGGCGGCGGCGGCGGAGAGTTGCGCCGCGACGTGGGCCTGCGGCAGTTGATACTTCTGCGCGAGCGCGCGGAAGTTGCGCTCGCCCTCGCCCGTGATGTCGGCGGGGACGGACGGGAACGCGAGGAAGATTTTATCCTTGAAGCCCGCGGGCGCGCCGAGGATGTCGCCGCCCGTCATCGCGCCGAGCAGGTAGACTTGCGGGAACCATCCGGCCTTCCCCGCCTCTGCGAGAAAGCCCGCCGACGCCGCGCCCGCCCCGAAGAGGAAGACCGCCTGCACGCCCTTCGCCTTCAGCTCCGCGACGCCCGCCGCCGCCGCCCCGGCCTGAGCCGCGAGCGCCGCGCGCGCGGGGGCCGTCCAGCCGACCGTCTTGCACTGCTCCTCAACCGCCGCCGCGCCCGCCTGCGAAAGACTGTCGCCCGCGCTGACGACGCCGACGCGCGCCGCCTTGTCGTTCAACTTCTGCGCCGCGAAGGCGGCGAGGGCGCGCGCCTGATCGGCCACGCCGGGCAGCAGGTAGAAGACGTAACGGTTGACCGGCGCGGTCGTGTGCGGCGTGAGCGTGATCGCGCCGACGAGCGGGATTTCGTCGCCCCGCGCGAGGGCGGCGACCTCGGCGTCCGCGCCCGCCGTGAAGACGTTAGCCAGCGCGAAGACCTGCCCGCCCGCCACGAGTTGTTCGAGGTTGGCTGCGGTCGCCGCGGGAGTGTCGCCCGTCTCCGCCACCTTCAGCTCGATCCTGCGGTTGTAGATTCCGCCCTGCCCGTTCAGCTCCTCGAAGTAGGCCGCCGTCGCGGCTTTGATCGCCTGCCCCGTCTCGCCGAGCGCGCCCTTCGCGGGGACGAGCACCCCGACGCCGATGGTCGTGTCGGTCAACCCCGGATCGTGATCGGTCTCGATGCGCTTGAGGTAGGCGATGAGATCGGCCATGTCCTCCGCCGCCATCTTGTAGCGCGGCATGGCGACCTGAAGCGCGTTCCCCTTCGGATCAACTCCCCCCGTCACGGCGCGGGCGAACGACGCCTCGTCGAACGCGCCGTGCTGCCGCCCCGTAGGGTGCGTGTGCCCGTAAGGCTTCGTCAGTTCCGACCAGCGCAGGTTCCCGGCGGTGACGCCGCCCTCGGTCTTGCCCTCGCCCTTCGCGCCGTGGCACCCGCCGCAGGTCACGGTCGTGGACGGCACGTCCAGCTCGCCGATGACGGCGACGATCTCGTGGCCGGAAGGGCTCTCGCCGCGCAGGTAGAGCGCCTTGCCGCGCCGCTCCTGCGGCGTGAGCGGGGCGTCGCGCGCGGGCGGTGGCGGTTGGGGATTGGCCGTCCGCGTCGATTGCGGCGCGGGCGTCGGCTGTTGCGGCGTGGGGGTTCGGGCGGGCTGCTGCGCCGCCGCCCCGTGCGGCGCGAGCGCCGTCACGAGGCACGCGGCTGAGACGAGCGCGAGCGCGGCGACGAGGCGGAGTGTGTCCGTCGGTTTGCGTGTCGGCATCAGCCCTGCTTCCCCGCGCCTTCGCGCCTGCCGTCGCGGACGATCTCGATCAACCCTTCGGGCCTCGCCACCCTGAATGCTTTTCCGGGAGCCCGGCGCGGACGTTGCCGACGATGATACAGCACTTCGGCTCATCGCCTCAGCAAGCGTCGGCGTCCTGAATTGATTTTACTCCGTGCCCCCTCCGTGTCCTCTGTGACTCTGTGGTGAGTGCTTCCGATCCTTAACTCACCACAGAGTCACAGAGGACACGGAGGGGGCACGGAGAAGAGCCGACACCGCTCCGTAAGTTTAGTTTGAAGTCGTCGGACTCGCGGGCGCGCTCTTGACTCCCTGATAGATGAGGTGCGGCATCTTATTCAGCGCGATGCCGAGCGAGGGGCAGTGGAAGAAGACGTAGTAAGCGCCCTCCTGCGGCGGCGTGAAGCTCACCTCGTAGACGCCGTCGCCGAGCGAGCGCCCCCACTCCCTCTGCTGCCAGATGCCGGGCGCGAGGAAGACGAGCACGCCCACGTCTTTGAGATCGGAGCGCGGCTTGCCCGTCTCCGCGTCCGTGACCTTGAAACGGTACTGCACGGCCTGCTTGACGGGCAGCGTCCGCTCCTTCGACACGGGCTCGATCTTGATGGCGAGCTGTTGCTGCTTCCTCACCGAGGGGTTTTCCGCCACCGCCAGCTCGAAGCAGTTGTAGATGCGCGGCTGGTCGAGGAGGAACGCCACGTCGTAGCTGCCCCGCCCCGTGAGGCGCACGTTCGTGCGGTAGACGCCGGGCGCGGTCTCGCGCAAGGAGGCGTCCCAGACGAGCAGGGCGCGCGGGTCGCGCCGGTAGTTCTGGAAGCTGCCCATCGGCGCGGCCATGCCCTCCTGATAGTAGTAGATCATGCGGTCGGCGGCGTTGGCGACGAGCACCGAGTTGCCCTCGGGCGCGGGCACGAGCGAGTCGGCGGAGGCGGGCGCGGTGGGCGAGAGCTGCGGGGCCTTCTGCCCGCCGGGGAAGCGGTTGACCGTCTGCTCGATTCCCGGTCGCCCGATCTGCGTCAGGTTGATCATCGTCACGTTCTCCTCGCCGAGCGAGCGCACGTAGGCGAAGGTCTTGGTGAAGTTGATCTGATCGGGCGTCTTGCCGACGGGGACGGTGTGGAGCAGCCGGTTGGTCGCGGCGTCGAAGATTTGGACCTGCGACTCCCTGCGGTTGACGACGAAGCCGTAGCGGCTCGTCGGCTCGAAGCGCAGCGCGCTCGCGCCCGGCTTGGCGGCGATGCGCGCGATGATCTCCTGCCGATCCGCGCCGACGGCGACGACCGACCCGTCCGCCTCGTGCAACACGTAGGCGGCGCGCGACGCCGACGAGTACGAGACGGCGACGGGCGACGCGCCCGTCCTCACGTCCTTCAACTTGGCGAGCCGCGCGACCGAGACGACCGAGAGCGTGCCGTACTGCTGGTTGGTGACGAAGGCGTGGCGGTCGTCGTCCGAGAACGCGATCTCGTGATGACCAGCGCCCGTCGGGATTTGCGCGGCCACCTTGAGCGTCGCCGTGTCGATGACCGAGACGCCGCTCGGCTGCGACGCGCTCGCGCCGTCGTCGCCGACCCACAGGTATTTGCCGTCGTGCTGGAGGCGCACGCGCACGGGCCGCGTGCCCGTGTCGAGGTTCGTCGTGACCTTCCACGTCGAGGTGTCGACGACGGCGACCTGATTGATGTCGGGCATCGAGACGTAGAGCCGCTTGAGGTCGGGGGCGAGCGCCCAGTCCTCGCCCGCGCTCTTGAGGAAGACGAGCGTGAGCAGCTTGCTCGCGCCGAAGCCGCCGAGCGGATCGATGACGGAGATGTTCGCCTCCTGATTGAGCGCGAGCACGTAGTAGGAGTTGAGATCGAGTTCCGGGCGCGCGCTCAGAGAAGACTGCATGAACGACTGAATCTTCTCGCGGCAGGTCTTGAGATCGGTCGGGGCGCCGGCCTCCTTCCGATCGAACCACGCGGCGGGGCGCAGGCTCGACACGGGGTTGCGCGTCGCCGCGTCCGTCACCCTGAAGGTGACGACCGCGTCGGTCTCCTCCATCAGCGGCCCCCCCTTCGCGAGAGGCTCGACGCTCAGCTCGACGTCGATCCCCTCGCGCGAGAACTTCTGCGGGAACGTGACGCCCTTGGCCGCCGCCGTCTGCGCGCCCGGCGTGGCCGGCTCGCCCTTCTGCTGGGCGGCGAGGGGCGAGGGGACGAGGCAGAGGGCGGCGAGCGCAGACAGGAGGCGCGCGCGGGCTGCGCGCGGGGCAGGGTTTTTCATGTGAGACCTCGTTTGGGAAATGCGCGTGCGGCGCGGGCGTTTCGGCTCAGCGCGCCATCGCCTTCAGATCGCGCAGCGTCGCGCTGAAGGAGCGGACGGCGACCGGGGAGTCGTTGACGTAGTCGAGCACGGCGACACGCAGCGGCGGAGAGTCCTCGAAGAGGAAGATCGTTTTTCCGTTGAGACGGCGCACGCCCTCGATCCTGAAGCGGCGGTAGCTCAGGAAGCTCGCCAGCGGCAGGTCGGCGGTCTCGAACACGGCGGGAGGATCGGGGGGCGCGCCCGCCGCCCGCGCTTCATCCGTTACCTTCATCGCTTCCGTCGAAAGATGCAAAAGGCCCGACGCCGCCGGGGCGCGAGATTAATCCCTCGCGCCCCGGCGGCGCAAGCCTCGACTCGCGGGCGCGGCCTGTTTTCCACGCCAAGCAGCGCCCGGTCGGGAAGCCGCCGCCGCTACGGACGCAGCGGCGGCGGCTGGTCGCCACCGGTGGGCGTGGCCTCAACGGTGCACGGGTCGGACGTGCAGGTCGTGTCGGGCTGCGGCGAACTGACGACCCGGAAGAGGCCCCACATCCCGCCGTCGAACTGGAACGACTGGAACGTGCGGTAGAGGTAGTCGCCCGTGACGGCGAACGCCCCGCCCGCGCGCTGGATGCGCACGTCGAAGTGGTTCGACGGCCCGTGGCCCCACTGCGCGCCGTGCCACGCCGAGTTGTTGTTCAAGCCGATGACGCTCGAACTCGATCCCGTCAGGTACGGCGTCTCCTGCCAGATGTGGCCGTGCACGACGAAGACGTTGTTGCGCGGGTGCCCGTTCGAGTGCAGGACGCGGAAGCGCACCTCCTCGCCCACGTTCGCCGAGAAGATCGGCGTCACGGGATCGCGGTTGCCGATCTGCGAGTTGTGCAGCGAGTTGGTCATGTCGAGCTGGCGCGTCGATTCGGCGTCCGACTGCGGGCACTGCGTCGCCGTCCGCGACATGCCGCCGGAGAGCGGCAGGGCGGGCCAGTAGCAGAGGCGCGTCCAGAAGGGCTCGGTGCGGTAGTTGAACGCCTTCTGCCCCGAGTCCTCCGGGTCTTCCTCCTCGGCGAGGTGCGGGACGGGCGCGCCGTCGTTGAACCTCATGTTCACGTCGTTCTGGAATTGCAGCACGAACTCGCGGAACCCGGGGGGCGGGTAGGTCGGGCACGGCTGGTCGATGCGGCACGCGTACAACGGCTGGAGGTAGCGCAGCCAGATTCGCGCCGAGTGGGTCGAGTCGGGGTCTTCCTCCCAGGTGGAGCGCGACGGCTCGATGATGAGCGAGCCGATGGCGCTCTTGTTCGAGTGCTTGATCGGGTCGGACGAGACGAGGTTCGTCGCGCCGAACTCGACCGGCTTGCCGCCGCCGGTGCCGGGGGACAGCTCGACGCCCGTGTCGCCCGCGTACCACGTGTAGGTGACGCTGCCGCCCGGGGGCGCGGTCTGCTGGTTGCGGTTGACGCCGACCTCGAAGCCGTCGCTCGTCGTCACGTCGTAGTGCACCAGTTGCGGGTGCAGGCCGACGCGGCGCGAGGGCACGACTTGGTTGGCGTTGAAGTCGTCGACGATCATCGGCATCGTGTTGTAGCCGGGAAGATCGACGGGCTGCTCGGGCAGCTTGTTGAAGAGCGTGACGGTGATGCAGTCGCCCGCGTTGGCGCGCAGGACGAGCGGCTCGACGCGTTCGTTGCGGTAGTAGCCGTCGCCGCCGATCATGTCCTCGCGGACGTAGATGATCGCCGTCGGATCGTTGAGCGGGCCGGTCTTGCCGCGGACGCTCCAACTGTAAGGCGTCTGCGGCCCGTAGGGGCCGTCCGGGTCTTGCCCGTCGAACTCCAGACGGTGCTGGCGCAGGATGTCGCGCGCGAGGAAGGCGTAGACGTTGTACGAGATCGGGTTCGCCCCTTCCGGGCACGGGCTGACCGTCGCCGTCTCCGGCGGGCCGATGTATGTCGGCGAGTCGGCGTCGGACGTGGTGGTGCTCGTCGTCGTTGACTTACTCGCCGTCGTGTCGCTCGTCGTCGTCGTGTCGGACGAAGGCGGCGGGTTGTTCGGCAGCGCGAAGGGCGGCGCGTCGTCCGCCGGAATCCCCTCGGCACTCAACTGGGCCGACGGCGTGGTGGAGTCGCCGCTCGCGGCGGCCTGACTGTAGGTGCGCAGGATGCCCCACAGGCCGTTCCACTGATCGTCGACCGACGCGCCGGGCTTGTAGAGCCGATCCGCTCGCGGGCGCGTGCCCGGCGGGCCGCTCGGCGCGACGCCCGGCAGGACGAAGTCGAACTTCTCGCTGATGCCCATCATCTGCGAGTTGCGCCAGCCCGAGTCGGGATCGCCCGGCTCGAAGAGCCACTTCACGCCGTGGACGGTGAAGTTGTGGCCCTCCTCGTGCGCCCCGACGAGGACGCGCACGTTGACGCGATCCCGCTCGTTGGCGCGCAGCAGCGGCGTGAACGGATCGTAGATGCCGACGCCCGGCGTGAGCGGCGGGTAAGGCCCGGCGCTGTTGAGCACGGGATCGACGCGCGGGATGCTCTTGTAGACGAGCGAGAGATCGCCCTGATCGCCCAAGACCTGCTTGTTGGTCTGCGGGTCGCGCACGCGCAGCGGGATCGGCTCGTTGCGGTAGTTGACGACGAACGTGCCCACGTCCGCGGCGGAGACGATCTCGGGGCACGGCGCGGGATCGCCGTTCGGGCAGCCCTCGCGGGCCGGGCGTTCGAGCAGCCTCGTCTCGGGCCCGAAGGGCGGCCCCGACAGCGTCTGATCCGGGAGCGGGACTTCGTGCCGCCCCGGCGGGTTGATCGCCTTCTTCGGATCGTAGATGGGTTTGCCCGCCGCGTCCACGCCGCCGCCCTTGAGGTAGGCGAGCTGGTAGTCGGCGAACTCGATCATGAACTCGCGGTAGCTCTGCGTGGAGTCGGGGTGCGTGACGATGACGGCGGCGAAGCTGGTCGGCCCGCCGTCCTCGCGCACGGGCACGGTGTTGTTGCTGTAGCCGAGCGGCGTGCCGTTCTCGTTGTGCCGCCACTCGGAACCCTTCGGCTCCATGATGAGGCCGGCGTAGAGGCCGGTCTGCTGGTGCGTCGAGGGGCCGAAGTGGTCGTGTGTGAAGGCGCTGCGCAGCGTGCGATCCGTCGGCGCGGTGCCCGCCGGGGCGACGTTCACCACGTCGTCGGCGAACCAGCGCTGGACGGTGACCTGCGCCGGGCGGTTGAAGAACGGGTGCGGGACGGGCGTGAGCAGGCGGCGACCGCCCGCGACCGTGATGATGCCGCCGTTCTCGTTGATGTGCTTGATGCGCGAGATGACCTCGTCGTCGCCGAAGGTTCCGTCCTCGTAGTTCCAGCCGTTGCCCGCCCCGTCCGAAGAGGTGACGTCGAACTTGACGAGGTGTATGTGCTGGCCGACGATGTCGGTCGGCGTCTTCACCTGAAAGTCGTCCACCTGATAGACGTTCGGGATCAGGTTGGCGTGGTGGAACGTGATGCAGTCCTGCGTGTTGGCGCGGATGAACATCGGCTCCGGCGGCTTCGTGCCGCTCACGGTCGGCTTGTAGTCCTGCCAGAGCGACTCGATGCGCGACTGCGGGAAGTGCCAGCCCGCCTTGTTGATCGTCATGTCGAACTGGAACATCACCGCGCGGTAGTCGAGCTGCCGGTTGAAGAAGGGGTGCACCTCAAGAATCTGCGCGCCCGTCTGCGGGTCCCAGCGGTCGGAGACGCACGGGTCGGCGTAGGGCGCGCCCTTCTGCGGCGGCAGCCCGTTGGTCATGAACGGCCCCTGCGTGAGGTCTTCGGTGTGGTAGCCGGTGTGGACGGGCAGCGCGTGGTAGTCCATCGCGCGCTTCTCGTAGAACGTGCCGTCCTCGGGCAGCTCCTGCGCCGTGATGTTCGCGATCCCCTTGTCGAAGCTGAGCCGCGTCTCCTCGTGGAAGGCCACGTCGGCTTCCTTGATGACGTGGCGCGGCAGCCCGGCGTTAAACTCGGTGTCGAGCGGCGGGTGCGGCGCTCGCCTCCCCATGATGCCGGGGACGAAGAACGGGAAGCCGGGGTTGCCGCTGCCGGAGATGGAGACTTGGCCGTTGACGATCTGCACCTGCGCTTCCGGCATCGGGGCCATCACGTAGTTGGCGTAGCGCGACTGATCCGCGCCGCCGGGCAGCGGGAGGATCGCCGGGATCGGCGTGCCGCGCTTGATCTCGGCGTCGGGCAGGGCGCGCGTGCCCGCGATGGGGCGGCCACCGCCGTCGAGCGGCGTGCCCTCTTCAAAAACGTCGTGCGAGCGCCACAGCTCCCACATGCCTTGCGCGAAGTGCGGGTAGAAGTGGCAGTGGAAGATCGAGTCGCCCGCCGTCAGGTTGCGGTTGCCCGATCCGCCGTGCGAGATTTCGAGGTTGAAGCCGGAGCCCGGCCCTATCGACTGGCTGTCGTTGTAGGTCGAGCCGTCGCCGTCCGCCGACTTGATCCACTGGTGCGCGTGCAGGTGGTGGATGTGGTGCTCCTTCGGCCCGGCGTGGAGCACGCGCATCTTGACGTGGTCGTTGATGTAGCTGTGGTGCACGTTCGACGGATCGTTGGGGTAGAACGCCTTGGTCGCCTTGTAGCCCGGCGGCACGTTCACGCGGTTCTGGTCGCAGACGCCGTCGCGCAGCCCGGTCTTGACGTTGTCGATGTCCGAGCCGATCTTGCAGGGCGGCAGGCCGACGATGTTGTCGCGCAGCGAGTTGGCGGGACGGTCGACGACCATCGCCGGGTCGCCCACCGCCCACGCCGAGAGGAAGAACTCTTCGAACAGGCACTCGTCGCAGTTCGCCATCGGCCCGACGCCGATGCGGTTGGCTAAAATCTCCGCGCCGATGCCGGCGGTGCCGTAGTTGATCGCGAAGTTGTCGCGCCCGCCGTGGAGCGTGTCGGCGAGGCCGCCCGGCCCCTCCTGCTCGAACTGCGGGAAGGCTTGCACGGCCCCGATCTCGTCGTGGTAGATGATCGTGAACTCGCGGAAGGGCCAGTCGCGGTTGGGCGCGACCCCGACCGGCGGGTAGGTGTTGGCCGGGAACTTGCCGCGATCCGGTCCCGTGATGATCGCGTTCAGGTCCGAGTGGACGATGACGTTGTTCCGGTTCATGATCCGGATGATCGGCTGGAAGGCGTAGCGGTGCCACGCCGGGTAGACCGCGTTGTAGTTGATGACGGGCTGGCCGCCGGGAGTGCGCAGAATCTGGCCGGTGCGCGGGTTGCGACGGGCGGCGAGCCGCAGCTCTTCGTTCGAGAGTTGGCTGCGGTACCACTCGGCCTTGCGCGGCTCGACATCGACCGCGCCGAAGAGGCCGGGCGGGAGTTGGCCGCCGTCGCCCTCGCCCGTCGTCGTCGCCGCCGTCGAGTAGAGCAGGTGGACGCCTTCTTTCATCTGCCCGTCGGCGTAGAAGGTGTAGGTGATGCGCTCGCCGGGGCGCACGAGCCCGCTCGGCTGGTTGCGCCCGACGTTCGAGCCGTCGTCGCGGATGGAGTTGACGAGTTGGAGGCCGGCGACGTGAACCGAGGCGGTGCGCGTGGCGGGCTGCTCCTCGTCGACCGGCGACGGGTTGAGCAGGTTCTGGAAATCGACCTGCAAGCAGTCGCCCACGTTCATGCGCAGCACCAGCGGGCGCGGGCGCTTGTCGGCGCGCAGCCTCACGCGTCCGGGCCGCAGCACCGCGCTGCCGTCGGTCGGGACGACGTTCTGGCGCAGGGCGAAGATCATGCCCTGCGGCTGCACCGCGCCGAGCCGGTTCCAGAAGAAGATTTGATCGAGCGCCACGACGTGCGCCTTGATCATGCGCTCGCACGGCGAGTAGGCGGCGGAGGGGCCGCTCGTCTCGTAGTTGATCGTCGCGGGCTGCGTGCTGTCGGTCGCCGCCTTCGCGCCCGTGTCGAGTTGGTACTGCGTCGAGCTGAAAGCGTAGTCCTGCTCGGTCTCCGGCGCGGACTGCTCCTGCATGGCCGGATCGTCCTTCAACGCTTCGTCCTCAGCCGACGGCTCGTTCTGCCCCATGTCGTCGCCGCTCGCGGCGTCGGTCGTCTGCGTCGCGGGGGCGGGCTCCGGCGCGGCTGGCGACGGCGACGCCGTGGGCGTCGAAGGTGACGCGGCGGGCGAGGCCGTCGGCGCGGCTGGCGACGCAGTCGGCGTTGCCGGCGAGGCAGCGGGCGTTACGGGCGAGGCCGTGGTAGTGGGCGATGCAGAGGGGGGCGGCTCGGAGGCGGTGGTTGGATTCGACCTCGGTTTCGGGTTCGCGTTCCGGTCGCTATCGCTCGCGCCGCGCGCCGTCATAGGCGACGCGAGCACGGCGAAGACGGCGACCGCCGAAAGCAGGATCAGCATCGAGATGTTTTTCAGGGCGTGGTGCAGCAGGCTATACATGATTCACCTCCGGGCAACTGACGGGGCATTACTTCACCGGCGACCGTCTTGATCAAGACTCGGGACGCGACGCGAGCGCGCGCCCGTCCCGCCGGGCGAGACCGGCTGAAACAGAGCGCGCGGCGGCGCGCCGTGCGCTTCGGGAGCGGGAAAGGTGTTTGAGAGGTGTGCGAGAAAGAGAGAGCACGGGGCCGCCGCTTGCGGCTCGCGCGAGCGGGCCTCGGCGCGGGCGCGCGTGGGAGGTCTAGAGTCTGTGCGGGCGCGGGCGCGCAGCATGCGAGAACGACTCCTTAATTGTTATTAAGGTTGTGTTCACGCCGCGGGCTGCGCTAAGATGCGTGCTGAAGGCGACTCACCTTTTGCGCAGCGATGCGGCAAAAGTTGTTTCGTACACCGGCCCCGTCGACACCTGCCAGTGTTGACGGGGCTCGACTTTTATCTCAACTGGTCTGTGGAGAACACGGCAACTCGGACACGCGGGAGATTACGGCAACGCAACGTCAGCGCGTGAGAGACTACGGCAACATGGACGCACCGAGCGTCGCAGACAACTCTCCGCCGGGCGAGGTTAATGACGACAGGCGCGTGAGTAAATCAGCGAGGTCTCACGGCGAAGCGCGCGCCCCCGGTTGGGCGGAAAACAGGGAGCGTTTCGTTTAAATTTTTCAAGCAGGGGTAGGCCGTATAATACGCGCGCTGGCTTTGAAGTCAAGAATTATTTTATTCATGCGGCGTGACTAACGTGCCCCTGCAAAAGTTTTGCAGGGGTAATTTCTTGCGCGTACAAGTGGTTAATCAGCCGCCGAATATTTTTTTTTATAAATCTTCAAACATCTCGCCCGACGTCTTCAAAATTTTTACGAAACAGAACAGACACGAAGGGCACAATATCGTGCGACTCGCGCTACGCGATCCCCACCCGGAGACTCCGCGGTGAGGGGCAGAAGAATCCAGCGCCCGACGCCCCATTCGCCGCAGGCGATCCGGCAATTGCCGGCGGATGCTTCGAGTACGCTTCCGGACTGTTCGCGGGGTTGGCGGCTGGTAACTTGCTCCGAACTGTCGAAACCAAAGAGGCGAAGCGCTAGATGCGCCGCGTGCTACATCTACGCGGCAGAGGCGCTCTACATTTAGCGCGGCGGACGTGCCCGCGCGCGCGGGAAGGGAGGGGGGCGTATGACTCACGAACCGCAGCCGAGCCGGGACGGCCTCGCCGGCGTCATGAAGTCGGACGCCGGAGAAGCGGGCGGCGCGGCCCCGGCGGCGGCGAAGCTCGATCCCCGAATCTCTTACCCGTGCTACAAATCGTTCGACGAGTTCATCGACGTTAAGAGGCTGAGGTCTCTGGACGGCTACATCCGCGAGCGGATAAGCCAGCGCCTCAGGGCGCAAACCGATCTTCAATTCTATACCGGCCCTTACAGGTTAAAGGACGAGGGGCCCGACCGCCCCGGTTCGAGGATGATCTATCTGGCTCAATCCAGGCAGCCCGACAGCTATTTCGATCTCGACCGGACGGAGCTGTGGGGGCGCACGCCGGAGGCGGCGGAGTTCCACTGGCTGATGGATTTCATCGAGACCCTGCCGTTCAAGGCGACGGGCAGGATGTTGATCATGTACGACGATCTCGCCCGGCCCGTCACCCCGCACAGGGATCACACGAGCACGGAGGCTTGCCACGAGTTCGTCTGGTTCCGCACGAACATGAACAAGCCGTTCTACGTGCTCAACCACGAGACGAACGAGAAGCAGTACGTCGAATCCTACAGCGCGTGGTTCGACACGGTGAACCAGTTTCACGGGGCCGACGCGGGCGAAGGGCTGACCTTCAGCATCCGGGTGGACGGGATTTTCACGGATGAATTCCGAAAGCTCATCCCCGTGCCCGCGGACAACCCCGCCTCGACGCCCGCCCTCTGGGCGTGCGCCCCGCACCTACGGCACTCCGCGACGGGCCGGAGTTGAAACGGCCCGCGGGGGTTTTCGGCGCGGGCGGGGCCGACGGCCCGCGCGCCTGAATTGTTGATGGGAGCAACGGAGGGCGTGCCGATGAAAGCACTGGCCGATGACACCGCAATGGCTGAGCGGGAAGTTGACTCGCGCATCGCCTACCCGTGTTACAAGTCGTTCGACGAGTTCATCGACGTGGAGAGGTTGAAGTCTCTGGACGGCTACGTCGTCGAAAGGATCAAACGGCATCTCGAAGCGCGTGCCGACGATCTCTTCTTAAACCAGCACCGGCTGAACGCCGCCGCGCCCCACCAACCCGGCGCGAGAGAAATCTGGCTCTCCCGGACTAAACCGGGCGTCCCTTACGACTACCTCGATCTGGATAAGCCCGAGTTGTGGGCGCGCACGGAAGCGGCTGACGAATTTTCTTCGCTGGTGGATTTCATCGAGACCCTCCCCTTCAGCGCGACGGGGAGGATGCTCATCATCTATGACGATTCGGCACGCAGCGTCCCCGCCCACCGAGATCATTTGAGCGCGGAGGTGTGCCACGAGTTCGTCTGGTTCCGCACGAACCTGAGTAAGCCCTTCTACGTGCTCAACCACCACACGGGCGAGAAGCAGTACGTCGAATCCTACAGCGCGTGGTTCGACACGGTTAATCAATTCCACGGCAGCGACGCGCACGAGGGCCTGACCTTCAGCGTCCGCGTGGACGGGCGCTTCACCGACGCCTTTAAGCGGCGCATCCCCGTGCCCCCCTGTAACCCGGCGTCCACGCCCGCCCTCTGGGCCAGCGTCTAAACTGCTCACAGTCCGTACCTTAACGGACAGACGCGCCGGCCCCGGTGCTGTTATTAATTTATATAATTCTACAGCTTAGCGCGTCCGCATCAGTTTCCCGCGAGATTGTCATGCTCGAACGCCGCGCTTCGATGTTAGAGGCGAGTGCAGCGGCTATACCTTTGCCCTCGCGGGGTCGGACATGAGGGTGGGGTACGAGCCTGAGCGTTAAAGCCAGCTACTCTCACAAAAGTCTTAACTTATTCGAGTCGGGCGGGGAGGGCGCGTGCGCCGACGTGTTGATTAACCCCCGCGCCACATTTTGCTTCGGGAAGGGAATATGAAAATTTACATCAGCGGGCTCTACAGCGGCACGAACCCGCAGCCCGGCATCGGGATCGCGCGGTCGCTGCGCCAAGCCTACCCCGACGCCACCCTCGTCGGCGTCGAATACTCGAACCGCTGTTCGGGAATCCACTGGACTGATCTGGACGAGTTGTGGCTGCAAAGGCCGTGGGAGGAGCTGAGCCTCGACGCCTACGCGGCGGACGTGAAGGCGGCGCTCGACGCGGGCGGGCTCTGGATCTCCGGCGTCGATCTGGAGATCATGTGGCTCGCCAGCGTCTTCCCCGAAGGCCACCCGAACCTGCTCACGCCGTCGACCGCCGCCCTGCAAAAGATCAGCAAGCCCGCCGTCGAAGCGCACGAAGGCTTGCCCGTGAACATCCCCGCCTACATCTCTACGGAACGCTCGGACTGGGAGCTGCACGCCTTCTGCCGCCAGCACGGGTGGAAGGTGTGGCTCAAGGGGCCGTACTACGAGGCCGTCCGCACGCACAGTTGGGACGTGTTCGAGCGGGTGCGCACGCTCCTCTCGCGCGCGTGGTCGACCGAGAAGCTGTTCCTCCAAACTCACGTCACCGGCTACGAGGAGTCGGTCTGCCTGAGCGCCTACCGCGGCGAGCTGCTCGACTGCGTCTACATGCGCAAGCGCGAGCTGACGGACGAGGGCAAGACGTGGGCGGGCGACGTGACGGAAGTGCCCGCCGAGTTCGTCGCGCCGCTGCGCCGGATCGTTAAAGAGTTGAACTGGACGGGCGGCGCGGAGTTCGAGATGGTGCGCGACACGGGCGGGCAGTTGTGGCTGCTCGAATGTAACCCGCGCTTCCCCGCGTGGATTCACGGCTCCACCATCGCCGGGCGCAACCTGCCCGCCGCGCTCGTGGAGCGCGCGACCGGCGTGAAGGCCCAAGCCGGATCAAGCGTCTGCGAGGAGTTCACGCGCGTCGTTCTGGAGATTCCCGTGCGCTCGCAATTCCCCCTGCCGAGTCTGCCGGAGCCTTTCCCCGGCGGCATCGGCCATTCGATGAAGCACCCTTCGGGCACGCTCGCCCTCGCGAAGCGGCTGCACAAGCTGCACGCGGGCGACGGCGCGGGCGGCGCGGACGCCGCCGCGAACAACGCCGAAGCGCCCGTCGTGCCCACGACCTTCATCAGCGATCTGAAGGCTTACGACTTCACGCAGATGGAGACGCCGTCGTGGCTGTTCCTCGAAAGCACCGCCGCGGAGCTTTTCCAGCGCGCCGCCGGAGCGGCGAGCAGGCTCTCGACGCCGGAGCTTCGGGTCACGAACGCCTACAGCATCAAGACCAACCCGGACGAGAGGCTCATCAGGCTGGCGAAGGAGTCGGGCTTTTTGGCCGAAGCGATCAGCCTGCTGGAAGTCCAGAAGGCGCTCAGGATCGGGTTCAGGCCCGAGCAGGTGGTCTTGAACGGCCCCGGCAAGTGGTGGCCCGAAGGGCTCCTGCCCGCCGCCCCGATCCACGCCGTCTTCTGCGACTCCATCGCCGACCTGCGGCGCGTCGTGGCGAGCGTCGAGAAGGAAGAGCTGCGTGCGAAGATCGTCGGCGTGCGGCTGCGCGCGCCGGGCGCGGGCTCACGCTTCGGCATCCCCGTCGACTCGCCCGAAGCCCTCAAGCGACTCGTCGAGGCGATTGAGACGCTGCCGCGCGACTGCGCCTTCGGCGTCCACTTCCACATGGCGAGCAGCAACATCGGCGTCGCGCAGTGGTGGCACCTGTACGAGTCGATGCTGCGCTGGTGTCGCTCCATCGAGACGCTCGCGCGCCGCCAGATCGAGTGCCTCGACGTCGGCGGCGGGTGGTTCCCGGACGACTGGCACAGGGACTCGGACGACAGGTTCGCCGCCGCCGTCGCGCGCGCGCGCGACTTCCTGCCCTTCGTCAAGCAGATCATCTCCGAGCCCGGCAAGGCGATGGCCCAGCCCTCGATGGCCGTGGCGATGCGCCTCATCGAGTTGGAGGAGTCGGCCTCGGACGAGATCAAAGAGGCGGTGGTGGACGGCTCGATAGCCGAGCTGCCGATGCACTTCTTCCAGCCGCACCGGATTCTGCGTCAGGACAAGCTGACGGGCGAGTGGCAGACCCTAAGGCACGGGAAGACGCACCTGCTGGGCAGACTCTGTATGGAACACGACGTGGTGGCGTCGAACGTCGAGTTGCCGGAGGGCGTGAGCCCCGGCGACGTTCTGGTTTTCTGTGACGCGGGAGCTTACGACAGGAGCATGTCTTATGTCTTTGGCAGAGGATAGGATCGAATTCGACGAGACCGACTTCGCCGACACGCGCTCGGCGATGGAGAAGTGGGAGCACTTCCCCGCCTCGACCATCTCACACCACGGCGAACAGTGTTGCCGCATCGCGCGCGAGTGGCTGCTCTCGACCGACTACTCGCAGTTGAACGCGGGCGACCCGCACACGGGGCCGCGCTGGCTGCGCCTGAAGTACGCGTGGGGGCCGTCGCGGTGGCCCATCCACTGGTGCGAGGCGGTCGAGCGGAAGACGCTCGACTGCGGCGCGCTGGCGGCGCTCGCGCAGGAGCTGTTCGCCGCCCGCGGGGTGAGGAGCTACCCGGCGCAGTTCATCCAACAGTACACGGACGACGCCGCGCGCCAGTGGTCGAGCAGGTGGGACGGCGACGAAGTGCCCGCCCACTGGATCAAGGAAGATCTGATCTACCACGAAGCCTGCGCGGTCGAGGTGCGTGACAAAGAGATCAGGCTGTGGGACCCGACCGCCGGGTGGTGGGTCAACCCCAAACAGTCGGGCGGCTACGGCGGGCTGCTCGCGCTGCGCTTCTTCGCGCCGCAGGCCGGCCCCGCGGCGGAGTTCGTCTGGGGGACGCGCCGCGTCAGCCCCAACCGCTGGCAGAAGATCGGGAGGGAGCGCGGCCAGCTCGCGCTGGCGGCTGCGAAGTGAGGTGAGGGCCTCCCGGGCCGCGGTCAATAAACTTCCACGTCGATCGGCTTGAAGCTGTGGTTGTTAGACTTTTCCGCCGAGCAGGCCGTGACGCCCACGATCAGGTTCATCTCCGCGCGCAGGAGGATGTGATCGCCCGCGCGCGAGGGGGGCGGATCGATCCGCAGCTCACCCGAAGGGAGCACGACGACGTTCATGAAGACGTTGAAGGTCGTCGGGATCATGTCGGGCCCGACGCCGAACGGGGCGAGGCTCTGCGACAGGTTCTCGAAGCAGCTCGGGTGGTAGTCGTGGTGATCGTAGAGCAGCTTGAAGGTCTCGGGGCTGCAGGGCGTGAGCAGGAAGTCGTGCCGCCCGACCGTGTCTTCGACGATGGTGAACATCGGGCGGCTGCGGTTCGAGTAGAGCAGGTGCCCGGTCGTCAGGTAGATCGTGTTGGCGTAGTCGATGGTGCGCCCCGAAGAGAGCCACTCGGATTTGTCTTCCTGCGCGAAGGCGGTCAGATCGGACACCTGCTCGCCGCGCGGGTCGATGATCTTCAGGTGCTGCCCGCGCGCGAGTAAGAAGCCGACGCCGGTCTGCGGTTCGAGGTGGTAGCGGGTGGTCATGCTCGCGGTGCGCTCCTCGCGCGTTTGAGCGAAAACTTCGCGGCGTCGCCGGCGCGCTCGCTAGTCCGAAGACCCGCCCGCCGCGCGGCGCGCGCGGAAGGGGCAGCGCCAATCCTTCTCGACGGCGCGGCCCGAATACTGCCGCGCCTCGCTCACCTCGCCGAAGTCGCTCAGGTTGGGGTTGAGCGAGCCCTGCAACTTGTAGTCGCGGGCGCGCACGGTCGCGCGCAGCCGCTCGAACTGATGCTGCTCGCGCAGGTGCTCGAACTGATCGTGCGCGTTGAAGACGAGCGTCGGCCACGCGAAGCGGCGCGCCTGCCGCGAGCTGGCCGGGTGCAAGCCGACGACGAAGAAGCCCGTCCCGGCGACGCTGAAGGAGAAGCCGGGGTCTGCCGGGTCGCTGCTCACGGTCGGGTCCCACGCGTGGTGCTCGCGGTCGAGATCGTGCAGGCTTTGGAGCTGCGACCACAGCAGGCCCTCCCAGTGTCGCTCGTCGCGCACGTCGGGGGCGGCGAAGCTCGCGACGAACGTCGCGTACTCCGTCCCGAAACTCGGGCGCTCGCGCACGTACTCCCAGAGGTCGTAGGCCAGCCCGGCGGTCGACGCCTGCTCGTTCATCCCGGCGTAGAAGCCGAAGCGGTAAGTGTCGTTTTTGATCGCGGCCTTCCCGCCGACGCACGAAAATTCCGGATCGAGGACGTGCGCGCGAAAACTATCATGCACGCGCCGCGCGAGCAAAGAGGGCCTTCGCCCCGGCTCAAGCGGGTGGACGAGTTTGCCCCCGCGCCACGCCGCGTACGCGCTGTTCGTGCGTGCTTCGCCGTCGAACGGGTTTAGTGCCGGAGAAGATTGAACTGCGCCTAACGCTTGCGACATAACGCCCCTTGCTCCGCCCGCGCCCGTGGGAACCTCGGCGCGACCTACTTTGGACTGTGAGACTCAAAATAGAATGATTTTGTATAGATTACGTGGCAGGGAGTTTGTAATAAGGTAACTTTATGTGCCACAAGGGACTTAAGGGTACGGCAGCGGACACTGGCGGGCCTCGGACGGCGACCGTCGAGCGCACGGCGGGCCAGCCCGCGACGCCGCACGGCCCGCGGAGTGTGCGCTCGATCTCGGAGACGCGTGAAGCGAGTTAGGTGAGCGTCTCGGCGGGCGCGGCGACGGCGAGGCGGGTGAAGTCCGCCGCACGATATGAAAGCAGAAAACTCATCCCCGACGAACGGCGACGGCGCGGCGCGCTGCACCTACCTGCTCACGATCCGCCGCGTCCGCTTCGACGCGCGCGCGGCGGAGAGCTTCCGAGACTATTTCCGCGCGCTCGGCGAGGCGGGGTGCGACGTGCTCGTCGTCGACGGATCGCCCCGCGACGTTTTCGCGGCGCACGGGGAGGCGTGGCGCGGCGCGTGCCTCCACGCCGCGGTCGATCCGCAGTACAAGTACCTCAACGGCAAGGTCAACGGCATCCACACGGGGGTCGCGCTCGCCGCCAACGAGCGCATCATCCTCGCCGACGACGACATCCGCTACACGCGCGCCGACGTGCGGCGCATGATCTCTCTGCTCGGCGAAGACGAGATGGTGCGCCCGCAAAACTACCTGAGCCCGCTCCCCTTCTGGGCGAGGACGGAGGCGGCGCGGATGCTCATCAACCGCGCGTGGATCGCGGAGGGCGACTACCCCGGCACGCTCGGCGTGCGGCGGAGCGCGATGCTGCGCGTCGGCCATTACGACGGCGACGTGCTCTTCGACAACGAAGAGATCGTGCGCCACTTCCGCGCGCGCGGCGCGCGCGTCCGTTACGCGCGCGACTTCTTCATCCTGAAGCGCCCGCCGACCTTCAGGAAGTGGATCGAGCAGAGGCCGCGTCAGGCGTACGAGGATTTCGTGATGCGCGCGAAGACCGCCTTCTTCGCCGCCCTGCCCGTCGCGCTCCTCGTCGCGCTGCTCGCCGGCGGGTGGCGTTGGGCGCTCGCTTTCGTCGCGGCGGTGGCGTGCGGCGCGGCGCTCGTCGCGGCCCGCGGCTTGGGCGACGGCGCGACGCGCTTCTTCCCCGCGCGGCTCTGCCTCTACGCGCCGCTCTGGATCGCGGAGCGCGCCGCGAGCACCTACTGGGCGTTCTACTGGCGCGTCGCGCACGGCGGCTACCCGTTCGGAGACAAGCTGCTCTCGAAGGGCACGGGCCGCGCGTGGCGCGTCGCCGGCAGGGCCGCGCCGGACGCATCGTCCGAACGGTGACGCCGTGAACGATCAAGCCCGCGCGCCGGAGCTGGGCGACCTGCCCGACGAAGAGTTCCGCCGACTCTTGCACGAGGTCGCCGACTGGATCGCCGACTACCGCGCCGGGATCGAGACGCGCCGCGTCGTGCCGGAACAAACGCCCGGCGCGATCATCGGGGAGCTGCCCGCCTCCCCGCCCGAGCACGCGCAGCCGATGGACGAAATCCTGCGCGACTTCGACCGCGTCGTCATGCCCGGCATCGTCCACTGGGGCCACCCTTCCTTCCTCGGCTACTTCGCCACCACGACCAACGCGCCCGGCATCATCGGCGAGATGCTCTCAGCCGCCCTCAACGTCTCGGCCATGACGTGGCAGACCTCGCCCGCCGCCACCGAACTCGAATCCGTCGTCCTCGATTGGATACGGCAGATGCTCGGACTCCCCGCGGAGTTCTGGGGCGTCGTCTACGACACCGCCTCGGTCGCGGTGCTCCACGCGCTCGCCGCCGCGCGCGAAGAGATCGGCTTCGGCGTGCGCCGCGAGGGGCTGGCCGGTCGCGCCGACATCCCCCCGCTCACGCTCTACGCCTCCGATCAGGCGCACAGCTCGGTCGAGAAGGCCGCGATCACGCTCGGCCTCGGCGAGTCGAACGTGCGGCGCGTCGTCTCGGACGACGCCTACAGGATGAGCGTCGGCGCGCTGCGCCGCGCCGTCGGGGAAGACTTGCGCGCGGGCCGCCGCCCGCTCGCCGTCGTCGCCACGGTGGGGACGACTTCGGCGACGAGCGTCGATCCGGTCGAGGAGATCGCCGACGTGTGCCGCGAGCACGGCGCGTGGCTGCACGTCGACGCGGCATACGGGGGCGCGCTCGCGCTCCTCGAAGAGGGCCGCCACGTCATGCGCGGCGTCGCGCGCGCCGACTCGGTCGTCTTCAACCCGCACAAGTGGCTGTTCGTGCCCCTAGACTTCAGCACGCTCTACGTGCGGCGGCCCGAATCGCTGCGCCGCGTCTTCTCCCTCGTGCCCGAATACCTGCGCGGCGACGCGGAGCGGGCGGGCGACTCCGTGCCCAACTACATGGACTACGGCATCCAGCTCGGGCGACGCTTCCGCGCGCTCAAGGCGTGGTTCGTCATCCGCGCCTTCGGGCGCGAGGGGCTCGCCGCGCGCATCCGCGAAGCCCGACGCCTCGCGCGCCTCGTCGCCGGCTGGGTCGAGGCCGACGAACGCTTCGAGCTGCTCGCGCCGGTCGAGATGGGCGTCGTCTGCTTCCGCGCGCGCGCCCCGCATGGCGGAACGGGTGAGCGCGTCGGCGATGAGGAGTTGGACGAGTTGAACGAGCGTCTGCTCGCGCGCGTCAACGCGACAGGCGCGGCCTACCTGACGCACACGCGCCTGCACGGGCGGCTCGCGCTGCGCATCGCGGTCGGCAACCTGCTGACGACCGAGCGACACCTCGCGCAAGCGTGGGAGCTGCTGCGTCAACAGTTGGGCGCGTGCGGCGGGGGATAGAGTGTAAACGATGAAGTCGGAACGACGAACGATGAAGTAAGAGCGCCTGTCTTTAACTTCATCGTTCATCGATCCGACTTCATCGTTTGGTTCGTCCTGCCATCACGTCGCTATTCCTAACTGGGCCGCCGATCCATTTTTGATCTGCTTCCCGCAACACCGTTGCAGTGTGGGCCAGCCCGAATGGCCCCAACCACTTGCCAACCCCGGTTAAAATCGTACAATGCGGGGCGTTTCTTATTTTCCGGGCCCGCGAAAACAGGGCTCGGTCGGTTCCCCCCTCAAAATTTTCAAAGAACACACGGAACATGAGCCCCGAGGATTTTGCGCGCTTTTTGGAAAGCCTCTCCCCGGACGCCGAGGAGGCGGGCCGCCGTTACACGCGCCTGCACAAGAAGCTCGTCGGCTTTTTCCATCTGCGTGGCATCGCCGACACGGGTAGGGCCGCCGACGAGACCATCGACCGCGCAGCCGTTAAGATCAGCGCCGGGGCGCCCGTCCCCGACGTGGACAAATATTGCATGGGCGTGGCCCGTAACGTCGCCATGGAAAGGTGGCGCGGCGAGCAGCGCGAGGGCGCGAGCTTCCTTCATTTCGTCGAGAGGCTCGCCGACAATTGCGACGAGGAGGTTGACCGAATCAACCGCATATTGCAGCCGTGTTTCGAACAGTTGGCCGCCGACGAGAGGGAGCTGCTGATGGCCTACTGCCAGCGCATGCAGGGGCGCGCGCGCGCCGAACACCGCCGCCGGCTGGCCGAGGAGATGAAGACCACCGTGCTGGCGCTGCGGATGCGCGTCACGCGCCTGCGCGGCGTCCTGACCGACTGCGTCCGGAAACGCACGCACGAAGGCCCCGCGTCAATTTAACGCGCAACACATCGCGGATTTGGCGCATATGTATATAGAGGAGAGGGGACTCTGTTCCAACCGGCTCTCACACGGCGAAGGGATTTACAAAAGAATGACTGACGAACGCATTGTCGCCTACCTGCTGGCGGAGCTGCCCGAGGGGGAATCGGAGCGGTTCGAGGAAGAGTGCTTTGCCCAAGAGGACTGGCCCGATCAGATTAATCTGGTCGAAGAAGAGCTGATCGACGATTACCTGCGCGGCGAACTCGCGCCTGGGCAGCGCAAGAGCTTCGAGCGGAACTACCTGACGACCGCCGCGCGCCGC
This sequence comes from Pyrinomonadaceae bacterium, assembly GCA_036389335.1. Lineage (GTDB taxonomy): Bacteria > Acidobacteriota > Blastocatellia > Pyrinomonadales > Pyrinomonadaceae > JAIVGV01. Next base: position 66,907 of record DASVQC010000089.1, on the reverse strand, counting down.
GAGCGCGTGAGGATGGCGGCGGCCCTGCTCTGCCACGTCGATCAGTGTTCGGCTGTCAATGCGTCTGCTGTCAACAAGGCGGCGGCGGCGCGGGCCGGGCAGACATGGCACGGGCGGTTGCGCGCCTTCTGGGAGGGCCAGAGCATGGGGCTGCGCGCCGCCTCCGCGCTCGCGGCGCTCGTCATCATAGCCGGGGCGTGGTGGCTCGCGCGCCCGCACACGTCCGAGCCCCAAACCTTCGTCGAGCTGGCGTTAACGAGGAGCGTCGATAACACGCGCGCCGAAGGCGTCGCGGCCCCTAAAGTAATCCTGCCGCTCAAGGCTGACGCGCTGAAAATTTCTTTAACCCTGCCCGGCGGGCCGTCGCGCCCCGCGCGCTACCGGGCCGAGTTAGAGAACTTAGATAACGCCGGCGGGGAGATTAAGCCTTTGGAGACGGTCGGGCAGGACGCCCGATCCGTCTCCGTCGTCATTCCGGCGGCGCAGCTCAGCCGCGGTCAGTACGCTTTGAAACTCTTCGCCGCCGAAGACGGCAACACCGAGCGGCGCGTCCCCGGCAACTATTTCTTCGTCGTCGGGTAGCCGTCAGCACGCCGCACGCTCAGCCCGCGCCGCGGCCCGCGGCCCGCGGCGGCGGCGATGCCACCACGCGGCGCACGCCAGCAACGTCAACAACCCCCCGCACGCCAGAGCCGTCCGATACCACGCCGCGGCGCGCGCGGCCCGCGCGGGCTTGATGACCGCGCCGTACTCGCCCTGCAAAGTGAACGCCGCCCAGTAGTGAGGCGAGCGCCACTCCGGCCTTTGCCGGATGCTGTTTTGCGCCGCGCGCAAGGCCGCCGCCGGGGTCATCCCCTCTCGCAGCATGTTGGCGTAGAGCCGCTTCATTAATTCGGCGGTCGCCTCGTCGTCAACCTTCCACAAGCTCGCCATCACGCTCGACGCCCCGGCGTACATGAACCCGCGCGTCAGCCCGAGCAGTCCTTCGCCGCGCACGTCTTTGCCGAGCCCCGTCTGGCACGCGCTCAGGACGACCAGATCGACCGGCGCGCGGAGCTGATAGATGTCTTGCAGTCCGACGAAGCCGTCGAGCGAGCGCCCGTCGCGGCTGAAGGTGGAGAGCATGAGGCCGGAATTTTCCGGGCGCTTGGGGTCGAGGAAGCCGTGTGTGGCGAGATGGAGAATGGCGTACTGCGTCAAGTCCGTGCTGAGCAGCCGCTCGCGCGTGGCGTCGAACTCCTCCGCGACGAAAGTCTCTCCGCCGGAGGCCGAGTCGCGCAGGCTGGCTAACTCTCGCTTGGCGTAAAACAGCGGCTTGATGGCGGAAGGATCGAAAGAGTCTCGGCTCAACTCGATGTCGCGCAACGCGCCCTCCAAACGGGCCGCCGACGCCTGCTGCGTCGCCGAGGGCGTCTCGGCCCCCTTCCGATCTTCGGCCCGCGCGGTGTCGGGGGCGAACTTCGGATTGCCGAACGCCGCCAGCAGCTTCGTCGGCTGACGCCGCGCCGCCTCCTGCCGCAGCTCGCCGAGGATGGAAGCCGAAAGCGCGTTGACGATTTCGTAGGCGGCGACGAGGGGCTCTCCGTCGGACGGCGCGGGCAGAACTTGGAAGGGGATGTAGTTGAGCGCGCCGTCGGCGACGACGATGAGCCGCCGCTTGTTCAACTCCGCGGCGACGGGCGACAGGATCATCCGGCTTAGTTCACGAGTCGCCGCGGCCAAGTCTTCTTCGTCTTCTTCGGAGCCGGCGGCTGACGGGCGCGCGAGCAATTTATAAACTCTCCCCGCCGCCTCGACGATCTCCGCCTCGGCTGGCAGCTTAAAGCTCTTGATCCGGTCGCGCGTGACGACCCACGCGTAGCTCTCGTCCGCCCCGAGGCTGTATTCCAGCAGCGCGGTCTGATCGTCGGCGATGACCTCAGTCTGAATCCGCCGCAAGTCCCACGCCGCCGGGCGCGTCAGTTGCTCGTAAGAGGGGTAGAGAGCGCGTATGGCGTCGTTGACCTGTTTGTACTCCGCTTCCAGTCGCGCCAGCTCCGCCACCAGCAGGCCAAGCTCTTCCTTCTTGCCCCCTCCGGCCAGCAGCGTCACCCTGTAGTCCTCCTTCACGCGCAGCGATTGGCGGAGCAGCTTCTCCCGATCCGCCAGCTTCGGGTCGAGCCCCGGCACGAGGTTCGTCCCGCTCACGCGCAGCCACTCCGCGAGGGAACGCCCGCGCATCAGCTCGCTCACCTCGAAGGCGCGCGCGTCGAGCCCCAGCGACGGGTTCAGCCTGTGCCCGCGCATCAGGCACTCGCCGTAACCCTCGTAACGGTCGTGGACGGTCGCGGAGAAGGCCGCGGTCAGATCGCTGCTGGTGGGGACGCGGCGGACGTTCTCGGTGACATCGATGGACTGCCGCAGATAGTCTTGCGCGGCGGCGTAGTCGCCGCCCTTCAACTCCAACCGCCCCAGCTCGGAATAGACGGCGGCTTGGTTGAGCCGGTCTGACAATTCGGTGAAGGCGTCCAACGCCTGCTTGTAGTATCGCCGCGCCTGTTCGGGGCGTCCCTGCAACCGGGAGAGCTGCCCCAACAGCCCGCGCGCCTGCGCCGCTTCCAGCGGGTTGCCGGCTTGCGTGTAGATGGCGAGGGCGGATTGCAGGTTCGTCAGGGCGAGATCGTATTCGCCGGTCGCGATGTAAACTCTGCCGAGGTATTCGTAGCACTGCGCCCAGAGGCTATCCTTTTCCGTGGTGGCGAGGACTTGGTTGAAGTCGGCGACGGCTTCGGGGTATTCCTTCAGAAGGTAGTGCGTCACGCCGAGGCCCCAAGTCGCATACGCCACCAAGTGGGCGTCGCCGGACTGGCGGTAGAAATCTAAGGCGCGCTGGTACTGTGTCAGGCCATTTTCCGGCATCCCGTTCTCGTTGAAAGTTTCCGCCATCGCGCCCGCGATCTGCCCCATCATTTCCGGCTCGGCCCCCGCGTCGATCATGCTCTGGGCCTGCGTCATGAGCGAAATGCAGCCCCACCACTCTCCTTTGCGGAACTCGATGTAGCCCAGCATGATTAAAACGCCCGCCTGCTCCGGCGGGTTGTTCAAGTCGCGCCAGACGGCTAGCGCCTGCTGGTAATTCTCTGCGGCTTCCGGCAGCGCGCTCTGCGCCATGTAGTACTGCCCGACGCGGGCGTAGGCGCGCGCGCGCGACGGCTTGTCGTCGAGCGTTTGCCAGAGCGCGAGAGACTTTTGGGCCGTCCGCAGGGCCAGCGCGTGGTCGGACGGATTCTGCTGCTCGCTGAGCGTCAGGAGGGCTTGCGCCTCGCCGCGCGAGTAGCCGGACTGCTCGCTCAGCGAGAGCGCCCTTCCGATCACCCTCTCGGCGTCGCCGCCTCTATTCAGTCGAATGTAGGCCGCGCCCTGCCCGTTCAGGCCGTCCACTTCCGCGCCCGCGTCGGGCGACTGTTTAAGCAGGTCTAACGCTTTCGAGTGATCGTCGAGGGCCGATTGCGGCGCATTCAGTATTAATTGGAGGCGGCCCGCGCGGTTGAGTGCGTGGGCCGCCTCGATCAGCTCTCCCGCGCCCTCGAAGAGGCGGGCCGCCTCTTCCAACTTTCTCAGGGCCTCCCGCCGCCCCTCCAGACCGGCGGCGTTGTCGTTGGCCGCGCCCGCCAGTTGCCGCGCCGCCTCTGCCGCGCCCGGCGTCACCTGCCCGCGCTGAGGCGTGGCCGGACAAACCAGTAGTAACGCCGCCAGCATGAGCAGGCCGCGGAGGGCCCCCTTTCGTCTCAAGGCCCGACCCGACGATGCCGCTCGTGATCTCACTCGGCCAAGTTGTCCAGAATGGAGGTCTTCCCCCGCCCCTGTTTGAAGGGAGTCCGGTCGCTCACGAAAGTCTTGCTGACCACGCTCCCGCGGGGCAGCTCGTACGGCGTCTCACCGTCCTGCGCCTCCGCCTGCGGCTCGCGGGTGAACGAGGGGTAGTTCTTGATGGACGGGCAATCGCAGTCGTCTCCCTGCGTGTCGCGCGGGCCGCCCTTGTTCAGTTGCCCGCTCACGCCGAAGACGCGGGTGGCAAAGGCTTCGAGCAGTTCCTCCTCAAGCTCGGGCGTCTTCGACTTCCGGCGCGCGCGCCCCCCGTTACTTTCGGCCACGGCGAGCAGCGCCTCCTCCTCCGTCCCGCGCGCGGGCCGACGCGTCTTCAAGAAGTATTCGGCCAAGAACTCGCTCCACGGGGTTTCGCCCTTCCCCGCGTCCGTAAAGAACCGGTACTTGTTATATTCGGTGGGCCAGAACAGCGAGTTGAGCGGAGGAGACCACGGGAAGAAGACGGACAACCCGCGCGAGTACTGAGAAGCCGTCCCGGCAAATTCCGAACGGACGACGGGCAGCCCGTCGCCCTTCACGCCCCCTTTCTTGAGCACCGTGATCACTTCGTCGCAGGCGCCGGAGATCTTTTCCGCGACCCCGGCGGGCTCCGATCCCGGCCCGTCAAGCCTGCGCTTGAGGCAGCCGCAGAAGTCGTGCAGATCGGTGTAGTTCTCCAGCCAGTAGCTCTGCGCGTCCCAGTGGGCCAGGAGAACGCGCTCGACGAGCTGCGGGTACTTCAAGCCTTCGACGAGCGCCTTCGCGAGGGCGGAGAGCGGGGGGCGAATTTTCGGCACGTTGTTCAGGTCACACAGGCACACGTCGAAGTTGTAGCCCGCCACGATGAAGTCGTAACTGTTATAGAGGCAGTAGGAGAAGATGTCCGTGCACAGTTTTTGGACGTCGCTCTCCTTCCTGACGAGGTAATTGAATATCCGGATCAAGATCTGCCTGTAGGGCCAACTGCCGACGAACGAGGGGCTCTGCGCGGCGAGCATGTAGTTGGCCGTGCCTTCCGGTTTACCGCCGCCATTCTTTTTACCGCCGCCATTCCTCTTAGCGCCGCCGTACTTTTTATCGCCGTCATACTGAAGCTCGCAGGCCACTTCGAGGGAACTCATCGAGCAACTGTGGAAGCTGACCAGCTCGAACACGCCGCCCTTCTCCCTGATCTCCCCCTTGAAGTCGTTCAAGATCACCCCGAGGTCGGTCAGCTTCAAAGAATGCTCCGGGGCGTTCTCGTCGAACAGGAACGTGTCGTTACCCACCACCAGACCGTGCCCGAGGATGAAGAGCATGTAATGCCGGGCCGGGTAGTTACGGCTGCAAAAGCGCAGGAAGCTTTGTAAGGATTCCACGGGGGCGGCTTCGAGCGAGCCTCCGCCGTCTTCCGGGCGCTCGGGGCGCGGCGGCGGGACGGGCGGGTCGAAGACCTCGCCCTTGGCCTTGAACCTGTCGAGGGATTTTATGATCCGGTCTCTGATCGGCCCCTCCTTCTTGTCCTTCCTCCACACCTTGTCGGTCATCAGGTTCACGACGTACGGATCGTTGGCCCTGAACCCGACGTGGCCGATCCTGTGTTTCCCCTTCGCCTGAATCTTGTTAATCCGGTTGACCTCGAAGATGTGCGTGTCGGTGTTCTCGGAGTTGGGGTCGAACTGCGCGATGACGTTGGCGTCGGGGTGAAAGCCCGCCTGTTTGATGGCTTTGAGCTGCGAGACGATCTCGGGGGCGAGCGCGTTGTCGCTCGCGAAATAGAACATCAGCGTCCATTCTTTTTCGACCATCGGGGCCATGAGCGGCTGTCCTCCTTCTGCGCTGGGGGCGATTAGACTTGCGGACTTGCGGGCTTGCGCCGGCGACGCCTGCCGGGATGCACCGGCCATCTGAGAAGGGTTTATCTTCTACCTTTAACCTTTAATGTGCCCGCGCGCCGAAATGTAACGGGCGTGGAGGTGTGGCCTAAGGGGTCTCCCGGCGGGCTCGTGAGTAAATGCTGCGAGTTCGTAGGTGATAAACGGCAGTCGGGAAAAGAGGGGAGAGCCTACTGTAAGGCTCCGACGCCTGTCAATCTAATTTCCGTGGAGGGCCGGTGCGCCCCCCTCACGGTTCGACCGGGTCCCGCCTCTGATCGGGGGTCGCCCTCTAAAGCGCCCGCCGATCATAAAACGCCCCGCGTGGCGTCGATGGCCGGTCAGATCGCCCACTGTATTTTCGCTATAAAACATAGTCCCCCGCGCCTGATTTATTACGTAACACGAGCGGGCCGTGCGCGGCCTCGCGGATGAATCTTTACTCTCATATCTATTGGCTTTTCGCCGTCGGCGGTCTTGGCATGTTGGTTGCTACACCTGAGTTATACCTCACCGTATCTGTCGAGCAGCTTGGGCCTGCTGACCTTCTGCATGGTTGGCCTCTCCCCGGAAGAGAGATGAGACACTATCAAGAGGGCCCGTTTCCCCAAGCATCTCTCGAACCATTATTTGAGGGTGAAGTGCCCTCCGCGTGGCGGGCCGGAACGCGCCGGGGCTCGCCGTCGTCAACAGACCGGCGTGGGATTCCTCAATCGACTGGAATCAGAATTGGCGGGGCCGTCGAATGAGTGCGGGCGAGAAGTTTTTAGACAAGTTTGCGCCGCCGGAGGGCGACACGGGCGACGCCCTTCGCGCGGCGGAGCGGGCGCTGAAAACGCCGCCCGGCGAGAACGAGGCGTATCGGGTGGGCGCTAACGCCTCGCTGATCGGGCGCTCGCCCCGGATGCAGCAGTTGCTTTCGCTGATGGCGCGGATCGCGGCGACCGACAGCTCCGTGCTCATCACGGGTTCGACCGGAACCGGGAAGGAGCTGGTCGCGCGCGCGATCCACAATTGGAGTCGGCGCGCGTCCGCGCCGTTCATCGACATCAACTGCTCGGCCATCCCCGACACGCTCGTCGAGGCGGAGCTGTTCGGGCACCAGCGCGGCACGTTCACCGACGCGCACGAGACGCGGCGCGGGTTGTTTGAGGGGGCCTCCGGGGGCACCATCTTTCTCGACGAGGTCGACGCCCTCGCCCTCCCGGCCCAGGCCAAGCTGTTGCGCGTCCTTCAGGAGCGCCATTTGCGGCGCATCGGCGGTCGGGTGAACATCCCGATCAGCGTGCGCGTCATCTCGGCCACCAACCGCGACATCAAGCGCGCCGTCGCCGAGGGCGCGTTCCGCAGCGATCTTTTCTTCCGCCTGAGCGTGATCCCGCTGCACGTGCCGGAGCTGCGCGAGCGCGGCGGCGAAGACATCAAACTTCTGGTCAACCACTTCCTGCGTCGCGCTCAGCGCGACGACGCGAGGCGGCGCAAGTTCTCCGCCGAGGCGATGCGCGCCCTCCTCAGTTATCACTGGCCCGGCAACGTGCGCGAGTTGGAGAACGCCGTCGAGTACGCGCTCGCCATCGGCGAGGCCGACGAGATCGGCGTAGGCGATCTGCCGCCGGACGTGCTGCGGGAGGAGCCGGGGGGCGACACAATCCCCCGCGCGCTCAAGGAGTGCTGGCAGGGCGGCGCGACCCTCGCCGAGATCGAACGCCTCTACATCCTCTCGGTGCTCGAACGGTGCGAGGGGAATCAGGCCAAGGCGGCGAGCCTGCTCGACATCGACCGGCGCACGCTCTACCGCAAGTTGAAAGATTACGGCGCGTTCGCCGCGCCGCCGCGCAACACGTTCTAGCTCACGAAGACGTTCCCCGTCCGCCGCTGAAAAATTCCGTCTCGTCGTCCGCTCAAATGAGTGATCGGTCGCTGCGCTGCGCTTAACCGTTGCGCGCCGTTTCCCTCCCCGCAATCAACCCGCAACGACCTTGCAATTTTGTCGCAACGTGCAGCAAATGTGTCCCGAAGCGTGATCGCCTGACCGCGCCTCATCCGTCAGACGACGCGCATGGATGCGCGCCTCCGTGAACAGCGCAAACGCCTGTGACCGCTTCGCTTCGCACCTCGCGCCGACGAGCTTGTACGCATCCGGACGCGGACTGAAGTGTAAGCGGTATGGTTGTTGCTGATGGAATGGCTCCCCGAACTCCGTAAAGACTCATCCCCGAAGTCTACTAAGACATGGCTTGGGGCGTCGCCGAGCACCCCGCACTCGGAGACGACCTCAACCTCGATGAATACGCCTTTTCATTCCCCCACGATGAAGACCGTACTCACCGGAGGTCTGCCTGCGCGTCAAGACCTCATCTTGAGAGCTGTGAGTTAACCCAAAAAGGTCTGAGGCTTCCGCCGCCGGAATACCAACCGCGCTTTAACGCCGCGGTAGTGCGCGGGATGCCGAGGGCGTTCGGTCCGAACGACGGCGCACCGGAAATTCCTTTCCCGTGTGGTGGCTATACGTGTGTCAGCTCTCGGCCCGACCGAGGGGGGAGCGATTAAGGAGGAGTACAGAGGATGGATGCCCGACACTCTAACGTCTTGCTGAGAACACTGTTGACGGTCGGCTTGCTCGTGTCGGCTGCCGCGTCGGCGCGCGCGCGTGGTGAAACGACCGCGACTGGCGCGGGCCTACAGCCGATGCCGACGGAAGCGACGGCGCGGCTGATACCCGGCGCGGTCGATATTTTATCCGAGCCGACGGCGGCGTCGACGCTGCCGCAACAGACGCCCACGCCGCTGCCGGAACAGACCACGGCCCCGGCGACCACCACGACCGAAACATTAACCCAAACGTCGTCGCAAACGCCGGTCGCGTCGGCAAACCTTACTTCGCCCCTCCCGTTGGCGACGCCCGCGCCCGTGATTCAACAGCCGGACACCTGCACGCGGACGGTGAAGGCTGACGTCGTCGCCGTCGACGTGGTCATCACCTACAACCGCTTCGGCAGCCTTGAGCCGGGCGGCGAGATGTACGCGCTGCGGCGCGACGTGGTGGGCGACTCGCCCGGCGCGCAGCTCAGGCGCGACAAGCGACCGCGCCCGCTCGTGCTCCGCGTCAACGAAGGCGACTGCCTGCAAGTCCGCTTCACCAACCTGCTCAACCCGAACAGCGACCAGCGGCCCGCCACGCGCACCGCCGGGATGCACGTCAACGGGTTGGACTACGTCGGCAGCATCCTCTCCGACGGCGCGTTCGTCGGCAACAACCCGCCCTCCATCGTCCCGCCCGGCCAGTCGATCACTTACAAGTGGCTCGCCGCCAAGCAGGGGCAGTACCTCGTCTATTCGCAGGCCGCCACGTCGGGCGGCGACGGCGACGGCGGCCAGATCGTGCGCGGCCTCTTCGGCTCGATCAATGTGGAGCCGAAGAACTCGCGCTGGTATCGCTCGCAGGTCACAGCCGAGACGATGCGGCAGGCGCAGAAAAGGGACGCGAACGGCGCGCCCGTCTTCGATCCGCAGGGCCACCCCGCCCTCGACTTCGAGGCGAGGGATCAGGCGGGCCGCCCGCTGCTGAGCATCACCGACCCGACGACGAACGAGATCGTCCACGGCGATCTGAATGCCGTCATCACAGACCCGACGGGCCAGCTTCAGGAAGACTGCACGAAGGCCCCGCCGTCGGGCACCTGCGGCCAGCCCTTCCGCGAGTTCACCGTCATCTTCCACGACGAGGTCGAAGACGACTTCCCCGCCTTCTCCGAGCTGAAGTTCCGCCCCTTCGAGAGCGTGAAGGACGGCTTCGGCATCAACTACGGCGTTTCGGGCCTCGGCTCGATCCTCTTCGCCAACAAGTTCAAGGTCGGCCCCTCGCGCTTCTGCACCGAGTGCGCCTACGAAGAGTTCTTCCTCGAATCGTGGCCCAACGGCGACCCGGCCACGCTCATCGAGGACATCCCGGGTCAGGGCAAGCACGTGCCCTTCCCCGACGATCCCTCGAACGTCCACCACTCGTACCTGAACGACCCCGTGCGCTTCCGCAACCTGCACGCGGGGCCGAAGGAGACGCACGTCTTCCACCTCCACGCGCACCAGTGGCTGCAAAGCCCGCGCGACGACAACTCCACTTACCTCGACGCCCAGACCATCTCGCCCGGCGCGGCCTTCACCTACGAGATCAACTACGGCGGATCGGGCAACCGCAATCTCACGCCCGGCGACTCGATCTTCCACTGCCACCTCTACCCGCACTTCGCGCAGGGCATGTGGGAGCTGTGGCGCGTGCACGATGTCTTTGAAGACGGCACGCCCGGCATGAACCCTTCGGCCTGCGCGCAGCAGCCTTCGCAGGTGCCTTGCGAGAACCCGAACCCGCGCGGGCGCAACCTGCCCGACGGCGAAGTCGCCACCGGCATCCAGCAACCGGCCATCGTGCCGATCCCGAACCTCTTCCTGCGCGCGCGCACCAACGTGCCGGTCGTCCCGGCGGGCCTGCCGCCGATGCCGCGTGCAGACTTCGAGGGCTTCCCGTTCTACGCGGCGGGGCGCGCGAGCCACCGCCCGCCGCAGCCGCCCTTGGCGCTTGAGAAGAACGGCGGCCTGCCGCGCCACCGCGTCGAAGAGGCCGTGGCGATTGACGGGATCGACGCCGTCCCCGCCTTCCGTCAGGCCGACCCGGTCGCCGCGCGCGTCCACGAGCTGGCCGACGACGGCTACAAGCCTTGGACGTTCTTCTTCGCGCACGAACTCGAAGAGGCGCTCCTGACGGTGCTGCCCGACGCGGGCACGCCCGACGAGAACCGCGCCATGCAGTTCCACGCCGGGCAGGACGCGGCCACCGGCGCGGCGGTTCCCTTCCGCACCGAGTACGACTGGCTGGCGCAGGGCTACCAGACCTTCGACGCGACGGGCAAGCCCGGCCTCTTCCTCGTCAACGGGCGCGCGCAGAAGCCCGGCGCGCCTTACGCCGATCCGTGCCCCGACACCTTCAGGGACGGCGACAACCTGACCCGCCCCGTCACCACGCGCAACTACCGCGCGGCGTGGATCGAGATCGACAACAAGTTCAACAAGGCGGGCTGGCACGACCGTCAGGGCCGCCTCACCGTCCTCGAAGACGACGTGGCGGCCACTTTCGGCGCGTCGCGCCCGAACGAGCCCTTGGGCGGCACGGGCGGCCCCAAGCCCTCCGAGCCGTTCTTCATCCGCGTCAACTCGGGCGAGTGCGTCGACTACCGCGTGACGAACCTCATCCCGGCGGTCTTGAACCTCGACGACTTCATGCTCTACCAGCCGACCGACATCGTCGGCCAGCACATACACCTCGTCAAGTTCGACGTCACCTCTTCGGACGGCGCGGGCAACGGCTGGAACTACGAGTCGGGCGCGTTCTCGCCGGAGACGGTGCGCGAGCGCATCAAGGCCGCCGCCGCCTTCGCCGCGGCCAACCCGACCGATCCGCGCCTGCCGCCGCCGATGCAGCCGGAGGTCAACCCGAAGTTCGCCGCCGTCGATCCGACGGGCGGGCTCTTCGCGGGCGCGCAGACTCTCATCGAGCGTTGGTGGGCCGACCCGCTCATCAACAACGAGAACCGTGATCGCACGATCCGCACGTCGTTCTCGCACGATCACTTCAGCCCGAGCGGACACCAGCACCACGGGCTCTACGCCGCGCTCATCGCCGAGCCGACCGACTCGGTCTGGACGACGCAGGAGGGCGTCCCGATGGGCACGCGCCCGGACGGCGGCCCGACGAGTTATTCGGCGCGCGTGATCGCGGGCCCCAGCGGTCAGGACAGCTTCCGCGAGTTCGCCCTCGCCATCGGCGACTTCGCGCTCGCCTACACGGCGGAGCCCGAGAACATTCCCGTCAACCCGCCGAACTTCCAGGAGCTGCCGCTGCCGCTCGCCATCGGCAACCCCGTCCCGCTCGACCCGCGGCAGAAGCCCCTGCCCGAGGCGATCTCTTCGAACGATCCGGGCACGATGGTGATCAACTACCGCAACGAGCCGATCCCGCACCGCATCGCCGCGCTCAACCCCGCCGCCCCGCCGCTCGATCTGGAAGGCGGCCCGGAAACCTCCGGCGCGGTCGAAGGCCCGCGCTTCGTGCAGTTGCCGGGGCCGGCGGGCGACATGGCCTTCGCCTTCAGCTCGGCCATCCACGGCGATCCGGCCACGCCCGTGCTCGGGGTCTTTCCGGGCGACCGCATCAGCGTGAAGATGGTTCAGGGGGCGCAGGAGGAGCAGCACGTCTTCCACGTCCACGGCCAGAAGTGGTTCTTCGAGCCGGGCACGCCGAGCGATCCTTTGGCCGTCAACAACTCCGGCCTGAACGCCTCGCAGCAGCTCGGCATCGCCGAGCACTTCGAGTACGAGATCAACGAGCGCGTCCCGACGAGCCTCGGCCAGAAGGACTTCCTCTACCAGTCCGCGCCGACCGACGATCTGTGGAACGGCATGTGGGGCATCATGCGGGCCTTCGCCTCGCCGCAGCCCGGCATCGCGCCGCTGCCGAACAACCCGTCGCTCGGCGCGACGCTTCCCGTCAACCCGCTCAGCAGCGGAACCTGCCCGGTCGGCGTCGGCGCGCCGCCCGTTAAGACCTTCCAGGTGCAGGCCGTCCTCGCCAGCACTCTGGCAGGCCCCGACGGCATCACCTACAGCAAGAAGTTCGGCCACCACGATCCGGCGGGCATCGTCTTCGTCGAGACGAAGGACATCGGGAAGATTCAGGCCGGCGTGAAGCGGCTTGAGCCGCTGGTGCTGCGCGCCAACGCGGGCGACTGCGTGCAGGTGACTTTGACGAACGCGCTGCCCGCGGTCTTGCCCGAGTACGACAGTTGGAACGAGGTGCCGCCCATCATCCCGGCGTTCAACTTCAATCAGGTGAAGTCGTCGAACCGAGTCAGCATGCACACGGAGCTGCTCACCTACGACGCGGCCAACTCCGACGGCGCGACCGTCGGCTTCAACCCCGACCAGACGGCGGGCCCCGGCGAGAGCAGGACCTACGCATGGTACGCGGGCAGCATCAGCACCGGCACGACGACGAACAACACGGTCTTGACCCCGGTCGAGTACGGCGTCGTCACGCTGCGCGATTACGGCGACGTGATCAAGCACAGCTCGCACGGTTTGATCGGCTCGCTCGTCATCGAGCCCGCCGGCTCGGTCGCCGTCGCCGACCCCGACTCGAACGCCTCGGCGACCATCCTCGGCGCGGGCGGCCAGCCGCTGTTCCGCGAGTTCGTCGTGCACTACCAGACGGACGTGACGGCGCAGGACGCGCTCGGCGAGCCGCTCGACAACTTCCGCGGGGCCGACGACTCGGAAGACACCGGGCAGAAGGGGTTCAACTACCGCCACGAGCCGCTCTGGGCGCGTCTGGCCCTGCCGCCCGACGTCGACCTCGACACCCTGAACCGTCAGGACTTCACCAACACGCTCAGCTCGACCGCGCCGAATCCGGGCTGCCCCGGCGGCAGTCAGAGCATGATGCTCGCGAGCAGCATGGGCGGCGGCGGCGCGTGCGGCGATCCGGAAACTCCGGTCTTCACGGCGAAGGCGGGCACGCCCGTGCGCTTCCGCGTCATAGACGTGCAGGGCCACCCGCGGCAGGAGGGCTTCACCGTCTTCGGCCACCACTGGAACTTCGAGCCGTGGACGGCGAACTCGACCGTGCAGGGCCGCAACCCCTTCACCTTCGACGTCGGCTCCTACAGCGGCATCGGGCCGACGCGCCACCTGAACATCCTCATCGACTCGGCGGGAGGCGCGAACAAGGTGCCGGGCGATTACCTCTACCGGACGCAGGAGAGCTTCAAGTGGACGGGCGGCCTGTGGGGCATCTTCCGCGTCACGCCGTAAACAACACGACATCGCTTCGAGGCGAATGTCCTTCAACCGGGGCCGGGCGCGCCGGGGAGCGCCCGGCCCCGCTCACAACCCTCCGGGGTTCGGGGAGCCAGAAGTTTGAGGAACTATCAGATGCGAACCTCCACGTATTCTTCACCGCTCGCCTTCCTGTCAGCCTTCATTCTTTTTTTAGCGGCGGCTTCCGCCGCGCTCGCGCAAGACAGCGGGCGCAAAGACCCGCTCGGCAATCCGATTGAACTCTCGACGCTCAACAAGAAGACCGGCATCACGAAAGCCCCTTCGTCCGCCACGGGGAAGTTTGAGAAGGAGGGCATCCGCGTCGAGTTCTCCCTCCGTGCGACGACCGACGCGCGGGGTAACTCCGCGGGCCTCGTCGGCGGCGCAGACGCGCTCGCCACCTTCCGCGTCTCCTACGCGACGACGGGCCAGCCCGTCACGGGCCTGCACCCGGCGGCGTGGTTGAGCGCGAACACGAGCGGCCACGCCCCCGACGAGATCGAGTGCAAGGACACGATCCGCACCTTCCTCGGCGGCCTGCTCAGCGTCCGCCCCGAGGTGGACCTGAACGGCTACACGATGCTGACGCTCAACCACGACAACACGATCACGTTCATCAACCCGCAGATTTCATCCAAAGTCACCAAGCTCGAAGCCATCGTCGAGCTGCCCGGCACGGGCGCGGACTGGGCGCTCTCAGCCGACAAGAATTTCCTCTACGTCACGATGCCCGCTCAGTCGGCGGTCGCCGTCGTCAACACGACGACGCGAAAACTCGTCGGCACCATCCCCACCGGCGAGAAGACCGCGCCGACGCGCATCTACCTGCAACCCGACGGGCGCTACCTCTGGGTCGGGCTCGACGGATCGCCGGGGGTCGCGATCATCGATCCCGCGACCAACAAACTGTCGGCCACGGTCGAGGTCGGCGCGGGCCTGCACAACGTCGCCTTCACCGGCGACAGCCGCTGGGCCTACGTCACCAACAGCGCGTCCGACACGGTCTCCGCCGTCAACACCCAGACCCTCAAGCGGGCCGCCGAGATCAAGGTCGCTCGCACGCCCGTGCCCGTCGCCTACAGCAGCGCCAGCCGCCTCGTGTACGTGGCGTCGATCAACGGCGGCGTGACGAGCGTCATCGATCCCGGCGCGCAGCAGGTGATCAGAACGATCCCGACGGGGCGCGGGGTCGTGGCGCTGCGCTTCGAGCCGGGGGGGCGCTACGGGCTGGCCGTCAACCAACCCGAGGGCAAGCTCGTGGTCTTCGACAGCTCCACCAACGCGATCACCGGCACGGCGGACGTCATCAAGGAGCCCGATCAAGTCACCTTCACGCAGAAATACGCGTACGTGCGCGGTGCGGGGTCGGAGCAGTTCTCGCTCATCGATCTGAGCACCGTGAGGAAAGGCAAGTTCGTCCCGATGAGCATACAGGCGGGGCGGCAAACGCCCGGCGCGCCCGACGAAGAGGCGGGGGTCGCCGACATGATCCAGCCGACGCCGGAAGGCAACTCCGTGATGATCGCCAACGCCGCCGACCAGACGATCTACTACTACGTCGAAGGCATGGTGGCCCCCATCGGCACGATCAGCAATTACAAGCGGAGGGCGCGCGCCCTGATGCTCCTCGACCGCAGCCTCTCGGAGGTGGCCCCCGGCGTCTACTCGACGCCCGTCAGGCTGACGAAGGCGGGGCGCTTCGACGTGCCGATGATCATCGACGAGCCGCGCCTCTTCAACTGCTTCCAAGTCGAGATCGCCGAGGCGGTCGGCGGCGAGAAGGCCCTGCAGATCGCTTCCGTCGTCGTCGAGCCGTTGGCGGGCTCACGGCAGATCAAACCTAACGAGCCCGCGGCCCTCCGCTTCCGCGTCACGGACTCCGCCACCAAGCAGCCGGTCGCCGGGCTGAGGGACGTGATCGTGATGGTCTTCGAGCGACCCGGCCTGTGGCAGGCGCGGCAAGTGGCGAAGGAGGTCGAGCGAGGGGTCTACGAGGTGACGCAACTGTTCCCGCGCACCGCCTACTACACGGCGACCGTCGGCATCTCCTCGCGCGGCGTGCGCTTCTCGCGCGCGACGGCCACCGACATCACGGTGAAGGAAGACGCCAAGCCGGGCAAGGACGCGGGCAAAGGCGAGAAAGGCGGCGGAATTTGATTTCTCCTCCGTGCCCCTCTGTGAACTCTGTGCCTCTGTGGTGAGTGCTTCCGATCAAAACTCACCACAGAGGCACAGAGTTCACAGAGGGGGCACAGAGAAAAGCTGAAACGATGACGGCGACGCGCCCGCTCGCACCCGTCCCGGAAAACAGATCGTTAACTCTCGGTGAGGATGGCGCAGAGCTTCGCGAGATCGATGTTGCCGCCCGACACCACGCAGGCCACTTTGCCCGCGCCCGCCATGCCTTCGAGCGCGCACGCCACGGGGCACGCCCCCGCGCCTTCCGCGATGACGCGGTTTCTTTCCGCCAGGAGCCGCAGCGCGCGGGAGACCTGTTCGAGCCCCGCGACGAGCGAGCCGTCGAGCAGCGAGCGCGCCCGCTCGAACATGGACGGGAAGACGCCCTTGCTGCCGATGCCGTCCACGAAAGATGGCTGGTAGGCGACCTGCTGCGGCGAGCCCGCCGCGAGCGAGGCGGCGAGCGGCGCGGCGGTCTCCACTTCCGCGGCGTATATCCTGCACCCCGGTCTTAGCTCGCGCACCGCCGCCGCGATCCCACACGCGAGCCCGCCGCCGCCCCACGGGATGACGATGGCGTCCACCTCGGGGAGGTCTTCGAGGATTTCGAGGGCGATGGTCGCGTTGCCGGCCATCACGTCCACGTCGTCGAAGGCGTGGATGAAGTGCGCGTTGACGCCCGCGTAGGCGCGGCTCTCGAAGACGCCCCACCACTCCTCGAACGGGACTTTGATGACGCGACCGCCGAGCCGCTCGATGGCCCTGATCTTGGTTTCGGGCGCGGTCTCGGGCGCGACGACGGTGCACGGGATGCCTAGCTCGCGCGCGCGCCATGCGACCCCCTGCGCCATGTTCCCCGCCGACGCGGTGAGCACCCCTTCGGACAGTGCCTCGCGCGACAGGCGGCCCATCGCGTTCGACGCGCCCCGTATCTTGAACGAGCCGATGGGCTGAAGGTTTTCCAGCTTGAGGTAAATCTCCGCGGGCGCGTCGAAGACGCCGAGCCGGACGAGCGGCGTCCGTATCGCCGCGCCGCTCGTGCGGCGGCGCGCGTCCTTGATGTCGGCGAGCGACGGCAACATGGGCATCTCCTTTTAGTCCCCCGAGACCGCGGACGAGGCGCGAGCCGTTTTCAGAAACGCACCCACGTGCCCGCGCCCGTCTCTTTAGATTTCCGGTAGAGGTACTCGGCAGCCGCGAGGTCTTCGACCGCCAGCCCCAGAGACTTGAACAGCGTGATCTCGTCAGCCGAGGTGCGGCCCGGCTTCGTCCCGCCGAGCACCTCGCCCAACTCGGCGCGAATGTGTTCCGGCCCGACGGCCCCTTCCTGCGCCGCGCGCAGGTAGTCGCCCGCTTCGTTGACGGCTGATTCGAGCCTGTCCACGAACAGGCGCGACGCCGCCAACAGCCCGGCGTCCAGCTCGCGCGCGTTCGGCGTGCTCGACCCGACCGCGTTCAGGTGCGCCCCGTCGGAGACCCACTCGCGCCGCACGACGGCCTCGGCGGAACTCGTCGCCGTCACGATCAGGTCCGCCCCGCGCAGCGCGTCTTCGACGGTCGGGACGGCTTCGACCGGGAACGCGTACCTTCCCTTCAACTCGTCGGCGAGCCGAAGCGCGCTCTCGAACCTGCGGCTCGCCACGCGGCACCGCCGGACGCGGCGGGCGTGAGACATCGCCTCGACGTGCGAGCGCGCCTGCACGCCCGCGCCGATGATCGCCAGATCGCCCGCGTCCTCGCGTGCGAGCGCGCTCGTCGCCACGCCGGAGACGGCAGCCGTGCGAATGGCCGTCACCGCCGACGCGTTGATGACCGCCAGCAGCTCGCCCGACTCCGCGCCGAATAGTAGTACGGCTCCCTGATGCGAGTCTTTACCCCGCGCCGGGTTTCCGGGGAAGACGCAGATGGCTTTCAAGCCGAAGGCGGGGCGCGGGCCGGAAGCGTACGCGGGCATGAGCCCCATGACGCCCGCCGCGCCGGGCGGGCGGACGACGGTACGCAGCGGCTGGTGGGCCAGCCCGCCCGCGAGCGAGAGCAGCGCCTCGCGCATGAGCGGGATACATTCACCCATCGGGAGGAGCGCGGCGACTTCCGTATGGCTAAGGAGCAGGACGCTCATTTCCGGGTAGTGTTGCAAAAAAGCTGAGAGGATACAAGATTGAGTGGGGCGCACGTCCCACGACTCGGCCAATGCAGCCGACGTGCTTTTTGCAACGCCGCCCTCTTTGATCCGCGAGTCGGGCGCTGTGATCGGCACTCGCCGCAGAGGCGCGGAGATCACGCGGAGGAGGCGCGGAGAGTTTGAATGCTTCTCTCCGCGTTAACTCCGCGCGATCTCCGCGCCTCTGCGGTGAACCTTCCTCCCGCCGCCACTCAAGATCGAACTGACCCGCCGCCGTCCCATCATAGAACTCGCGCCGGGTTGAAGTCAGACGAACACGCCGGGGCCGGGGCCGAGGACGTTGTCGGGGTCGTGT
Organism: Pyrinomonadaceae bacterium; assembly: GCA_036389335.1. Taxonomy (GTDB): domain Bacteria; phylum Acidobacteriota; class Blastocatellia; order Pyrinomonadales; family Pyrinomonadaceae; genus JAIVGV01. Next base: position 48,687 of record DASVQC010000089.1, on the reverse strand, counting down.
TTGCTCTTCTCGCTGACGAGGCGGCCCCAGAAGGGCTGGAAGTGCTTCGCCCAGTCGTGGCTCCCCAGCGGCACGGCGCTGATGGTGTAGAACTTGCCGCCGAGGCCGCGGTTCTCCTCGTAGAGACGCCGGTTCTCGGCGATGACCGGCTCCACCGCCTCGTGCGGGATGGTGCGCAGGATGTCGAAGAGGAAGAAGACTTCTTCGTCGGGCGTGCGCAGCATCGGGCGCGTGAGCCGCGCTTTGACGAACGGGTAGAAGAGGATGAGCGAGCCCGGCAGGAAGAGCGCCGGGTCGAGCGCCGCGATTGTCCCGGACGCGAAGTCGTCGATCTTCGAGTCGGGGACGAACAGGTCGAGCCACGGGTGGGGGAAGCCCCCGAGCCCCGCCGCGTTCAAGGCGTCGATTAGCTCGACGACGAGGTCGGTGTACTCGAAGTAGGTCCGGTCTTCGGTCTGCTGCGAGCCGGGGATGAAGTTGAGCCCCTGCGTCGGGTTCGGCGGCAGCTCCGCGGCGGACGTGTAGAACGACGTGGCCTCGATGAAGAAGGCGAAGCCCGCGGGCGTCGGGACGCTCATGCCGCGGATGTGGTCGAAGCGTTCCGCCTTGATGAGGAATCGAAGATCGGCGAGCATCGCCCGCGCGTCGGGGTAGAAGAAGCGGAGCGTCTGCGCGCGCTCGCCCACCGCGACGAGGCGGATCGTCGCGCGCACGATGACGGCGCACAGGCCGAGCCCGGCGAGCGCCGCCTCGAAGAGACTTCGATTCGCCGACTCGGAGCAGGTGACGAGCTGCCCCTCCCCGGTGACCACCTGAAGTTCGAGGACGTTATCGACCTGCGCGCCGTGCCGGTAGCTCCTGCCGCTGACGCCGCCCACGGAGAGCGTCCCGGCGACGGTGAGCCGCGTGTAGTCGGTGAGCACGGGCGGCGTGAGCCCGAGCGGGACGGTCGCGAGCAGGAGGTCGCGCCAGACGACGCCCGCGTCGACGACGGCGCGATCCGCCCCGACCGAGTGAATCTGGTTGAGCGTCGTCATGTCGATGACGACGCCCGCGCCCGCCTGCGACTGCCCGAAAGCGGTGTGCCCCTTGCCCCGCCCCGCGACGCGGATGTCGTGCTCGCGCGCGAATCGCACCATCTTAACCACGTCCTCGACAGAGCCGGGGCGCAGCACCGCGACGGGCGTGCGGTGAATGATGTGGCCGAAATCGTCGGCGGCGGCGGCGAGCGACGCCGCGTCGATGGCGAGCGTCCCGTCGAGCGGCGGCAACTCGGAGAAGTCGCCGCCCGCGCTCGCCTGCGTCACCCACGAGCGGCTCACGAGGTTAAAGCCGACGACCGCGGAAGTGGCGAAAAGTCCCTTTATCATGGTGCGTCTGGAAATGTTATTCACGGGCTGACTCTCCTTGTGAGACTGATCGGAACGAAGGGTTGAGACCGCGCCGCCGACGCCTGACTCCGAAGGACGCGGGAGACGGGGCGGGCGCGTGCCGTGGTAAGGATGCGCCCGCAGTGTCTCACCCTCTAACGCGAGAGGCGACCGCGAAAAGGATCACGCCGACGATAAAAAATTTCCCGGCGGTACTAGCAGGTCGGCTCGGACTTGAGTGATGGCGCGAGGTGGGTTAACCGCGAGGGCGCGGGGAAGTCGCGGAGGGGGCGCAGAGAAGAACTAAGTCTTTCTCCGCGCCCCCTCCGCGTGATCTCTGCGCCTGCGCGGTGAGTCCTGTTATCCCGCTCGTAACCCAATTTGCCCCGCCCCGTCCGGCGACGGTGGACTGCGGACGCCTACCGCTGCCACCACTTAAACCTGACCGAGACGCCGAACAGGTGAGCGTTGAAAGGCTTGTCGGGATCGTTCGAGACGCGCTTCTCGAACTGATATTTGAGCCCGAGCTGGACGTTCTCCTTGAGCGGGCGTTCGTACCCGGCTTCGAGCACCCAGCGCCGATCCAGTCTGGGGGCGCGCGTGCCGTCGAGGGTTTTGACGAGCCGCGCGTAGCGGCGCGGGCTGTAGCGCGCCTCGACGGTCAGCAGATCGTGCTTGCCGCGGAAGAGGGGCGTGCTGTACTCCGCCTCGAAGGTGCGGCGGACGTAGAAATCCTTCTCCCCCTGCGAGTGATTCCTGTCGTAGCGGTAGGTGAAGCCCAACTCGCGCCCGCCTCTCAGCTTCTGCTGAAACTTGCCGCCGACGTAGGGATCGATGGCGTTCTTCTCCACGTCGACGAGCGGGTAACGCTTGACGCGGTAGGCGGCGAACGCCGACACGCGGCTGCTCGGGCCGAGGCGCATCTGGAGCTGCTGTTCCAGACTGTACTGGTTGTTCACGTCGCGATCCTCGGACGATCCCTTGAGCGAGACCTCGCCCGTCGTGCGCGCCGACAGGCGACCGAAGAGCTGCCGGCGATACTCGGCGCTGAAGTACTGGCTCAGGCGGTCGAACTCGTTCGTGCCCGTGTACCTGTGCAGCCCCGCCTCGTACTCGGTCGTGAAAGAAGGCTTCTCGGCGTCGTCCTGAAAGTGGAAGCCGACGCTCGGCACGAAGCCGAACGACTTGACGCCCTGCTCGTCGTGCAGGATGTTCGTGTCGAAGAAGGTGCCGAGCGTGCCGAACATCCAGAAGCGGCCCGCCGCGGTCTCAGCCGTCTCGCCGCCGCGTCGCTCGCCCGCCTTCTTCTTGTCGGCCTTCTTGCTTTTTTTAGCGCCGACCGCCTTCTTGGCCGTCGCCGCTCCGCCGCTCCGCACCGCGTCGGCCTCCTTCTCTTGGGCGCGCGCGCCGGTAGAGCAGAGCAGCAGCAGGCAGGCCGACCACGCGATCAAGTTTCTTCTCAGCTTCGACATACTTCCCAACTCCTTAAAAGCCCGCGTCCCGCGCGGGTGAATCAAACGGCAGCCGGACGCGCGCCCGACCCTTCGGGCCGCGCGGCGGCGGGGAAAGACTCTGGGGCGAGCGCGGACATCAAACTGCAACGCGCGTTGGCGTGCGCGGCGAGCAGTCGTAACAACTCGTCCGCGCGCCGCATCTCTTCGTCGTCCATCAGCGCGTGGTGGAGCATGACGCCGACCGGCGCCGCCGACTCGGCCGCGCGCGCCAACTGCGCCCCCACCTCTGCGGGATTCAGGCGCACCCCCTTGCGGCGCGCGAACCAATCGACCGTAACGGGCAGCTCGTACAGCCCCTCGACGTTCAGCGGCTTCGCGGTCGCGTCGCGCGACAGGACGCGGAAGCCCGCCGCACGCAGGGATTCGCCCGTCGTCGCGGTGCAGCGGTTCCACGGCGGCGTGAAGATGTCTCCGGCGGGCAGCCCGTGCATGTCCGCGAGCAGGCGACGACCGAGCACGATGTCCTGCCGTTGCAGGGCGCGGGGGCGCGCGTCGCCGAACTCACACTTGCGCCCCTCCGTCTCGTAGTTCAGGTGCGCGAAGCCGTGCTGGTGGACGGCGACGCGATCTGGCGCGTCGTCGATGCGCGCGCGCAGTTGCGCCGCCAGCGCGGGCGTCACCGCGCAGGGTATGGCCGCCACGTCGAGCGGGAGCGAGCGCCGCGCGAAGAGATCGAGGAGCGCGGCGAGCCGCCTGTCGTCCCAGCCCCCGTCGTCGTCGCGGAAAAAGAATGCGACCTCGCGCGGCGACGCATCGAGCGCGCGCCCCAACTCGTCGAGCCATCCGTTCACGGCCTCACCTCCCTCACGCCGCGGCGACCGTCGAGCGGCGGGCGCGCCTTCGCGGGGAGCGCGCGCAGCAACCTTTCGACGAGGAGCGCGGTGTTGCCGACGCCCCGCAGGTCGAGCCCGAGCGCGCGCGGCTGAAACTCCAAGAGCGCACGCAACTCTCCCGCGAATCGCCCCGCGCCGAGTTCGTGCTGTTCGAGCACGCGCAGCGCGCCGAGTTGTTCCAGACGCCGCGCCCGTTTCGATTGTTCGTCCTCGCCGCCTTCGGAGAACGGCACGACGAGCGCGGGCACGCGGGCGCGCAGGACGTCGAGCGCGGTGTTGTACCCGCACTGGCTGACGGTCGCCGCCGAGCGGCGCATCTCCGCGCAGAGATCGGGCATGAATCGCCTGACGCTCAGACCGGGCAGGGCGCGCGCCGCTTCGCGCAGGGACAGCCACGCCGCCTCCGGCAAAAAGGGGCCGGTGACGATCTTCATGCTCACGTCCGGGGTTCGGCGAACCTCGCGGTACGCCTCGACGGCGGCGCGAAAGAGCGGCTCGCCGACCAGCCCGCCGCCCGCGGAGACGAGAATCTGCCGCGGTCGCCCCGCCGCGCCGCCATGCTTCGACTCGCCGCGCCACGGCACGGCGCGCTTCCACCCGTCCGGCCCAGACCCGTGTTCGGGGAGCACGAAGCCCGTGTAGTGGACGGGCGTGCGTAGCGCGCCGCACGAGCCGAACGATTCTTCGAGGCGCGCGAACGTCGGATCGGAGTGAACGAGCACGGCGTCGAAATATTTGTTCGCCGTCTCCGCGGCGCGCGCGTCGTGCTTCTGCTGATCGTGCTTCTTGCCGACGAGGATGTCGCGCAGGCTGCAACAGACGAGCGGGCGGGGCCGGCCCTCGCCGCGCGCGGCGTCGAGCAGCGGCAAAAGCTCGCCCGCAAACTTCTTGCGCCCGAACGGAAACAACTCGACGAAGACGACGCGCGGGCGAAGCTCCCGGTAAGTCTCCATGATGATGCGCCGGCGCAGCGCGCTCGCGCGCTCGACCGTGCGGCGGCGGTCGCGGCTGACGAGTCGCCCGTCCGCCGCGAGACCGAGCGGCGGCAGGTTGACGACTTCGACGCCCGCCGGGACGGCCAGCCTCTTCGGCAGACGCCCGCCGTTCAGGAGCACGACGCGGAAGCGTTCGCCGAGTCCCGCGACGAGCGCGAGCGAGCGCACCAGATGGCCCATGCCGAGCGAGTGCTGGCAGTAGAACAAGAGCGTCGCGCGCTCTCTCATCGCGCGCCCCCTTTCCGCAAAATCTCCGCCGCCTCGCGGAGCAGTTCGCGCAGGCGCGCGAGACCTTCGGGGCGAACCCGGTTGACGGCGCGCAGCGCGCGCTCGGCGAGCAGGGCGGCTGCCGTGTGCCAGCGCAGCGACTCCGGCGCGGGCAGCTCGCGCACGGACGAGTAGCCGGAGAGGAATGCGTCGGCGAGCGCGCCCCCCTGGGTGTGCGTCGAGGGGTGCGCCGTGGCGTCCGCGGGAGAGTAGGCGGCGTCGGCGGTGAGGCGGCTGTAGGTCAGGCTCGCGAGCAGGCTGCCGAGGTCTGCCGCCGCGTGACCCGTCCCGCACTGATCGAGATCGATGAGCGTGAGCCGTTCGCCCCGCAGGATGCCGTTCTTCGAATGGACGTCGCCGTGCAGGCAGACGCGCGGCTCCGCACCGTGCCGGGCGCGTCGGCGTTCGAGTTCGTCCGCGAGATCGCAAGCCTCGCGCCGCACGTCGGGGCGCGCCCCGGCGATGGCCCGCGCGGCCCGTCTCAGTCGCCCCGCGTCAAGACGTGTGAACGGCTGCAAGCCTTCGGGCGCGGGCGCGTTGTGCAGCGCGGCGAGCGCGGCCCCGAGCCGCCGGTAGCCGCGCGGCAACTCTTCGTCGCTAAGGTCTGCGATGCGCGCCCCGGCGGCGGGCGCGAGCAGCAGCGTGCGGTGCGTTTCGTCGTAAGCGAGCGCGCGCGGGATCGTGATTTCCGCGTCGCCCGTCGGCAACCGTCGCGCGAGCGCGCGGTAAGTGTCGTAAACCCGTCGCCCTTCGTCGCCCGCGTAAACCTTCGCGTAGGCGACGACGCGCGAGCGCGGGTCGAGACATTCGGCGGTGGCGCACTTCTCCGGCGCGTAGGCGACGACGCGGCTGCTGATCCACCCCGGCGCGAGCCGCCGCGCCCACCCCGGCGCGGCGTCGCGCAGCGCGCTGAGCGCGGCGAGCTTGCGGTCGTTCGGGAAAGTCCAGAAGACCGTCTCAAGCTCGGCGTCGTGAAGCACCCCGCGCAGCGGCGCGCAGTCAACCGCCGACGCAGCCGCGCGCTCATACGCGCGAAGGCTCTCGCCCGCGGCGTAGGCGCGCGCGGCGACCGTGTAGCTCACGCCGCCGACGCGGACGCGGTGCAGCACGCGGAGGCTGTCACCCGCGCGGTACTTCGTGCGGACGCGCTCGCAGTCGGTGATGGCGAGTTGGCCGTTCGCGCCGAGCGTTGCCGACAAACGACTCGCCACGGCGCGCTCGTCGAGCAGCACGTCGCGCTGCGGGAGGCGCGGATCGCGCGCCAGCCCCGCGTGCGATCCGGCGCGCGTGCGGGCGGCGGGCTGTGAACGCGGCGCGCTCATTCCCCTCCCCCCTGCGCGTCATACAGGAGCCCGCGCCGCTCGTCCCACGTGACCCAGCGCGCCGGTCGCGCTTCCGAAAAGAACACGCCCGCCTTGCCCCGCGCCGACCAGCTCACCCGCCGCACTTGGCAGGCGGTGAACGATTGCAGTTCCCCCGCGGCGGAAGTCCGCGCCCACGCGACCGCCGCGCGTCCCTGCAACGCCCCGAGATCGAACTCCCGCGTCCCGCGGCCCCACGTCAACAGATCGGTCGCCGCGCCTCCTGCGCCGACGCCCGCGACGCGGACGCGCGCCGCGCGAGGGCTTTCGCCCTTCGCGTCGAGGACGAGAAGCTGGGGGGCGGGCGCGGCGGCGGCGAGCGGCGCGACCAGCGTGAAGAAGCACGACTCCGCTTCGCCCGCCGCGACCACGCTGACGACCGGCGCGGGGTGCTTGACGCCGTAGACGGGCGCGACCCAGCCCGCTTCGAGTCGCGGCGCGCGCGCCGCTTCGAAGACGAGCGCGAGGCCCGGCGCGCGCACCACGTTGTTCGCCCCGTTCGACTCGACGCGCGTCTGCCGCCAAGCCTCCGGCGCGAGGTGGAAGCGCAGGTCGTAGGTGTGCGGGCGCTCGCCGCGCAGGTGATCGACGACGAGCCAGTATTCGCCCGCGACGAAGAAGACGCGGCGCGTGTGGCGCGCTTCGTAGGCGGGGCTGACGGCGAGGGCTGAGAGCGCGTCGAGGTCGGGCGCGCCCAGCCGTTCGAGCACGCGCCCGCCCGCCGCCCCGCCCTTCGGCTTGCCGCAGCGGTAAGGCGTCTGATCCAGACCGTCGACGCAGACCGTGTTGTGCGCCGCCGTGCCCTTGAACCACCGGCGCCAGTTCTCCCCGTGCTCCGAGTAGGTGTAGCGACCGGGATCGACGACGAGCGGGCGACCGTGCGCGGCGATCTCGACGCTCAGCAGATCGTAATGGCCGTGGCCGCCGTCGCCGATTGCGCCCGCGTCGAGGATCAGGAAACGCGCGTCGCGGAACGGCTCACCGTCCTCGCCCCACGCGCTGCGCTGGATGAAGTAGCCGCCGTCGGGGAAGCTGACGTTGCGGCGCTCCGGCTGCGCGCCCCGCGCGCCGGAAGTTGCGACGTAGAGGTAATCGGGGCGGTCGAACAGATCAGCCGCGAGCGCGAGCAGGTCGGCGTAGGCCCCCGTGTCGCTGTCGGAGAGCGCGGGGATCGAGCCGTCGGGCCTGTGACAGTGCATGGCGAAGTCGCAGGCGCGCTGAAGGTGCGCGTCGAACCCTTCGGGGAAGCTGAGGCCGAAGCGTCGCGCGTTCTCGCGCGCGCCCAAGAATGAGCGGAGCACGAGCATGTGGTAGTGCGTCGAGTGCTCGCGGTGGACGCCGTCGGGGCGGACGTCCTCCAGCAGGTTGCGGTGGAGTTCGCTGACGGAGAAGCCGAGCAGCGCGCCCCCTTCGTCTAGCTGCGGCAGGGCGAGCGCGGCGACGAAGAGCGCGTAGAGTTCGAGCGTGCGGTGGTTGCGCTCGGGCGTGAGGTGCGCGCGCACGTGCGCGATCTGCCCCGCGAGGCTCGCGAGGAGCGCGCCCTCGAAGCCTTCAGCGAAAGGCGCGGGGCGCGGCGCGGCGGCGAAAGAGTCCCAAGCGTAAATCCAGTTCTGGACGCGGCGCGCCGTCACGTCGCTTGAGTCGGAGCCCGCGGGCACCTGTTCGATCCAAGAGCGCACCAGACGCTCCCACGCGCGCGGGTACCTCTCGTCGCCCGTCTCCCGGTAGGCGTGCGCGAGATCGAGCCCGTAATAGAACTTGCTCCACTCGATGCGCCACTCGGCGTCGGGCGGCAGCCCGCGCGTCGCCCAGTCGGGCTCGACGCCGAGATCGAGCGTCAGCCCCGCGTGCGTGAAACGACCCGCGCAGACCGCGTCGGCGACGGCGAGGTCGCGGTAAGAGTCTGCGACGACGCAGAAGACCGGGCGCGGCCTTACCGGCGCGCGGTTCGCCGCCTGAGTCGCCTCCGGTTGCGTGGCCGCTTGAGTCGTCATCGTTCGGCCCGTCATCGCGCGAGCCTCCGCACGCCGGAGAACGACGCCCGGCGCGGTCTTTGATCGACGCCCGCCGGTTCTTCCACGAGCACGCGACCGCCTTCGAGCCGGTAGATCACGTCGGCGTAGTCGAGCATCGCAGTCTGGTGCGTGATGGCGAGGCACGTGCGGTCGGCGCGCAGGCGTTCGAGGGCGCGCAGGATGACCGCGGCGGAGGCGTCGTCCACGTTGGCGAGCGGCTCGTCCAACAGCAGCACGGGGCGGTCGAGGAGGAACGCGCGCGCGAGCGACAGGCGCTGGCGCTGCCCTCCCGACAGGTTGAGCGCGTCTTCGCCGAGCTTCGTGTCGAGCTGTTCGGGCAGCGCGCGCACGAAGTCGTCGAGCGCGACGAGCTTGAGCGCGTCCCAGATTTTTTCCGCCGTCACCTCGGCGCCGTCGGGGTCGAGGTCCTTGCGGAGCGAGACGGAGAAGAGGTGCGTGTCCTGCGTCATGACGGCGACCTGCGCGCGCAGCGAGCGCAGGGCGATCTCGCGCAGCGGGCGCGAGTCGAGCAGGATGTCGCCCTCCGTCGGATCGAAGAGGCGCACGAGCAGGCTCATGATCGTGCTCTTGCCCGCGCCGCTCTGCCCGACGAGCACGGCGAGCCGGCCCGGTTCGAGCCGCATCCCCACGCCGCGCAGCACGAACTCGTCGCGCGCCTCGTCGTCCGGGTACTTGAACCACACGTCGCGGAACTCGACGACGCCCCGCGCGCGCCCGATTTCGACCGCGCCCGGCGCTTCGCGCACGGCTGGCTCGTGCGCGAGCAGCGAGAGCAGTCGCTCGCCGCCCGCGAAGCCGCGGCCCGCGGTCTCCGAGAGGTCGTTCAACTTCTCGATGGGCTTCAAGAGCTGCGAGACGTAGGCGACGAAGACCGTCAGCTCGCCGACCGTGAGCTGCCCGCGCAGCACGAGCAGCGCGCCGACGCCCGTGGTCGCGGCGAGCGCGAGGCCCTGCATGATCTGTAGCGTCTGCTCCATGCGGACGGCGACGCGCGTCTCCTCTATCCCGGCGCGCAGGCGCTTCTTGTTCGTCCGCCCGAAGCGCGCGCGCGCGTGCTGTTCGCCGCCGAGGGCCTGAATCACGGGCAGCCCGCGCACGATCTCCTGCGCCAGCCCCGAGACTTTGCCCTCGTGCCGCCGCTTGTCGCGCGAGGCCGCCCAGAGGCTCGTGCTGTAGTGCCGGATGACGGCGACGAGCACGGGCACGAGCACGACGGCGAACGCGGCGAGGCGCAGGTCGAGCCAGAGCATGACGACGACGATGAGCAGCACGGTGGCGACGTTCTGGAAGAGCACGGGCAGCGTCTTGGTGACGATGCGGACGAAGAGATCGGAGTCGTCCACGAGGCGCAGCACCAGCTCGCCGCTGCGGTTGTTCGTGCGGAAAGTCGGCGGCAGGGTTTGCAGGTGCGCCAGCAGGCGGTCGCGCAGCTCAAGCGTCAGGCGCTCGCGCACGCGCGCGCTCAGATTCTTTTCGAGCGCGTTCGTCACCGCGCCGACCACGGTCACCGCGACGAAGAAGACCGTCAGCCCCACGACGAGCGACGCGGGCGAAAGGTTCGCGCCGATGGGGCGCAGGGCGCGCGGCAGCGGGCGCGCGGCGATGACGTTGTCGATGATCAGCTTGAGCGCCCACGGAGAGACGACTGCCGCCCCGACCGAGAGCAGGCGGAAGAGGTAAGCCGCGGCGAGCGTGCGGCGGTGCGGTCGCAGGTCGGGCGCGAAGGCGCGCCACATGCGCGGCCAGATGGCCGGTCGTTCCGCGCCCGCCTGCCGCGCCGTCGCGCCCGCCGGGCTCGGCTGTCGCTTCGCGCGCGCCTTCATCGCGTGGCCTCCCGGAAGAGCGCGGCGAGCTGCGCGGCGAAGCGGTCGCCGTCGAAGCGCTGGCGCACGGTCTCCCGGCCCGCGCTCGCGAGGCGGCTGGCGAAGCGAGGCTCGCGCGCGAGTCTGCGCAGGGCGTCGGCGAGCGCCTGCGGATCGTCGGGCGGGACGAGCTGGCCGTTGACGCCGTCGCTGACGACTTCGGGGATGCCGGAGACGGCGGTGGTGACGACGGGCAGGCCGCACGCCATCGCCTCGACGAGCACGTTCGGGATGCCGTCGCGGTCGCCGTTGTCGAGCACGCGGCACGGCAGGCAGAACGCGCCCGCGCTCTTGTACTCTTCGTAAAGCCGCGCCTGCTCCATCGGCCCCGCGAGGCGGACGTGCGCGCCGAGATCAAGCTCCGCGATGCGGCGACGAATCTCCGCCTCGTGCTCGCCCGACTCGCCGACGATCAGGGCCTCGACGGCGACGCCCTGCCGCCGCAGGATGCCGCACGCTTCGACCAGCACGTCGAAACCTTTCTTCTCGACGAGCCGCCCGACGCCGAGCGCGCGCAGCAGCGGCGACGGCTGCGTGAGCGGCTGCGCGTCCGCCGCCGCCGTGGCCGCCGCCGTTTGATCGAGCAGCCCGGTGAACTCGGCGTTCAGGCCGTGGTAGACGCAGCGGACAGAGGCGCGCGGCTCGACCTTGAGCAGGTGCTCGCGGTTCGCGTCTGTGCAGGTGACGACGAAGCGCGCGGCGCGCATCTTGCGCGCGAGCAGCCCGGCGGGGTTGAGCGATTCGCAGTAGATGTCTTTGGCGTGCGCGGTGAAGGAGAACGGCAGCCCCGTCATCATCGAGGCGAGCCACGCGACGGTGGTCGCGCCGTGCGAGAAGTGCGCGTGGAGGTGGCGCACCTCCGGGTCGTCGAGCACGCGGGAGGCGACCGACGCCGCTTGCAGGAACTCTTTAAGATAGACCTTGCGCGGCGGCGACCAGAAGGTGCGGCGCGCGCGCAGGCCCTGCGCGAGCGCGGCGAGGGCGGCGCGCGCAAAGCCCGCGGGGCGTCGCCGCGCGACGCGTCGCAGGGCGGGCGTGAAGTCTTTGAAGTGGAGCGAGAGCCAGCGGCGCAGCGTGGTGTTCGAGAGCGAAGTCGTCGCGGGCAAGTAATCGGGCCGCGCCTTGATGCGGCGGACGATGCCGCGCCCGCGCGCCTCGTCAGCCGGCTTGATGACGTAGAGGCGCAGGCGGACGCCGAGTTGTTCGAGCCGAAAAATCTCGCTCGTGATGAACATCTCGGAGAGGCGCGGGTAGCCTTTGAGGACGTAGGCTATCGCCCCCCCGTTCGCCGCCCGCGTCGAGTCTGTTTTCGTCTCAGGCATAGACATCACCCAACAGGTCGCAGAGGCGCTTGGCGCAGCGACCGACTTCGTAGTCGCGCTCGACGCGCTCGCGCCCGCCGCGCCCGAGGCGTTCGCGCAGCGCACTATCGGCGGAGAGTTGTTCGAGCGCGGCGGCGAGCGCGCGAGAATCCCCGGGCGGGACGAGCAGCCCCGTCTCGTCGTGCGTGACGGCAGAGCCGACGGCGCTGATGCGGCTCGCGACGACGGGGCGCGCGCACGCCATCGCTTCGAGCACGACGTTCGGCAGGCCGTCGCGGTCGCCCGACCGATCTCGGATCGAAGGCACGACGACGGCGTGCGCGTCGGCGTAGGCGGCGGGCAGCTCGGCGTGCGTCAGCGCGCCGTCGAGCGTGACGCGGTCGGACAAGTCGTGCTCGTCGATCAGATCGAGCAGGCGTCCGCGCTCCCGCCCTTCCCCGACGATGCGGAGGCGGAAGGGCGACTTGAGTCGCGCCGCCGCCGCGACGAGCACGTGAAAGCCTTTCTTCTCGACGAGGCGACCGACGGCGAGCAGCCGCAGCGTCTCGCCCGCGGGGGCGGGGCGGGGGCGGAAGCGTCGGAGGTCTACGCCGTGCGGCAGCAGGTGTACGCGCGCGCCCGTGCGCTCGATCTCTCGGGCCACGTCCGTGTTGCACGCGACGACGCACGCGGCTTCGCGAGCGCGCCCGGCAAGCACGTCGGGCGCGACCTTGCGCGCGTCGCGCGCGTGCGTGCTGAAGCCGTAGGGCACGCCGAGGCGCGCGGCGGCGCGCGCGGCGACGTCGGCGGGCGTGTGCGCGAAGTAGCCGTGGAAGCCCGCGACGCTCTGCCCCGCGAGGTCCGCGATCATGAACGCGGCTTGTTGTTCCGGCGCGGCGTCTGGCAGGTGACGCACGCGCGCGAGCAGGCGTTCGCACCCCGGCTGCGACGCGCCGCCTTCGCCCGGCTTGGTGGCGTAGACGGCGGCGAGCGCGCCGCGTTCTTCGAGCGCGAGCAGTTCGCCGAGCGCGAACGTCTCGGAGCGCCGCGGGAACCCGCTGACGACCACGACGATCTTCTTCGCGCCCGCGCCGATCTTTTTCGCGGCAGACGTGCTCAAGCGCCCTCCTCGGTGCCGAGCAGCGCGCGCATGCGCTCGCGTATGCGCGGCAGCCCGTCGAGCTGGAAGGGCGCGCGCGGGACGGCGGCGGGTTTGAGCGCGGCGAGGACTTTTTTGATCAGCGTGTCGGGGGTGAGGTCTTGCGGCTCGACGATCTCGAAGAGCCCCTGCGCGGCGAGCAGGCGCGCGCGGATCAGTTGCTCCCGCACGGGCTCGGCGCGCGGGACGAGGATCGCGCGGCGGCCCGACGAGAGCAGTTCGCAGACGGTGTTGTAGCCCGCCATCGAGACGACGATGTCGGCCTCGGCGTAGAGCTTGGCGAGATCGGGCTCGAACTCGGAGAAGGTCACGTCGGCGAGGTAGCCGAAGCGTTCGAGCAGGCGGGCGCGACTCTCGGGCGACATCTGCGGGCCGAAGACGACCGTCGAGCGCAGCGCGACGTTGCGCGGGAGGCCGGAGAGCCCTTCGAGGTACGCCTCGATCATCTGACAGCCGTCGCCGCCGCCGCCCGTCGTGACGAGGACGTGCGGCTCGTGGTTCGCGGTCGCCGTCTGCACGGTCGGGCGCTTGAGGTAGCCGCAGAAGCGCGTGATCGCGGCGACGCGGTCGGGGAAGCCGTACTCCTTGACGGCGTCGAAGAGCGACTGCAAGCCGTAGACCCACACCTCGTCGTAGAACTCTTCGATGATCTCGAAGCTGCCGTTGGCTTCGAGGCTGCGGCGCGTGCGCTCCGACTCGTCGAGGATGTCGCGCACGCCGAGCACGAGCTGGGTCGAGAGGTTCAGGCGCTTGAGCGCGCGCAGCGTGTCGAGCAGTTCGCCGTCGACACCGGCGGGGCGCTTGTCCACGATCATCAGGTCGGGCGCGAAGCCGAGCACGGCGTTTTCGAGGATGGCGCGGCGCGTGCGCTTGACCTCCGCCGAGCACGCCGAGAGGAAGCGCGGCTCGTAGCGGTCGGCCTCGATCCGGTCGAGGCACGGGAGCTTGATGTAGTCGACGCCGTCGGGGATGCGGAAGGAGTGGATCATCTGCGATCCGGTGATGAGCAGGATCGCCGCGCCGGGGTATTGCTCGATCAACTCCTGCGCGAGCAGGAGCGTCCGGCGGATGTTGCCGAGGCCGAAGGTGTCGTGCGAGTAGAGCAGAATCTTGGGCTTCGTCGCGCGCGCGTCGGCGGCCCTGCGCGCCGTCGCCTGCGCCGCGCGAAGCGCGAGCGACGCGGGGCGGCTGACGTGTAGCGCCTGTGGCACGGGCGCGGGCGCGCCTCCGGCGGCCCCCCTCCCGTGATCGATCTTTGCGGCGTTACTATTTCTGACGGGCATCTTGAGCTTGTCCCTCACCTCGTGGGGCTCGCCGTGGTCGCGCGTCTTGTTGCGTTAATGTCGTCGCCTGCGGCGGGCGCTATGCGCTTCTCACTGACAACAACCGTGCCGCGTGAGAAGCGTCGGCGAGGCCGGGGGTAAGAACCTGAAAACCCGTTACTTCATGTCGCGCGCAATCACTCTGCAATACTTAGCGTGACGACGGACGTGCGAACGGGTTACGCAACGGTGGCTCGGGCGCAGCCGTGGCGGAGGTAATAGGGGGAGCAATCTCTAATTTAGGCTGTCAGGGGGAAGGGGCGGGCGGCAGGTGCGAAGGGCGTGCGCGCTGCGAATCAGGTAACCGGGCGGCGCTGCGAAAATTTAATCCAGACACGTGAAGGCTTAGCGACTTCTTCGATAAATCTTCCGGCTATGTTTCCACGGAAGGGGGGCGCTTAGTTCGTTAAGGCGGAGGAGTCGCCCTGATTTTCAGACCGGGAGGTAACGACGAGATGGCTGTGCAATGGAACAAGGACGCCGACGCGGCTCTCGCGGAGGCCAAGGCGGCGGGGAAACCGCTGCTCGTTGACTTCAGCGCGGCGCCGGCTTGAGGGGCGTGCGCTCGGCTGGAAGCCGAGTCCTACGCGGACGATGAAGTCTCTTCCTTCATCAACGAGAACTTCGTGCCCGTCGAGGCGCACATCAAAGAGCACCCCGCTTACTTCCACCGCTTCGACGCGCTCTGGACGCCGACGGTGCTCGTCCTCGACGCGGACGGCGTGGAAAGGCTACGCATCGAGGGCTATTTGCCGCGCGAGGAGTTTCGCGCCCAGTTGGAGATGGGGCTGGCGCGCGTCGCCTTCATGCACAAGCAGTGGGCCGAGGCCGAGCGCAGGTACGCCGGGGTGGTCGAGCGCCACCCGGACGCGAAGGCCGCGCCGGAGGCGATCTACTGGAGAGGCGTCAGCCGCTACAAGGCGACGAACGACCACACGGTGCTCGGCGAAGTGCCGGTGCAGCTCAAAGAAAAGTACGCCGACAGCGTGTGGGCGCAGAAGGCTTCGGTCTGGGCTCATTAAACGTCTTCACGTTTTTTACTGAGCACCACTCCTTTACATCCTCGGCGTTCGACCGTGGGGACGCGAAGAGGGGGGCGCGGGATAAACTCCGCGCCCCCCTCTGCCGTTCCGTCTCTTCACCGGCAGGGCCGGTCGCTACGGGGCGCACCCGTTGACGGTGTAGTGGACCCCGCTGTCGAGGGCCGGCCCGCTCCTCGGCACGAACACCTTACGCACCGCCGTCGCCACGTTACCGCTCGAATCCTTGACCTGCAAAGTGATCGTGTAGACGCGGCCATCGCCGCCTCCGTCGCGCTCACTCCGCAGTTGCAGGGACTTGCAGTCCGGGGCGATGACGATGTCGTTGACGGTGTTGCCGTCGCCGTTGCCGTTGGCGTCCTCCGGCTCGTCGCTCGTGGCCTTCGAGATCACCACGTCGTTGATGTCGACGCTCGGGTCGCAGCCGTCGCTGGCGCTGGCGACGAGGTCTGAGATGGAGAGCGTCTGGTACTGGTGGTTCGGGGGCGAGAGGTTGATCGCGCCCGAAGTCAGCGTGATGGTGGGCGGCGTCACGTCGTTGACCTTGACGGTCTGGGCCGCCGACGCGGTGTTGCCGTGCGAGTCGGTCGCCGTCCACGTGATCGTGGTCGTGCCGACGGGGTAGGGCGCTGTGAGCGGCTGCGCGTCGCTGCGCACGCCCACGACGCCCACGCCGGGGCAGTTGTCCGAGGCGGTGGCCGTCCCCGGGTTGAGGCTAACGCTGCACGAGTTCGGCGGGGCGTTAACGTTGATGTTCGCCGGGGCGGTGATCGCCGGCGGCGTGTTGTCGGTGACGGTCACGGACTGGAACGCCTGCTTGGTGTGGCCGTGGCCGTCGTCGGCCGTGTAGGTGACGATGGTCGTCCCGACGGGGAAGACGTTGCCGGAGGGCACGCCCGTGCGCGTGATCGTGACGGACGCCGAGCAGCCGTCGAAGGCGGTCGCCGTGCCGAGCGTCGCGTCGCTGACGAACGCGCCGCAGGAGGTCGCCCCCGGCCCGGTGTTGACGCTCACGTTCGGCGGCGCGGTGATCATCGGATCGGTCGTGTCGACGACGTTGACGCCGACCGTGTCCTCGCCGAAGTCGCCGCTCGGGTCGGTGACCTTGAGCGTGATGGTGTGCGGGCCGAAGGAGAGCGTCGTGGTGAGCACGGCGGTCGTGCCGAGCACCGTCGCGCCCTCGCGCCACTCGTAGGTGAGCGCGTCGCCGTCGGCGTCGGTCGAGGCCGTGCCGTCGAGCACGGCGGAGGTCGTGGCCCCGCCGCACTCGATGGTCTGGTCGACCCCGGCGTTGGCGACGGGCGGCGTGTTGCAACCGCCCTCGGAATCGCCGCCGGTCTGGGTGTTGCCCCTCAACTCCCACACGTCCTGACCCACCTGACCGCCCGTCGTCGCCTCGACGACGACGCTCAGGTGGTAGTCGCCCTGCTGCTGCACCCCGAAGAGCAGGTGCAGGTTGACGGACGCGCCGGGCGCGAGCGGCGTCGCGAGCGTGACGGTGCCGACGCCGAGCGACGAATTAACGCCGCCGCCGCTCGCCTGCACGGGCGGCTGTTCCAGCGTCGTCCCCTGAACGGTGACGTTGCAGGGCGCGGGGCCGCCGCAGGTGGCCGGGTCGTTCACGCTGACGACGACGGGCGCGGAGCTGCGCGCGCGCAGGTCTGCCGCGCCGGTCGTCGCCGGGTTCGTCGTGTTGGTGATGCGGAAGCGCAGACGGGTGACCGCGCCCCCCGTGTTGTTGGTGAACCTGCGGCGGAAGTCGATGGTGCCGAAGGTCGAGTTGTTGGCCGGGTCGGAGGTCGCGTCGTGGGCGGTGTTCGGCGCGGAGCCGACGGCCACCGTCGAATCAAGAAGCGACCTGCCGAACTTGGCCGCGCCCGGATCGCTGCAAGCGACGGGCCCGCGCGGGCTCGTCGAGTTTTCGGGGCCGGGCGCGCCGGGCGTCGGCGCGGCGTTCGCGCCGACGGCCACCGCCGGGGTCGTCGAGACCACGGCGAAGTCGGCGGCGTTGTCGTTCGTGTCCGCAGTCTCGCCCTTATCAACCTTGCGGACGAAGCTGTACTCGGACGTGCTGCCCTGCGCCGGCTGGAGCGTCGTGCCCTCCCTCAGCAGGTCGCAGTTGCCGCCCGCGTTCGAGCCGAAGCCGACCGCGTCGAGCCGCGCCCCCGTCGAGAGGTTCGACAGGTCGGCGGTGTTGAAGAGCGCGACGTTGTGATCGTCCTCGATGTCGAAGCCGAGCGTCTGATCGCCCGCCGCGTAAGCGCCGAGCGAGTAGGTCGGGCCGACGAGCAGGTAGTTGCCGCGCGCCGGGATGACGGTGCCGTTCGGGATGACCGCGATGACGACCGGCGTCGCCGAGCAGTCGCTGCCCGACTTCACGAGCGCCCAGCCCGCCGAGGCGTCCGAAGCCTGGACGGTGATGTCGGCGTCGGTGTTGTTGAGCAGTTCGACGAAGTCGTCGCCCGAACCGGCGGGGCCGGAGGTGCGAAGCTCGCTGATGACGACCGTGCCCGGCGTGCTGTCGGGCGTGATGGTGCCGACGGCCTGCGCGTCCGCGATGGTGCTGCCGCCGGTCGCGCCGCTGATGTTGACGAGGAAGGTCTCGTTCGTCTCGGCGGCGTCGGCGTCGGCGAGCACCGGCACGGAGATGGTGTGCACCGTCTCGCCGGGGTTGAAGGTGAGCGTGCCGCTGGTCGGCGTGTAGTCCGAGCCGGCGGTCGCGGGGTTCGCGCCGCCCGCGTCGTCGGCGGTGGCGTAGTTGACCGTCACCGGGTGCGTGAACGAGTGCGAGAGCGTGACGGCGAAGGCCGCCGGGTTCGCGCCGGAGGCGGGCTCGTTCACCGAAGCGTCCTTAACGGCGACGCTCGGCGGGGTCAGTATCTGCGTCACGGTCGGGTCGGCTGAGCCGCCCGCCGCCGGATCGTCGGTCAGGACGGTGGCGAAGTTGTCGCCCGAGATCGTGCCCTGATTCGAGACTTGGCTCGTGCCAGCCGGTAGCGGGTTGTTGACCGTCACTTGGAAGCTGATGTGAACGGTCTTGCCGGCCTGAAGCGTGCCGACGCCGGCGCTGACGGTCTCGCCGGAGAAGAGCGACGCCGAAGCGCGCGCCGCGTAGCCCGCGGCCTTGGCGCGCGTGTTCGCGCCCTCACCCGTCGCGTGGTTGACGGAAGGCCCGCCGGACGGGCGCTCGTAAGCGGCCTTGACCGAGCGCGCCGCGCGGCTCGGCGCCGCGCCGAGGACGCCGACGTACGCCGCGTTGTCGGAAGCGCCGCGGTAGGCGACGCGGCTCGAAGACGGAACGATGTCGCTCCACTCGCGGGCCGCGCTGGCCGACGCGTCCGCCCGCGCCAGCTCGACGCCTTGCGCCGGGCCGGACGAGACGTTCATCGCGAGCGCGGGCGCGGAGGGCTGCGCGCAGGCCGCGCCGCCGGGCGAGTTGACGAAGCCGCCGCCGCCGCTACTGATCTGGTTGGAGATGAACCAGTCGTTGGCCGGCCCGAGCGGGTCGTTGGCGTTGGTCACGTCGAGGAAGGTCTGCACCGCCGCGTTGTTGGTGTTCGCGCCGGTGTAGCCGGGCAACTGCATGGTGGTGATGAAGCGCTGGCGCACCGTGAAGTCGTTGCCGACCGAGGCCGCGCCCTTGTTGTTGGCGAGGTCGAGGCACATCACGCCGCGGTCGGTCGAGACCGAGCCCGCCACGAGGTTGAAGGCGTCGAAGCTGTTCACGTCCGTGACGGTCGCGGAGTTGTTCGTCACCGTCGCGTTGACCTTGTGGGTCGCGTTGGCGTTCTGACTCATCTGCACCTGTATGCCGTTGGCGGCGGTGCCCTGAGTGACGTTGCCGTCGATCTTGATCGTCATCGTGCCCGGCGAGATGGAGAGCGCGCGGACGGCGTTGCCGCCGCTCGACGCCGACTTCGAGGAGGAGCCGTCGCCGATGAAGTTGTTCGTGATCGAGCCCTGCATCACGGACGCCGCCGTGGCCCCGCTCGCCTGATTGATGTTGATGGCGTGGGAGACGCCGTTGAAGGGCGCGGCGGCGGTCAGGAAGGTCGGGGAGGCCGCCGTGCCGTTGTTGAAGATGTTGAAGCTGACGGGCGCGGCCCCGTTCTGGACGACGTTGATGCCGCTCGCGCCGCAGCCGGTGAACGTCGTGCCCGTGACGACCACGTCCATCCCGCCCGACGAGCCGTCGCCGAGCGTGTCGATGCAGTTGGAGAAGAGGTTGGAGAAGGCCGTGCCGCCGTGCACCTGCAATTTGCCGGTGGCCGTGCCGTGCATGTCGAAGAGGATGCCGTGCGAGCCGTTCGGGGCGTTGCTGTTGCCGATGGCGCTGCCCGTCACGTCGAGTTTGGCGAGCGTGCCCGAGTCGTTCTGCACCTCGATCTGTATGGCCTGGTTGCCGCTGACGGTGCTGTTGGTGATGAAGGAGGTGCCGAGCAGGTTCTTGAGCTTGAGGCCGTCCTCCCTGAGCTGATTGCCGAAGTTCAGCACGGTGCTGTTCAGGAGCGAGAAGTCCGTGACGTTGTTGCCGTTGATGCCGACCTGAGCGCCGCCGTTCATGTCGACGTTGTCGAGCGTCGCGCCCGCGATCTGAACGAGGTGGATGCCGGCGTTGCAGCCCGTGTTGGTGCCCACGACGAGGTCGCCGCAGGCGCTCGTCGCGACGAGCGGGTCGGCGCCGTTCGCGGTGCCGACGTTGTTGAAGGCCATGTTCTTGAGCGTGACCGCAAGCCCGCTCGAAGTGTTGACGAAGCTCGCGCCGCGGTTGGCGACGCTCTGGATGGTGCCGCCGGAGCCGTCCGTCGTGCCCGTGCCGGCGACCGTGAACGTGCCGGTCGCGTTGGTGACGACGACGCCGTCCGACGGGTCGGGGTCGGCGGTGTTGTTGCCCGCCGAGATGCTCTTGAAGGTCGCGGCGAGCACGCCGTTGTTCAGGCTGAGCGGGGTCCCCGCCGTCGCCGTGTTGCTCAGGACGACGTTCTCCGAGACGGTCAGCGTCCCGAAGCCGTTGCCGCTGACGCCCGTGCCCGTGGTGTCGACCACGCTCAGGCCGTGAATGCTGTTGTTCTGGGCGAGGATGATGCCGCCGCCCGACGGGTTGGTGATCGCGGGGTTGGCCCCGCCCGTCGGGGGGAGCGCGTCGCCGTCGGGCGCGGGCATGATGCCGGCGAGCGTCGCCAGCGGCGATGTCGCGCCCTGCCCGATGAGCGTCTGGTCGCTCTCAAGCGTCAGCGGGCCCGTGTAGCTGCCGCCGAGCCCGTAGAGGAAGATGTTGTCGCCCGCCTCGGGGTCGACGACCGCGCCGAGGACGTTCGTCCCGTTGCCGTTGACGGCCTCGAAGGCCGCGAGGCTCGTGAACGGGTGCGTGAGGCGTCCGTCGCAGGCCGACGAGCACGCGCCCGCGGCGTTGTTGACGAACCAGATCATGTCGCTGACGGTGAGCACGACCGTGCCCTGATCGCTGCCGCCGGAGTTGCTGAGCGTGTAGTTGAAGCTGTCCGTGCCGGTGAAGCCGCGCGGCGGGTCGTAGGTGAACGTGCCCGTCGCGGTGTTCATCGTGACTTCGCCGCCGTGGGCGCTCGTCGCGTCGAAGGCGGTGATGGCCGCGCCGGGGCCCTGATCGTTGGCGAGCACGCTGTAGCCGGTGGCGGCGGTGTTGATGCGCACGTTGCCCGTGGCCGAGCGCATGTCGTCGACGGCCAGCGGCCTGACGCCGAAGCTGAAGGTGTAGTCGGCGGCCATCTGGTCGGGCGGGTCGAACGTGTCGGCGTCCGTGATCTGATTGGCGAAGACCGTCACCGTGCAGGTCGTGCCGGCGGGGAGGTCTGCCGTCGGGTCGAGCGTGAAGCTCGCGGAGGGCGAGGCGCTCAGCGCGAACGTCTGGGGCGAGCCCGCCGGGCACTGGAGGGAGAACGAGGAGGCGGTGGCGTTGACCGGCTCGCTAAAGTTTATTGTGACGTTGGAGTTCTGCGCGACGCCGGTCGCGCCGTTGAGGGGCGAAGTGGTAGTGACGCTCGGCCCGTCGTCGACGTTAATCGTCACGGACGCCGTGTCGTTGGGCGAGAGTCCGTTCGTCGCCGTGTAGGTGAAGGTGTCGGCCCCCTGAAATCCGGCGGGGGGCGTGTAGCTGAAGCTGCCGTCGGCGTTGAGCGTGACGCTGCCGCCCTGCGTGGTCGGCCCGGCGGCGATGGGCTGCGCGGCGGGCTGCGGCGTGCCCGTGTCGTTGGCGAGGACGCCCGGCGCGGGGACGCTCAGGGCGATGTCTTTGGTCGCGTTGTAGGCGTCGGCGAAGGCGAGCGGCGAGACGCGCAGCGAGCCGGGCACGAGCGTCGTGTTCGGGTCGATGGTGTCGCTGAACGTGACGCCGGTCGCGTCCGACGCCCCCGAGTTCGAGACGTTCACGTCATAGGTGATCGTGTCGCCGGCTTCGGCCTTGCCGTCGCCGTCCGGGTCGGGGAACGAGTCGGTCTTAGTCGCGCTGATGATGGCGGTCGGCGGGCTGAACGCCGCGACTGGCGAGTAGCCGTCGCCGGGCGCGGAGGCCGACGCCAGCGGCATGACCGGTGTCACCAGGATGATGAAAGAGACGAGAAGAGCGGTAAAGACTCTCGTGTGGCGCAGGTACGGGGGGCGGGGGAATGTTTTCATGGTTAGATGTCCTATCCGGGTTGGGGAACCGTTGAGAACTGCTTCGAGGAAAAGTAGAGGCGCTGGAACGTCCAGCCTTAGAGGCTTAAATCGGCGACAGGCTGCTTAAGAAGCCTGCGAGACCGGCGGTGAAACTGAGGGCCAATTGCGACAGAACCGGAAGACGGGTGGCTCTGTACCACTCACAGAAGGGCGCACGGTATCACAGAAATCCGAGTTGATCAACTCTTCTGCGCGCGCGCGGTGGTGTCCTAATTTAATCTTCCTCTGTGCCCGCCCTGTGCCCTCTGTGCCTCCGTGGTGAGGTCAGAGACTTAAGCACTCACCACGGAGACACAGAGGGCACGGAGGACGCACGGAGAAATGCCGAAATACGGCTGTGCACTAAAGGCCGAAATCGTGTGGGCGTGTTCGGCGCGCGGACGGGACGGGGTTTACCGCTCGGTGACGAGCACAGCCAGATCGCCTCGGCGCTCTTCCCTGTAAGGCGCGCGCAACTGCACGTTGTAGCGATCCATCAGCCACAGCTCGGGGATGATCTCGGCGACCAGCTTGCCGTCGTCGAACACCCTGACCATCGAGCTTTCCGAGACGACGACGGCGACCGCGTCCGTCACCTGCGAGATCGAGCCGCCGGCCACGTGGCGGCTGCCGAGGCCGAAGGGCAGCACCACGTCCGACGCCATCGCGTCGAGGTAGCGGCACGCCGAGACGACTACGCCCGCGTCCGAGACGACGAACGCGCCGTCGAGCTGGGCCAGCTCTTTGATCGTGCCGCGCAGGTTGGGGTCTTTGATGCTCTTGGCTTCCGGGGCGTGGCCGGCGAGCGGGTCGAGGATGAGCGGGCGCGAACGTTCGAGCACGGCGTCGGCGTCGCCGAAGGTGAAGAGCGTCCCGATGCGGCGGCCCTCGCGCCCCTCGCGCGCGATCTCGACGGCCAGCTCGATCACCGGCTCCAGATTCTCGCGGTTACAGCGGCGCACCTTCCCGCAGATGGTCTTGAACATCCCCCCGCCGTCGGCGAGGTGGCGCGCGCGGGCGGGGTCGGCGACGCCCGGAAAGAACCCCTGCGGCGGGAGCGTCCCGCCGCCGCCGATCGTTTCGCGCGCGGGGGAGTTACCTGTTTCAAGCTCGCCGCGGGCGCTGCTTCCGCGCCCGCCGTCGCCACCCGCGGGGACGAGTAGTTCGTCCACGTAACACCAGCGCCAGTCCTCGCCGGGTTCGAGCGAACGGATGACGGGGTGGGAGGTCGCGCGGAAATGGCCGGTGGCGTGTTTGTTCTTCGAGTCGTCGCAGCAGCCGACGTGGCCGCAGGATTCGCAGACGCGCAGATGCACCCACGTGTCCCCCGCCTTCAGACAGTCCACGCACCCGCCGGAGCCCGGCGTCGCTTCTTGAACCTGATCGAGATGACTGCACCGGTTCGCCGTCATACCTGCTCCTCCCCGCGCGGCGCGCTTTCAACTGCGAGTATCGTCGAAGCCTCGGAGAGCGTCGGACGTTAGTGAGAGCCGAGGCAAAGCTTTTCCGTCATGATGCTCTTATCCGATCTCTTCGAGCAACTCTCGGAGGGCGCTTCGCCAGCCTTCGGGCAGAGCCTCGACGTCGAGGGCGCGCCGCAGCAGGTCGGGCGAAGCGGCGTCGCCGGAGAAGAGGCCGTAGAGGTCTGCGACGGCGACGTTGTGCTCGTCGCGCCTGACGAGTTCGAACGCGTCGCCCGCGCCGACCTCCCCTTCCTCCAACACGGCCAGATAAAAACCCGACCGGCGGCTCTCGTGAAAAAGCCTGACCATGTCGGCGCGCCCGAACCTCAGCCCCAGCTTGAAGCAGGGCTGGCGCGGCTGCGTCGCCACCACGCGCGCGGAGCCCACGCGGAACTCGTCGCCGACGTTGACCGTCGTCTCGTCAAGACCCTCGGTCGTGAAATTCTCGCCGAAGCCTCCGTAAGCCAACTGCGGGTGAGGCAGTTCCGCGCGCCAGCGCGGGTAGTGCTCGGACGGGTAGGCGTACACCGCCTTGTCGCGCCCGCCGTGAACCGTGAGATCGGCCTGACGGTCGCCGTCGAGGTTGAGTCGGCGGAGCATGACGCGACCGGCGACCGGCTCCTTGAAGATGCCCGTCGAGACCAAACGCCCGCGCCACTCGGCGAGGCGCGGTCGCCCGACGTTAACCGAAACGAGCCTCATGACTCACCCCCACCGCCGATCAACCTCCGGCGGGCGCTGCCGACAGATGAAACCGCATGAACGCCAGAATTTGCCTGATCAGCTCGCGCGAGGTCTCGCCGTCGTCAAACAGGTCAAAGGCGTGCGGGGCCGCTCGATGATTCACGAACGTGACGGGCAGATCGCGCGTCACCGCGTGAAGCAGGAAACGATCAATCGTTTCGTTCAGGCGAGGCATCTGATCTCGCCCGGCCCTCGCGATGAAGAGCGGCAGGCGGGGCGGCAGATCGTTAACCGATCTCCCCGCGCGCGGGTTGACGAACCCCCACCGCTCGGCTGCCTCGGCGACGATAGCAGACCCGTCGAGGTCGAGCATGAATCCGTAGCACAAGACGGCACACTTCACGTAGTCATTAGCTTCCCCCGTCAGAACCGATAGCGCAAGCGGGACGTTGCCGGAGCAGGCCCACACGCCGATCCGGTTCTCGTCAATGCCCAACCGCGCCGCGTTCTGCCTTAGATGTTGCAGGAGGGCGTGAATATCAGTCGCCGGTTCTCGATTCGTGTAGGTGATTGCCACCAGCCCGGACGCCGCCGCCAAGCGCCCCCAAGAGGTGTACGCCCCCATCTCTTTGAACTTGCAACCGAGCCTCGCCTCCGCCCCCGAGTCGGGATACCCGATCACGAAGACGACGGCGGGCATCCGCGCCGCGCCGCCGTAGCCGGGCGGGTAGTAGATGTCCGCGGTGAGCGCGCCCGCGCCGGTCGCGCGGTATTCGACGTCACGGCTGACTCTCACTTCGTCCATGCCGGGGATGCGGTAGACCACGGTTCTCTTCGAGACGTGTTCTTGCCGGGTGTCCTGACTCATGTCTGCTCCCCCTTACAGAAGGCGAGCGCCGGAAATGAAAAACCCGCCGGGCTGTGCCTGCCGCGACGGATTCCGGTGAACTGTACCGGGGACGTTCCCCCTACAGTGCTCTTTGCGCCTGACGTACTGACGAGACGACCGACCTGCCGGGGCCTTATACGCCTCCCGCGGCGACGTTGCAATAGCCGACCGTTAAATTAGGCCACCACCCGTCAGGGGCGTCGTGTCGCCATTTGAAAGGCGAGGGTTTATGATTCACGGAGAGACCTGCCGGGCCGGCTTGAGAGAACTCGGGGCGGGAATAATACTTGAGTAGCTATTCTTGCAACGCCGCCCTTCCCGGTCGGGATCACGAGCCCGGCGGCCTTCCGGATTAACCGGCGGGGCGTGAGAGTCAACTCCGACCCCGCCCAGTCTCGCCCAAGGAGAAAGAATGGAACGTAAAGCAGCGAGTGATTACCCGCAGGAGTTGTTAGACCTGTTTCACGAGTACCAGCACGGCGACATCGACCGCCGCACCTTCCTCAACCGCGCCGGCAAGTTCGCCGTCGGCGGCCTGACCGTCGCGGCGATCTTCGAGGGACTGAAGCCCAACTACGCATGGGCGCAGCAGGTCGCGCCCGACGACAAACGCATCAAGGTGGGCCGCGAGGTCGTGCAATCGCCCGCGGGGAACGGCACGATCAAGGGGTATCTCGCCCGCCCGGCGCAAGGTAAGAAGCTGCCCGTCGTGCTCGTCATTCACGAGAACCGCGGGCTCAACCCCTACATCGAAGACGTGGCGCGCCGCCTCGCAACCGCCAAGTTCGTCGCCTTCGCGCCCGACGGTCTGACTTCGGTCGGCGGCTACCCCGGCAACGACGAGGAGGGGGCCGCCGCCTTCCGTAAGGTGGACGGGAAGAAGATGACCGAGGATTTCGTCGCGGCGGCCAAGTGGTTAAAAGCGCGCCCCGATTCCACGGGCAAACTCGGCGCGGTGGGCTTCTGCTTCGGCGGCGGGATGGTGAATCAACTGGCCGTCAGGCTGGGCTCGGAGCTGAACGCCGGGGTCGCGTTCTACGGACGCCAGCCGGGCGCGGACGACGTGCCCAAGATTTTCGCGCCGCTGCTGCTGCATTACGCGGGCAACGATCAGGGCGTCAACGCCGGGATCGCGAACTACGAGGCGGCGCTCAAGGCCAACAAGAAGGCGTACACGCTCTACATGTACGAGGGCAAGCAGCACGGCTTCCACAACGACACGACGCCGCGTTACGACGAGGCGGCGGCCAAGCTGGCGTGGGAGCGCACCCTCGAATTTTTCAACAAACACCTGCGGTAACGCCCGCCGAGAGTTTCCCGTTCAAGTCAATCGCCGGCTTCGCCTACTCATTCGATGAGTAGGCGAAGCCGCGCGCCGCCATTTGCGCGCCGCGCTCCCCCGCCCCGGCCCTGCCGGCGCGGCTCACTGAACCGCGAAGTAAGAGACGCTGACGCCGGCTTGGTAGGCGTACCACAGCCCGAAGGCGATGCTCGTCGCCCCGGCGAGCGTCTGCAATCCGTAGTTGAAGCGCGAGAAGCGGCGCGCGCTTAAGGCGAAGGGCAGCCCGATCAGGCCCGACATCAACAGCATCCCGCCGACCGAGCCGACGCCGAAGACGGCAAGGTAGAGCATCCCGAGGGCGAACGAGTTGAGTTGCGTCAAGACGAGCAGCGTCAGCGCGGCAGACCCGGCGAGGCCGTGCATCGCGCCGACGAGCAGGGGCTTGACGCCGACGCGGGTGACGGCGTGCGTGTGCCCCGCGGCGTGCGCGGCGTGCGCGCCTTCCCCCTCGTGGAAGTGTACGTGCGTGTGCGCCGAGCTGTCGTGCCGGTGGCGGTGTAGGTGCACCCGCGTGCGACCGCGCAGTGCGCGCACGAGGGCGTTCGCCCCGAGCCCGATGATCATTAGCGCGACGCAGAATTCGAGCCACCCGGCGGTGCGCGCCGGGACGGCCACCCTTAGCGCGAGCACGACCGCCCCGACCGCGATGAGCGAAGCCGTGTGCCCCGCGCCCCACAGGCCGCCGACCAGCGCGGCGCGCCGGAGGCTGCGGTGCTCGCTGACGATTGCGGAGACGGCGACGACGTGATCGGCCTCCGTCGCGTGCTTGAGCCCGAAGACGAGCCCCAGACCGAGCACCGCCAGCACGCCGAGAGATTGGAGTTGCGGAGCGGCCCCCGCGCCCGCGTGCGCGCCGTATGACGCGACGAGCGATGACAAGTGGAAGCCGCCCTGCGCCAGAGACTCGTAGCACAGCGCCGCCCCGACGCACGCGACGCGCACGGCGGGCAGACCGCTCGCGCCCTTGTTGAGCGTCGCGCGCCCGCCCGCGACCGTGAGCGGCACGCCCGCGCCGTCGGCAGTTACGATAAGACCGGCGGCGCAGCGCGCGGCGGCGCGTTCGACGAAGAGGTCGAGTTCCGACGCCGAGAGCCTGCCGTCGCCGTCCGCGTCGATCTCCTGAGACTGCTCGAAGGTGGGAAGCTTCGCCATGTCGAGGACGCGGCGGACGCGCAGGCGCTCGCCGCCGATCTCGACGCGGGCGAAGCGGTTGATCGAAAAGCTGCCTAGCGGGTGCGCCGCAGCCTGCCCCGCCGCGCACGCGAGCCAGACGACCGACGTGACGCCGACGACGAGGGCGCGGCGGATCGTTACTGCGAGGGGCGGGGTGTTGCTCATTTATGTTTTCGTCGGGGGCGCGTCGGGTACAACGTCGAACCGTGGCGTAGACGCAAGCGCCGCCCGTCGTCCGTAAATCTCATCCGTCGGCTTTGATGGAAGACAGTACGTGCCTCGCGGCGTCGGCTTGTAACACCGGGAAGGAAGCGTCGGCGGCGACCGCCGTCTTCAGATACTCCACCGCCCGGCGGCAGTCGCCGAGCGCGTTATAGATCATCCCGGCGTGGTAGTAAAGACGCGAGTCGCGCGTGCCGGGCCGCATGGCTTCGCCCATCGCCGACTTCGCCTCGGCGGCGCGCCCCTTCTTGAACAGGCACCACGTGAGCAAGTCGCAGGTGTGAACGTCTTAGCGCGGCGTGCTCCCTCCGGGCGCGACGACCGGGCAGAATTCTCAGGCCGCGGCGATCCTGCGCGTCGCGCGCGCAGAAGATTCTCATTATTTTAGGTGTCGCCGCGATTGACAAATCCTCATAAACAAATCGCGGCGAAGGCGCTATACGACACGATAGTATTTCGCCCGTGCCGCTTACAACAGAATTAAATTTACCGGCGCGCTAAGGTTGTTTACGAACGTCGGCACTGGCCGGCGCGCGAAATCAGCCGCCCCGTCGAAGCGTTCGGGGGCGCGAGTCTCGGCGTCGCACATTCTCACCCGCACCCTGAAGGCTACGACATCGAACGCATCATACGCGTCAAGCTTTCCCGCTCGACGAGTGGGAAATCAGTTACGCGGGCAAGAAAACGAGCGGGAAAGCTTTTATCTACCGCAACCTGTTCGATCTGCGCCAGCCGACCGCAGACCACCGCCTCGAGCATGTAGGTGATCAGACCGTATTCCGCCACGGACAGTTCTTTAAAGACGGAGAGACAGCGGAAGGCCCGCTTGATTTGTTTCAAAACACTTGCCCGGTGTTCGGGCCACATAAGCAGGCTTACTACACTCACTTCCGTAACATTAAGCAGGGTTCGAAGCCGAGGCGTTCCTTCAACAACATCTTTATCGCCCTAGACCCAGACTCCAGCGACAACAAACTGATCACGCTCATTCCACCGCCCACCTTTCCGGGAGACCGCTGGCAATTGCTATTTCAGAAAAAGCAAAGCTAAAAAAAGTCTCTTTCTAGTGGAGGGAACCGCTCAATCCTTCGACAACCTCAGACAGTTGAGGAGCGACCGCTCATTCAGACAGACTGAAAAGGAAAGTATCGACGCTGATCCGGTATTCCGGCAGATTGGCGGCAAACTTTCGGGGACAGGTGGTGATGACCTTCGTCTGAGCGACGGTAGTCTGGCAAGAGGCCACGGGATCATACTTCCGCCTGATTTAAGAGGTCTGGATAATTTTAAGCCCGCAGAAGGCAGGAGGCCCGACCTAGGTTGCTACCAGTCCGACAGGGTTTTACGGTTCTGGGTTGACGGTCGAATTCACTTCCCATTAAGCCCTAACAAGACGGAATTCACAGGTCAGTCATCGCCGTAGCTGATAAAGTTGACAGCATTCTGCTCCAGGTTCTCCCTCCCGTGGTCGTACCTCATCACCGTCTTCGGGTCTTTGTGCCCCGACATCATCTGCACCTGCCGGTAGGAGAGTCCCTGATCCAGCGCCTTCGTGATCGCCGTCCTCCGCAGGTCGTGCGGCGAGAGTTTCCCCACCCCCGTGAACTCGCCCCACTTCCTCACCACGTTCCACGCCATCCGCGTCGAGAGCGCCTTGTCGAACTGAAGCGTCCGGTAGTTCGTGTGCGGCTGGAACAGGTACGCCTCAGCCCCGTCGCTCTTGAGGTTCTTCCTCCGCTTCGCGTCCAGCTTCAAGTACTCATCTATCGCCTTCCTCACCTCCTGCGGCAGCGGCAGGGTGCGCTCCCGCCCGCCCTTGACCTTGAACTTGACGACCCACCTGCCGTGGCTCCAGTGGACAGACGAGGCGCGTAAGCTGCACGCCTCCGAGACGCGCACCCCGAGCTTGAGCATCACGAGCATCAGCGCGTAGTCCCTCGCCCCCTCTGCCGTCTCCCGGTTCGGTCCCGAAAGTAAGTACCTGACCTCCTTGGCCGTCAGCGCCCTCCCCTTCATCTCGTCAGAGACTGCGGGGGGCGAAACCACCTTCGTCGCCGCAGGGTTGAGTTGGACGTGCCCGCCCGCCCGCAGGTACTCGAAGAAGGAGCGCACCACCGAGAGCTTGAAGGAGATCGTCGCCGATCTCCTCTTCCGATTTTTCAGCGACTCGCGCCAGCGAAGCACGTGATCGGGGGTAACGAGACTCGGATGTTCTCCGCCGACGAAGTGGAAGAACTCTTTGACGACGCGACGATACGCTCGGCGCGTCTCCTCGGAGACCGACTTCTCGCAGAACGGGATCGCCGTCCGAGGGTCGAAGCGCAGGGTCAAACCTGCCCCGGCATCGCGGCTCGTAACGGCTGGCGTCTCGGAAGGCATCGGGCAGTGCGATTCCCTAGAAGGGTTTCTACGACGAAAATCGAGCTATATGATGCCCTTCACCTTTTCCTATGTCAATCGAATATTGCCGGAAACGTTGATTACCGGAAATTCGGCAACGAACCATAAACGCCGTTAAAAATAGTCCTTACGATTCAAAAACTTATTTCGGCGTGAAACTTCATGAAACCACATTCGGAAGAAGCGGTTGTAAGGTAAGGGTGGGACATTCAGCGGAGATTTTTATGGCTCATTTTGTGAGCCATGTGGCCAAAGGCCATATACACCGATTAATTCTGTCTAAAGGAAGGGATATTATGAACTTACGGCTCGACCTACCTCGGAGTTAAAAATTTCCGTTTAGTAAAACTCTGCAAATATCGCCTTCGGATGACCCTCTGTTTAGTATAAAGTGTGAGAACTTGCCGAGCGACCTACTTAGCATCAATGTGTTTGAAAATAGGGACACTCCCCTTCCATGCTGCCACCCTCAATAAATCCGCTAGTTTAGTAAAAGTTCTGAAGATTTATAGCGGACGGCAGACGCAAGACTGGCTTAACATCCGCAGAGGCGAGGCGCACGCGGGCCGCTCTTCTCGCCTCACACCTCAACGCCAAGGCGACGGGCGAGCGGCTCCACCAGCGTGTGAATGAACTGCTCGGCGCTACGCAAACTGAACCGGATGCGGCATCCGAATCCGCCGATTCGGCGCGAAATGCAGATAACTCACAAGAATGGGAGGATTTTGAGGACTTCGCCCCCTGTGGCCCGACCCATCTATTCTGAGACCAGTTAAAGCAGCTCGGCTTCGCTTTCAAGGAAATTGGGCGGGGCGATGTGACTGACGACGAGATCGATGAACTGTTGAAGGCGAGCGAGCCCGTGATGGATATCGTGGGGAGAATTCAGCGGCGCAAGACGCAGGCGCTCAAACAGAAGATGTAAGCCGCCGTTTAGTAAAATATCCGAAGACTTTAAAACCTCCTCAAGTCCCTCCCAAACAACGTAACCCTCAAGGTTTATAGTGCCTCACCTTACCCTGGTGGTTTACATTTAGTTAAGATTTCTGAAGATTTACAGCATTCTTGTGCGTGCATTTCATGACACCCCGCTCGGGGCCGTCTGGGTACCACCAGCCTGAGCCGCCACAATCGGGGCACTCGACGCTCTGCTTGTTTGGCCCTGACGTGACCTGATCCGGCAATTCTTTCCCTTCGGCTTGAGCCTGCTTTTTGTCTAGTTTCCAGAGGCGTCGGCGCAGGTGCTCTGCCAGGAATGCTGGTACGCTTGATACTGTGGTGCGCCCGGCGGCGATTCGCAATTCGGCGGCCAGCACGTCGAAGAGTTCGCCCCATTGCGCGGCGTTGCCAGAGCTTTTGCCCGTCAACTCCAGCTCTAATTCGCGCAGGCGCGCGGGTGCAACCTCATCATCAGATCTGTTTTTGTCTGGTATTAAAGTCTGGTGAGTATCAGAAGTGGTTGATTCTAAAGACTCTAAACCCACGCCACCCACGCCACTTTCGACGGGGGGTACGGAGGGTAGTTTCGGCGGTGCGTGGCGTGGGGTGTCTGACGTGGGTGGGGTGGGTGGGGTACGTGGCGTGGGGTGCGCCCGTAGACCAACCTCTTCCGGCATATGCACTGTGTACTCGTTCCCGCCGTGTTTCCCGTCCGTATAATTTACTTCGATAAGGCCAATCCCCTTCAGATGTGCGACATTCTTCAATAGAGTCCGCTCGGAACCTATACCCGCTCTCTTCATAAGTTCTGGTTTTGGGATCACCACGCTGCGCTTGGGAACAATCGCGCCGCGCGTCAGCGTGTAGAGACAGTCGTAGAGCTGCTTGGACTTGCCGGTAAAATAGCCGCCCGCGACCGCCTCTCGCACTATTGAATTGGCGACCCTAGTGAAATCACGCGCCGGAGCAATCGAGGTGGGTGGCGTGGGTGACGTACGTGCGGTGGGTGGGGTGGCTTCGGTGGGTGGGGTGGGTGGGGTACGTTCGGGGGGTGAGACCTTTTCTCGCTCGGCCTCTTTAGCCTCACGGAAAGGGTTAAATACCGAATCGTCTACCGGGCGCGCAGGGGGCGGCGTGATGATCAATCCGGGCTTACGCCGCTCGATCTTGAGCTTGCTCTTTTTGGGACTCATCATTTGTTACCTTTCACGACTTTCAGCGGGGCGTTCTTCGCCGAGACGCCGAGCCGGGCGAGAATCTCGTCGGCGAGGGCGGCGTACTGTTCCGCGCCGCGCGAGTTCGGCGCGTAGAGTTGGATCGGCTGATGCATGGAAGGGGACTCTTCCAGCTTGGTCGCGCGGTGGATGATCTGCTCGAAAGTTTTATCGGGTAACATCTCGGTAAGCGCCTTGAAGGAAGCCCCGGCGACCGACGTGCGGGTGTCGTAAATCGTGCAGAACGCGCCGAGGATAGCGAGGTGCTCGTTCAGTTCCCGAGCCTTCTCGATCATCTGAAGCAGGTCGTTCAAGCCGGAGAGGGCGAAGGGCGCGGCTTGGACGGGGATCAGGACGTGTGTCGCCGCCGTCAGCGCGGCGGTCAGCAGCAACCCGAAGTTGGGCGGCGTGTCAATGATGCAGAAGTCGTAGGCGTCGCCGCCGAGGTCGCGAAGGGCGATGCGCAGTTTCGTGACCGAGAGCGCAGGCTCCCGGTCGAAGTTGGCGAGAGCGAGCGTGGCGGGGACGATGTCAAGGTGGGGAACTTCCGTCGTCATGCGCCGCTCGGCGATGGGTTTGCCCTCGCCGATGATCACGTCGGCGAGGGAGACTTGGACGGACTCCGCGTCGAGGAAAATCTGCGTCGCGTTCGCCTGCGGGTCGGCGTCGATGAGCAGGGTTTCGTACTCGCGCAACGCCAACTCGGTGGCGAGCACCGCGGCGGAAGTAGACTTGCCGACGCCGCCCTTCTGGTTCGCGATGGCTATTGTCTTCATCAGTTAGGTCCTCCGCCGATCAAGCCGCTTTGAGGGGCTTGATGCGCTCGTACACGCTCTTGTTAGCCTGCATCGTCTCCCAAAGCTCAACGTCCTGCTGGAGCCCCAGCCAAACGTCCGGGGAAGTGTTGAGGGCGCGCGCCAGCCGGTGCGCGGTGTCCACGGTGACGGGGCGTTTCTCCTGTAAAATCTCGTTCACCGTGCGGCGCGAGACCCCGATCCAAGCGGCGAATTCCCCTTGCGTCATCCCCAGCGCGGGCAGCACGTCCTCGCGCAAAATTTCCCCCGGGTGCGTCGGGCGACGCTTCCTCTCTGTATCCATCATGCGCTGACCTCCACCGTCAGATAAATTGCGGAAAAATCAGTGGTTATCTTCCAAATCAACGTCGAAGGCGTCGCTGCCCTCAAAGGTGAACGTGAGTCGGCAAACGTCGGTCACGGCGACGCCCCACATGTCCTTCCGCTCGTCCCTCAGCTCGTGCAGACGGTAGCCCGGCAAGTTCATGTCTTGGGGCGTCGCGGCACGGTTCAGGTAGTCCAACTGCCTGATCAGCCTGCGGGTCAGAGCGGCGGCGACGGCGTGTGATCCGCTGGCCTCGAAGACCTGTGTGAGCCCCTTGTGTCGGAAGGTGCGAATCATGCGCTACGTCTGTTACATTGGGCGTAACAGCGCGGATGGTAACGTGAGAGGTAACAGGTGTCAAGAATAAACAGATTTATGGCCCGCCGTCCGAGGGCGCACAGATGTCTCTGCAAGAATACGGCGGCGAGGTGACAGAGAGGGGCGGGGACGACCGGAGCCTGCTTGACGCGTATCCGGTGGGCGATGTGGCGAGGGGTCGGGTAAGTGAGCGTGGGTTCCCGAGAAGGGAAGAGGCGAGGCCGAATTTATGTTCTGACCGCAGTGACGAGCGGGGCAGGGGAGAGGCCGTGGGGGCGCTCAAGACGCGAGGTCGCGTCGAGCGTAGGCGAACCGGCTAGCCCTCCGGCGAGAATTTATTTTAGTGCCCCGTTCATGCGCATGTTGACGAGCCGGTCAATTGTTAGTTGAGAAAATCCTTTGGCTTTGGCGCGCCGGATGAAATCGGCGTCGATCTTGTAGACCTTCAACTCGACGATCTCACGCGGCGTGATCGAGGAGTAGCCTTCGGCCTTCAACTCCTTGATGAATCCCGTCGTGACTCCGAAAACCTTGAAATCGACCAGCTCTTGGGGCGTGAGGTTAAAGCCCTCCGCACGCATCTCGCGGGCGTATTCGGGCGTAACGTTCTGCGAGCGCATGTCGACCAGTTGGCGGAGCGGTTGACGCCCGAAGCCCAACGACTGCATTTCGTCTATAAACTTTCGGTCGATCTTAAAGATTCTGACTTCGACCAACTCGTCGAGAGTCTGGTTCGTGTAGCCCTCCGCGCGCATCTCGTTGATCAGTTCGGGGGTCACGTCGAAGATGCGCGTTTCGATCAGCTTGTCGAAGGGTATCCGGGCGTACCCGGCGGACGTGAGGTCGTCGATAGCCTTGACGCTGACGCCGAACAGGGCGGACTCGAAAATTTCCTTGTCCGACGAGAGTGAATAGCCGCGACTGCGCATCGCCGCGAGGAAGCTCTCGTCGGGGACGAGCCTCCACCTCCCTGAGCCCTTGCCGCCGGCGAACGTGCCCTCACACTCGAACGTCCCTGCCTCGCGCACGATGCGGAACTTCACCGTCTGCGCCGTGCCGAACGCCTGCTCGCGCGTCAGACCCTGCAGCTCGCCGAGCGCCACGGGCCCGTCCGATCTCGTCCCATCGCCAGTCCTCGGGTTCCCGCGAATCATCGTCAGCGAGACTAAGTCGGGCTTGCCCCGGTCGAAATCGACGCGCCAGTCTCCCGTGATCGGGCCGCGCTGCGCGACGCCCGCGGAGGCGTCAATTTCGCCGCCCGCCCCGGCAAAGAAGAGTCCGGAAAAGGCGAGGAGGCAGGCGAGGAATAAGCGCCCGAGGTCTTTAGCCGGCGGCGGACTTGTTAAAACCTTCACCAGAACCTCCTCATGGCTCGACTTCACTTTCCGTCTGAATCGTCCGCGCCGCCTTCGCCAAGCACGCCGGCGGGCGGGGCTGACGAATCTATTCGTAGCGCAGGGCGATCATGGGATCGACCTTGGTGGCGCGTCGCGCGGGGATGTAGCTGGCGAGCACGCCCGCGCCGACAAGCACCAGAGAGATGACGGCGAAGGTCGCCGGATCGGTCGAGCTGATGCCGAACAGCAGGCTCGACATCACGCGCGTCAAGACGACCGACGCGGCGAGCCCGACCCCGACGCCGATCATGACGAGCTTCAGCCCCTGCCCGACCGCCAGCTTCAGCACGTCTCCGGTCTGCGCGCCGAGCGCCATGCGGATGCCTATTTCGTGCGTGCGTTGCGAGACCGAGTAGGACATGACGCCGTAGATGCCGACCGCCGCGAGCACGAGCGCGACGACGCCGAAGACGCCGAGCAGGAGGGTGCTGAAGCGCTGGCGCGCGATCGATTCGGAGAGCACCTCTTCCATCGTGCTGATGTTGGAGACCGGCTGATCCGGGTCGATCCCCCACACCGCCCCGCGCACCGCCGACGCGAGGCTCGTCGGCTCGACGTTCGTGCCGACGACGAGATGGCGCGGCGAGAAGTACCCGGATTGCTGGTAAGTGAGGTACATCTGCGGCTTCGACTCGGCGTCGAGGCCGAATTGCTGTACGTCGTTGACGACGCCGACGACCGTCACCCAGTCGTCGGGCGACTCCGGCTTGCCGGGGCAGATGCGCTTGCCCGTCGGGTCTTCGCCGGGCCAGTAGCGGCGCGCCATCCCCTCGCTGATGACGGCGACCGCGGGCGCGTCGGCCCTGTCCTGATCGCCGAACTCCCGCCCTCTTAGCAGTCGAATGCTCATCGTCTGGAAGTAGTGCGGGCTGACGATCCGCATCGCCACCATGTTCGCCTGACCGCGCGGGGGATCGGGTCTCCCCTCGACCGTGATGCTGCCGGTGTCGCCCTGTTTGACTAAAGGTATCTGGCTGGTGATGGCGGCTGAGCGCACGCCCGGCAGGGCCTCGACGCGGCGTATCATCTCGGTGTAGAAGGCGGAGCGGCGCGCGTGATCGGGATACTTTTGCGCCGGGAGCGAGACGCTCATCGTCAACAGGTTGTCGGTGTGGAATCCGGGATCGACGTTGCGCAGGCGCAGGAAGCTGTTGATTAAAAGCCCCGCCCCGATCAGCAGGATGAGCGAGAGCGCGACCTCCGAGACGACCAGCACGCCGCGGATGCGGTTGCCGCGGCTCCCCGCCGCCGAGTCCCTGCCGCCCTCTTTCAGAGTCTCGTTGAGGTTGAGCTTGGTCGCCTGCGTCGCCGGCGCGAGCCCGAAGACCAGCCCCGTCAAAAGAGAGATCAGGAGCGTGAAGAGCAGCACCTTGAGATCGACCGTGATCTCTCCGGCTTGCGAAATGTTCTCCGGGATGAAAGCCTTCAGCAGCCTCACCCCCCACGCGGACAGCAGCAGCCCGACGACGCCGCCGACCGCGGCCAGCAAAACGCTCTCGGTCAGGAACTGACGGACGAGCCGCAGGCGGCTCGCGCCGAGCGCGACGCGCGTGGCGATCTCTTTCTGCCGCCCGGCGGCGCGCGCCAGCAGGAGGTTGGCGACGTTGGCGCAGGCGACGAGCAGGACGAAGCCCACCGCGCCGAGCAGCACGAGCAGGGCCGTCCGGATGTTGCCGACGAGTTGTTCGTGCAGCGGGACGACCGCCGCGCCGAGTTCGGTGTTCTCGGCGGGGTACTGCTGTTGGAGTCGCCCGGCGATGGTGCTCATCTCCGCGCGCGCCTGTTCGAGCGTGACGCCCGGCTTCAGGCGCGCGATGACTTCCAGAAAGTGTGAGCCGCGCCGCGCCGCCTCCTGCTGCGTGAAGGCGATGGGAATCCAGAACTGATCCTCGCGGGTGGGGAACTGGAAGCTCTGCGGCATGACGCCGACGACCGCGAAGCTGTAGCCGTTCAGCGTGATCGTCTTCCCGATGATGCCCGCGTCAGAGCCGAAGCGGCGCTGCCACAGCCCGTGGCTCAGGATGACGACGTGGTTCTCGCCGGGCCGATCCTCTTCGGGCGTGAACCTGCGCCCCAACTGCGGCTCGACTCCGAGGATGGGGAAGAAACTCGCGGAGACGCGCCTGCCGTCGAGCCTCTCCGGCTCGCCCGCCCCCGTCAGGTTGAAGCTCAGCTCGGCGATTGCCGCCATGTCCTCGAAGACCTTGTTCTGATCGCGCCAGTCGACGTAGTTGGCGGGCGCGGGCGTGTCGCGCGGGTAGCCGTGGCGCGAATCGTCCTCCCAGACCATCACGATCCGTTCGGGGTCTTTGTAAGGCAGCGGGCGCAGCAAGACCGCGTTGACCACCGAGAAGATCGCGCTGTTCGCCCCGATGCCGAGCGCCAGCGCGATCACCGCGACGGCGGTGAAGCCCGGATTTTTCGTCAGCATCCGCAACCCGAAGCGCACGTCCTGAATCATCGTCTCCATGCTCCCTCCACCCCTCACGTCGCGCGCCGCTTCCTTGACGCGCGTCACGTCCCCGAAACACGCGAGCGCGGCGCGCCGCGCGTCCGCGGGCGTCATCCCGCGGCGCACGTTCTCCTCGCTCGCCATCTCGACGTGCAAGCGCAGCTCGTCGTCGATGTCCTGCTCGACCGCGTCGCGGCGCAGCAGCCCGCGCAGCCGCGCCGCCGCGACCCTCGACCAGCTCATAACCGCCGCGCCCCTTCACGCACCCTGCATCACCTTCGAGATCGCCAGCGCGAGCAGGTCCCAGTTCGACTCCTCGACGCCCAACTGTTTGCGCCCCGCCCTCGTCAGGCTGTAGAACTTCGCGCGGCGGCCCGTCTCCGAGTCGCCCCACTCCGAGTCGATCCAGCCGCGCTGCTCGATGCGGTAGAGCGCCGGGTAGATCGAGCCCTGCTCGACTTCGAGCATCCCGTCGGACATCTGCCGGATGCGCTGGATGATGCCGTAGCCGTGCAGCTCCCCGACCGAGAGCGCCTTCAGGATCAGCATGTCGAGCGTGCCCTGGAGCAGCGCCGCTTTGAGATTGGTCACCGTCACCTCCTCGCCCCCCGAACCAGCGTGATGCCTAGACGCTCATAATATGACGAGCCATGCCTAGACTGTCAAGGCATAAATCGCTTTTCCGCGGGGCGTGGGTTTGAGGGAGTTTTAGGTCGCGGCTTGATTAAGTGTGTGAGGCATTAGAGGCGGCGGTGGGCGGGGCCCGATCTGTCTTGACGCGCTGCGCCACGCGCGCGGCTCATTCGTTGGCCGGCGGCGGTTCGACTCAACGGGCGTTAACCGGGGGCAGCCCGCCGGCGTCACGCCCGCGCCGCCCGCGCCCGCGCATCTCCGCCTTCACCTGCTGGAAGCGTTGCCACTGCTCTGGCGTGAGCACCTTCTGTAAGCGTTCGTCGGCTTGACGGCGTATCTCAGCGACGCGAGGCTCTGACTCCCTGCGCAGCGACTCCAACTGCCCGCGCGTGTCGGCGAAAATTTGACGCGCCTGCGTGCGCTGCTCCTCTGTGAGTTGCAGGCGGTCGAACATCTGCTCCGCGCCGCGCCGCGCCTCGGGGGGGCCGGGGCGTCCGACGATCCTGTGGTAGGCGCGGGGCGCGAGCGTCCCGGCCAGCGCGCCGAGCAGGAAGAGGGCGAGCGCGGCGGCGCGCACCTGCCAACTGTTTCTCGTCGTCTTGTCCATCGTCATTTGGCGTCTTCATCTTCCGGCGCGTAGAGCGCCGCCATCACCTGCGAGTCGTTCAACTCTTCGGACGCGAACCCGTCGTCGGCTAAAAGCACGTCTTCGGCGGAGTAGGGGCCGGAGGCGGAGGCTATCTCCGCCGCGTCGGGCGCGGGCTGCGCGTCGGGCGCGACGAAGGTCAGGCCGGCGAGCAGCGCGACCGACGCGGCCATCGAGGCGACGAGCGCGCCCGCAGACTTCCACAGGCGCGCGAACGACCACGCCTCGCCCGCCGCCTGTCGCTCGCGCAGCGCCGCCAGCACGCGCGTCTGGAAGAACGGCGGGGGCTCGACGACCGCCGCCGCGCGCTCTTTGAGCAGGAGCGACGAGACGCGCGCCGCGTCGAAGGCGCGGCGGCATTCGGCGCACTCGCCGGCGTGCGCGCGCACGGTTGCCAGCTCGCCCTCGCTCAACGAGTCGAACGGCTTACCCTCAAGAGTTGCTATGACGTGCTCGTCTCTCATCTCGCACCCGCGCTTTCAAATTCGACGCCCGTCGCGTCCCGTCCCGTCCGATCCTCCGAACGCCCGCCGTCTCAGCCGCGTCCGAGAAGTTTGTCTACCGCCGCGCGCATCCTGCGGCGCGCGCGAAACGCCTGCACTTTAACTTTCGACTCCGACCAGCCCGTCATCTCCGCGACCTCTCTGACCGGCGTCTCTTCGCCGTCCACGAGCGACAGGACGAGACGATCGTCGGGCGAGAGCGTTTCGAGCACGCGCTCGGCGAGGTCTGCCGCGACGACGCCGCGCTCGAAGGATTGCTGCCGCTCGATGGCCGCGCCCGCCGTGTGCTCTTCGAGCCACGCGCCCTCGTCCTCGGTCAGATCGGAGAGCGTGAGTTCGGGCCGCCGCCGCGCGCCGCGCAGCAGGTTGAGGCAGGTGGTCGTCGCGATGCGCGTGAGCCAGCCCTCCATCGAGCCGCGCGCCTCGTAGGCGTCGAGCTGCGTGAACGCTTTCAAAAAAATCTCCTGCGCGGCGTCTTCGACCTGCTCGCGCCGCCGAAAATACCTGCTCGCGACGCGGAAGACGCGCGGGCCGTAGCGGCGCATGATCTCCGAGAAGGCGGACTCGTCGCCGCCCCGCGCGAAACGCGCCAGCTCCAAGTCCGAAGCCTGTTCCAGCCCTCCCGGCAGATCCGCTCCTCATGAAGTTGGCGCGCGGCGGGCTCCGGTGTCGGGACCGAAGCCCGCCGCCGCGGTGTGAAAAGGGTTACTGCTGTTGATGATGGCCGCGCCGCCCGCCGCCGCCGTTGGCCTTGAACTGCGCGCGGCGCTGCTCGATCTGCGCCTTCTGCTCCGGCGTCAGCACCGAGAGCGACTCCTGACGGAGCTTGAACTCTTCGCCCATCAGCCGCGCCTGAAGCCCCGCGGCTTCGGTGAGCTTCTGCGTCGCCAGCGCCTCGTTGAACGTCGCGCCCTGCTCCGCCTGACGCAGCTCCGCGTGCTTGGCGCGTAGCTGCTCGCGCAGAGACTTGGTGCGCTCGCCGAAGCTCTGGCGAATCTGCTGGAGGCGAGTCTTCTGATCGTCCGTCAGATCGACGCCGCGGAACATGCCGCCGCCGAAGTGGCCGCCGTGACGACCGCCCATCTCGCCCCCGCCGCCGTGGCCCCCCCACTTGTCGTGCTGCCCCTGCCACTTGCCCTGCCCGGCGTTGCCGCCTTGCTGCGCGATGGCGATGGGGGCGGCGAGCGCCACCGTCGAGAGACCCGCGATGACGAAGGTCTTAACTTTTCCGAGTCGTTTCATCTTTCTTTGTACTCCTTAATCTTACCTTGTTCTTGTTCCGACGGGAGAGCCACTACGCCGTGCCAGACACCGAGCGCGCCCGGCAGGTTACAAGCCCCGCCCCGCGCCGCGCGGCGCGGGGCGGGGCAAACCTTCGTCAGCGACGGTAGCGTCTGCCGTCGTGATCGCGGTCGCGCACCCCGTAGGTGTAGAGCGCGGAAGCGCCCGCCCCGAGCAGCGCGCCGACGATTGCGCCCTTCTTGCCGCCCGCCGCCGCGCCGATGGCGGCGCCCGCGCCCATGCCCGCGGCGACCGTCACCTTGTCGCGGTGCTCCTCCCAGAAGGAGCGGTCGTCGTAGCGGTCGTGGCGGTCGTCGTAGCGACGATCATAGTAGCCGCGTCGCGCGCCCTCGTAACGCCGCGTCTGCGCCGCGCGGGACGGGAAACGCCCGCGCGTCTGCGCCGCCGCCGGGAGCGCCGCCCCCGCGAGCAGGACGAGCGACATGATGGCACCGAGGATTCTCTTCATACTTCACCCCCTTGAGCGATTAAGTTAGCGAATGATGCGCCGACCGTTCGGGAGCACCGTGACGATGCGCCCGTTCGGCAGGCGGTAAGAGCGCGCGCGCCGCACCTGCGGGTAGTACTGGCGGCTGCGCGAGCTGCGCACGACGCGGTTGCCGTTCGGCAGCACGACGACGGTGCGCCCGTTCGGTCGCCTGACGACGCGGCGGTTGTTCTGGTAGACCGTCACCGTGCGCCCGTTGCGCGTGCGGTAAGTCGATTGCGCCGACGCTCCGACGGCGAGCCCGGCGACGAGCGCGCACGCGGCGAAAACTATTTTGATCCTGCTCTTCATGGCTGTCCTCCTACAGAGTTGTCTGAGGGGAGAGATTTTTTTCGGGAGACTTTAACCTTCCTGACGGGTAAGACACCGCGCCCGCCGCGCCGGTTACAGGGCGTGAAATAAACAGACTATTTGATCGCGGGGTGTAACCGCGCGCCGCCCGCCGGTGTCTGGCTAAACAGGGGGTTTTGCGGGCGAAAAGCCGGAAACCGATGGGTAACGCGGGAGGGCGCGGCGGAACGAAACGACGCGCCGGGGAGACAGAGATGAAGAAGCTGAAACTACAGTTGAAGCGCAGGAAGAGTCTGATCGTCTTGTTCGTCGCCGTCGTCGTCGCGGCCACGGGCGGCTACATGATCTGGGGCGACCGCGCGAGCGCCGCCGAGTACATGACGGCGCGCGTCGAGCGCGGGAACCTGCGCAACACGGTGACGGCGACGGGCACGCTGCAGGCGGTGACGACCGTGCAGGTCGGCTCTCAGGCCTCGGGCACGATCTCGGCGCTCTACGCCGACTTCAACTCGACGGTGAAGAAGGGGCAGGTCGTCGCGCAGCTCGATCCGGCGACCGCGCAGGCGCAGGTGCAGCAGGCCCGCGCCAACCTCGAACAGGCCCGCGCCGGGCTCGTACAGGCCCGCGCCGGGATCGCACAGTCGCAGGCCGGGATCGCGCAGACGCGCGCGGGCGTCTCCGACGCGCAGGCGAAAGCCGCCGCCGCCGGATCGACCGCGCAGAACCAGCAGGCGGGCGTCTTGAGCGCGCAGGCGAACGTCGCGGTCTTGAAGGCGCAGTTGGACGACGCGGCGAGCTTCGTGCGGCAGGAGGACGCGCTCTTGAAGAGCGGCGTCATCTCGGCGCGCGAGTACGAGACGGCGCAGACGAGCTACAAGACGGCGCGGGCGCGCTACGATCAGGCGGAGGCCCAACTGAATCAGGCGGTGCTCAGCCAGCAGTCGGCTTCGAGCGCGGGGCAGGCGCAGGCGCGCGCGCAGATCACGCAGGCTCAGGCGCAGGCGCAGGGCTCGGTCGCGCAGTCCGAGCAGGCGCGGGCTCAGGTGCAGAACGCGGCGGCGCAGGTCGAGCAGGCTCAGGCCGCGCTCAGCCTCGCCGAGATCAACCTCGCGCACACGACCATCACTTCGCCGATCGACGGCGTCGTCGTCTCGCGCAACGTTGACGTGGGGCAGACCGTGGCCGCCAGCCTCTCCGCGCCGACGCTCTTCACCATCGCCAACGATCTGACGCGGATGCAGGTCATCGCCAACATCGATCAGGCCGACATCGGTTTG
Organism: Pyrinomonadaceae bacterium; assembly: GCA_036389335.1. Lineage (GTDB taxonomy): Bacteria > Acidobacteriota > Blastocatellia > Pyrinomonadales > Pyrinomonadaceae > JAIVGV01. Next base: position 6,204 of record DASVQC010000089.1, on the reverse strand, counting down.
GTCGAGCAGGCGAAGGGCGCGAAGTTCGACGTGGACGCATTCCCCGGCAACGAGTTCACGGGCACGATCCAGCAGGTGCGCCTCAACCCGGTGAGCGCGCAGAACGTCGTCACTTACAACGTCGTCATCGACGTGGCGAACCCGGAGCAGAAGTTGAAGCCCGGCATGACGACGAACCTGACGATCACCATCGACGAGCGCAACAACGTCCTCAAAGTCCCGAACGCCGCGCTCAGGTTCACGCCGCAGGCGACGACGACCGGGCAGGGCAACCAGAACCGCGCGGGCCGCGGCGCACAGGGCGGGCGGGGCGGCGCGGCGCAGCAGAACGCGAACGGCGTCGGCGACGCGAACGCCGGGGGCGCGGGCGCGCAGCAGGGGGCGGGAGGGCGCGGGGGTAACTTCGCGCCGCCGACCGCGCCCGTGCTCGAAGGTCAGACGCGGCGCGTCTGGGTGCTCGGCGCGGACGCCAAGGTGCAGCCGCGCCGCATCAAGGTCGGGCTCTCGGACGGCGCTTCGACCGAGGTGGTCGAAGGCGAGTTGAAGGAGGGCGACGTGGTCGTCACGGGCCAGACCGTGACCGGCGCGCAGCGCGCGCAGACCGGCGCGCAGTCAGCGCCCGGCTTCGGCGGCGCGCCCCGCGGGGGCGGCGCGGGTGGCGGACGCAGGTAACAGGCGCGCCCGCGCGTGAGGGCAGCCGCCGGAGGCGTCAGGGCGGGGCGGCGGCGTAAACACTTCTCGGACGTGTTTGTAAGGAGAGTCGAACGATGCAGGCGACAGTCGAGATCGGGACGGGGCGAGTTGAGGCGGGCGCGGCGTTGCTCGCGCGCCGGGGCGAGGCGCGCCCCGTCATCAGCCTTGAGCACGTCCACAAGACCTACACGATGGGCGACGTGGAGGTGCACGCCTTGCGCGGCGTCTCGCTCGCGATCCGCGAGGGCGAGTTCGTCGCCATCATGGGCGCTTCCGGGTCGGGTAAATCGACGACGATGAACATCATCGGCTGCCTCGACAGACCGACGCGCGGCACTTACGTCCTCGACGGCGAAGACGTGTCGCAACTCTCGAAGGACGAGCGCGCCGACATACGCAACCGGAAACTCGGCTTCGTCTTTCAGGGCTTCAACCTGCTCTCGCGCACCTCCGCGCTTGAGAACGTGGAGCTGCCGATGCTCTACGCGAACGTGCCCTCGGAGGAGCGGCGCGGGCGCGCGCTCGAAGCCCTGCGCTCGGTGGGCCTTGCGGGCAGAGAGCAGAACCACCCGAACCAGCTCTCGGGCGGGCAGCAGCAGCGCGTGGCTATCGCGCGGGCCCTCGTCAACCGCCCGACGCTCATCCTCGCCGACGAGCCGACGGGCGCGCTCGACTCGCGCACCTCCGTCGAGGTGATGGAGATTTTCCAGCGGCTCAACCGCGAGCGCGGCATCACGCTCGTCCTCGTCACGCACGAGCCAGACATCGCGGCCTACGCCGACCGCGTCGTCGTCTTCAAGGACGGACGGATCAAGAAGGACTCGCCCGTCGAGAGCCCGCGCGACGCGGCTGAGGAGTTGAAGAACCTGCCGCCCGTCGAAGAGGACGAGGACGATCTTTGAGTTGAGTGGATAAGATGGGTGTTCACCACAGAGGCACGGAGGGCACGGAGGGGCACGGAGTCAGAATTCTCTCTGTGTGATCTCTGAGTCCTCTGTGCCTCTGTGGTGAGTCTTTTTGTATACGAGTCTGAAAGAGAACGGTCATGAACTTTCAATCCATCATCCGCGTCGCCTTCCGCGCGCTGGTGCGCAACAAGATGCGCGCGCTTTTGACGATGCTCGGCATCATCATCGGCGTCTCGGCGGTGATCGCGATGGTCAGCATCGGTCAGGGCGCGCAGGCGTCGGTGCAGGCGCAGATCGAGGGCATGGGCACGAACCTGCTCTTCGTCAGCGCGGGCGCGCAGAACGTCGGGGGCGTGCGCGGCGGCGCGGGCGACGCCGGCTCGAACACGCTCCAAGCCGACGACCTCGACGCCATCAGGCGCGAGGTGCCGTCCGTGGCGCTCGTCAGCCCTTCGGTCAACTCGCGCGCGCAACTCGTCGCGGGCAATTTGAACTGGAGCACGCAGGTGCAGGGCGTGAGCGATCAGCTCCCCGGCATACGCAACTGGAACGTGCAGGCGGGCGAGTTCTTCACGGACTCGGACGTGAGAACCGCCGCGCGCGTCATCGTCCTGGGGCAGACGGTCGCCGACAACCTCTTCCCCGGCGTCGATCCGACGGGGCAGACCGTGCGCGTCGCGAACCTGCCGTTCCGCGTCATCGGCGTGATGGCGCGCAAGGGCCAAGACCCGCAGGGGCGCGATCAGGACGATCTCGCGTTCGCGCCCTTCACCGCCGTGCAGAAGAAGCTGTTGGGGACGACGCGCCTGCCCGTCGCCTACGTCTCGGCGGTCTCGGGCGAAGCGACCTACACGGCGCAAGTACAGATCACAGACCTCCTGCGCCAGCGTCACAAATTGACGCCGTCGGAGCCGAACGACTTCACCGTGCGCAACATGTCGGACGTGGCCGAGGCGGCCAACGAGACGAACAGCACGATGACGATCCTGCTCGGCTGCATCGCGGGCGTCTCGCTCTTAGTCGGCGGCATCGGCATCATGAACATCATGCTCGTCTCCGTCACCGAGCGCACCCGCGAGATCGGCATCCGCATGGCTATCGGCGCGCGCTCTTCGGCGGTGCGGACGCAGTTCCTCATCGAGTCCATCGTGCTCAGCCTGACGGGCGGCGTCGTCGGCATCGTCCTCGGCGTCTCGGTCTCGCTCGCCATCCCCGCCCTCCTGGGTTGGCAGACGCTCGTCTCGCCCGCGTCCATCGTCGGCTCGGCGGTCTTCTCGGCTGCGGTCGGCATCTTCTTCGGCTACTACCCGGCGCGCAAAGCCGCCGCCCTCGATCCGATTGACGCGCTCCGCTTCGAGTGAGGGTTCGCACTTCTTTCTTAGCGACTTTGCGCCTTTGCGTGATGATTTATTCTCACGCAAAGGCGCAAAGTCGCTAAGAAGGTTTTGCAACGGGGTCTTAATTTGTCGGGGCGTGTGTGAGTTCTGCGTCCAAGGTTCTCGATATCTTGTCGATGTTCAGGCTGCGGGCGGAGGCGTTGAAAATCTCGCGGTAGGTTTCGCCCCTCTCGTACAACTCTTCGTGCGTGCCGTGCTCGACGACGCGCCCCTCTTTGAGGACGAAGATGACGTCGGCGTCGATGATCTGGGAGATGCTGTGCGAGATGACGACCGTCGTGCGATCCTCTTTGATGGCGTCGAGGCTGTTCTTGATCTGCTCGGTGGCGATGGCGTCGAGGCTCGCCGTCGGCTCGTCCAGAAAGATGATGGGCGGGTCTTTGAGGAAGAGGCGCGCGATGGCGATGCGCTGCTGCTGCCCGCCGGAAAGGAGTTGCGCGTCCGACTGGTACTTCTGCGGCAGCGCCTCGATCTGATCCGTGAGGTAAGCCTTTCTGGCCGCCTCCTCGATCTCTTCGAAGGTGGCGTCGAGATTCCCGTAGCGGATGTTCTCTTCGATGGTGCCTTTGAAGATGTGGTTCTTCTGGAGCACCAGCCCGATCTTGCGGCGCAGCAGATCGGTCTCGTACTCGGATATCTCGTGCCCGTCGAGCAACAGCCTGCCGCTCGTCGGCGTATAAAATCTTGTTAACAAATTAAGCAGGGTTGATTTGCCCGCGCCCGAGAGCCCGACGAACGCGACCGTCTTCCCGTGCGGGATTTTCATGTTGACGTGGTGGAGCGCCTGCGTCCCGTTCGGGTAGGTGAAGCTCACGTCGATCAGCTCGAACGAGCCCCGCAGGTTCGCCACGCCGAGGCTGCCGCTCGGCTCGACTTGGTCGTCGGCGTCGAGAATCTGGAAGTAGCCCTCGGCGTAGGTCAGGGCCTCGTTCATCTCGTCGTAGATGCGGTGGAGCTGGCGGATCGGCGCGGAGACGTTGCTGAAGAGCATGATGTGGAACATGATCGCGCCGATCGACATGCGGAGGTCGAGCACGAGGTACGCCGTCAGGATGATGATCAGGACGACGCCGATCTGCTCGACGAAGGTCTTCAGCCCGTCGAAGATGAAGTTCGTCTGCCGCTGTTTAAGCTGTCTCCGCACCAGGTTCTGTTGCAAGCCGAGCTGCTTCTCCTTCTCGTACTCCTCGCGCACGAAGGATTTGATCACGACGATGGACTCGATGATGTTGTGCAGCCCGTTGTTCTTCTCCTCGCGCAGGGCGCGCAGGCCGCGCCGCGCGCCCTTGAGCATCGACGCCTGCCGCTGGCTCAGCAGAAAATAGACGGGCAGGATCGCCGACGCCACCAGCCCGACGTAGACGTTCGCCACGAACATGACGACGAGCGCGAGGATCGCGTTGGCGAAGAGGGGCAGGATGTCGATGAAGGCGCTCTGGACGAGCTTCGTCAAACTCTCCGCGCCGCGGTCGATGCGCGTCTGGAGGATGCCGGTCTGGTTGTCGGACGCGCTGTAGAAGGCGAGCCGGTAGGTGAGAATCTTCTCGACGGCGAACTGCGAGAGGCGGCTCGAAACGTTGACGCGAATCTTCTCGCCGAACAGGTTCTGCCCGTACCTCAGACCCGTGTTGAGGATCTCCTTGCCGAGCATGATGGCGCTGATCAGCAGCAGGAGGGAAGTCCCCTGCGACGCGGTCCTGCCCTCGCGCAGAAGCCGCTCGATGGTGTCCACGGTGTAGCGCAGCACCATCGGGTTGACCTGAGCCGCGAACGCGCCGAGCAGCGTCAGCGTCAGCGAAAAGACGACCCAGCGGCGGTACGGCTTCACGAAGGGGGCCAGCCGCCGGATGATTTGCCAGAGACTCATACCGCGTCACAACTCTCAGCCCGCGCTTCGGCGCGCGCGACTCTCGCCCGTTCATCTTCCGACAGCCGGCATAGTTCTGTCCAACGGGCGGCCCGGCTATATAATCAGACGATGCACCTCTTCGATCTGCCGACCCCCGCGCTCGTCCTCGATCTGGCGCGCGCGCGACAAAACGCCGCCCGCGTCGCGTCCGTCGCCCTCCGCTCCGGCGTCGCGCTCCGCCCGCACGTCAAGACGCACAAGTGCGCCGAGGTCGCGCGGCTCCAGACGGAAGGTTTTTCCGGCGCGATAACCGTCTCCACGCTCGCCGAGGCGAGCTGGTTCGCGGCGCGCGGCTTCGCCGACATCACTTACGCCGTGCCCGTCGAGCCCGGCAAGTTCGCGCGGGCCATCGAGCTGGCGCGGGCCTGCGAACGCCTCGCCCTCATCACTGACGACCCCGAAATCCCCGCCCTCCTCGACGCGGCGGCGCGAAGCGCGGGCGTTACCCTCCCGCTCTTCCTCAAGGTTGACTGCGGCTACCACCGCTGCGGCGTCGAACCCCACGCGCCCGAAGCGTCGGAGATTCCGCGCCGCATCGCCTCGTCGAAGAACCTCCGCTTCGCGGGCATCCTCACGCACGCGGGCCACTCGTACCACTGCGCGAATCAGGAGGAAGTCCTCGCGCTCGCGCGGCACGAGCGCGATCTGATGGTCGGCTTCGCGGGGAGGCTGCGGGGCGATGGCGTCGACGTCCCCACAATCAGCATCGGCTCGACCCCGACCGTCACCGCCATCGATCACCTCGAAGGCGTGGACGAGATTCGACCCGGCAACTACATCTTCTTCGACGCCTTTCAGGCGACGCTCGGCAGTTGCCGCTTCGCGGACTGCGCGCTGAGCGTCCTCGCCGCCGTCGTCCACCGCGACCGCGCGCGCCGCAAGGTCGTCGTCGACGCGGGCGCGATCGCGCTCTCGAAGGATCGGGGCGCGGTCGAGCTAGACCCGCGTTGCGGCTACGGCCACGTGCTCGACGCGGAAGGGAACGAATTGAACCTGCGCGTCGGCGCGGTCTCGCAGGAGCACGGCCAGATCGAGGTCGAAGACGAGGCGACCTTCGAGCGCCTGCGCGTCGGCGCGCGCGTGCGCGTCGTCGCCAACCACTCGTGCCTGACCGCCGCGCAGCACCCGCATTACAACGTGCTTGACGGCGACCGTGTCGTTGATCAGTGGGAGATTCAGCGCGGTTGGTGAGGGATCTGTTAGCTGTAGCTATTAGCTATTAGCTATTAGCTATTAGCTGTTAGCTGTTAGCAAGAAACTAAGAAGTCGTTAGAACACGGGGGCGGGAGGCGACGCG
>DASVQC010000088.1:0-7285 GCA_036389335.1 Pyrinomonadaceae bacterium | reverse complement strand
CATCGCGTCCCAGTCCATCCCGTGCATCTTCGGATCGTAGAAGCGGTACTTCATCGTGCGCCACGCGTCGTCGAACATCTCCGCCCACTCGGCGGGGCGGTCGATCCTCACCTTCGCGGTGAAGTTGACGCGGCGACGCTGCGCGCCGCCGCCCGCGCCCGCGCCCGAGGGCGGCGTGGCCGACGCAGAGGCGGGCGCGCCCGGCGGCGGCGCGGGCGGGAGCCCGACGGAGTAGACGTAGTCGCCCTCCTGGAAGAAGAGCGTGCGGCTGTCGCGCGAGACCGAGAGGTTCGAGATGCCGCCGAAGCCTCCGAAGCCTCCGCCGCCGCCGCCCTGACCGTCGCCGCCCGGCGGGTTGCCGGAGGTGAGACGCGCCAGACGCTTGCCGTCCTCGCCGATGGTGTAGATGACGGGCACGTTAGAGAGTCCGGCGGGCTCGCTCGTGACGAAGACGAGCGTGCGACCGTCGGGCGTGATGTTGCCGCCCGTGACGGGGAAAGGCATCCGCGTCAACTGCTTCGTGCGACGCTTCAAGCCCGCCCAGTCGATGTTGACGGGCTTGGGCGGCGTGCGCGGGGCGTTCGCGCCCGCGCGCCGCGCGTTCGCGGCCTCCATCAGCGCCGCCATGTCGCCGCCCGCCGGGGCGCTGGCGGCCTGCGCGGCCTCGGCCTCGGCGCGCTCTTCCGGGTCGTCCGGGTCGCGGTCGAGCTTTTCGAGCGCGACGGAGAAGAGCTGCACCGAGGGCAGCCCCGCCGCCTGACTGTTCGACGTGCTCTCGACGCGCGCGAAGAAGAGCTTCTTGCCGTCGGGCGCGAAGATGGGGTTCGTCTCGCTGAAGGAGTCGAAGGTGACTTTGTGCTCTTCGCCGCCGGTCGAGGGCGCGAGGAAGATGTCCGTGGTGCGCGTCACGTCGGGCTTCGCGTAGGCGAGCCACTTGCCGTCGGGCGACCACCGGGGAGCCCCGATGTTGCCGTAGCGCGAGGAGGTGATCTCCTTCGCCTGCTTGCCCGCGACCGTGACCACGCGGAGCTTGTCGTCCGACGCGGTGTAGGCGATCTGCGTCGAGTCGGGCGACCACGAGTAGCCGAGCTTGAGCGCGTCGAGATCGGTGATCTTCTGCGGCTCGCCCGCGCCGTCCACGGCGACGACGTAGATCTCCTCGCGACCGCTGCGGTCGGAGACGAACGCGATCCACTTGCCGTCGGGCGAGTACTCGACGTCGCGGTCGCGGAAGGGGCTGTCGGTGATCTGGCGGATGTCGCCCTCGTCCACGGGCGCGGTGAAGATTTCGCCGTGGACGGAGACGACGATGCGGCGCGAGTTGGGCGCGAGCGCGTAGTCGTCAACTATCGAGTTGAAGTCGCGCACCTCGCTCAAAGACTCCTCGGTCTCGGCGTTGATGTTGAAGTGCAGGGGCGTGACGCGCTTCGACGCGAGATCGAGTTTCGAGATGCCGAAGTCGTGCTCGAAGACGATCGTCCTGCCGTCGGCGCTGATCGAGGGGAAGCGCACGTCGCCCGACGTGAACGACGTCACGCGGTCGGCCTTGCCGCCCGACTCCGGCACGCGCCAGATGTTCGTCAGGCCGTTCCCCTCGCGGTCGCTGACGAAATAGATTTGGCCGTCGCGCGCCCACATGGGCCACGAATCCAACCCCTCGAAGTCCGTCAGGTTCGTGAACTTCTTCGACGCGGCGTCCATCACCATCACGTCCGACTGCATCGCGCCGCGGTAGTACTTGCGCCAGTAGACCTGCGCCTTCTGGTTGTAGGCGAGCCGCCGCCCGTCGGGCGAGTAAGAGCCCTGCACGCCCATGTCCACGCCCGCGTTCGTCGGCATCCCGCCGTTTGTTGAAACGGTGTAGAGCTTCGGCATGAAGTCCTCGCCGCGGTTCGACGAGAAGAGGACTCTCTGGCCGTCCGGCGTCCAGTTCAAGACGGTGTCGTCAGCCGAGTGCGAGGTCAACTGCTTGACCGTGCCGCCCTCGGCAGGGATGAGGTACACGTCCAGGTTGCCGTTGCGATCCGACGAGAAGGCGATCCACTTGCCGTCGGGCGAGAAGCGCGGGTAGACGTCGCGCGCCTTGTGGACGGTCAGGCGCTGGACGTTCGAGCCGTCCTCGTTGGCGACCCAGATGTCGCCGAGGTAGCTGAACGTGACGCGCCCGCCGTTGTAGTTCGGGTAGCGGATGAGCCTCGCCTCGCGCGCCGACACGGCGGCGGACGAGAGGAGCAGCGTTGCGAGCAGGAGCAAGCGGTATATTTTTTTCATGGTCACTTCCAGAAGAGTTTGCGGGCTACGACTCTCGCCGCTTCAGGGCGGAGCGGCGGGCGCGCCTTCGATGTTTGGAAAAGAGAGATCGCGCGGGCGCGATCACGGTAAGCGACAAGGTTTACGACCACATTGTAACGGAGAATCAAGCGCGCGCGCCAGAGCGGCGCGGCGCGGCGGTCGGGGGCGGCCAGAGCCGTCGTGAGCCGTCCGCGAGCCGCCCCGCCGCGAACCGCGCGGGGTGGTCGGCGGCGGGGAGTCGCGCGCAGTTGCGTACAATCAATTGTCTTTTCGTACTTCTAATCAATCGACGGTACTTCTAACTCTCTATATATAGCCAGCGGGCAAACTATCTGTTCGATGCTGAGTGTGCTTTGATTAACTATTGCCTCAATGGCTTTAAGGCGGTTGAACAAAAACTTCAATGGATCGCGCACGCTTTTTGCTTGGGGGAGTCTTTCTTCAATCCCAGCGTTAAATGCATCAAGGCCATCAACACCAATATATGGAATAGACGTTATTTGCCCGACCATAGTCCAAGGCGATGTGACAATCCCACCATATAAGGCTCGGAGTATTTCTGGTCGGACTCGCAACCATTCCTTCTCAATGATCCCGCGAAATGTCGTAAACACAGGAGTGCCCGAGTTGACGCTGATTTCAAACTTCTTGTCATAAAAAATTTCAAGAATGACTCTTAGTCTTTTGATAAGTTCGGGATCGTCTAAGAGGTTCAAATCTTGGGCATGTGCTTTCGGGTTTTTCAATCTCTTTATTTGAGCATTTATTTGTGCCCTCTTATCTCTGTTCTTCTCATTCTTTAGTTGCTCTTCTAAAGTGTTTAAGGTTGCTGTAGCCTCATCTGAAAGGGTGTGGAAGAATGCCATCGCTTCCATTAAGTCGTTTGCCTTCCCCACGAAGGCATCCATCCTCTCGTAGTCTTCTATCTCAACTCTTCCTACTACCTTTATCATCATCGCGCTTTGTAGTTTATCAAGGTAGATTTTGTATGCACCCGCTACATTGATATCTATATCCTTCGATATTTCTGACACGTCAACGATAGCGTTACTCAGCTTTTGTTCTAACTGCTCGTACATGTAATCGTAGAGAATGGTACTCTCCGTTTGTTGTAACGACCTGCTCCGTTGCGATTCAATCGATTCATCATCTACTGCAGGGTTATTTTGCTTATTGGTAGCAGATTCTCCATGAATGAAGGACTTGAAGATTTGCTGTGCTATGCCTTGGTTTAACTGAGAATAAAGAGAATAAAGCCGCCCCTGATCGACATAAATAAAATCCCTGATTTTTTTAGTATTGGTTTCCATTATTTGTTCTCCCCAAACGCTTCCCTAACCTCACGATCTAATCGATCAAAATCCGCCTGTTTAAGCCTATACGCTTCATATCGTTTTTGCTTTATAGCGCGAAAAGAGAGAATTGAAACGCCTAAAGCGTAAACGGAGACTAGTGCAGAAAAAATTAATATAATTTCGGCTATAAGATTCATGCACTTCCCTCCACCTTTGCAATCCAAAGCTGTGTAAAGAAGCTAACGGTGAGACTAGCCACAGCTAATAGGATTGAGAAATATAAAAGGTTAGAGCGAAATACTGCTAAATTTAGGTTGAATATAGTATCGACCAGGAGACATCCGTAAAGACCAGCGGAAAAAAATCCGCTGAATAGTAGCGCGCACCACATATTGGTGAATAATGTTTCATTCTTGTCGATCTTACGATTTTCAATAGCGTCTCCTATTGAGGTAGCACTTATCATGAGGCTGAAGAAAAGAACCTCTGGCGAACTAGCAATAGCTTGGAAATCCAATTTGTTGCCTAGAAAACGAATCAGAACTCCCAATATCAATGGAAGTAGTGCAAATACAAAATTGAACCAAAACCAGCGGCTCAATCTTTTGCCCATCCAACTCGCGCTCCTTAATTTAGACGTATTCTGTCTTATTAAATCTGTCTAGTCTAACGCTGATTGAGGTTATCAGTATTCAACTTTTATAAATGAGACCGCCACACCTTCCCATTACTCTTTCTTGAACAGCGTCCAGTTCCATTTAGCGCCCTCTTGGTTGCTGCCCGCGCCCTTCATCGTGCCCCCGTCGAGCGTGCCCTCCCAGACCGAGTAGTAATCGCCGATGACGATCTGGATTTGGTCGCCCGACTGCCTCCACGTGCCCTTCACCGTCCGCGGCGACGTGACGCCGTCCTGCCGCACGTTAATGACGTAGTTCAGTTGGCCGCCCTTGAGGAACTCCACCCTGTACTGCCCCGCCTCCGGGCTGCTGCCGACCCACGTCGTGCCGACGAGCGGCGAGTCCGCCTTCTCGGCGGGGGCCTCAGACGCGCCCGCCGTCGAGCGCGGCGCGGCGGCGGTGGCCGGCGTGTTGGCCGGGGCCTGCTCGGCGGCGGGCGACGCGACAGCCGCGACAGCCGTCCCGCCGCGGCGGACGAAGACGAAGTCGCCGCTGTCGTGCCCGGAGTTGCGTAGCGCGCTGTACTCGGGCGTCTGGTTCGCGCCGCCCGCGACGCTCTCCTGCACGTAGGCGCGGAACAACTCGTCCGCCGTAAACTGATCCTTATCGATCTGCGTCAGCCCGCGCAGCAACGCCTTCGCGAAGACGGAATGTTTGCCGCCGCCGCCGTCGTCCGCCACCGGCTCGTTGCCGCCGCTCGCCATCAGCGTGCGCGACTTCCCCGCCAGCATCTTTTCCAGATACCTCTGCCGCGCCGTCGGCCTCCCCAGAAAGGAGTCTCCGAGCCCGCGCGTCAGCGTGCCCGAGTAGCAACTGTCCGAGACGATCAGGACGTGCTTGGCGGGGATGGTTTTAACGTTCGTGGTGATGTCGTCGGCGCTGATCCAGTTGGAGTTGTCGCCCTGCTCGGCGTCGACCGGCCACCAGTAGGCTTTGTCCGCCTCGCGGTCGTTGTAGCCGTGCCCGGCGTAGTAGATGAGCAGGCTGGATTCGGCGTCCAGTTCCCGGCGGTAGGCGTTGAGCGTTGAGATGATCTGCTGGCGCGTCGCGTTCAGCAGGAGTTTGGTCTTGAACCCGTAACGACTGCTCAGCACCCGCTCGACTTCCCTCGCGTCCTCCTCAGCCGTCTTCAGGCTGCGGACTCGCTTGTACAGGTTGTTGCCGATGAGGAGGGCGTAATACTGGCCGACCGGCAGCGGGCGGGGCGCGACGCGCTCCTCCTGCACGCGCCCGGCGACCGGCAGCCACACGAGGGCGGACGCGAGGGCGGCGACGACGAGTTTGCGGACGGGGCGGCGACTCGTTTTCATAGACCACCTCTATACAGTCGGAGGGTGTGAATTGGCAAACGGTTTGCTTCGGGGCGTCACGCCGCCGCGGATCGGCAAGTTCCCTCAGTCGTGCACGATCAACTTTTCCGGCGGCAGCATCGCACGCATCCCGCGGTGCTGCCAGCACCGGCCCGTGCCGCGCACGCGGCGCTGGCAGGGCGTGCCCTTCTTCGTCCGCGCGCCGCAGACGGAGACGATCTCCGCCGGGTCGGTCGGCGCTTCGAGCGCGCCCGCGCCGAGATCGCTTCGCGTCGCCTCGACCGGCGCGCCGCGGCCCTGCGCCCCTTCGGGCGCACCCTCCGACGACGGGCCGCCGCCCCTCACGAGCAGCGAGGGCAGCGGCAGCGCGCCGCGCTCGATGGTGAGCGGCGGGGGCGCGGGCCGCATCAAACGCCCGAAGGCGAAGCCCGCGCAGACGAGCGCGCAGCACGCGGCGGCGGGCGCGAGCCAGCCGCGCCGGAAACGCTTTTCGCACGCGGGGCAGAACCGTCGGCTCGTCCACGCGCGCCAACGCTCGCGCAGGACGCGCTCGCCGCACTCGGCGCAGAAGTTCGGCTTGTACAAAACTGAAAGTCTCCTTTTCGGGTGAGGTCGCGCCGCGTGTCGCGCGCCGACGGAGAAGAGACGCTTGCCTTCGGCGGCCTTACTCGGTGAGAGAGTGTCGCCGCCGCACGCGCGCCATTATATGCCCGCCCCTCCGGCCCCCGGCAAGCGTTCCCCCCGCCCCGCGAGCGCGAAGATTCTCCCGCCGCCATTTGTTTCACGCGCTGGCTTGCGTTGCACGCGCGGGACAAGCGTGTTATCCTAGTCGTCGCTCCCGAACGATTGCGAAAGGCAGTCCGTTGTTAGTAGTCAGTTGTCCGTTGCTTGTTTATCAAGAGTTGAATCAACCTCGTCGGCGATGAGTCGTCAGTCGGGGAGATACAGACAACTGACTACGGACAACGGACGACGGACAAGCTGATGCGTCTGAAACTCTACTGCAACCGCTTCGGGCACTTTAAGGACGCGCTGGTCTGCTCGGTCAACTGCGCCTACCGCACGCGCTGTAAAGACTTCGCGCTCTTCTACGGCGAGCGCCGCGCGGAGGTAGACGCGCTCGTCTCGGACTACTACGAGTCGCGCCGCGAGCCGCAAACTACCGGGCCGCAGAAACCCTCGCGCTCGCTCCCGGTCGTCGTCGCCGCGCCCGCGCGGAAGGTCGCGCGGGCGGTGGACATGCGCGAACTCATACGCTTGGAGGTGAAGAGAGAGATGGCGGAAGCCGCATACCTTTGGATCGACAGGGACGGTCGGGCGGAGCTGCTCGAACAGGAAGAGATCATCAAGCGCGCCTCGCGCGGCTTGAAGCCGCAGACGATCTACCGCGTCGCGCAGGAGATGGAGCTGCGCTTCCAGCTCGTGCCGCGCAAGCACATCGAGCGCGCGAGGGCCGCCGCCACGGTCGAGCAGGAGCGGGCCGCCGCCCGCCGCGCCGCGCGCCGCGCGCCCGCCAAAGCCCCGACGCCCGCCGCCGCCGAAGAGCCCGCGCCCGCCCCGCCGACGCCCGCCGCCCCCGTGCGGCGCGCCCGACGCCGCCGCGCCGTCAAGCCCCTCGGCGAGCGCGCGTAAAAGCTCGGTAACAATCGCGGACAAGCAATTAACCGCGGGGGGCGGAGGCACGCGGAGGAATAACTCACAGTTTTCCTCC
>DASVQC010000087.1:0-44064 GCA_036389335.1 Pyrinomonadaceae bacterium | reverse complement strand
CGTGTTATACCGCCGCGCTCCGCATAATAAATAGTTAGGCGCTTTGTAGGGAGTTTCATATGACTGACGAACAACTGGCTCTTAATGAAGCGACGTATCGCGCACTCGGGTTAGTCGTCATCAGGTTCGCGGGTCTGCTACATTCCTTGGAAACTTCGACGATCCAACTATTCGGAGTGAGTCCCAACTACGAGCGCGATCTGTTATTTCGCGCAGCTCTTGCGGATCGAACCGCAGCACCTATCGTTTCGGCGTATATCTCAGTCTTCATGCAAAGATGGGAAGGGCTGATGACGGCGGAGGACAACGAAATCATCAAATGCCTTCGTCGGGAACTCGATGAGGTCGTTAGAGAGAGGAATCGTCTCATGCATGACGCTTGGATGTATGTAACCGGTGGTGAATAGTCATACCCGTTGTCGCTTCACCGTGTGCGTGCGTATGGGAAAGGAGCTGAGTATGAATCAGTAGATTATCCTCCGTCGCGCCTCGAAGAGCTGGCGGTTAGGCTCGAAAGATTGGCAAGCGTAGTCAACGCGGCGGTCTGGTACCAACGTCCGGGTCAGGTAGGACCAGAGCTTTATCTCCGAATCCAAGTCGAAGATGGCAAAGTGACGAGAAAGTAACGGCGGAGTGTTCCATTAACGCCTAACAAATCGTTCCAGGGGACTCCGCTACGCTCCGCCCCTGAACTCTGCCGTTATGCTTCTTCCTTTTGGTGCGATATGAGAAAGCTACTCCTTACATTTCCACTCTCGTGGTGCTTCCTCTTATTATTAGCTGTTCCTGCGTCAGCCTGCCTATGCCTCCCCGAATCCCCCGAGAAAGCCTTCGCCCGCGCTAAAAAGAACGCCTCGACAATTTTCGTTGGGGAGGCTATCGCCGTCGTGGATGGTTTTAGCACCGGGCAGTTCCGAGGTTGGCGCGCTACCTTCAAAGTGAAGCAGTATTGGAAGGGCACGCCGGGCGAGCAAGTAGTCGTGTTCAGTGGTGAGACTGATTGCGCAACGTCTTTTGAAGCCGGGGAAGAGTACTTGGTATTCGCAGTTGTCCCGAAAGGCGGGCAGCAATTGGAGACGAGCGTTTGTATGCAGACTGGGCTGGTGCGTCTGGGTGGCGATAACCTAAAGAGGCTCGGCAAAGGCAAAACCCCGAAGAAACAGGACGCCATCCTCCCCAATCACACGAAGCATAACAACGGCATGCACCCGACGCCCCATCACGCTGCCTCTCATGTACGTTGAATAGGGGCGCGGGTGATGCCCGGCGTTGGGCGCCGCTTCCTTGAATTTCTTAACCACATTTTCAAAGGGAGTTGCGGAGTGGCACTATTAGAACCGGGTGAAGCAGCCGCCGCATATAAGACTAAGATCCTCAGCTATCAAGCCGGGGGCGACTTTCTTGCGCTTCAAGCGGCGGCGCCGGACAAACTTGCTTCCTTGATCAAGGGCCTATCGGCGGCGGGACTTGCGCGTCGGACGGCGCCGGGGAAGTGGTCAATCCAAGAGATCGTGGCCCACCTTGCCGACGATGAACTTGTTGGCGGGTATCGCTTGCGAATGATCCTCTCTTCTCCCGGGACGGCCATTCAGGCATTCGATCAGGACATCTGGGCACGCACCGGGCGGTACGACAGAACCGATGTGTGCTTGTCGCTGGAAATCTTTCGCGTCCTCAGACAGGCGAACCTCGCCCTGCTTCGCTCTCTCCGCACGGAGGAATGGGAACTGTTCGGAGTGCATGCCGAGCGCGGCGTAGAATCCATCCGCGACATCGCGATGTACTTCGCCGGACACGATATCAATCACTTCAAGCAGATCGAGGCGATTCGGCGGAACAGCGGGCTGCCGGAGGGAGGTGCCGCCGAAGCGAATGATTAGCGTGGCGCTCCCCTTCGATGCGCCGCCGAACAACGGCATGCACCCGACCGCGAATAGCGCGGCTTTCATCCGTTAGCCTAAATGCTTGTTCAGTTGCGTGCGCGGCGGGTGATGCCGGGCGTTAGACGGCTTTAGGGTAGGGTAAATTCAAGAGCCAATGTGAACGGGTTTAAGGAGCATTTATGGACAAAAGGGCTTTGGTTCGAGAGTATAAGGAGACCCGCCGCCCGATGGGTGTTTATTGCATAAGAAACACCGTCAACGGCAAGTTGCTCGTCGGTAAGAGTATCGACCTTCCATCGATACTCAATCGTCAGCGAGCGCAACTCCGTTCAGGCTCTCACCCCAATCCAACCCTACAGACAGACCTAATTGAATACGGGGCTGAAGCCTTTGAAGTCGAAGTGTTGGACACTCTTGAGGTGCCAGCGCAGGCTGATCATGA
The DNA here is from genome assembly GCA_036389335.1 of Pyrinomonadaceae bacterium. Taxonomy (GTDB): domain Bacteria; phylum Acidobacteriota; class Blastocatellia; order Pyrinomonadales; family Pyrinomonadaceae; genus JAIVGV01. The sequence goes on along the minus strand of DASVQC010000087.1, from coordinate 41,739 downwards.
TCCTTCAGCAGACCTGCGAACTCTTGAGCAGATGTGGTTGGACAAGCTGTCGCCATTCGGGAATCGTGGGTACAATCCTGGACCGAAGAGCGCCGCCTAACAACTCATTCAATCCCGCGCCTCTTGTCAGGGTCTTCTCTGAACCTGTCCAGATAGCTCATCACGTCCCAGAAATAATCAAGGGTGTCTTGGTAGGCGTAGCCAGCCGCGAGGAAGACGGTGATGCGCGCCGCCACCAACTCTCCTTCGCGGACGGCGTCCGAGAGGGCTGACATGAGCTTGACGAACGCGGGGTCGGCGCTCCGGCGTGCGACGCGCGCCACCGCGTCGGTCTTCCCTTCCTTCAAACTATCCAACAGGACGACCATCCGACGGGCGAACGGCTCGACGCTGTCTCGTAAGATTGTCTGGAAGACGAGTTGGCGAAGCTCTTCGTTGGGCAGTACGCCGGGGTTGATACTGATCGGCTTGGTGAGGTTTGCCGTTTTCATCGTTTGCTCCGTGAGGCGTGATTGCGTTCGGGCTGACAGTGAATGTGCGGTTTGCTATCTTATGCCCCGGTGTACGTTTCGATCTTGAGAGTCAGTCATGAAATTGTAGGGGCAGGGCTTGTCCCTGCCCCTACAAATATTCCGCGACGCCGGAAGCTAATGAGTGCGCTCCCGCCATTGATGAAATGAGAGGGATCGCTTGGGTGTTAAAACGGTACGAACTCCCGGCGGTAAAACAGCACGAGCACATTATAGAACCGGTAGGTTCCGAAAGCAAGATTAATCTAAACACTGCTGCCCCATCAGGAGGTCTTTCCTGATGGGAGCGTCGCGTCCACACACGAAGCATCTTGCCGAGAAGCTACTCAAGATTCGCCTGGCTCTCGATCTTTCGCAGGACGGGATGCTGGTGCGCCTGGGCTTGGCTGATGAGTTCGTCCGCAGCAGAATCTCCGCTTACGAGCGGGGAACGCGCGAGCCCGCGCTGCCCGTGTTATTGAAGTACGCGCGCTGCGTCGGCATCTCGACGGACGTGCTGATTGACGACGAGATGGAGCTTCCTGCGAAGCTGTTGAAGGATGCGGCGCGCGGGAGGACTTGGGGCAAGTCTGCGTCTCGGAGCAAACGGAAGCGATGACGTGTTGGTGAGTCGAATTTCTTGACAGAGTGTTCCCCGCATCCCTATCATTCATCGCTTAATTGGCGAGACCTGCGGGGTCGGCGCGGTTTCGTACACGAAGGCGAAAGCGGAAGAGAAGGTAAAGAAGTATTGTTTGGGGCGAGCATCGGGCGCGGGGCGCTGCGGGTCATCGACGCGATGGTGCGCGGGCTCGCCAGCCGCCGCGTCAACCCGAACTGGCTGACCGTGATCGGCGTCTCGATCAACGTCCTGTCGGGTCTGCTCTTCGGCTTCGGTCACTTCTTCTCCGCGGGGATAGTCCTCGTCGTCGCCAACCTCTTTGACATGCTCGACGGCAAGGTCGCGCGCCTGTCGGGCCGCGTCACGCGCTTCGGCGGCTTCCTCGACTCGTCGCTCGACCGGCTCTCCGACATGGTGGTCTTCGTCGGGCTGATGGTCTTCTACGCGCGCGCCACCGGCGACCCGGCGAGCCCGGCCTTCGGCCAGCACTCGACGCTCAACGTCTTCCTCGCCGGGGCCGCCCTGATGGGCTCGGTCCTCGTCAGCTACACGAGCGCGCGCGCCGAGAGCCTGATCCCGAAGTGCGACGTGGGCTTCCTGCGCCGGCCCGAGCGCGTGGTGCTGCTCATCATCGGCGCGCTCTCGACGCACGCGGGCTCGGCCAACTACTTCGCGAACCGGATGCCCGCGGTGCTGTGGGTGCTCGCCGTCGGCTCCTACTGGACTTTCGCGCACCGGATGTACCACACGTGGCACGAGGTTTTGCGCGCCGACACGGAGGCGGCGGGTGCGAAAGCCGCCGCCGACGCATCTAAGTTTGACGACGAGCGGCGCGGCGGCGCGCCGCAGAAGGTGCGGGCGGTCGATAATTATCAAACACCCTCTCCGCTTTAGTCGTTACTATAGAAGTGCTCTTAAAACGTCTGAACTGCTCTTAAAACGTCTCCGGTCGAGGGGCCGGAAGGAGTCTGCGAGTTGTCGAAAATGGAGTCTCCCCGTTTGACAGTCTGCCCCTGCTGCGGCACGAAGGCGCGCGGCGCGACCGCCGCGCAGCCCTGCGCCGTTTGCGGCGCGCTCTCGGTGGGGCCGCCGCTCGCGCGCCCCGAGTTCGAGCTGCCCGCTTACGGCCTGACGGCGGCGGTGGCGGGCGCGGGCGCGCTCGTCGCGCTCGCCTTCGCCGCGAGCACGGCCTTCGCGCTCTTCGAGCGCAAGCCCTTCTCGCTCGACCTCTGGAACGTGGCCGCCGCCGCCGAGACCTCCGCGTGGCGTCTGAAGTGGGCGCTCCTGCCGCTCTCGGTCGCCGCGTTCCTCGGCGGCGCGCGGGCCCTCATGCACGTCAGCCGCGAGCCCGCGCGCTACGCGGGCGTGCGCTGCGCGCTCGGCGGCTTCGCGACCTCGGCGATGGTCGCCGTCGTGATGCTCACGCTCATCGGCGTCACCGTCCCGGCGCGGCTGCGCCAGCACGCCCTCGCCGCCGAGGCCGCGCGCAACGCCGAGGCTTACGACGCGGTCAAGGCGCTCCTCGAATACCAGCAGCAGTACGGGACGCTCCCGACGAGCGCCGAGGAGCTGAAGAAGCTCCCCGACCCGGACGGCACGATGGCGCGCGCCGCGCGGATGATCGCCGCCGGTCGCTACGAGCCCGAATCGACCATCGCGTCGCTGCCCGCCGCGGCCAAGGCGCGCGGGCGGCGCAGCACGAACGTCATGGTGCGTCCCGTCTCGCTGCGCCCCGGCCCCGACGAGCCGCAGGGCGAGCCGCTCTCGTTCACCAACTACACCCTGCGCCTCGCGGGCGAGGACAAGAAGCTCGGCACCGCCGACGATCTCCTCATACGCGACGGCATGATCATGCGCGCGCCGCCCGCGGGCCAGCTAACCCGCACGCCCGGCGTGAAGAACGTTCCGTAAATCGCAAGCCCGCGGCAACCCGCCGCGCACCCGACGAGCATGGGACTGTTGAACCTCTTCCGGCGCGAAAAGGCTGACCCGGAGGCGGCGCGCCGCGCGCGCCTGCTCGGCAACGGGCGCATCGCCGACGGCACCATCTTCGACGTGGGCACGGACGAGGCCGGCGACATCACGCACGTCTTCTACAGCTACAACATCAGCGGCGTCGAGTACGAGTCCTCTCAGACGCTCGACCCCGAACAGCGCCGCCGCCCCATCGCCTACTCCCCCGGCGCTGGGATCACCGTCCGCTACGACCCACACCAGCCCGCCAACTCAATCGTCGTCTAAGAGCAGAGGTCAGAGGCTAGAGGTCAGAGATCAGTAAGAAGGCTCCTTGTCTTCACTGATTTCTGACCTCTAGCCTCTGACCGCTGCTCTCATTGACTTTCCTGACCTCTGACCTCTAACCTCTGACCTCTATTCCTATGTTTCGCAAAATCCTGATCGCGAACCGGGGCGAGATCGCCGTCCGCGTCATCCGCGCGTGCCGCGAGTTGAACGTCGCGCCCGTGGCCGTCTACTCGGAGGCCGACGCGGCGGCCCTGCACGTGCGCCTCGCCGACGAGGCGTACCTGATCGGGGCCGCGCCGTCGTCGGAGAGTTATCTGAGGATCGAGCGCATCGTCGAGGCCGCGCGCGCGTGCGGCGCGGACGCGGTGCACCCCGGCTACGGCTTCCTCGCGGAGAACGCCGAGTTCGCGCGCGCGTGCGCCGGGGCGGGGATAACTTTCATCGGCCCCCCGCCCGCCGCGATGGAGATGATGGGCTCGAAGACCAACGCGCGGCGCGCGGCCATCGCGGCGGGCGCGCCCGTCGTGCCGGGGACGACCGAGGCTCTTCAATCAGCCGACGAAGCGCGCGAGGTGGCCGCGCGCTTCGGCTACCCCGTGATGCTGAAGGCGGCGGCGGGCGGCGGCGGCAAGGGGATGCGGCTCGTCGCGGACGAGGGCGAGATTCAATCCGCGTTCGAGGCCGCGCGGTCGGAGGCCGAGTCCGCCTTCGGCGACTCCGCCGTCTACCTCGAAAAGGCCGTCGAGCGACCGCGCCACGTCGAGATTCAAATCTTCGCCGACTCCCACGGCAACTTCGCGCACCTCGGCGAGCGCGAGTGCTCCATCCAGAGACGACACCAGAAGGTGATCGAGGAGTGCCCCTCGCCGATGGGCGACGCAAGGCTCCGCGCGGCCATGGGCGAGGCCGCGATCCGCGTCGCGCGCGCCGCCGACTACGTCGGCGCGGGCACGGTCGAGTTTCTGGTCTCCGACGTGACGCGCGAGTTCTACTTCCTTGAGATGAACACGCGCCTGCAAGTCGAGCACCCGGTCACGGAACTCGTCACCGGGATCGATCTCGTGCGCGAGCAGATCAACGTCGCCGCGGGCGCGAAACTCTCTTTCGCGCAGGCCGACGTCGGGTGGCACGGGCACGCCGTCGAGTGCCGCGTCTACGCCGAAGACCCCGAGAACAATTTCCTCCCGTCGCCCGGTCGCATCACCCACCTGCGACTGCCGCAGGGGCCGGGCGTGCGCGACGACGGCGGCGTCTACGCGGGCGCGGAGGTCTCGATCTACTACGACCCGATGATCTCGAAGCTCGCCGCGTGGGGCCGCACGCGCGCCGAGGCGATCGATCGGATGCGGCGCGCCCTCGACGAGTACGCGGTCGGCGGCATCAAGACCACGCTCCCCTTCTTCCGCGAGGTCGTGCGCGACGCCGAGTTCGTCGAGGGCAGGCTCGACACGGGCTTCATCCCGCGCTTCTTCGCTCGCCGCGACGAGCGGGCGGGCGCGGCGGCGCGGGGGCGCGGCGACGCGGGGAGCGGGACGACCGGGGACGACGCGACCGAGACCGTGACGCGCGATCTCGCCGTCATCGCCGCCGCGCTCGCGCGGGACGCGGCGGCGCAGGCGTCTTCGTCAAACCACCACGCGCAGCCGCAACGGCAGAGCGCGTGGAAGCTCGCGGGCCGCGCCGCGCAGCACGGCTCGCGCGACGCCTTCTGATCGTCGCCCGGAGTTAGACCGCGAAACAGGCCCACTCTGATCGTCACTTGAAGTTATGAAACTCACGGCTGAGATCGACGGCCAGCGGCACGCCCTCGAAGTGCGGCGCGAAGGCGCGCGCGTCTTCGCCGAGGTCGGCGGGCGCGCCTACGAACTCGAAGCGCGCCCGACCGAGGCGGGCTCGCACCTGTTCGTGCTCGACGGTCGCGTCTACGAGTGCCGCGTCGAGGAGGGCGGCGCACGGGGCGGCGCGGCGAAGGTCTTGGTCGGCGGGCGCGCCTACGAGGTCGCGCTCTTCGACCCGCGACGCCTGCGCGCGGGCGGCGCGGGCGGCGCGCAGAATCAGGGGCGCGCCGTCGTCGCGGCGACGATACCGGGGAAGCTCGTGCGCGTGCTGGTCGAGGAGGGCGCGCGCGTGGAGGCGGGCGACGGGCTCGTCGTCGTCGAGGCGATGAAGATGCAGAACGAGCTGAAGTCTCCGAAGGCGGGCACGGTCGTCGAGCTGCGCGCGCGCGCGGGCGAGACCGTCAACGCGGGCGACGTGCTGGTCGTCGTCGAGTGAACAATCGTCAGTTGTCAGTTGTTAGTTGTCAGTTGTCAGTCGCCTCTCTCGCCTCTAGCTTGAATGACCACCCGAGACACATCGCCCCTGCACCACCTACAACTGACCACTGACTACTGACTACTGACAAAAACCTAATGAGCGACGACGCCCGCCACGCCACCACCGCAGACCTTCGCGTGCTCTTGTGGGACATCGACGGGACGCTCGTGCGCTCGGCGCGCGTGGGCGTCTTCAAGGACTACACGACGCCCGCGCTCCTCTCCATCTTCGGCACCGCCGGGCGGCTGCACGATCTCAACGTCTCCGGCATGACCGACCTCCAGATCGTCTGCGAGGCGCTGCGCGACGAGGGCTTCACCACCGAACAGATCGCCGCGCGCGGCGCGGAGCTGTGCGAACACTTCGTCGCCGGGTTCGAGCGCATGGCCTCGGCGGGCGACTCGCTCTACCTCGCGCTGCCCGGCGCGCGCGAAGTCCTCGAAGCGGTCGAGGCGCACCCGCGCTACGTCTCTTCCCTGCTCACCGGCAACGTCCGCGGCGCGGCCTACTGGAAGCTGCGGCTCGTCGGCCTCGCGGACTTCTTCACGCTGCCGGGCGCGTTCGGCGAGGACTCGCACGACCGCCGCGACCTCCCCGCCCGCGCCGCCGCGCGCATCAACTCGCACCTCAAGCTAGATCTGCGCCCCTCGCAGTTCGTCGTCATCGGCGACACGCCCAACGACATCGCCTGCGCCAAACACTTCGGCGCGCGCTCGGTCGCCGTCGCGACGGGCCGCAGCCACTCCGCGGCGGCCCTCCGCGCCTGCCGCCCCGACGCGCTCCTCGACTCGCTCGCCGACGCCGGGGCCGTGCTGCGCGTGCTCGACGGGTTGTGACGCGGGAGGCCGGACGGCGTCGCCCCGCCGGGATGCGGCGGGGATCGGGCGGCCAGCGGCTACGGACGGAGGCGGGAAGTTATGAAGCACGCGATCTCCATCGTCACGCTGCTGGCGTCCGCCCTGTTACTCCCCGCCTGTTCCACGCAAGAGGATTTCGTCGTCCTCAACAAGTCCGGAGCGGCGATAGAAGTGCGGTACACGTTCAAGCGTTGTACTCCGGAGCCGCCCGGCAAAGATGTTGGTGTCCATCCGCCCTCTGCACTGAGCATCGCGAAGTTCCAGAAATCAGATCACGTGTGGGCCGCCCTGCCGAAGGAGAGATACAACTATGATAGCCTCACCTGCACGTTGACGGTGGGCGTGTCCCCGGACGAAGCCCTGCTCGTGGCTTCCGCCTACAACTACCGGGGCCATAACAGCGAAGGCAGCGAGATAAAGTTCAACTTGGAAAATCTCAGCATCGCGGGCTCGAACGGCACCTTCAGGCTCGAAGGCAGACAGACACAGACGCAATTCATCAGGATCGAGTCCGGCGATTACGCGATCACGTATCAGTGAGGCGGCTCGTGCGCGGCGCGCCCGCACGCAACCCGTCCCGCCCGAAGCCGCGACGGCCTCCCGAAGTAACATGACGGGGATATCACTATGGAATTCTGTCGAGTGTTCCTGCTGCTGCTCCCCCTTCTCCATCCGATGACTGACGACAAGCCCGCGGGCCCGAAATCGTCACAGGTCGATGCCGTCTTCCGGGAGTTCGCCCAGCCGGGCGTGCCGGGGGCGAGCGTGATGGTGATCAGGGACGGGAAGGTTCTGTTCAAGAAGGCGTACGGGCTGGCGAATCTTGAAGACAAGACGCCCTGCGCCACCGACACGAACTACCGCCTCGCCTCCCTCACCAAACAGTTCACCGCCGCAGCCGTCATGCTGCTCGCCGAGCGCGGGAAACTCTCCTACGACTCGACCCTCACCGACTTCTTCCCCGACTTCCCCGATTACGGCAGACAGATCACGGTGCGTCACCTGCTCAACCACACCTCCGGGCTGACGGATTACGAAGACCTCATCCCCAAGGAGACCACCGCGCCGCTCAAGGACAGGCAGGTGCTAGAGCTGCTCAAGCGCGAGCGGGGCACCTACTTCCCGCCCGGCTCCCGGTTTCAATACAGCAACTCGGGCTACGCGCTGCTCGCGCTCATCGTCGAAGCGGTTTCGCGCACCACGTTCGCGGCGTTTCTCGAAAAGAACATCTTTCAACCGCTGGGGATGCGCGACACCGTCGCCTACGAGGACGGGGTCTCCTCCGTCAGGCGACGCGCCTACGGCTATTGGAAGCGGACGGACGGCCCCGGCGGCTTCGTCAGAAGGGATCAGAGTCTGACCAGCTCCGTGCTCGGCGACGGCGGAATCTACTCTTCGGTCGAAGACCTCTACAGGTGGGATCAGGCCCTCTACACGGACAGGCTCGTGAGCCGCGCGTCGCTCGCCGAGGCGTTCACGCCGGGCGTCAGAATTAACGGCGAGGGCGAGGGCTACGGCTTCGGCTGGTTCGTCGCCACGTACCGCGGGCTGAATACTCTCTGGCATTACGGGAGCACCACCGGGTTCCGTACCGCCATCGAGCGCTTTCCCGGACGCAGGTTCACCGTCATCGTCCTCGTCAACCGGAACGAGGCGGACGCGCACGCGCTCGCGCGCAAGCTCGTAGACCTGTACCTGTTCGACGGCCAATGAGCCCGACTTTTTTCCGACTTCACCGCCGCCGCGCCCGTCCTAAACATCGTCGTTAACGCGCGTCCGAACGTTTACGGGCCCGCCCGGCTCAGGGCCTGTGAAAGCCGCGCTCGATGTCGCGGGTGGTGAGGCGCAGGATCGCGGGGCGACCGTGTGGGCAGGTGGTGGGCGAAGAGGTGAGGAGCAGGCGGTCGACGAGCCAGCGCATCTTCTCGGGCGCGAGCGGCGTGTTGACCTTGATCGCGGCGTGGCAGGCGAGCGAGGCGGCGACCCGTTCGCGCAGGGTCGCGCGCGCCGCGCCGCGCCGTTCGGCGTCGACGGCGTCGAGCGCCTCGGCGAGCATGTTGCGCGCCTCGGCGGGCGCGAGGTCGGCGGGGACGGACTTGACGGCGACCGTGCGGCCCGAGAGTCGCATCAGCCCGAAGCCGTAGGCTTCGAGGTCGTCCATGACGGCGTCGAAGGCGGCGGCCTGCGCGGGCGTGAGATCGAAAGTTTCGGGGACGAGCAGTTGTTGCGATTCGGGCTGGCGTGAGTTCTCCAGCGCGCGGTACTTGTCGAAGAGCACGCGCTCGTGCGCCGCGTGCTGATCGATCATGAGCAGGCCCTCCTCGTCCACCGCGACGATGTAGCTCTCCTCCAACTGGAACAGCGGTCGCACGTTCGACGACGCCTCGCCCGCCGCGACTTCGGCGACGCCGCCCGCGATCGAGTTGAGCGGCGGCAGACGACTCTCCGCACGACCCGCGCCGCCCGGCGCGACGCGCGGCGCGGGCGACTCGCACGCGTTCGGCCTCCGCGCCAGAGTGTCCGATCCCGCGCGCGCCGCGACCGGCGACTCTTCGTGCGGCATTGACCTTCCGTCAGCGCCGCCCTCAAACTCGACGCCCCGCGCCGAGGCCCCCGCCTCGAACGCCGAACCCTGCGCCGAGGCGGCGTCGCGCGCGAACTCAGGAAGCTCTTCGAGGGCCGACGCCGCGCCCTCGCCCCAACTCCCGAATGGTTGAGGCCCGCCGCCGACGCCCGTGCGCGCGTGATGATCGGCTTGCCCCCCCGCGGTCGCCGGGCCGCGCCCGTCCGCGTCGCCGGTGCGCGTCGTCAACGGTTCGTCGCGCGGAGCGTCGAAGCCGAACTCGATTGATTCCTGCCGCGCCGCGGGCTGCGGCTCTCGCGTGAAGGCCGCGCCGCGCGCGTCGCGCGACGGCTCTGGCGGCCCTGCGACGTCCTCCGCGTCGCGGCGCACGTAGCCTTCGGCGGCGAGCGCGGCGCGCACCGACTCGCGCACGGCGTCGGCGACCGCCGAGGCGCGCCGGAAGCGCACCTCCGTCTTCGCCGGGTGGACGTTCACGTCCACCTCTTCGAGCGGCACTTCGAGAAAGAGGAGCGCGGCGGGGTAGACGCCGTGCGGCAGCACCGTCCGGTAGCCCTCGCCGAGCGCGCGGCTGACGAGCCGGTCGCGCACGTAGCGACCGTTGACGAAGAGGTACTGCGCGTCGCGCGAGGTGCGCCGCTCGCGCGGGGCCGAGACGTAGCCGCCGACGCGCGCGACCCGTTCGTGGCCGCCCGAGACTTCGAGCAGGCTGTCTAAGAATTCCGCGCCGAAAATCTGGTAGGCGCGCTCGCGCAGATCAGCCGCGGGCGCGCAGCGCAAGACCTCGCGCCCGTTGTTCGTCAGGGTGAAGGCGATCTCCGGGTGCGCGAGCGCGTAGTGCGTGACGAGGTTCGTCAGGTGGAAACTCTCGGTCGCCTCGGAGCGCAAAAATTTCCTGCGCGCCGGGACGTTGAAGAAGAGATCGCGCACCGTGATGGTCGTCCCCGGCGGGCGCGCCGCCGCCTGCACGTCGCGCATCCGCCCGCCCTCGATCACGACGCGCGTCGGCGTCTCTTCGCCCGCGGCGAGCGTCACCAGCTCGACGCGCGCGACCGACGCGATTGACGCCAGGGCCTCGCCGCGGAAGCCGAGCGTGCCGATGGCCGCGAGGTCTTCGGCGGTCGCGATCTTCGACGTGGCGTGCCGCTCGAAGGCGAGCAGCGCGTCGTCGCGCGTCATGCCGCACCCGTCGTCGGCCACGCGCAGCAGTCGCCGCCCGCCCGCCTCCACGTCGATCTCCACGACGCGCGCGCCCGCGTCGATCGAATTCTCCACCAACTCCTTCGCGACCGAAGCGGGGCGCTCCACCACCTCGCCCGCCGCGATCTGGTTCGCAAGGTGATCGGAGAGGACTCTGATTTTTGACATATCGAAGGCGGTGACGGGTGACAGGTGACAGGTGACAGGGAAGAGGAAGTGATGAGTGGTGGGTGATGGGTGATGAGTTAAGAGTTGTTACTCATCACCCATCACTCACCACTCATCACTCATTACTCATTACTCATCACTTCTTCCCTGTCACCCGTCACGGTTCACCTGTCACTTAAAGATAAACTATCTGGTGATCGGACGAGCCGATGTCGATGGCGCTGAAAATCCAGTCGAGGCAGTAGACGCCGTGGCGCGCGACGAGTGAGGTGATGTTGAGGTGTCGCTCCTGCAAAGCCTTCTCCGGGTAGAGCAGGGCGGCGGCGCGTTCGAGCTGCCGGTGCGCGGCGCGGTCGCGCGCCATCTGCGCGCGGTGGAAGCGCGCGCGCAGGCCCGCGAGCTGGTAGTCGATCTTCTCGCCGCCGTTGGAGAGCGCGTCGGCGAGGGTGGGGTCGAAGCCGCGCAGCGTCGCGCCGAGTTGGGAGAGCGCGGCCTTGATCTCAGCGTCGGCGCGGTCGAAGGCGCGCGCCTGCTCCGCGCCGAGGTGCTCTTCGACGACGCGCGCGATGATCGAGTCCAGACCGGCGAAGAAGTCTTCGAGCTTGAGATCGTAGCGTTCGAGCGTGCGCCCGGTGCGGCGCTCGACGAGCGTGAGGCTGGCGCGCTGGAGGATGGGTGTCGCGGGCCGCGAGAGCACGCGGTAGACCTCGGCAGTCTGCGCGAAGTAGGCGATCTCGGCGGCCCCGCCGTAGTAGGCGACCGTCGGCAGCAGGTAATCCTGCACGACGGCGCGCAGCGTCACGTTCGGGCTGAAGCTCTCGGGCTCGCCGAGGGCCCACTCCGCCAGCTCGTCAGCCGTGTAGCCTTGCGTCTCGCGCTCGCCCTTCGCGCGGTAGCGACCGTCGCCGCCGCGCGAGAGCGCGACGCGGCGCGCGCCGTCCGCGTGGAGGAAGAGCGGGAAGGCGTCAGCCGACGCGTGCACCTGCGCGTGGTAGCCCGCCTCGACCAGCACGCGGCTGCGCGCCTCGACCGCCGCGGCGATCTCGGGCGCGCGGCGCGCGGCTTCCGAGTAGAGCGGCGCGGCCAACCTCTTCAGGCGCGCGTCGAGCGGGTCGAGCAGGACGAGCCCGTGCCGACCGATGAGAGAGGTCATCATGCGCGCGAACGCCTCGCCGTAGGTGCGGCCCGGAGAGTAGGCGTCGCGCACGACCCGTTCGAGATCGCCGGAGAATTCCGTCGTCGGCAAGACGGCGACGAGCCGCTTGATCGTCTCCTCAATCGAGTCGTCGATACGGACCGAGCCGACGGGCGCGCCTTCGGTGTGCGCGGCGGCGGGCAGCTCGGCGATGGCGAGCCGACCGTCGCAGGCCGTCAGCTCCGCCGCGCGGACTTCTTCCCAGTCGTGATCCTCGGTCGCCATCCAGAAGACGGGGACGGCGGGCGTGCCGCGCTGCGAGAGGCACCCGGCGAGCTTCACGGCGGAGAGCGCCTTGTAGATCGTGTAGAGGGGGCCGGTGAAGAGTCCGACCTGCTGGCCGGAGACGACCGCGATGCAGTCGGGCGCGCGCAGGCGCGCGACGTTGGCGAGCGTCTCGACGCCCGCGCCCCACCCGCGGTTCAGCTCTTCGAGCGCGTCGCAGAGGGCGTCGCGATCAGTCCGGTGCGCGGCCAACACTTCGGGCGCGCGCTCCGACAGCTCGTGGTGGAAGCGGACGGCTGAGGGGTAGAACTTTCTGAGGGCGACGGGGTCGCGCAGGTAGTCGAGGAAGAGGCGCGACTGGTGCGGGACGCGCTCGAACGGCAGCGACTCGACGCGCAAGCCCGCCTCTTCGGGCGTGCTGTAACAGGCTGCTTCTGCTGTGCTCAAGTCGCCGCTCCTTTAGCCTCACCCGCCCCGCCGCCGACCCCCGGCCCGCCCTCCACGTCCGCCAGCTCAGCGACGAGCCGCGCGATCTCTCGGCGCGCCGCCTCGTCCGGCATCGAGAGCGGGGCGCGCACCGCGCCGCCCCGGTAGCCCGCGAGGTCGAGCGCGACCTTGAGGCCGCCGACGCCGAAGCGCGTCGTGACGGCGCGCGCGAGCGGGATCAGCCTGCGCTGAAGCGTGCGCGCCCTCTCGTGGTCGCCCGCCTCGGCGGCGCGCGTGATCTCGATGGCGGTCTGCGGCGCGCAGCAGGCGACGGCAAGTATCGCCCCGCGGGCGCCGGATGACAACGCCGCGTGCAGGGCCGAGGCGTGGCCCGTGAGCATCGCGAAGCCTTCGTCGGCGACGCGCAGCATCTCGACGAAGGCGACCACGTCGCCGGAGCTTTCCTTGAGCCCGACGATGTTGCCGTGTTTGGAGAGCCGGGCGACGGTCTCGGCGGCGAGCGTGACGCCCGTGTTCTGCGGGATGCTGTAGACGACGACGGGCGCGGGCGACTCGTCGGCGACCCGCTCGTAGTGGGCGGCGAGGGCGTCTTGCGTCATCGCGGCGCGGTAGAAGTGGGGCGTGATGACGAGGAGGGCGTCGGCCCCGGCGGACGCCGCCCGCCGCGCCTCCACGATCGTCTCGCGCGTGCTCTGCTGGCCGACGCCGACGACGAAGGCCAGCTCGCGGGGCACGACCTCGCGCGCCGCTTCGACGACCCTCAGGCTCTCCGCGCCGTCCAAGTGCACGCGCTCGCCGGTCGAGCCGAGCGCGACGTAGCCCGCCACGCCCGCCGCGTTCCAGCGCGAGAGGTTCGCGCGCAAGGCCGCGAGGTCGAGCTCGCCGCGCGCGTCGAAGGGCGTCGGGAACGGCAGCATCACGCCGCCGAGCCGCCGAGCCGGCGCTGCCGACGGCCCGCCGCCCGCGTCAACTTCTCTGTTGTTGCCCGTGTCCAAGACAGCGCATTATAGCGACCAGCCGAAAAGACACGCAACGCGCGTCACCATAACGTATGCCCGCCGCCCGCGTCGTCCCTCCCTTGTGTACCGCCTTTCTCGGAAGCCTCGCCCCGGACCCCGGCGTAAAAGGCGTCAGCCCGACCGGGCCCGCGCGCGGCGCAGGCGGACGACCACGCGCAAGACCTTGGAGGCTTTGTGATTCGCGTTAACTGCAAGTTTTTTCATAAAATCATTGACATTCGAGAACGCGAGGATTATCGTGCCGTCGCTCGTCATTCAAAGGTTTAGCGCCGACTCACGGCCCACGAGGCGTCGGCGATACCCCGATATGCTTTGGTGTTCGGCGCACGCCTTACGCGCGCCGGTTCTTCTTTCACGACTGTTAAAGACACCGCGCGGACGGTTGAACCGCGGAACGCGGCTCGTCTTCGCCGCCACGGTTCCGCCGCGCGAGCCCGGTTTACCAACACGAACCCCGCGTGCGGATAGCTTAACTTCCCGTCCGAGCCCTTCCGCATCGCAATGACCGACATCCAGTGCCCCGAAGGAGACCTCGTATGAAAAGGAATCTCGGTTCCCTCTCCCTTTTTACGGCAGGGTTAGTTCTCCTGCTGTCGGTTCCCGCCCCCGCCCAAGAGGTCGCGTCCGTGGCCCGCGTGTCTTCAAAAAATGAAGCGCGCGCCGGAGCACCCGCCGCCGCCGCGGAGGAGATGCGCGCGGAGATTTCTCGGCTGCAATCGAGGAAGGCCGCGCTCCAGAAGTACATCATGACCGTCGACCCGGCCTCGGCGGACTTCCTGACGACCGCGCGCTCCGTCCGCGAGGTCGAAGCCAAGCTGAAGGAGCTGAACGATTCGTTGCAGGCGCTCGCCCCCGCCCGGAAGCTGACGCTCGCGGCGGGCGCGCGCAAGGGTAAGTATAAGACCGAGGTGAAGCTCAAGGTCGATCCGTCCTACAGCGGCGACGTCAGGCTCGCGGTCGTGGATCGGCTCGGCAACGAGGTCTTCAGCCGGACGATCTCGAACCTAGCGCGCGGGATGAACGATTACACGGCGGACGTCGAGCTGGTTGACGGCGATAACGTCATCGCCGCCGCCAGCCCCGACGACAGCGAGACCAGCAACAGCCTCGTCATCCTCGGCGGCGTCGAGCAGCCCGAGCCGGCCCCAGCCGCCGTCAAGAAGGCCGCCACTCTGGCGTCCCCTCGCCGGCTCCCCAGTCCTGACGACGGCTTCCCGGTGGCATTGTCGCTCGGCGGGCTGGTGGTCTCACAGCAAGCCCAAAATTTCAATCAGGTAGACCCCTTCTTCGGGTTCATCGCCGGGTACACATCCCAGAAGCGCGCGGCGGTGGCCGGGTGGCGCTGGAACCTGCGCTTCCAAGGCATTTTCACCGCGGCGGGGCGAACGGCGGAGGCGGCTGACAGCGGGGCGGCGGGCGGCGGCGCGGGAGCGGGCGGCGGCGCGGGCGATGGGGCCAACGACCCCTTCAAGTTTATCGCCTCGCGCAAGACCTTCGATCTCGACGCGCACGCGTGGATCGATCTGTTCGCTAACAATGATTTCTCCATCGGGCCTTACGGCGCGTGGGGCGCTTCAGCCGTCATGGACAGGAACGAGCTGCAAGGCGAAGCGGTCATCGGGGACGAGGGTAACGACGGAACCGCCGACAACGTCGCGACCGAGTCCCGCTCGGATAACGACCTCAAGCAGTTCAAAGAGTTGGGACTGATGATGAACCTCAAATTCGGGGACCCGCTGGACAGGAAACTCTTGCTGCAGGCCATCCTCGCCCACGGCTGGTACGAAGGCTTGAAAGACCTCGACCGCGACGACGACAGCCGCAAACGCTTCATCGGCAAACTGAGGATTTTCCCCGAGGGCCTTAATTTCAGCTTGGGCAACAAAACAGTCACGCCGATGTTCGGCGTGGAGGTGAACGCCGGCGCCGGCCCCGACCAGCTCAAGTTCTTTTCCGGTTTCGCCGTGCGGCTCAAGGGCTTCGACCTTAAGCCGTAAGCCGCACCCGAGTTCTTCACCGGCGTCGCTTCGGCACCCAAGCCGTCGAGAAGTAGCGACGCGGGCGGACGCCACGAGCCTGTCGGCGGGGTTCACCACTGTGAGCCCCGCCTGTTTTTTCCCCATCCGCCACGCGCAGCCCCCATGCCTAACCCCAACAACCAGCCGTTACCCCTTTACCGGGTTCTGATCGAAGAGTACCGCGCGCAGAGACCGGAGGAGTTTCGCACGCGCACGCCGGAGGAGGAGTCCGACGCCGCGCAGTTCGACGCGATGTTCGAGGCGAGGCTCAAGGAGCTGAGCCTCGCCTACGGGCTCGCCGACGAGAAGGGCTACGCGCTCGACCTCGACGGGGACGCGCGCGCGCGCATCGAGAAGAAGATCAACTCCGAGATGGTCAAGGAGTTCTACTCGTGGCTGCACCGGGGCGAGCGCGAGGGCAGGCGACCGCGCTCGGCGCTGTGCCTCTCGGGCGGCGGCATCCGCAGCGCGACCTTCGGGCTCGGCGTCCTCCAAGGGCTCGCGCGCCGCGGCCTGCTCGAACACTTCGACTACCTCTCGACCGTCTCCGGCGGCGGCTACCTCGGCGGCTGGTTCTCGGCGTGGGTTCACCGGCGGGGCTTGAAGGGCGTCGTCGCGCGGCTGAAGAACCAGCCGAAGCGGAAGTCGCCGCTCCAGCCCGAGCCGGAGGCCGTCAAGCACCTGCGCACCTACAGCAACTACATGAGCCCGAAGGTGGGCGTGCTCTCGGCGGACACGTGGACGCTCGTCGCCATCTACCTGCGCAACCTCATCCTCAACTGGCTCGTGCTCGTCCCGCTCATCCTCGCGGCGCTCGTCCTCCCGCGCATCTTCACGTGGCAGGTCGCCGTCGCGCAGAAGGACTGGTCGCGCTCGTGGGCCGAGGCGCACGGCGCGGGCGTCTTCCTCTTCGGCGTCTTCGCCGGCATCGTCGCCGTCGCCTACATCTACATCAGCCGCCCCAGCCTGAGCCTGCGCATCCCGGTGCGGCTGCGGACCCAGAAGTGGTTCCTCTGGCTCTGCGTGCTGCCCTTCTTCGTGCTCTCGCTGTGCAGCACGCTCGCCTACGCGTGGTTCCCCGCCATCCCCGTGCCCGCGTGGACGCCCGACTGGCTGCGCTACGAGGACGACGGCACGGGCCTGTGGCGCGTCTTCGTCTTCTTCGGCGTCGCGCTCCACGCGGGCGGCTTCCTCGTCGCCCTGCCCGTCATGCACTGGCGCAAGAACAGCGCCGTCCCGCGCTCCAGCCTGCTGCGCGAGTACGCCAAGGAGTTCGTCGTGGCGCTGTTCGGCGGCGCGCTGAGCGGTTTCCTGACGTGGGCCGTGGCGACCAACTTCTTCCCGCACCTGCCGACGCGCGTCGGGCTCGCCTTCTCGGTCGCGCAGACGGCGGCTTACGCCTGCTTCGCGCTGCCGGTCTTCCTCCTGATGGTGCTCATCGCCGTCACGATCTTCATCGGCATCATGAGCCGCGTGCTCAAGGACGAGGATCGCGAGTGGCTGGCGCGGGCCGGGGGCTGGGTGCTCATCGTCGGCTTCGGGTGGATACTGGCGAGCGTCATCGTCATCTTCTCGCCCGTCCTGCTGGCGAACCTCGGCGCGACGGCGCGCACGGCGCTCGCCTCGACGGGCGTCATCTCCGGCCTCGTCACGCTGGTCTTCGGGCGCAGCCCGAAGTCGCCCGCCAACAAGAAGGAGGGCGAGAGCTCGGCGACCGTCTCCGCCGTGAGCAACCTCGCGCTCTCGCTCGCCGCCGCCGTCTTCACCGTCTTCATCCTGACGATCATCTCGCTGCTGACGGGCTGGATCGTGCGCGAGCTGGTGGCGCACCTGCGCCCCATCAGCGCCGCGCCGCACGAGAACACCCTCCTCTGGCACCTCGCCGAGCTGCTCGTCCCGCACCCCGCGCCGTGGTACGGCACCTCCTACGCCTCCTTCGACCAGTACGGGTTGCTGAACCTGCTCTACTTCACGCCCGTGCGCATCCTCGTCGCCCTCTTCCTCGTCTCGCTCGCCGTCAGCTTCGCGATGGGGCTGACCGTCAACATCAACAAGTTCTCGCTGCACGGCGCTTACCGCGACCGCCTCGTGCGCGCCTACCTCGGGGCCTCGCGCAACGAGCGCGAGCGCCGCCCCAACCCCTTCACCGGGATGGACGAGCAGGACAACATCCAGATGCAGGAGCTGCGCACCGAGCGCTTCTACGCCGACGCGCTCCGCCTCGACGTGCTCGCGCCGCAGCTTCGCGGCGGCGGCGCGAGCGACGCCTCGCAGTTCATCTACTCGCTGCTGCCGGAGGGGACGCGCGCGCTCGTCGACAACTACGGGCTCTCGCCGGGCGACGAACCGCCCGACGATCCGCGCGACCGCCAGATCAGGACGACCGTGGCCGACGATCTCAACCGCATCATCGAGGAGCCGGAGCGCAGGCTCTATCAGGAGGCGGCCTTCGCCGACTGCCTGACGGCCGACCGCGAGCACGCCGAGGAGATCAAGCGCCTCGTCCCCCGCCCGCACGAGCACATCGACGTGGTGGGGGTCGAGCGGCTGAGGGCCAACCGCAGGATCATGGAGCTGGCCTTCCCCGGCGCGTTCCGCGAGGCGCGGATGTGCAAGCCGCTGCACGTCGTCAACATCTCTTTGAACCTCGTCGGCGGCGAAGACCTCGCGTGGCAGAACCGCAAGGCCGAGTCCTTCACCATCTCTCCGCTCCACTCGGGGAGCTTCTGCCTCGGCTACCGCGACTCGCGCGCCTACGCGCTCGACGCCTCCAAGCGCGCCATCTCGCTCGGCACGGCGGTCGCCGTCTCCGGCGCGGCGGTGAGCCCGAACATGGGATACCACTCCTCGCCGCTCGTCACCTTCCTGCTCACGCTCTTCAACGTGCGGCTCGGCTGGTGGCTCGGCAACCCCGGCGAGGCGGGCGCGACGACCTTCAACCGGCCCGGGCCGCTCCTCGCCTTCCGCCCCATCATCGCCGAGGCGCTCGGCCTGACCAACGACCGCAACAAGTACGTCTACCTCTCCGACGGCGGCCACTTCGAGAACCTCGGCCTCTACGAGATGATCGTGCGCCGCTGCCGCTACATCGTCGTCAGCGACGGGAGCGAGGACGCCGGCTACACCTTCGAGGGGCTCGGCAACGCCATCAGCAAGGTGCGCGTCGATCTCGGCGTCCCCATCCACTTCGACAAGATTTTCATCTTCCCGAAGGACTACCAGACAGACGACGAGATCGAGAAGAGGCTGCGCGGCTACTGCGCGCTCGGGCGCGTCAACTACTCGTGCGTGGACGGCGGCGAGCCCGAGGAGGTGGACGGCTACGTTCTCTACATCAAAGCCACGCTCACCGGCTCCGAGCCGCGCGACATCTACAACTACTCGCGCGCGCACGACGCCTTCCCGCACGAATCGACCGGCGATCAGATGTACAGCGAGGAGCAGTTCGAGAGCTACCGCGAGCTGGGCTCGCACGCCTTCAGCGAGATTTGCAGGAACCTCGGCGGCGGCGTCTGCGACGACGAGCCGACCGACGGCGCGCGCGCGCCGCAGGCCGATGCCATCGCCGAGTTCTTCCAAGTGATCTCGGAGCAGTTCGAGTCGCAGCTCGGCGGCGGCGACGACGGCGGCGGCGATGGGCGGGGCGACGCCGCGCCGCCGCCCTGCCTCTGATCGACACGGCCCGCGCCGCCCGATCAAGTCCGTTTGAAAAGGCGCGCGGCTGGCGGGCGACCAGCGACCCCCCCGCCGCGCGCCTTCACGCCCCGTCTCTCCCGCCCGCCGTTTGCCACGCGCGCGCGCCGCGTGCGAGGATGCTTCCCGACACGCGATGACGGCAACCGACGCACCACTCGACCTGCTCATCGTCGGCGCGGGGCCCGCCGGGCTCTCCGCCGCCGACTGCGCCGCGCGCGAAGGGCTCTCATACCTCGCGGTCGAGCGCGGCCTCATCGCCGACACCGTCTACCACTACCCGGTCGGCCTCACGGTCTTCTCCACCACGGACGAGCTGGAGCTGCGCCCCGGCGCGCTCCGGCCCTGCCGCGAGAAGCCCACGCGCGAGGAGCTGCTCTCCCACTACGTCCGCCACGCCCTCGAACAGAACTTAAACATCAACACCGGCGAGGAGGTTCGCGCCGTCGAGCGCGAGGCCGCGGGCGGCTTCCGCGTCCGCACCTCGCGCGCGGAGTACCGCGCGCGCCGCGTCCTCTTCGCCGTCGGGTCGATGGCCCACCCGCGCGGGCTCGGCGTCCCCGGCGAAGAGTTGCCGAAAGTTCACCGCCGCTTCGTCGAGGCTTACCCCTACGTGCGCCGCGACGCGCTCGTCGTCGGCGGCGGCAACTCCGCCGCCGAGGCCGCGCTCTTCCTCGCCGAAGAGGGCGCGCGCACCACGCTCGCCATCTTCCGCGCCGACTGGGAGAACCGCGATCCGAGAAAGGGCGCGATCAAGCACTGGGTCCGCACGCCGCTCGAACGCCAGATCGAGCTGGGGCGGCTCGATGTCATTCTCTTCAAAGAGGTCGAAGAGATCGCCGGGCGGGAAGTGCGGATCAGAAAAGAGGACGGCACGACCGCCGCCCTCCCCAACGACGTCGTCTTCGTCCTCATCGGCGCGGACGCCGACCTCACACTACTCAAACAACTCGGCGTCGAGACCGCCCGCTCCGGCGCGTGCGAAGTCCCCACTTACGATCCCGACACCTTCGAGACCAACGTCCCCGGCGTTTACGTCGCCGGGCACTTCACCCACGCCCGCCATATCAAAGCCGCCATCGAAGTCCCCCGCCGCATCGTCCCCCTCATCGCGCAATCCCTGCGCGCCCCGGCCCCCTGAACACGCCCGCACGGCGAGGACGCGACTTCAGTGGCGCGCGCCCGACAAAGCTCTTGACTTGATGCGGGGCCGCGACTATCTTTGCCGCGTCCTTGCAGCCGCTTTCCGCAGACGCCGGCTACTCTCACGCACCGTTAGCAGATCGTTAAGACTGATCTTAGTTATCCCCTAACCCGCCATCCCGCCGGACAGGATCGTCGCCGCCGAAGGCGACGAAGTAGGAGCCATCATGCCTGAGAACGAAGACGCGACCGCCGCCGCCGCCGCGCCGCCCGAGACCCCGGCGGGCGACCCGGCCCGCGGGTCGCAGAACGACCCCGATCCCATCACGCGCCGCGTGCTCCTGCACGAGCTTCTGATCGAGGAGTACGAGACGCACACGCCCTTCGC
Organism: Pyrinomonadaceae bacterium; assembly: GCA_036389335.1. Taxonomy (GTDB): domain Bacteria; phylum Acidobacteriota; class Blastocatellia; order Pyrinomonadales; family Pyrinomonadaceae; genus JAIVGV01. Next base: position 21,114 of record DASVQC010000087.1, on the reverse strand, counting down.
CGAAAGACCCGACCCGCGACACGAGCCGCCCGAGTCTCGGCCCGAGACGTCGCGCCCGACCCCGCTCGCGTGGCCCGAGCTAAAGATGCCCCACTTGGGGAACGTCAGGCAGCCCGCGCTGAGCAGGAGGCAAGTCGAGGCCCTGCGGCCCGAGAATGAAAGCGATACGGATAAGAAGGCGAATAGCCGCGGGCGCGTCGCAACCTTCTTCACGCTGATGGTGAGGGCGCAGAAGGCCGAGGCGGACAAGAGGTTCCCGTCCGACGACGGCGGCGCGCGGTCTGAAGTTTTGAGCGACGTGTACCTTGAGAAACTGAAGCGGGCGTGGGGCAAGGCGAAGGAAGAGTGGAAGAGGGCGGGCAAGAAGCTTGAGGAGTTCGAGAGGCTGGAGCGCGCGAAGTTCGTCGAGCGGGCCATCGCACACGAACTCTACGGCATCCTCGAAGATTACCGGGAGAGGGCGCGCAACATGGCGCGGGCGAAGGGCGAAAGGCCCTCCGCGGAGGAGATCGAGTCGTCGGCTCTCGCCTCGTGGGTTAACGAGGTACACAGCGACGACGCCAGGCGCGACGAGAAAGAGCCGCCGCCCAACGCGCCCGCGGGGGCGTCGGCGGCCCCCGCCGACGCGAAAGCCGGCGATTCGAGTGCGGGTGAGAAGCACGACGGCCTAGCGCCCGAGAAAATGTGATGAGTAGTAACTACGATACGTTAGTCGAAGCCAAGCGCGCCTACGCGCGCACGCTGCGCTCGGCGCTGTGCCTCTCGGGCGGCGGCATCCGCAGCGCGACCTTCAACCTCGGCGTCCTGCAAGGGCTCGCCCGGCACGGGCTGCTCGAACAGTTCGACTACCTCTCGACCGTCTCGGGCGGCGGTTTCATCGGCGGCTGGCTGACGGCGTGGCTGCACCGCAGCGACACAGTGATGAAGGAGTTGAAGAGGACCCCCCCCACGCCGATGGAACCGGAGCCGCGGCCCATCTATCACCTGCGCGTCTTCAGCAACTACCTCAGCCCGCGCCCCGGCCTGCTCAGCGCCGACACGTGGACGCTCGTCTCGACGCTGCTGCGCAACCTCCTGCTGACGTGGCTCGTCTTCGTCCCCTTCCTCGCGCTCGCGCTGCTCGTCCCGCGCGCGTGGATGGCGATCGTCGCGCCCCTGACGCCGGCCACCCACGTCGCGCTCTTCTTCAGTTTCTGGACGGGGATGATCGGCGCGTGGGTCGCGCTGACCTACGCGGGGCTCGCCCTCTCGCGGACGAAGAAAGAGAGCCATCCGTGGCCGGGCGGGGAGCCGCGGAAGCCCGCCGAAGTCGTCCCCTACAAGACCCGCGAGTCAACCTTCCTCGCCTACTGCCTGCTGCCGGGCGTCATCTCCGCCGCCTCCTTCGCCGTCTATTGGGCGCGGCTCACGCAGCGCCTCGGCGATCAAACCCTGACGCACTGCTCGTGGCCGTACTTCGTGCTGGTCGCCTTCGCGCTCGTCATCGTCCCGTGGTTCTTCACCTTCCTCTACCGCCTCTACGACGATCTCAAATACACGGCGATGGAGACGCCCGAAGCCGGGATCGAACAACTCTATAACCTGCCGCGGTTCCTGCAAAACTATTCAGTCGGGATGCCGGCGACGCTCAAGATTCTGTTCAGGCTCTTCCTCGCCACCCTGTTCATCTTCGTCGCGCAGGGCGTGGCCGGCGTCGTGCTGCACGCGGTTCTGATCAACGTCTTCCCCCGCCCCGAACAACACCCGCACCTCTACGCCGCCCTCTCCGTGCCGGTCATTATCTCGGTGCTGCTCGTGGGCTGTGCGCTGATCGCCGGGCTGACGAGCACGCTGACGAGGGACGAGGAGTTGGAGTGGTGGGCGCGCGCCGGGGCGTGGTTCATGATCGTCGTCGTGAGCTGGATCGCCCTGCACCTGCTGGTTCTGTTCGGGCCGCTCGCCATCCTGTCGTTCGGCGGCGCGCTGCAAACCTTGAGGGGCACGGGGGCCGCGGGCAAGGGCTTCTGGGAGTCGGTCGCCCAAGTCCTGACGGTCGTGGGCGGCGTCGTCTCGGGCGTCGTCACGCTCGTCGGCGGCTTCAGCGGCAGGACGCCCGCCAACGACGAGGAGGCGCGCGGGGCCGGGCGGGGCGGGCGGCTGCTCGGCTGGCTGGCCAATCTGCTCGCGCCGCTCTTCTTCGCCTTCCTCATGATCCTGCTGGCGCTCGGCACGAACTGGCTGCTCGCCTCGCCGCTCCTCGCGTGGCTCAACTCCCAATCCGCGAAGCTGTATGACTACCCGTGCCTCCTCGGCGGCGTGCTCGGGGGCGTGCTCCATAGCGACCCCGCCCGCCTCGACGAGCTTCACTGCGCCGCGGGCAATCACGCGTGGCTCGTCACCCTCACGCCGCTGCCGCTCGTCCTGCTGACGGGACTCTTCCTGCTCGTCGTCGGCACGACCGCGGGGATGCTCGTCAACACGAACAAGTTCTCGCTCCACTTCATGTGGCGCGACCGCATCATCCGCGCCTACCTCGGCGCGTCGCGCGACCCGAAGCAGCGGAACCCGCAGCCGTTCACCAACTTCGACACCGACGACAACCTCTACATGTGCGAGCTGCGCGGGCAGCCGCACGGCATCGAGCGCCCCGAAATGCTTGAGCCCAAAGGGGAGGCCGTTAACCGGAAGCAGCGGCGCAAGCTCTTCCACGTCCTGAACATCGCGCTCAACCTCGCGGGCGGCGACAGGCTGGCGTGGCAGGATCGCAAGGCGGAGTCGTTCACCGTCTCGCCGCTGCACTCGGGCTCCTACTGGCTCGGCTACCGCCGCTCGGTGGCTTACGGCGGGGACGACGGCGGCATCTCGCTCGGCACGGCGGTCGCCATCTCCGGCGCGTTCGTCAGCCCGAACATGGGCTACATGATGTCGTCGCCGGTCGTCAGGTTTTTGATGACGCTCTTCAACGTGCGCTTCGGCTGGTGGCTCGGCAACCCCGGCGAGGCGGGCGACGAGGCGAACCCGCTGGAGCGACTGATCGGGGGCGTCCGCTCGTGGGCCGGCTACCGCCGCAAGCACGGCAAGCCGTTCGAGTCGGCGTCGCCGCTGCTCTCGGTGCTGCCCATCGTCTCCGAGGCGTTCGGCAAGACCGACGACAAGTCCCCTTACGTCTACCTCTCCGACGGCGGCCACTTCGAGAACCTCGGCCTCTACGAGATGGTCTTGCGCCGCTGCCGCTTCATCGTCGTCTGCGACGCCTCGACCGACGCGGGCTACTCCTTCGACTCGCTCGCGCAGTCGATCCGGCAGATCCGCGTCGATCTCGGCGTGCCCATCGAGATGCGCGAGGTGTCCATCGCGCCGCCGTCGCAGGGCCTGCGCGGCAAGTACTGCTCGGTCGGCAAAATCCGCTACTCCTGCGTCGACCGCAAGAGCCCTCAGGACGAGCCGCTGCACGAGGGGCTGGAGGACGGCGACTTCGACGGCACGCTCATCTACATCAAGGCCTCGATGATCGGCGAGGAGCCGCGCGACGTGATCAACTACGGGCGCGGCAGCAAGACCTTCCCGCAGGAGGTCATCGTCGATCAGTGGTTCAGCGAGGCGCAGTTCGAGTCTTACCGCGCGCTCGGCTCGCACATCATCGACGCCATCTGCAGCGGCAACCAGCGCGACATCAACGATCAGAACCAGATCACGCTCGCCGCCTTCGAGCGCAAGGCGAGGGAGCACAACCAGTTGAACCTGCGCGCCTTCAGGGAGCGCGCCGACGACGCCGCGCTCTCGGCCCAGATCGAGCAGGCGCTGCGCACGAACGAGTACGGCGCGTACAAGAACCGGGTCAAGCAGTTCCTCGAAGAGTTGCTCTGAGCGCGGCGGGCGGGGCGCGTCTTACGGCTGCGCGTCGGCGGCGGCGCGCTCGCGGCGGGCGACGCCGGTGCGGTAGGCGGCCTCCTCGACGCCCTTCGAGACGGCTTCGGCGACGCGCTTGTCGAAGACGGAGGGGATGACGTATTCGGGGTGCAGTTCCGCGTCGGCGATGAGCGAGGCGATGGCGTGGGCGGCGGCGAGCTTCATCTCCTCGTTGATGCGCGAGGCGCGGCACTGGAGCGCGCCCTTGAAGATGCCGGGGAAGCAGAGCACGTTGTTGATCTGGTTCGGGTAGTCGGATCTGCCCGTCGCCATCACCGCGACGTAGGGCCCGGCGTCCTCCGGCATGATCTCGGGCGTCGGGTTCGCCATCGCGAAGACGACGGGCTTGCCGTTCATGCTCTTCAGATCGTCGACCGACAGCACGCCGGGCGCGGAGAGGCCGAGGAAGACGTCCGCGCCGCGCATCGCGTCGTGGACGCTGCCCCGCTCGTTGGCCGGGTTGGTGTTCTGCGCGTACCAGTCCTTGATCCAGTTCATGCTCTCGGTGCGCCCGCGGTAGAGCACGCCCGTCTGATCGCAGCCGACGACGTTGGTGACGCCCGCCGCCATGATGATCTTCGTGCAGGCGACGCCCGCCGCTCCCGTCCCGTTCACCACCACCTTCAAATCTTCCATCCGCTTGCCGACGATCTTCACGGCGTTGAGCAGCGCCGCCAAGACGACGACCGCCGTGCCGTGCTGATCGTCGTGGAAGACGGGGATGTCCAGCTCCTCCTTCAGCCGCTCCTCGATCTCGAAGCAGCGCGGGGCGGAGATGTCTTCGAGGTTGATGCCGCCGAAGGCGGTCGAGATGATTTTGATCGTGCGCACGATCTCGTCCGGGTCTTTCGTCGCGAGGCAGACGGGGAAGGCGTCGACGCCCGCGAACTCTTTGAAGAGCATCGCCTTCCCTTCCATCACGGGCATCGCCGCGGCTGGCCCGATGTCGCCGAGGCCGAGCACCGCCGTCCCGTCCGTGACGACGGCCACCGTGTTGCGCTTGATGGTGAGCGTGAAGACCTTCTCCGGGTCGCGGTGGATCGCCTCGCAGACGCGCGCCACGCCCGGCGTGTAGGCCATCGAGAGATCGGCGCGCGTCTTCAAGGGGATTTTCGAGACGACCTCGATCTTGCCGCCGAGGTGCATGAGGAACGTGCGGTCGGAGACGTTGACGACCTCGACGCCGTCGACGTCCGCGACGGCCTCGACGACCGCGCGGACGTGCTCGTCCGAGGCGGCGGTGAACGTCACGTCGCGCGTGATGGCGTCGCGCGAGGCGTGGACGATGTCGATGGCCCCCACGTCGGCCCCGGCGCGGCCCATCGCCGTCATCAGCTCGCCGAGCGAGCCCACCCTCGTCGAGAGCTTCACGCGCAGGGTCGAGCTGTAGCTGACGCTCGGTGTGTTGTTCGGCATCGCGCCTCCGTCGAGATCGATTCGCGGATGGATTGTGTGTGTGTTAACGCCGGGGGAAAAATCTAACGCTAAAGGTCTCGCGGCGCAAGGCGCGCGTGCGGCGCGCTCAACGCTTGCGGCGACCGAGCCCGTCGAGGTAGTCGCGAATCTCTTCCGCCGCGGGCGCGAGCGCGCCGCCGCGCGCCGCGAGCAGCAGCGAGCGGCGACCGAGCGCGGCGTAGGCGGCCAGCGCGTCGCCGCTCGCGGGGCGCGACGAGATCGCTCCGGCGTGGGCGCGGACGGTCGCGGCGTCGGCGCGGGAGAAGGGGCCGGTGAGCGCGTCGGCGTTGGCGCGGGCGCGCGCGAGGTTCGAGAGCGTGCCGCGCGCGAGGTGGAGGGCGACGCGGCGGGCGAGCTTCGCGCCCACGCCGCTCTGCGCGAGCAGATCGGTCGCGAGGTCGAAGAGGGCGACGGCGTGGCCCGCGGCGAAGACCGCCGCGGCGTGGTAGAGGGCCTTGTCGCGCGACGCGACGGAAAAGCTCCGACCGCCGAGGGCGCGCACGATGCGCCGGGCCGCGCGCGCCGCCGCCGCCTCGCCCTCCACGCAGTAGTACGCGCCCCCGAAATCCCGCGCGTTGGACTCGGGGTCGGAGACGGAGACGAGCGGGTGGAGCGATCCGGTCGAGAAGCCGCGCGCGCGCAGGGGCCGGAGCGCGTCGGACGAGAGCGCGCCGCTCGCGTGGAGCGCGACGCGGGGGCGGGGCGCGGGGGCGCGGGGCGAGGCGGCGAGGCGGGCGGCGGTCGCGGCGATCTGATCGTCGGGCGTGGCGATGATGAGGATGTCGCTGTCGGGAATCTTCTCAAGCTCGGAGGCGCCGAGCGCGGGCGGGGGCGAGCGCAGGAGTCGCGCGGCGCGGCGCGCGTGAGAGCGCCGGCGTGAGACGAGCGCGGCGACGCGGTAGCCGCGGCGTTCGAGCGCGACGGCGAGCGCGGTTCCGAGCCGCCCCGCGCCGACGATGACGACGGTCGGCGGCGCGGCGGCTCGCTTCTCCTTTACCGGAGCGGGCCGCTTCTCTTTTCGTCGGGTCTTTCCGGCGGGCGGGCGCGTCGTCCGAGCGGCGCGCGGGGGGCGCGCCGGCGTGTCGTCGATCTTTTTAGCTGGCCGTGTCTGCCGCGGCATGAGTGTGGTTCTCGCCCGTGATCTCGACGAAGGACTGCGCGGCGGGCAGCTCTTCGAGCCACTGCGCGAGGCGCGCGACCACCTCTTCGCGCGCGAGCAGCCCTTCGATCCGCGGCGGCGCGACGCGCACGAGCGGCGGCGGCGCGGGCGAGTGCTCTAAGGCGCGCAGGATCAGGCTCGCGTCGGCAGCCGAGACGTGCGGCGGGTTTTCGCCGCGCGCGAAGGAGTTTGCCAGAGCGCGCGTGCGCGCGCCAACCTCGGCGCGCGTCTCTTCGGCGGCGACCGAGGCGAGCGCGCCCGCGAGGTGCGCGTGGTGGCGCGCGAGGTCGCGGCGGTAGGCGGCGCGCGTGCGGTCGGCCAGATCGGCGAGTCTGGAGATCAGCTCGTCCTGCTCGTCCACGTCGGCGAGGCGGAAGCGGCAGGCGCAGCGGGGCTGCTCCGCCAGCAGCTCCGCGACGTTCACGGGGCAGCTCGCGCCGCGCGCTCTCTCGGCGAGGCGCGAGGCTTCGCGCCACGGGCGCGGGTCGGCGAAGGGCAGGCGCGCCAGCGACTCGAACTCGCACCAAGAGGAGGAGCGCACGAGCGCGTCGAGCGCGGAGCGGTCGCGCGCCGGGCCGCAGGCGCGCTCGTGCGCCTCGGCGTAGTGCGCGGCGTAGCGGTCGCAGAAGGCCCGCCAGAGCAGCTCGAAGCGCGAGCGCGAGTCGGCGTCGAAGAGCGTGTGCGGGTCTTGCGCGAGCTTGAGCAGCTCGCGCCGCGCGCTCTCGATCTCTTCGACCCCCGTCGGCTCGGCCATCACGAGGTAGTCGCGCGCCGACTCGCGCCGCGCGACGCCGCCGATGTAGGCGTCGAGTTCGGCGAGTCGCGCCGAGGCGCGCGCGAACTCCTCGACCGAGGAGGCGAAGCACTCGGCCACCTGCTGCGCGGCGTCTTCGGGCGTCGCGCCGCCCGCGAGCGCCGACTCGACGGCGTCAGCCGCCGCGCCGTAGGTGGCGCGCACGGCGGCGGCGAGGCGCGCGGCGCGCGTCGTCAAGCCGGAGTCGGGCAGCTCGTCGAAGCGTGCGAGCGGGTTGTCGGCCCTCCACGCTTCGAGCCACGCGGAGAGCGCGGCGAGGGCGGCTGCGCGGGCGGACGGGTCGATGAGTTGTGAGAGGTCGGCGCGCTCGGTCAGGCGCTGCGCCCATTCGGTCAGCTCCGCCGCGCCGAGTTGGGCGTCCGCCGCGCGGCGCACGCCCGCGATCTCCTCCCAGTTGACGGCGCGACCGAGCGTGCGGCGCGTGATGAGCCCGCCCGCCGTCGTCGTCAGCTCGGCGCGACCGCAGGCGACGAGCGCGGCGGAGACGAGGTGGAGCGCGTCGCGCCCCAACCCGAACGGCGGGCGCGCGAGGGCGCGCTGAGCCTCGGCGACGGGCACGACCTGATTGCCCGCCGACTCGACGAGCGCGAGCAGGGAGGCGACCCACGGGGAGCGCGCCGCCTCGTCGCAGCTCGCGTGCGCGTACGAGTTGCCGCGCGCGGCGGCGAGGCCGAGCGGCAGCGCGAACTCTTCGGCGAGCCTTTGGACGGCGGCGTCGGTCGCGTTCGCGCCGCTGAAGAACTCTTCGACGAGCCGCGCCACGTCCTGCTCGCAGAGCGGGGCGGCGAAGTGCGGGTGCTGCGGGTGGCGCGCGGCGAAGAGCGGCGCGAGCACTTCGGCGAAGACGGCGGCGAAGGTCGGGGCCGAGCGCGCGGCGCTGGTGAAGCGGAACCGCTCTCCGTCGATGACGAGCGCGCCCTCGTCCACGTAGAGGCGCGTCCAGACGCGCTCGGCGCGCGAGGCGAGCGTCTTGGCGGCGACGCGCGCCGCCTCGCCGAAGCCCGCGAGCGAAGGGTCGTGGCGCAGCGCGTGTAGGCGGCGCAGCAGGCCGTACTCCTCCGCCGTCAGCTCGGCGGGCTGCCACACGACGGCGACGGGCGCGGCGTCTTCACCGCCGGCGGCGGCGCGCCGCGCCGTCAGGTTCTGCGCGAGTCGGGAGCCGTCCGCGCCCGGCCCGACGACGAACAGTTCCCACTCGTGCGCGCCCGAACTCTCCGGCAGCGGCGCGTCGCCGCCCGCGTGCGCGAAGACGCGGCCCGCGCGCGTCGAGCCGCGCCAGACGACGCTGAAGTCGAAGCGGTCGGGCACGTCGCCGTTAACGTCGCCGCCCGGCGGGCCGTGGGCGTCGTCTTTCGCGCCGGGGGCGTGCGGGTAGTCGGCGAAGCGCGCGCGCGCGAACGAGGCGAGCAGGCGCGAGACGGCCTGGGCGTCGGAGAGCGGGAGCTTGACGGCCTTGGCGAGCGCGGCGTCGAAGCCGCCGTTCGAGCCGACGGCGAAGCGGTAGCAGGTCTCTTCGTCGTCGCCGCCGAGCGCGAGCGAGCCGGGGGGCGCGACCTCGGCGAGGCGGCGCAGTATCTCTTCGACGCGCACGCCCGTGCCCTGCTCCGCCGACTCGCCGTGCATCAGCATGGCGGCGACGAGGTCGCGGGCCGTCGCGCCGCGCCCGTCGAGCGAGAGGACGAAGAGGTTCTTCAGGACGAGGCGGACTTGCAGTCGTTGCAGCGCCGGGAACTGCGCGACGCCGTTGGCCGACAGCTCGTCGTAAGCGGCGAAGGCTTCGCGCAACTCCTTCGCCGCGCGCAGCTCCTTCTCGGTGTGATCGAAGACCTCGTCTAAGAGGACGAGCGAGAGCGCGGGGCGGCCCGTGGCGCGCTGCGCCGCCTGCGCGGCGAAGGGCAGGAAGGCGAAGCTGTGCGCGTGCAGGCGCACGGACGAGGCGACCTCGGCGACGACCGGGTGGACGGGGTAGAGCGCGGCGAAGCGCGGCTCGCTCCAATTAAAATTGGGGACGGTGTGGCGCAGCGCGAGGTAGATTTCGTGCAAACGCTCGCGCGCGCCCGCGGGCTTTTTGAGCAGGAAGCTGCCCGCGATCTGGTAGAGGTGTTCGGGTTCGAGGTAGTCGATGGGGAAGGCGCGCGAGAGCGCGACGTTCGGCCCCTCGGCCCCGGCGATGTCGTCGTCGAGCGCGAGGGCGACGAAGGCGTCCAAGCCCCGCGCCGCCTCGGCGAGCGCGCCGAGCGCCGCGCCGTCGTCGCGGCTGACGCGCGAGGCGCGACCGTAAGCCGTATCGACGACGAGCACGAGCGTCGAGCCGCCCGCGCGCGCGACGGCGCGCGAGAGGGCCGCCGCCGCGTCGCCCGCCCACTCCGCCGGGTGGCCGCCGAAGGCTTTCGTGAAGGCGGTCGCGAGCTCTTCGCCGAGCGTGGCGCGCGTGCCGCGCTCGGCGCGCACGACCGCGTAGCGGCGGTTCGTCAACCGGCGCGCGCTCGTCGCCACGTGCGCGTCCGAGACGGTGGCGCGCAGGGTCGGCTGCGAGACGAGGGCGGCGAAGGCCGCGAGCGTGTGGCTCTTGCCGACGCCGCGGAGCCCCGCCAGCGCGCGCCCCGCGCCGTGGCCGCGCGGCAAGTCGGCGAGCGCGTCGAGCCAGCGGGCGAGGAGATCGGAGGTGGCGTCGGTGAAGCAGTAGGCGGCGAGGGCGCGCGCCGGATCGGCGGCGAAGTCGTGCACCTCGTCGTAAGCCTGCGGCTCGACGAAATCCTTAATTTTACCCTGTGATAACTTCATGTCGGGTGCGGGAGCGTTGGTGAGGTTCGCTGCGAGCGTCCGCGCGCGGCGTGGGCAGGCAGTTTCGACTCTAACACGCCGCCCGACGCGGCGTAAACCTATACTTTTACGGGCGCGCGATGACGGTTTTGAGCGCGCGCCGGGGGCGGCGTTTAGCCCGATAAAACGCCGCCCCCGCGACTTCACCGGAAAACGAAAACGTCAATCGGCTCGAAGACGGCTTCACCACCGCCGAGCGCCGCGTGCTCCCGCAGCGCCCTCATCCCGGCGTCAAAGTCGCGGCGACTCAAACTAGCCAGCACCGAGTCCGCCCCCGCCGCGAGTTTCTCCGCGTAAGCCGCATGACTCGGCGCGACCTCCTGAGTGACGACGTCCGAGGCCGCCGTGCGAAACCCAGCCGCCTCAAAGACCTCGCGCACGAACGCGTGCGCGGGAAGGCGCTCTTCAAGGACGGGTCGGCTTTCCGGGAAGAAATCGACGTAAGGGTATGACGAGATGCGTTCACGCGTGCCGGCGCGCAGGAAGGCCACCGCCCCGCCCCGGAGCACCCGTCGGCATTCGCGCGCCGCGAGCTTCGGATCATCGAAGTGGTGGAAAATCATGGACATGAAAACCAGATCGACCGAGTCGTCCGGGAGCGGGATCGATTCGCCGCGCCCGGGCTCGTACCGAACCCTGCGGTCACGCCGTTTGCCCCGCGCCCGTTCCAGCATCTTTTTCGAAGGGTCGACGCCGATCACCTCCGCGTCGAAACGGGCGGCTAAGGCTTCGGAAAAGCGCCCCGTGCCGCAGCCCAGGTCGAGGATCGTTTTGACGCGCCGCTCCTTCACGTGCGACGAGACCACGTCCATCCAAAGATCGAGAACCCCGGGACCGTGATCGCGCCCGAGGTCGTAGGTGGCGGCTATGTCAGTCGCGTCGTAATCCATGTCTCGAAGCGGCGCGGCGGCGGTAAGGACTGCCGGCGGATCGGCCACGCGCGCGGCGGCAAAATACGCGCGCCGCCGCACAGCCGTCTCCCGGGACGCGCGGGGCGGCGGCGCAGAAAGGCCCGCGCCGCCGGCCTAGCCGTTCTTCGGCTGCGGAATCTCTAAATGGTATCCGGGGTCGAGCGGCGGCGTGATGAATTTGCTCACCCGCTTGTCGGCCCTCACCGCCCTCTCGAACGCAGCCTTCTTCGTGATCGAAGAGGGGGCGACGTCGAAGACGCATAAGATGTTGGGGTCGGAGGCGTGGTGCGAGACCTTCGTCGGCCCCACCTCGATGATCTTCGCCTCCATCGCCGCCTTGATCTCGATGGGGGTCTTCTTGGCGGCCTTCGCCTTCACGAACTCGTCGATCACTAAGTCGCCCGCCGCCGCGTAGAGCTTCTTCTGCGCCGCCACGCCCGTCCTCACGATGTTATCGAACATCACCCTCGCCTGCTCCGACGGCGTGCGCGACGTGGAAGAGATCAGCGCGCCGCCGAGGCCCGCCGCCTGAAGTATGTCCTCCAGGACTTTCAGCGAGAAGTTGGTGACGTTCTCCTTCTTGGCCTTGCTGCCGAACTTGATGTCTGCTGGCATGGTTCGTCTCCTGTGACGTGTCAGGGTTTATCCCGTCGGTTGTCGAAGTCGGCGAGGCAAAGTGCGCGAGTCCGGGTTAGGAATAGCGTAAAATCGGCGCGCAGTCTAGGCACAAAAGCTATTGACTTCCGCCGCCCGCGGGCATACCTTACGCGCGTTCCGCGTCTTTCGGCGCGCCCCATCACGCCGCCAAACTCGCCTTAGTAATTCACCGAAAGAGGCTTCAAAGATGTCAACCGGATATTACCCGTTCAAGAACCTCGTGTTTGAAGGCGGCGGCGTCAAAGGCATCGCCTACGGCGGGGCGCTGGACGTGCTCGAACGGGCGCAGATCACGCCGCAGATCGAAAAAGTCGCGGGCACCTCCGCCGGGGCGATCACGGCCACGATGCTCAGCCTCAACTACACCGCGGACGAGTTCAGCGACATCATGATGGGCCTCGACTTCTCGAAGTTGAAGGACGGCGGCGATCTGGGCGGCCCGCTGAGGCTCATCGAACGCTACGGCTGGTTCAAGGGCGACTACTTCCTGAACCTCATGGAGTCGTACATCGAGGGCAAGACGGGGGACGGGCGCGCGACCTTCCGCGACCTAGCGGAGAAGTACCGCGAGCGCGGCTTCAAAGACTTGTACGTCTTCGGCACCGACCTGTCGCAGCAGGCCGTGCAGGAGTTCTCCTACCGGGAGACCCCCGAAGTGGCGGTGGCCGACGCGGTGCGCATCTCCATGTCCATCCCTTTCTTCTTCGAGGCGCGGGATTACGAGCAGGACGGGCAGGAGAACGTCTACTGCGACGGCGGCGTGCTGAATAACTATCCGATCTCGACCTTCGACGAGCAATACACCGCCCCCGACCCCGAACTCGGCCACACCATGCTTCACCGGACGCCGAACCCGGCGACGCTCGGCTTCCACCTCGACAATTTAGATCAGCCGCCGCCGCGCCCCGTCGTCAACGTGCGGAGGTTCGCCGGCAGCGTCTTCGAGGCCATCCTGAACATCCAGAACATCCTGATGAAGACGAACCCCGGCGACGAGCGGCGGACGGTCTTCATCAACGACCTCGGCGTCAGCACCACCGACTTCCAGCTCTCCGACCAGACGAAGTGTGACTTGATGACGCAGGGGCGTATCGCCACGTCGGCCTACCTCAGCGCCCCGCGGCAGCCGCTCCCGGAGATCAAGCGCCTCCTGCGCCGCGCCTAGCGCGCCCCCGTCTGCCGCAAGGCCGACGGTGATGAGCCGTCTCGGGGGGCGGTTCTTCCGGGGCTAAGCGGCCCGTCGTAACCTAACCTATACTTTTCGCGGCGCGCTGCTATAATCCACGGCAGACGATTTCACCGGCAATCGGACGGGCAGACGTGACGGGAAAAGGCGTCCGCGCGGGCGGTTTTTCCGCCCGCCGGAGGCGCAACCCGCGCGAGAGAGTCGGCATCAAAACGACGCTCCGCGAAAGATCGAGGGGTCAGCCGCCTCAACGGTTTTGACAAATCTTTTGCCGCGAGTCTGTTTTACGGCGCGCCTGCCGCAAGAGTCCGGGTCGGGAGTCAGGGTTCGAAAAAGCGTGTCTCCCACGTCAGCAGTGCTTTTCAGGAAGTCTGGAGAATTTCAACACCATGTTCAGCAAACTCTCACGCACTTTCACGGCTCTGGCGCTCGCCTTGAGCCTGCTCGGCTCCTCGGCGCTCGCCGCGCAGGGCGGCCAGCGGCCCGCAGCCACGGCGTCGCAGGACGGTAAGGACGCTCAGAAGCTCGACAAGAAGGCTGCCGACGAGCAGGCGAAAAAAGCCGCCGACGAGCAGGCGAGGAAGGCCGCCGACGCGGCGAAGAACGCGGGCAAGGCGCTCTCGACGGACGAAGACCCCGCGCTCATCGGCAAGCGCAAGCTCAACAGCGGGCTCTTCGCCAAGATGAGCATGTCGCTCGAAAAAGAGGTCGCGCTCGGACGTCAGGTCGCCGCCGAGATCGACCGCCAGGCGAAGCTCATCGACGATCCCATCATCACCGAGTACATCAACCGCGTCGGCCAGAACGTCGTCAACCACTCGGACGCGAAAGTCCCCTTCACCATCAAAGTCATCGACACGGACGAGGTCAACGCCTTCGCGCTGCCGGGCGGCTTCTTCTACGTCAACAAGGGGCTCATCCTCGCCGCCGACAACGAGGCGGAAGTCGCCGGCGTGATGGCGCACGAGATCGCGCACGTCGCCGCGCGCCACTACGTCGAGACGCAGGCGAAGGGCACGGTCGCGCAGATCGGCATGATCGCCGGCTCGATCTTCCTCGGCGGCATCCCCGGCATGATCCTGCAGAACACCGCCGGGCTCGGCCTGGCCGCGGGCTTCTCGAAGTTCTCGCGCGACGCCGAGGCGGAGGCCGACAAGCTCGGCGTGCAGTACCTCTACGCCGCGGGCTACGATCCGGGCGCGATGTCCACCATGTTCGAGAAGCTCGCCTCGCAGAACAAGAAGAAGCCCGGCTTCTTCGCCAAGACTTTCGCGTCGCACCCGCAGTCGATCGACCGGCTCGAAACGTCGAAGGCCCTGGTGGCGCGCTTCCCCGAGCACGAGGAGTACGTCCTCAACACCTCCGAGTTCCAGCGCGTGAAGAACCGCCTGCTGCGAATCTCGAACTCGAAGGCGTCGCTCGCGGGCGACCTCGCGAGCGAGAGCACGGAGGGCGGCTCGTCGCGCCCGACCCTGAAGCGCCGCTCGCCCACCGGCGACGCCGACGACGCCTCTAAACCGGCGGAGAAGAAGGACGCGCCGCCGACCCTGAAGAAGACCACGCCGCCCCCGCCGCCGAGCGAACAGCAGTAAGGCGCGAGAAGGCCGGACGGAAAAACGGAAAGGCCCGCGGGTCATCTGACCCGCGGGCCTTTCCTCTTTCCCGCGCCCCGCCTCGCCTCCGACCGCCTCGGCGCGGCTACGCTCACCCGGCGCGGCTACGTCCGGTCGCCGCCCTTGCCTCCCTGCTTCGCGCCCTTCATCGCGGGGCCCGCCTTGATGCGCTCCGGCGGGAGCGGGGGCGCGGGCTTGAAGTCGGCGGGCAGGGGCGTCCCCGTCGTGTTCGACTGGACTTCGACGATCTCTTTCTTAAACTGCGCGAGCGCGGTGAGGAACTCGCCCTTCTCCTGCGCGGGCACGTTGAACTTGTCGAGCGCCTGCGTCAGGTCTTCGACCCCGGCGCCGAACTCGCCCTCGGTCAGCCCCATGTGGTGGTGCGCCTTCTTCATCGAGTCGCCCGTGTACTTGCAGGGCCCGCCCGTGAGCATGCAGATCTGCTCGATGAAGTGGAGGCGCACGCGCTCCGGCTGGGCAGTCTTGGCGAACTTCTTGTTGATGCGCTCGTCCGCGCCCGCGATCCTGATGAACTCGTCGACGACCGCCGAGATGGCTTCGAGCCCCCCGAGGCGCTCGTAAAGCGACTTCTGCGCCGCGGCCTGGCCCTGCCGAACGCGCGCCGCGCCTCGCGCCGACGTTGTTGCCGTGAGGGCGGCGAGCAGGCACACCGCCGCGCCGATCCGTTTGATTCTCCGTGTCATCACTTCTTCTCCTTGAGTTTTTTGTGGGCCCGACGGCGCGGCGAGTCGCGCCCCGAGCCTTCGCTGCCGGAATGTTTCGCCCGCTTGTCCCCGTGAAGTTCGCCGATTATACGTGCGCGGCTTGGGTTTCGGATGCGGCGCGCGCGGCCTGTGACGGCGACGGCGGCCTCCGGCGACGCCGCCCGAGGCCGATCCCGGCGGCCCGCCCCTCGGCCCGCCCGCCCGCCGCAGCTTGACAATTATTTGCCCGTTTTTTAATCTACTCGTTCGCGTTGTAGACGCTTTTTTTTGAGAGAGTTACCTTATGTCAACAACTTTTCCGAGCGGTCAGGGTTTAGCCGACAGCCGCAAGTGGTATGTGGTGGACGCGGCGGGTCAAACCGTCGGTCGTCTGGCGACCGAAGTGGCGCGCGTGCTGTCGGGCAAGAACAAGCCGATCTACACGCCCTTCATGGACACGGGCGATCACGTCATCGTCATCAACGCCCGGCGCGCCGTCTTCAAGGGCTCGAAGGCGGAGCAGAAGCTCTACCGCCACCACACGCTCTACCCGGGCGGCCTGCGCACCATCGGCGTCAAGGATCAGTTCGCGCGGCACCCGGAGCGGGTCATCGAGCTGGCGGTGCGCGGGATGCTGCCGAAGAACAAACTGGGCAAGGCGATGGGCAAGAAGCTCAAGGTCTACGCCGACGCCGAACACCCGCACACGGCGCAGCGCCCCGAGGCGCTCCCCTTGAGCGCGCGCGCGTCGGCGGCGCGGGCGAAGTAGTTTTCCCCACACAGTTAAGGAAGAATGAACGTGGCTGAGAATCAATTCTACGGAACCGGCAGGCGCAAGACCTCTACGGCGCGCGTCTACCTGCGCCCCGGCACGGGCGAGATCAAGATCAACAAGAAGACGTTCGAGGACTACTTCCCGAACCAGGCGCTGCGGATGGTCATCCGCCAGCCGTTGCAGTTGACCGAAACGTCGAACAAGTTCGACATCCTCGTCAACGTCGCGGGCGGCGGCCCCGCTGGCCAGGCGGGCGCGGTGCGCCACGGCATCACGCGCGCCCTGATGGAGTTCAACGCCGACCTGCGCCCGACCCTGAAGTCGGCGGGGCTCGTGACGCGCGACCCGCGCATCAAGGAGCGCAAGAAGTACGGGCAGAAGGGCGCGCGCAAGCGCTTCCAGTTCTCGAAACGCTAATTGAAAGCCGTGACAAGTGACAGGTGACGAGTGACAAGTTAAAGCCGAGCATTCTTGCTTGTCACTCGTCACCTGTCACTTGTCACCGTCGTCAATCCATTGCCGCCGCCGGGTTGGTTGCCCCGCGGGGTGTCTCGGCGGCGGCGAGTACATAAACCAATCAACTGAGGAGGTTCACTTTTGGTCTCGGTAACGATGAAAGAGCTTCTGGAAGCCGGCGTGCACTTCGGCCATCAGGTGCGCCGCTGGAACCCGAAGATGAAGGAGTACATTTTCGGCGAGCGCAACGGCATCAACATCATCGATCTGCAGAAGACGCAGAAGCTGTTCCGCGAAGCCATCAGCTACGTCACATCAATCGCCGCAGAGGATCGCGGGCGCACCATCCTCTTCGTCGGCACCAAGCGGCAGGCGCAGGACGCCGTGCGCGAGGAGGCGACCCGCGCCGGCCAGTTCTACATCAACCAGCGCTGGCTCGGCGGCCTCCTGACCAACTTCCAGACCGTGCAGAAGTCGATCAAGCGCCTGCGCGAGTTGGAGGCGATGAAGACCGACGGTCGCTACGAGATGCTCACGAAGAAAGAGGGCATCAAGCTCGACCGCGAGCGCGAGACGCTGGAGCGCAACTTCTCCGGCATCAAGAACATGACGCGCCTGCCCGACGCGCTCTTCATCATCGACGTGCGCAAGGAGGAGATCGCCGTCGCCGAGGCGAACCGGCTCGACATCCCGGTCATCGCCGTCGTCGATACGAACTGCTCGCCCGAGGGCATCGACTACGTGATCCCCGGCAACGACGACGCGCTGAGGGCCGTGCGGCTCTTCGCCTCGCGCATCGCCGACGCCGTCATCGAGGGCCACCAGATGCAGCAGAAGGGCGGCGACGACGGCGAAGGCGGCGGCGAGGACGGCGCTCAGACCTCGCAGGCGCAGGCCCCCGCGGCGAGTGCGCCCGAGGCGACCGGCACGCGGCCAACGCCCGGCGCGAGCGGCGACGGCACCTCCTCGGTGACGACGGCGCGCGACCCCGGTCGCGAGTCGCAGAACTTCACCGACATGACTGCCGCGGCCCCGTCCGCCGAGACGCAGGTCTCCTCGCCCGGCAACCAGGGCTTCGGCAAGACCGGACAGCAGCCCGACAGCGTCGGCGATCACGCGCAGGTCGGCACGCACGCGCCCGTGCGCGGGGCGTTCGGCGCGGGCGACTCCGACGACGTGACGCCCGAGCGCGACGCCGATCAGGAGAAGGGCGCGGAGTCGGTCGGCGCGGCGAAGTGAGGGGGAGCTGTTAGCTATTGGCTGTCGGCTTCTAGCTAAAACCAAATGGCTAACAGCTAACAGCTAACAGCCAATTTCGGCGAGCGCAGCCACTGCTAGCGGGCAACCGCCGGGGCTGCGCTTGATTTTAGGGAGCTGTTGTAGGGAGCCTGTTAGCTGTTAGCTGTCAGCTTTCAGCCGGGCATAAGGGACGGCGAGGCCGGCGGCTGACGTCGATGTCTGGCTGACGGCTGATCGCTAACAGCTAAAAGCTATCTTCGAGGAGATTGTCATGGCAGAAGTGACGGCGGCTGGGGTGAAGGCCCTGCGCGAGAAGACGGGCGCGGGGATGATGGAGTGTAAGAAGGCGCTGGCGGAGGCGGGCGGCGACGAGGCGCAGGCGATCCAGTTGCTGCGCGAGCGCGGCCTCGCGTCGGCGAAGAAGAAGGAGGGCAGGATCGCCGCCGAGGGCGTCGTCGGCTCCTACATCCACATGGGCGGCAAGGTGGGCGTGCTCGTCGAGGTCAACTGCGAGACCGACTTCGTCGCGCGCACCGAGGAGTTTCAACAGCTCGTCAAGGACATCGCGATGCACGTCGCCGCCGCCGAGCCGCGCTTCGTCTCGCGCGAGGAGGTGCAGGCGGACACGCTCGACAAGGAGCGCGAGATCGCGCGCGCGCAGGCGAAGAACGATCCGAAGAACGCGACGAAGCCCGATCAGGTGATCGACAAGATCGTCGAGGGGCGGATGAACAAGTTCTACGAGGAGGCGGTCTTGGTCGATCAGCCGTTCGTCAAAGACCCGGCGAAGACCGTCGGCGATCTGCTGAACGAGAAGATCGCCGCCACCGGCGAGAAGATTTCGGTGCGCCGCTTCACGCGCTACAAGATGGGCGAGGGGCTCTCGAAGCGCGACGAGGACTTCGGCGGCGAGGTCGCGGCGCTCGCGGGCGGAAACTAGGTAAGCCCAAAGTCCCGAGCCCAACGTCCGAGGTCTGAGCCGTGGAAGCGCGCGTTCAGAGTCGGGACTTCGGGCCCCGGACGTTGGGCGTTGGACTCGAACTCGAATGACGACCGCCGAAGCTCAAACCGTTGTCGCCGGGCGCGCGCCCGCCTTCCGCCGGATACTTTTGAAGTTGTCCGGCGAGGCGCTGATGGGCGATCAGAATTACGGCGTGGACGTGAAGGTCGCGCGCGACGTGGCCGAGCAGGTGAAGGCCGTCCACGCGATGGGCGTCGAGGTGGCGATTGTGGTCGGCGGGGGCAACATCTTCCGCGGCGTCTCGGAGAGCGCGGGCGACATGGATCGCGCCGCCGCCGACTACATCGGGATGCTCGCCACGATCATGAACGCCGTCGTCCTGCAGGACGCGCTGGAGAAGACGGAAGTTCACACGCGCGTGCTCTCCGCGCTCGACATCCCGGAGGTCGCCGAGCAGTTCATCCGCCGCCGCGCCGTGCGCCACCTGGAGAAGCAGCGCGTCGTCATCTTCGCCGCCGGGACGGGCAACCCGTACTTTACGACCGACTCGGCGGCGGCGCTGCGCGCGCTCGAAGTCAAGGCCGAGGTGATCCTGAAGGCGACGAAGGTCGAGGGCGTCTACGACTCCGACCCGGTGAAGAACCCGGCGGCGCAGCTCTTCGACTGCATCACGTATCAGGAAGTTTTGGAAAAGCATTTGCAGGTGATGGACGCCTCGGCGATCTCGCTGTGCATGGACAACAGCCTGCCCATCATCGTCTTCAACATGCGCGAGCCGGGCAACATCATGCGCGTCGTCACGGGCGAGCCCGGCGTCGGCACGAAGGTGTGCATGCAAAAGCCAGAAAAGCCGTGACAGGTGACAGGCGACAGGTGACAGGTGAAGACGAGTTCTTACCTCTCACCTGTCGCCTGTCACCTGTCACGAGCATCGGAGATGCTCATGAGCGAGAAGGAAGTGATCAAGGACACGCGCCCGCGGATGGAGGCGTCGGTCGAAGACCTGCGGCGCAAGCTCTCGACGGTGAGGACGGGCCGCGCCGTGGTGAGTCTGCTCGACCCCGTCGTCGTCGATTACTACGGCACGCCGACGCCGCTCAACCAGATGGCCTCGATCCACGTGCCCGAGCCGCAGATGATCACCGTGCAGCCGTGGGACATGTCGCAGCTCAAGGCCATCGAGGGCGCGATCCGCTCCGCCGATTTAGGGTTGAACCCGTCGAACGACGGCAAGCTGGTGCGCGTGCCGATCCCGGCGCTCACCGAGGAGCGGCGGCGGCAGCTCGCCAAGCAGGTTCACGAGATGGCCGAGGAGCACCGCACGGCGGTGCGCAACGTGCGCCGCGACGCCAACGAGCGGCTGAAGAAGATGCTCAAGGACAAGGAGATTTCCGAGGACAGCGAGCGCGACGGGCTCGAAGAGATTCAGAAGCTCACCAACTCGATCATCTCGCGCATCGACGAGCTGGCGAAGAACAAAGAGCAGGAGATCATGAGCGTCTGAGGCGGGGCGGTTAGAGGGGATCAGTAAACGCGACGCAAAGCCGGGGGCGGCGGTCAAGACCGGGTGTGGTCTTAACCGCCGCCCCCGGCTTTGCGTCCGCGCGACGCCCTTTTACTTGTCGGGGATGACGAACGTGGTGTCGGGAATCTCCTGATTGATCTTCGCGTCCTTGACCTTGAACTCGGCGTAGAACGAGCCCTGCGTCGAGGAGATGCGCTGCACGAAGCTCACGGGGACGAAGACGCCTTCGATCTCCTTCACCGCTTTGAACTCGACGCTGTAGGTGTAAGGCCCGTAAGGAACCTCGAAGCGCACGAGCCTGCTCGTCGCGGCGTCCACGTAGAAGTCCGTGATGTTGCCCTCGGGGTCTGTGATGCGGAAGGCGCGCTCCTTCTTCGAGCCGCCGAGGGCGGTGACGGCGTAGCCGGGCTGCCCCAGCTTCATCAGCACGGGGACGCCGAACCTGCTCGCCGACGGCAGCTCGAAGCCGCGCATGGTGGTGTAGGTGTTCACGCCGTCGGAGATGAGCGAGAAGCCGAAGAGCGGCGACTGCACTTCGAGCCGCAGGCGGTCGCCCGACGTGATCATGCCGAACTTGCCGGAGAGCGACTGCGCGGAGCCCGGCGCGTAGAGATCGGCGGTGCCGAGCAGCACGATATTTTTCAGATCGCGGTACTTGTCGCCGCCCTGCGCGGCGTAGGTCGCGCGCGCCAGATCGAGCGGCGTCGCAGGGGCTGCCGCCGCGCCCTTCGCGCCCGCGGCGGAGGTCGTCGCTTGCGCGGACGGCTGCGCCGTGGAGGCGGTCGCGGCCTGCGGCGCGGCGGCCTTGTCCGCGGGCTTCTGCTGCGCCGTGGCGCAGACTGATGCGGCGAGCAGCGCGGCGGCGGCGAGTGGCTTGAGCTTCATCGGATCGATTCCTTCCGTGCGTCGGGGGAGAGCCTGAGACGTGAACCGGCAGGGTGGCGGGCG
>DASVQC010000086.1:0-11140 GCA_036389335.1 Pyrinomonadaceae bacterium | reverse complement strand
GTCCCCCGGCCCCGATTTGTTCCGCGCGCGGCCCCGGCCTTCCGCCGCGCCGCCGCGCGGGGGTATGCTTGCAAAGCGCCATCGGAAAAATGAGGAGGGGCGGGCGATGAAGATTTTGTTCGCGGCTCTCTTATTGAGTGTCTGCGCGCCGGTCGCCGCGCTCGCGCAGGGGGCGAACGACGCCGCCGCCGCGGCGCGTGACGAGTCCGGCGTCACCGTCATCAAGTCCAACTGGTCGAAGGAGCGCGTCGGCTGGGAGCGCGACCCTTTCAGCGGCCCCCTCGAAAACTTCGAGGAGATGCGCACGCGCGTCCGCAACGAGAAGCGCGTGGACATCGCCAAGAGCGGCGGTCAGGCCGACGTCGACAGGCTGAAGACGGAGGCGCGCGCCGACGCCGCCAACACCGCCGCCGTCCGCAAGCAGCAGGAGAGGCCGGCGCGCTACGTCTTCATGTACAAGGTCTCCCTGCGCAACGGCGGCGCGAAGGCGATCCGCGCCGTCGACTGGGACTACGTCTTCTTCGAGAAGGGCACGACGCGCGAGGTCGGGCGGCTCCGGTTCACGAGCGACGAGAAGATCGCGCCCGGCAAGTCGAAGGGCCTGACCGTCGTCGCGCGCCAGCCCCCGGCGCAGACGGTGAGCGTGCAGGCGCTCAACGAGAAGGAGCGCGACGAGCTCGACGAGCGCGTCGAGATCGTCCGCGTCGAGTACGCCGACGGCAGCGTGTGGACGAGGCGGTGAGCCGCGCCGCCGACAGCCGGGGGTTGTGTCCTAAATTAAATTCTGCTCTGTGCCGCCTCCGTGTTCTCCGTGCCTCTGTGGTGAGTGCTTAAGACTCTTACCTCACCACAGAGGCACGGAGATCACAGAGGGCGCACGGAGGAAAATCAAATTAGGACACTACTCAGCCGGGGCGCGGCTTGACCGCCCGGCGGCGGCGGTGTTAGCGTGTCGTCCGTCCGACGAAGACGGGGGGGGGCGGATCGTTCCGCATCGTTCTTTGCCAGTCGTAAAGATTGCATTCGCTATTCGACCCGCGCGCCCCGTGCGCGCGGGCTCGACCGTCACAGGTGGCCCGTCAGGGCTCACAAGGGAAGTCGGGTGAAAATCCCGCGCGGTTCCCGCCACTGTGTACCGGCGATTGTGTCGCCCGCTGGAGTTTCAGCCACTCGCGCCCGCAGGCGCGGGGAAGGCGCGGGCGGCGCGCTAGAGCCGGGAGTCAGGAAACCTTGCCTGTAGAAGAAGCCGTTGGCGATTAGCTGTTAGCTGTTAGCCAGAAATAAAAAGCTAATAGCTAATCGCTAATCGCTAACAGCTATCATCACCGACGGAGGCGACCGCTGACGCTCCGGGAGAGAGCGAGTGGCGTCTGTGAGTTTGATCGCGCGCGGCGCTGGGAGTGTTCCACTCGCGCCCGTTTCGATCAGATTGAAACCCGACGCGCCCTCGATCTTGCCGCCCGGCAGGATCGAGGGCGTCGGTGTTTAGGGCGGAACTGACTTCCGCGCGCAGACTTTTTCACCCTTCGTCCGTCTTCCCGCCGCTTCGGCGCGAGCCTCGCCGTCGGGAGGAAGATCGCGAGGGAAGAGATGAAAAGAGTTCTGTTCGCCAAGATCGTCGTCGCGCTCGCCGCCGCGTGCGCCGCCGCTTACGTCGCCCCCGCGCAGACGCGCGCGGGCGGCGCGTCGTCCGTCACGGGGCGCGTCGTCGATCCGCAGGGCGCGGGCCTCGCGGGCGCGCTCGTCACCCTCTACGCGCGCGAGCCGCTGCTGCGCCTGACGGCGACGACCGACGCGTCGGGCGCGTACCGCTTCGAGCGGCTCGCGCCGGGCGAGTACTTGGTCGAGGCCGACGCGCGCGGCTTCGCGCCCGCCCCGGCGCAAAAGATCAGGCTGCGCGAGGGCGAACGGGCCAACGCGGACGTGCGGCTCGAAGTCGCCGGCCTGCGCGCCGAGGTCGTCGTCACCGCCTCCGACACGGCGCAGGCCGTCGACGAGGTCTCGAAGTCGCTGACCACGGTGACGCCCGGCGAGGCCGAAGAGCGCGACGAGTATTCGGTCGCGGAGGCCCTGCGCACGGTGCCCGGCCTGCGCGTGCAACAGCTCGGCGGCCCCGGCGCGTTCTTCTCGATCAAGACGCGCGGGCTTCGCAACCAGGACACCGCGATCCTCTTCGACGGGCTCCGCTTCCGCGACCCCGCCGCGCCGCAGGGCGACGCCTCCGGCTACCTGAGCGATCTCGACATCGTCAACCTCGCGCGCGTCGAAGTCCTGCGCGGCTCCGGCTCTTCGCTCTACGGCACGAACGCCGTCGGCGGCGTCATCAACGTCGTGACCGACGAGGGCGGCCCCCCGACGCGCGGGCAACTGCTCTTCGAAGGCGGCTCGCTCGGCTTCTTCCGCGGTCGCGCGCAACTCGCGGGCGGCACGTCGGCCAACCGCGTCGCCTACAGCGCGGGAGTGTCGCACCGCAACGTCACGCGCGGCGTCGACGGCGACGACGCGGCGCGCAACACGAGCGGACAGGGGCGCGTGCTGTTTCGTTTGACGCCGAAGGCGACGCTCACCGCGCGCGGCTACGCGTCGGATTCGTTCCTGCAACTGAACGACGATCCGCGCCCCGTCGTCGGCGGCTTGCCGAGCGGTGTGATCGACGCGCGCCCCGTCTCGCGCGCGGAGCTGCGCCGCTTCGAGTCGGGCGCGTCGGCGTCGGGCCTCGCGAACGCCGACGCGACCTTCGTCCCGTCCGCGAACGATCCGGACGCCTCGCGCGCCACGCGCTTCTTCTCCGGCGCGCTCAGCCTCAACCACCGCCCGCGCGAGAGCTTCGGCTACACGATCAGCTATCAGGCGACGACGACGGACGGCACCTTCCGCGACGGCCCCGGCGGCACGGTCTTCGAGCCCTTCGGCAACACCCGCTCCGACTTCGACGGGCGAGCGCAGACCTTAAACGCCCGCGCCGATTTTCTCGTCGGCGCTCACAACTTCGTCACCGCGGGCTACGAGTTCGAGCGCGAGGCTTTCGTCAACCGGCAGTTCCCTGAAAGCGCGGCGGACAACTTCGTCCTCGACGTCGCGGAGCGCAGCCACGCCGTCTTCGTGCAGGATCAACTGCGGCTGTTGGGTGATCGGCTGCAACTCTCGGCGGCGCTGCGCGCGCAGTCTTTCACTTTGCTCGCGCCGCGCTTCACGCCCGCCGCCTCGTCGCCCTTCGCCGGGGCCGCGTTCGTCTCGCCGCCCCGCGCCTACACGGGCGACGGCTCAATCGCCTACTTCTTCCCGTCGTCGGGCACGAAGCTGCGCGCGCACGTCGGCAACGGCTACCGCGCGCCGTCGCTCTTCGAGCGCTTCGGCAGCTCGTTCAGCGACTTCTTCGGCTCGTCCACGTTCGGCGATCCCTCGCTCGCCCCGGAACGCTCCGTCGCCTTCGACGCGGGCGTCGATCAGCGTCTCGCGGGCGACCGCGCGCGGGCGTCCGCGACCTACTTCTACACGCGCCTGCAAGAGGTCATCGACTTCGGCCCCGTCCCCGCGCCGCGCTTCTTCGGCTTCTTCAACACGGGCGGCGGGCTCGCGCGCGGCGCGGAGCTGAGCCTCGACGCCGCGCCCGCCCGCGCGCTCGACGTGCGCGCCGCCTACACCTACACGAACAGCGACGCACGCGAGCCGCGCTTCGGGCAGATTCGCGCCTTCGCCATCCCCGATCACCAATTCTCGCTCGTCGCCACCGCGCGCGCCGGTCGCCGCGCCTTCTTCAACTTCGATCTCTCGGCGACGAGCGACTACCTCGCGACCCTCTTCGACCCGCTCACCTTCGGCAACCGCGTCTACCGCTTCGACGGCCTGCTCAAGGCCGACGCGGGCGCGAGCTACCGGCTGCCGCTCGCCGAGTCGCGCGCGCTGCGCTTCTTCGGCGTCGTCGAAAACATCTTCGGGCGCGACTACTACGAGAGCGGCTTCCGCACGCCCGGCAGGACTGCACGCGCGGGCGCGCAGTTTAACTTTTAGTTTCCGGGCACGTTGGCGGAAAGAAAATTCGGACTCACCACAGAGACACAGGGATCACAGAGGTGGCACGGAGACTTGAATCAGTTCTAACTTGCCTTTCTCTGTGTAGCCTCCGTGTCCTCCGTGTCTCTGTGGTGAATGCTTCCGTCTTGCGGTTATGAGTTCAGACACACGCGAGCCCGCCCCGGTCGAAGGCGAAGACTATTATTTCGAGGGCGCGTTCGTGGTCTTCACCGAGCGGTTCCACCTGCGGCGCGGCTACTGCTGCGAGAGCGGCTGCCGCCACTGCCCCTACGGCTTCGAAAGGGAGGCGCGCGATGACGCGACGAACGAACGTGAGAACGACTGAGCCGCGCCGCGCCGCTTTCATCCTCGCGCTCGCCTGCGCGCTCGCCGCCGTCGCCGCCTGCCGCGACGCCGCCCGCGTCGAGACGGGCGGCGGCGGGAAGGCCGCGAAGCCGCAACGCATCATCTCGCTCAGCCCGAGCACGACCGAGGTGCTGTGGGGCGTCGGCGCGTTCCCGCGCGTCGTCGCCGTCTCCGACTACGACGACTTCCCGCCCGAGGTGAAAGACCTGCCCAAGATCGGCGGGTGGAGCAACACGAACCTCGAACAGGTCGCCTCGCTCAAGCCCGACCTCGTCGTGATGACCGGCGCGCAGGCCCCCTTCGTCAAGGACAAGCTCGAAGCCCTCGGCGCGCGCACGCTCGTCGTCGCCGACCGCACGCTCTCGGACGCGCTCAACGCCATCACGCAGATCGGCGCGGCGGCGGGCGAAGACGGGGCCGCGCAAAAACTACTCGCGGAGACGCGCGCCAAGCTTGACGGCGTGCGCGCGCAGACCGGGAACCTGGCGCGACCGCGCGTGCTGTGCGTCGTGGATCGCGTCCCCGGCACGCTGCGCGGTCTCTACGCGGCGACCGGGGGGAGCTTCTTCGCGGAGCTGATCGGGATCGCGGGCGGCGAGTCGATCGCGCCCGCCTCGCCGAACGGCTTCGGGCAGATCAGCAAGGAGGCGGTCGCCACGCTCGACCCCGAGATCATCATCGACATGGTGCAGAGCAGCAACACGGGCAAGCTCGCGGAAGACCCCAAGGCCGTCTGGGGCGAGCTGTCGCGCGTCAACGCCGTCCGCACGGGCCGCGTCTTCGCGGTGCGCGACACGTCGGTCCTGCACCCCTCGCAGCGCGTCGGCGACACGGCGCGCAAGTTCGCGGAGATGATCCACCCGGAGGCGTTCGGGAAGTGAGCGGCGCTGGCGACGCAGCCGACGCGGGGGCGCTGCTCGAAGCGCGGGGCGCGCACTTCGCCTACGGCGCGGCGGAGGTCGTGCGGGGCGCGACGCTCGCCCTGCGCCGAGGGCG
The DNA here is from genome assembly GCA_036389335.1 of Pyrinomonadaceae bacterium. Classification (GTDB taxonomy): domain Bacteria; phylum Acidobacteriota; class Blastocatellia; order Pyrinomonadales; family Pyrinomonadaceae; genus JAIVGV01. The sequence goes on along the minus strand of DASVQC010000086.1, from coordinate 5,764 downwards.
TCTCGCCGCGCTCGTCGGCGCGAACGGATCGGGCAAGTCAACGCTCGTGCGCCTGCTCTCGGGCGTGCTCGCGCCGACGCGCGGCGAGATCGTGTTCGACGGCGCGCCGCTCCGCTCGGTCGAGCCGCGCGCGCGGGCGCGTCGGCTCGCCTACGTCCCGCAGTCGAGCGCGAGCGTCTTCCCGCTGACCGCCCTCGAAGTCGTCTTGACGGGCAGGAGCCCTTACACGCCGCGCTTCCGCTTCGAGACGGCGCGCGACGTGGAGGTGGCGCGCGCCGCGCTCGCCAGCGTGGACGCCGAGCACCTCGCGGCGCGCAGCGTGACGGAGCTGTCGGGCGGCGAGCGGCAGCTCGTCGCGCTCGCGCGCGCTCTGGCGCAGGAGCCCGACTGCCTGCTCCTCGACGAGCCTTCGTCCGCGCTCGACCTCAAGCACCGCGCGGGGCTCCTGCGCCACCTGCGGCGGCTGCGCGACGAGCGGGGCTTGACCGCGCTCGTCGTGACGCATGATCTGCAACTGATCGATCCGGCGTTCGACGAAGTCTTCGCCATGCGCGACGGCGAGGTCGCCGCCTCGGGCGCGCCCGCGGAGGTTCTGCGCGACGAAGTCCTCGCCGCCGTCTTCGACGACGCGCGCGTCCGCGCCCGCCAAGCGTTCGGTCGCACGTTCGTCTGGTCAGAGTGATTGCGGATTGCGGAATTCGGATTGCGGATTTAAGTTCGGGATCGGCGGTGATTTCGCTTCTGCCTTTGCGTCTTTGCGTCTTTGCGTGAAAATCTTTCTCGCGCAAGTCGCAGAGACGCAAAGAAGAAGAGCACGCAACGAAGAGTTGGCGCTGAGGATCGAGCGTTGTCGGTGAGTAGGTAGTCTGATTTGACTTTGAATCCGCAATCCGCAATCGGCAATCCGCTGTCCGCGCGCTTGCCGCGCGCCCTGCTCATCCTTGCGGGCGTGGCCGCGCTCTCCGCCTTCGTCGCGCTGCGCGTCGGCTACGCGCCCATCGATCTCCGCGCGCTGTGGACGGACGAGTCGGCGCGCGTGTTGTTCTTCCGGCTGCGCCTGCCGCGCGTGGCGCTGGCGGCGGTGGTCGGCGCGTCGCTCGCCGCGGTGGGCGCGGCGCTTCAGGCGCTGTTCCGCAACCCGCTCGCGGAGCCCCTGACGCTCGGCGTCTCTGGCGGCGGCGCTCTGGGCGCGACGCTGGCGATCGCCCTCGGCGCGGGCGCGAGCGTCGGCGGCGTGCCCTTCATCTTCCTCGCGGCGTTCGCGGGCGCGGGCGTGGCCGTCTCGGTCGTCTACAGGCTCGCGCGCACGGGCGCGGTCGTGATGCCCGGCGCGCTGCTGCTCTCGGGCGTCGTGTTGAACTTCATCTCGGCGTCGTTCGTCGTCCTCATACAGTACCTGACGGACTACTCGCGCGCGCTGCAAATCCTGCGCTGGACCATCGGCAGCCTCGACGTGGTCGGCTTCGGGCTCTTGTGGCGCATGATGATCTTCATCGTGCCCGGCTGGGCGGTGCTCGCGCTCGCGGCGCGCGACCTGCACCTGATCTCCGTGGACGAGGAGACGGCGTCGAGTTTGGGCGTCGACGTCCGGCGCAGCGAGCGCCTGATCTACGCCGCGGCGTCGCTCATCGTCGGCGTGACGGTCGCCGTCGGCGGAACCATCGGCTTCGTCGGCCTCATCGTGCCGCACGCCGTAAGGTTATTATTCGGCGAGGACGTGCGCGTCGTGCTGCCGTGCTCGTTCCTTCTGGGCGCGGCGTTTCTGATGCTCGCCGACACGGTCGCGCGCACCGCGCTCGGCTCCGGCGAGCTGCCCGTCGGCGCGATCACCGCGCTCGCCGGCGGCCCCGTCTTCCTCTGGCTGCTCAGGAGGCAGCAGAGGCTGGCCGCGATGTGAGGGCAAGCTGCTAGGCCGTTAGCGATTAGCTGTTAGCTGCTGGCTATCGGCTGTTAGCTGCTCGCCTTCAGGCGCTCACGCGCTCGACTTTTTTGTTTGGCTAATCGCTAACAGCTAATCGCTAACAGCTTTGGAGGCTTTATGAGTATTGCGACGAAGGCCGGCGACGCGGGCGAGACGGGACTGATCGGGGGCGCGCGCGTCTCCAAGGCCGACGCGCGGGTGGAGGCGTACGGGACGATTGACGAGTTGGGGGCGGCGATGGGGTTCGCGCGCTCGATCTGCGCGGACGGGGAGGTGCGCGGCCTCACCAGAGAGATTCAGCGCGAGCTGTTCGCGGTGAGCGGGGCGGTCGCGAACCCGCAGGCCGTGTCGAAGGAGCCGCCCTACGTCTCGGACGCGATGATCGAGTCATTGACCGCGCACGTCCACCGCGTCGAGGCGACGGAAGGAATCCTGTCGGACTGGTCCCTGCCGGGCGAGCACGCCGCCGCCGCCGCGTACGACGTGGCGCGCACGGTCTGCCGCCGCGCGGAGCGTTGCGTCGTGCGCCTCGCGGAGTCCGAAGGCGGGGTGCCGCCGCAGGTCACGGCGTACCTCAACCGGCTCTCCGATCTGCTGTGGCTCTTCGGGAGACTCTTGGAGCTGCGCGCGGGCGTGGAGTCGCGGCTGCGCGACGAGGGGCACGAGGGGCCTAAATGGTCGCGGGCTTGGTAGCGCCTTGGAAGGGAATTTCTGTCGGGCCGGCTCCTTTCAAAGGATCATGCATGACCGACCAGCCTTACCGCTTTCCGGGTGTGATCTGATGAGCCGGAGTCTATAAGTTTGAGGGTAAAGTTCGAAGATTCCTGAGAGCGACTCGCGGCAATCGTCCATGTCTCCGGCCTTGATCTTTTCAACCTTGGAGTAGATGACTACGCCCGTCCTGTGCTCATCCTCCGTGGTGACCGGTCGTAAAGCAGCGTGTAAGTGATCGTACTCTTCAGTAATCTGCCAGACCCCGTTAGCGCCGGGCTCGACATAGAAGTTGTAAGTGGTGCCGTCGTCACACCCCTCGGGATACATGGCGCAGTCTCTCACCAAAATGTGCGCCGCACGTTTCCGCCGCCACTGCTCCCAGATAAATTTCCTCACCCTCACTTTCGTCTTCTCGAATTCGTCCGTCCCCTTCGCAATATAGCTCAACTCGTAAGAGCCCCCCTCGGCGTAGCCGCGGAGATCGCGCGCGCTTTGTCCCGGCTGCGCGCCGGCGCTTGCGGAGCACAGAAGCAATAATCCTAAACAGCACGAGCCGATCCTTTCCACACCCGCGTCCGCCCCTTCGTGGATAAAATAATCAGCGACCCGACGCGCCGTCTAATATGACCACCACGACCTGCCGCTCGCGCGCGCCGTCGAACTCGCAGAGGAAGATTCCCTGCCAGCGCCCTAAAAGTAATTCGCCGCCGGAGAAGGGAACCGTCACGCTCGCGCCGACGAGCGTGGCTTTAATGTGGGCGTCGGAGTTCTCTTCGCCGTGGCGGAAGCCCATGCCGTGCTGCGGGACGAGCGTGCGCAGGCAGTGGAGCATGTCGCGGGGCACGTCGGGGTCGGCGTTCTCGTTGACGGTCAGCCCCGCGGTCGTGTGGCGGACGAAGAGCGCGACGACGCCTTCGCGCGCGCCCGACTCCGCGAGGAGGCGGCGCACCTCGTCGGTGAACTCGACCATCTCTTCGCGCTCGCGCGAGCGCACTTTGATCCTGAAAGTAGCCGCCATGCCGGGGCCCGTTTTCGCGGCGGTCGTTTACGCGGAGGTTTTAGTCGCGCGCGGCTCGCGCGTCGTGCGCGCCGCGCCGGGGCGCGCCTTGCCGTTCGTCTGGTTGAGGAGCGGGAGGCGCACGCGGAAGGTCGCGCCGTGCCCCTCGCCCGCGCTCTCGGCGGAGACCTCGCCGCCGTGCAGCTCTGCGAGGTGGCGCACGATGGCGAGCCCGATGCCGAGGCCGCCGTGGGCGCGCGTCGGCGACGGATCGGCCTGCCGGAAGCGGTCGAAGACGTACGGGAGAAAGTCGGGCGCGATGCCGACGCCTGTGTCCGAGACGCTCAGCTCGGCGTGCGCGCCCGCGCGCGAGAGCCTGACCTCGACGCGACCGCCTTCGGGCGTGAACTTGACGGCGTTCGAGAGCAGGTTCCAGACGATCTGCTGCAGGCGGTCGGGGTCGCCGGAGACTTTCGCGGCGCGCGGATCGTAGCGCGCCGCGAGCTTGATCGAGCGCGCGTTGGCGGCGGGGCGCACCACGTCGAGCGCCGCCTCGACCACGGGCGGCAGCTCCAGCGGCTGCACGTTGAGTCGAATCTTGCCCGTGATGATGCGCGAGATGTCGAGCAGGTCGTCGATGAGCTGCGCCTGCGCGCGCGCGCTGTTCTCGATCACCTCGACGGCGTGCCGCTCGCCCTTCTCGTCGAGGATGCCGAGCCGGAGCAGCTCCGCCCAGCCGGTGATGGACGTGAGGGGCGTGCGCAGCTCGTGGGAGACGACGGCGAGGAACTGATCCTTCATCTGGTTCGCCTCCTGCGCGAGGCGGTAGAGCTGCTTCTGCTCGTCGATGTCCGTGTTCGTGCCGAACCACTTGACGATCCGCCCCTCGGCGTCGCGCATCGGCAGCGCGCGCGCGAGGTGCCAGCGGTAGACGCCGCCCGCGTCGCGCAGGCGGAACTCGACCTCGTAGGTCTCGCCCGTGGCGAGCGAGTGCCGCCAGCGGGCGAGCGAGCCCGCGATGTCTTCGGGGTGGACGACCTCCTGCCAGCCCGTGCCGAGCACGCGCGCGTTGTCGAGCGAGAAGTAGTCGAGCGCGCGGCGGTTGACGTAGTCGAGCGCGCCGTCGGGCTGTGCGGTCCAGACCTGCTGCGGGATCGTCTCGGCGAGGAAGCGGTAGTGGCGCTCGGTGGCCTCGGCGGCGGCGCGGGTGCGCCGCTCGCGCGCGCGCGTCACCTCGTGGGCCTGCTCGGCGCGCTCGCGCTCGGCGGCCTCGCGGCGCAGCAACTCGTTGGACTCGACGAGCGAGCGCGACTTGAGCCGCAGCTCCAACTGCGACGCGGCGTGGTGCGCGAGCACGGAGAGCGCCTTCTCCTGATCGGCGTCGAGCGTGCGCGGGGCGAAGTCGATGACGCAGAGGGTGCCGAGCGCGTGGCCGTCCGAGGTGACGAGCGGCACGCCCGCGTAGAACCTGATCCCCGGCTCGCCGACGACGAGCGGGTTATGCGCGAAGCGTTCGTCTTCCGGCGCGTCGCCGACGACGAAGAGGCCGGGGTGCTCGGTGATCGCGTGCGCGCAGAACGACCAGTCGCGCGGCGTCTCGGAAACGTCGATGCCGACGCGCGCCTTGAACCACTGCCGCTTCTCGTCCACGAGCGAGACGAGGGCGACGGGCGTGCGGCAGATGTGCGCGGCGAGGCGCGCGATGTCGTCGAACGCCTCCTCGGGCGCGGTGTCGAGCACCCCGCAGCGGCGCAGCGCGTCGAGCCGCGCCGCCTCGTCCGGCGGCACGGGCGAGGGCTTCACGCCCACGCCCTTCGCCGCGCGCCGCGGGGCAATCGCCGCCGCCGCGGCGGATGTCGTCTGCGCGCCGCCCGCTTGTTTACTGCTACGTCTGCTCATCTGATCACACGCCACACGGTCGGAAAAGTCGTCCCACCCGCAGGGTGAAAACACCCGTGCGGGCGCTCCGGCGACGACGCGGAAAATCTTGTTTCGGGGAAAGACCGTGTGCGGATTATAACGCGCGGCGCGAGCCCGTCAAACGCCCGCAACCCACTGGGAGCGCGGGCATCCTGCCCGCCATGAGCGCGCGAGCGCGAAGATGAAGATTCGCTAAAGCTCGATGTTGAGTT
>DASVQC010000085.1:0-66163 GCA_036389335.1 Pyrinomonadaceae bacterium | reverse complement strand
GGTGGCGCGCTCCTCGGCCCTCTTCGTCGCCTTCTACCCGTCGCTGGTCCTGTGGTCGTCGCAGGGCCTCAAGGACGGCCCCATCGTCTTCCTCCTCGCCCTCTCCATGCTCGCCACGCTCCGCCTCGACGAGAAGTTCAGCCTCAAGTGGGGGGCCGTGCTGCTCGGGGCGATGTTCGCCATCTTCAGCCTGCGCTTCTACCTCTTCTACATGCTGGTGGCGGCCATCGGCGGATCGTTCCTGCTCGGGATGAAGAGCGTCGCGGCGCACGGCATGGCGCGGCAGTTCACCATCGTCGTCGCGCTCGGTCTGGGCCTGATGTATCTGGGCGTGCTGCACAGCGCCGGGTCGGCGCTCCAACAGTACGGCAGCCTTGAGAACGTGCAGCGCAGCCGCGCCGATCTGGCGAGCAACGCGGCGACGGGGTTCAGTCAGGAGTCCGACGTCTCGACCGCCGGGGGCGCACTGGCGACGATCCCCGTAGGGATGGTCTACCTGCTGTTCGCACCCTTCCCGTGGCAGTTGGCGTCCTTGCGCCAGTCGATCACGCTGCCGGAGATGGTCGTCTGGTGGTGCTCTTTCCCGCTGCTGGTGGCGGGGCTCTGGTTCACCCTCAAGCACCGGATGCGGCAGTCGCTCCCCATCCTCATCTTCATGCTCATGCTGACGCTGGCCTACTCGGTCTTCCAGGGCAATGTGGGGACGGCGTACCGGCAGCGCAGCCAGCTCTTAGTCTTCTACTTCATCTTCGTCGCCGTCGGCTACGTCCTGATGAAGGAGCGCAGGGAGGATCGCAAGCGGCAGGTCGAGCTGGACAAGCTGAGGATGAGGCATCTGGCCTTGCAGGGCGCGGCGCGGCGCAAGCAGCAGCGCGAGTGGGAGGTCATCGCCGACAGCCTCTCGGAGAGGATCGGCTTCTAGGATGTGCGGCATCGTCGGCATCGTCCGCCGCGGCGGTCGCAGCGTGGACGGGGGCGTGCTCGCCTCGATGTGCGACGCGATCCGCCACCGCGGGCCGGACGACGACGGCTTCTACCTCAGGGAGTCGGTCGGGCTCGGCATGCGCCGGCTCGCGATCATCGATCTCGCGCTCGGCAAGCAGCCCATCGCGAACGAGGGCGAGACCGCCTGGATCGTCTTCAACGGCGAAATCTACAACTACCTCGAAGTCCGCGCTAATCTCGAAAAGCTCGGCCACAGGTTCCACACCAACTCCGACACCGAGGCCATCGTCCACGCCTACGACGAGTACGGCGCGGACTGCGTCAAACACCTGCGCGGGATGTTCGCCTTCGCCATCTGGGACGAGCGCACGGAAGAACTGTTCCTCGCGCGCGACCGCGTCGGCAAAAAGCCCCTGCTCTACTCGCTGACGCCCGCGGGCGATCTCGTCTTCGGCTCCGAGTTCCGCGCGCTGCTGCGCCACCCCGAGGTGGGCCGCGACGTCGACTACGAGGCGCTGCACCACTACCTCACCTTCATGTGCGTGCCCGCGCCGCTCACGGCCTTCAAGGCGATCAGGAAGTTGGAGCCGGGCCACACGCTGCGCTTCACGCGCGGGGGCGAGATCAGGTGCGAGCGTTACTGGGAGCCCGACTTCAACCGCAAGGAGAAGTGGACGGAGGAGGAGGCGGGCGAGCGCGCGGTCGAAGTCTTGCGCGAGGCCGTGCGCGTGCGCCTGATGTCGGAGGTGCCGCTCGGCGCGTTCCTCTCCGGCGGGATCGATTCGAGCGCGGTCGTCGCGCTGATGAGCGAGGAGTCCGCCGCGCCCGTCAAGACTTTCTCCATCGGCTTCGAGGAGCAGGACTTCTCCGAGCTGCACCACGCGCGCCGCGTCGCCGAGCGCGTCGGAGCCGACCACCACGAGTTCGTCGTCCGCCCCGACGCGATGGAAGTCCTCCCGACGCTCGTCGAACACTACGGCGAGCCCTACGCCGACTCGTCGGCCATCCCGACCTACTACGTCTCGCGCGAGACGCGACGCCACGTGACGGTCGCCCTGAACGGCGACGGCGGCGACGAGTGCTTCGCCGGCTACGAGCGCTACGCCGCGATGCAGCTCGCCGAGACCTACCGCCGCGTCCCCGCGCCGCTGCGCGAGGGGCTCATCCGGCAACTGGTCGAGCTGATGCCTTCGTCCGAGCTGCGCCGCAGCCGCGTGCGCGACGTGAAGCGTTTCGCGCGCGCCGCCTCGCTCCCCGCGGTCGAGCGATACCTGCGCTGGGTGAGCGTCTTCGACTCGGAGGCGAAAGACTCGCTCTACGCCGACGAGTTCCGCGCGCGGATGAGGCCGCACCGCGCCGCCGACTTCATCGCGCCGTGGTTCGCGCGCGCCAACGGCGCAGGCGTGGTCGACGCCGCGCTCCTCGCGGACACGATGACCTACCTGCCGAACGATCTGCTCGTCAAGGTCGACATCGCGAGCATGGCGAACTCCCTGGAGGCGCGCTCGCCGTTCCTCGATCACCACGTCATCGAGTTCGCCGCGTCGCTCCCCGCCGCGCTGAAGCTGCGCGGGCGCACGACGAAGTACCTGCTGAAAAAAGTTTTACGCAAACTCGTGCCGGTCGAGAATCTGGAGCGGCGCAAGCAGGGCTTCGGCGTGCCCATCGGCCACTGGTTCCGCGGCGAGATGAGGGGCTTCCTGCAAGAGACGCTGCTCTCGGAGAAGCACCTGCGGCGCGGCCTCTTCAAGCCCGAGGCGGTGCGCCGCCTCGTCGAAGATCACGTCGCGGGCCGCGCCGATCACTCGCACCGCCTGTGGACGCTCTTGATGCTGGAGCTGTGGTTTGAAAAGTTTATCGACTGAGGCGGCCCGCGGGCGCGAACCGGCGGCGGCGCGGCGCGAGGACGCGGCTCGCGCGGCGCGGCGCGCGTGCCCGGCCTGCGGCGCGGGGGGCGCGCGCGGGCGCGGGCGCAAGAACGATCTCGAGATCGCTTCGTGCGAGGGCTGCGGCACGCTCTACGCGCTCAGCGCGCCGGGCGCGGGCGGCGACTACGACGACTACTACGACGAAGCCAACTTGAGCGTGCCGCCCTTCGTCGAGCGGCGGCTCGACGAGATCGTCGCGGGCTTCGCGCCGTTCCGCAAAGGGAACCGGCTGCTCGACGTCGGCTGCGGCGCGGGCTCGCTGCTCGAAGCGGCGCGGCGCGCGGGGTGGGACGCCGAAGGCGTCGAAGTCTCTCTCCCCTCGGTCGAGCACGTGCGCGCGCGCGGCTTCGAAGTCTTCTACGGCGAGCTGGCCGCGGCGCGCTTCCCCGCGGCCTCGTTCGACGTGGTGACGGCGAGCGAGATTTTAGAGCACCTGCCGGAGCCGCAAGAGCTGTTGCGCGAGATCGCGCGCGTCGTCAGGCCGGGCGGGCTCTTCTGGGGCACGACGCCGCACGGTCGCGGGCTCTCGGCGCGCGCCCTCGGCGTCGGTTGGAGCGCGGTGCACCCGCCCGAGCACTTGCAGTTGTTCTCGCTCGGCGGGCTGCGCGCCCTGCTCGCGTCGGCGGGCTTCCGCCGCGTGCGGCTCACCTCGCGCGGCGTCAACCCGTTCGAGCTGTGGCGCGCTCTGCGGCGGCGCGGCGACACGGCGGCGGCGCGGGCGGGCGGGGCGGGCGGCCCGGAGGTCGAACACTTCGACCGCGTCGCGACGGGCTACCAGTTGAACGAGGCGCTGGCGAAGGGCCGCGCGAGGCGGCTCGCGAAGGGCGCGCTCAACGCGCTGCTCGGCGCGGCGCGCTGCGGCGACTCGATCAAGATTTGGGCTGTGAAATAATCTCCCCGGAGGTGAGTGAAGCGTGAAGGGTGTCGTCTTGGCAGGAGGCTTGGGGTCGCGCCTGCGACCGCTGACGGCGGTGACCAATAAGCACCTGCTGCCGGTTTACGACAAGCCGATGATCTACTACCCGATCCGGACGCTCGTCGACGCGGGCATCCGCGACATCATGATCGTCACCGGCGGCAACTCGGCGGGCGACTTCCTGAAGCTCCTGAAGAACGGGCGCGACTTCGGGCTGAAGCACCTGAACTACACGTATCAGGAGGGCGAGGGCGGCATCGCCGCCGCGCTCTCGCTCTGCGAAGACTTCGCCGACAACGATCCGCTCTGCATCGTCCTCGGCGACAACGTCATCGAGGGCAACATCTGCCGCGCGGTGCGCTCGTACCGCCATCAGGGCGGCGGCGCGAAGATACTCTTGAAGAAGGTGGCCGACCCGCAGCGCTTCGGCGTGCCCGAACTCGCGGGCCAGCGCGTCGTCAGGATCGAAGAGAAGCCCGACGCGCCGAAGTCGGACTACGCCGTCATCGGCATCTACATGTACGACTCGAACGTCTTCGAGATCATCAAGACGCTCAAGCCGTCGGGGCGCGGCGAGCTTGAGATCACGGACGTCAACAACGCCTACATCGCGCGCGACGAGATGACGTGGGACGAGCTGGAAGGGTGGTGGACGGACGCCGGGACGTTCGAGAGTCTGCTCCACGCCTCGAACCTCGTCGCCGAGACCGGGGCCAACAAAATGGAGTTGAAAGATGCAACCCAGCGGGCAAACTGACGGCGAAGTGGCCGCCTTCGAGGGCGGCGAGATCGAGGGCGTCGTGGTGCGCGAGCTGCGCAAGTTCCTCGACGACCGCGGGTGGCTCGCCGAGCTGTTCCGCCACGACGAGCTGGAGGCGGAGTTTCACCCGCGCATGGCCTACATCTCGGTGACGCACCCCGGCGTGCAGCGCGGGCCGCACGAGCACGTCGATCAGGCGGACTACTTCTGCTTCATCGGGCCGTCGAACTTCAAGCTGCGGATGTGGGACAACCGCGCCGCCTCGCCCACCTACCGCCGCGTGATGACGCTCACGGTCGGCGAGGACGACCCGCGCGCGGTGCTGGTCCCCAAGGGCGTCGTCCACGCCTACCGCAACGTCGGCGACGGGCCCGGCGTCGTCATCAACTGCCCCAACCGCCTCTACCGCGGCGAGGGGCACGCCGAAGAGATCGACGAGATCAGGCACGAGGACGACCCCGACACGATCTACCGGATGGAAGATTAAGAAGCATTCAGCATTCAGCATTCAGTAGTCAGCCAAACTACGTGTTCTGACTTGCCGAGTGCTGAGTGCTGAGTGCCGAGTGCTATGAGAGTCCTTCGCATCATCGCGCGCTTGAACGTCGGGGGGCCGGCGCGCCACGTCGCGTGGCTGACGGCGGGCCTGAGGGACGCGGGCCACGAGTCGGTGCTCGTGGCGGGGACCGTCCCGCCGGGCGAGGACGACATGAGTTACTTCGCGGCGCGACAGGGCGTCGAGCCCGTGATCATCCCGGAGATGAGCCGCGAGATTTCGCCGAAGGACGCGGTGACGGTGTGGAAGCTCTACCGGCTCTTCCGCCGCCTGCGCCCCGACGTCGTCCACACGCACACGGCGAAGGCGGGTACGGTCGGGCGCTGCGCGGGCCTCCTCTATAAGTGGCTGACGCCCGCCGCGCTCGCGGGCCGCCCGCGCGCCTGCCGCTTCGTGCACACCTACCACGGGCACGTCTTCCACAGCTACTACGGCGCGGCGAAGACGAGACTCTTCCTCGCCGTCGAGCGCGCGCTGGCGCGGATCGCCACCGACGTGATCGTCGTCATCAGCCCGCAGCAGCTCGCCGAGATCAACGGTCGGTTTGGCGTCGGTCGCCCCGCGCAGTTTAGAATCGTGCCGCTCGGGCTCGACGCCGCGGTCTTCTCAGACTCGCGCGCCCGCCGCCGCGCCGCGCGCGCGGGGCTCGGCGTCGCCGACGACGAGGCGCTGCTCGTCGGCATCGTCGGTCGCCTGACCGAGATCAAGAACCACCGGCTGTTCTTAGAGGCCGCCGCGCTGCTCAAGGCGAGGCTCGCCGCGCGGCGCGAGGGCGGCGATCACGGCGCGGCGCGCCCCCTCTTCTTCGTCGTCGGCGACGGCCACCTCCGGCTCGATCTCGAAACGCACGCGTGCGCGCTCGGGCTCGCCGACGACGTGACCTTCACGGGCACGCTCGACGACCCGGAGAACTTCTACGCCGCGCTCGACGTCGTCGCGCTCACCTCCCTGAACGAGGGCACGCCGCTCACGCTCATCGAGGCGATGGCCTCGGAGCGCGCGGTCGCGGCGACGGCCGTGGGCGGCGTCGTCGATCTGCTCGGCGGCGTCGAGGCGTCGGAGCTGCGCCGGCCCGCCGCGTGGCGCGTCTGCGCGCGCGGCGTGCAGGTCGAGCCGGGCGACGCCGAGGCCTTCAGCCACGCGCTCGAACACCTCGCCGACCACCCGGAGCTGCGCGCGGCGATGGGCGCGCGCGGGCGCGCGTTCGTCGAGCGCAACTACTCGAAGGAGCGGCTCGTCGAGGACGTGCTCGGGCTTTACGAAAACTTGCTCGCGACCCGCGCGCCCGGGCGGCGCGAAGGCGCGGGGACTTCCGGCGACATCGGGCGCGCGGCGGCGCGCGTGAAAGGGGACTGAACTTTTTGCGTGTACTCATCACAGGCGGGGCCGGCTTCATCGGCTCGCACCTCTCGGACGCCTACGTCGCGCGCGGCGACGAGGTCTACGTCATCGACGATCTCTCGACCGGCTCGATCCGCAACATCGCGCACCTGAAAGAGAACCCGCGCTTCCACTACCGCATCGACAGCGTCAACAACCAGTCGCTCGTCGCCGAGATGATCGACGAGTGCGACGTGGTCGTCCACCTCGCCGCGGCGGTCGGCGTCAAGCTGATCGTCGAGTCGCCCGTGCGCACCATCGAGACGAACGTGCACTGCACGGAGGTCGTGCTGGCGCAGGCGAGCAAGAAGCGGAAGAAGGTCTTGGTCGCCTCGACCTCGGAGGTTTACGGCCTGTCGAACGACGTCCCGTTCAAAGAGTCCGGCAACCTCGTGATGGGCGCGACCACGAAGGGGCGCTGGTCTTACGCCTGCTCGAAGGCCATCGACGAATTCTTGGCCCTCGCCTACTGGAGGGAGAAGAAGCTGCCGACGGTCGTCGTCCGCCTCTTCAACACGGTGGGGCCGCGGCAGACCGGGCAGTACGGCATGGTCATCCCGACCTTCGTCCGGCAGGCGCTCGACGGGCGGCCCATCACCGTCTACGGCACGGGCGAGCAGACGCGCTGCTTCGGCTACGTGGGCGACGTGGTGGGCGCGCTCGTCGGGCTGATGGACTCGGACGAGGCGGTCGGGCAGGTCTTCAACATCGGCTCGAACGAGGAGGTCTCCATCCTCGAACTCGCGCGGCGCATTAAGGAGATCACGCGGTCCGAGTCCGAGATCGTCCTCGTCCCCTACGACGAGGCTTACGAGGAGGGCTTCGAGGACATGCCGCGGCGCGTGCCCGACATCACGAAGGTCGCCGCGCTCGTCGGCTTCCGCCCCGAGATGTCGCTCGACGGCATCATCGAGCGCGTCGTCGAGTACCACCGCGGGCGGCAGTCTTAGGGCGCGCGGCGCGCCCCGACTCCGCGCTTGATTTCTCCGCCCGTTTCGCATAGGTTTTCGGCGGTCACGAAGAACCGCGCCCTGCTTTGCGCCTTTGCGCCTTTGCGTGAGAATAAGTTTCACGCAAAGGCGCAAAGTCGCCAAGAGATAAGCGGGTAGAGGGTCGGCAACAAGCTCTGATTCGCAAATGGTTTTCACCACCCGACAGATGGCGGCGGTCGCCGCCTCGTTCGCGCTCTCGGCGGCGCTGACGCCGCTCGTGCGGCTGCTCTCGCGCCGCTTCGGCTTCGTCGCCAAGCCGCGCCTCGACCGCTGGCACAAGAAGCCGACGGCGATGATGGGCGGCGCGGCCATCCTCGCCACCTTCCTCGCCGCCTACTCGGCCTTCGTGCCGCACACGCCGCAGGCGTGGGTCGTCGTCGGCGCGAGCGCGTTCCTCTTCGCCGTCGGGTTCGTCGACGACCTCCTGCACATCAAGCCGTACCAGAAGCTGGTCGGGCAGGTGATGGGCGCGGCGATAGTCGTCTACTTCGGCGCGCCGGCGGGCGGCGCGGCGTCGGTCGGGCTCGCGCTGCCGTGGACTTCCTCACCGCCCGTCAACATGGCGATCACGATGTTCTGGCTGATCGGCATCACGAACGCCGTCAACCTGCTCGACAACATGGACGGGCTCGCCGCCGGCATCTCGACCATCGCCTCCGTCTTCCTCGCCCTCGCCTTCGTCGCCAACGGGCAGACGACCGAGGCGCTGATGCTCGCCGTCTTCGCCGCCGCGCTGCTCGGGTTCTTGATCTACAACTCGGCCCCGGCGTCGATCTTCATGGGCGACTGCGGCTCGCTCTTCATCGGCTTCTTCCTCGCCAGCACGGCGCTCCTGTCGGCGGCGGGCGGGCGGTCGCGCTCCTTCCTCCCCGTCCTCGCCGTGCCCGTCCTGATCCTGTTCATCCCGATCTTCGACACGGCCTTCGTCACCGTGCTCCGGCAACTCGCCGGTCGCTCGCCCGCGCAGGGCGGGCGCGACCACACCTCGCACCGCCTCGTCGCCCTCGGCATGTCGGAGCGCCGCGCCGTGCTCATGCTCTACGGCTTCGCCGCGCTCTCGGGCCTGCTCGCCATGCTCGTGCGCGAGGTGAAGCTCGACGTGAGCCTCGCCGCCATCCTCGGCTTCACGGTGGTGCTGACCCTGCTCGGCGTCTACCTCGCGGGCGTGAAGGTGTACGACGAGGACGAGCTGCGCGCGGCGCGCGAGAAACAGCTCGTCGCCTTCCTCGTCGATCTCTCCTACAAGCGGCGCATCTTCGAGGTGCTCCTCGACGTGGTGCTGATCACGCTCTCGTTCTACTTCTCGTACCTCCTGCTCTTCGGCTCGGTCACCGAGATCGGCGCGCCCGCGCTCTTCCTGCGCGCCATCCCCGTCCTCATCTTCTTCAAGATGGCGGCCTTCCTCGTGATGGGCGTCTACCGCGGCATCTGGCGCTACGTGAGCGTGGACAACCTCGTCGTCTACGCCAAGGCGGTCGCGGTCGGGTCGGTCGGCAGCGTCCTCGCCATCCTCTTCGCGTTCCGCTTCGAGGGCTACTCGCGCGCCGTCTTCGTGCTCGACGCGATCATCCTCCTCATGCTGCTCGCGGGAAGCCGCGTCGCGTTCCGACTCTTCCGCAAGCTGCTGCCCGCCGGCAGCCTGCGCGGCGGGCGGCGCGTGCTCATCTACGGCGCGGGCGACGGCGGCGAGCTGCTGCTCAGGGAGATCTTCAACAACGACGAGCTGCGCTACACGCCCGTCGGCTTCGTCGACGACGACAAGCTCAAGCAGGGCCGCGTCATCCACGGGCTGCGCGTCTTCAGCGGCAACGGCAACCTGCGCTCCATCTGCGAGCAGCAGCGCGTCGAGGAGGTCGTGCTCTCGAGCACGAAGTTCTCCGACGAGCGCGTCCGCCAGATCACCGAAGTCTGCCGCGAGGCGCGCGTCGCCCTCCGACGCCTCCGCATACAGATCGACACGCTCAGCGAAGAAGATTGAACGTAGAGGTCAGAGGTTAGAGATCAGAGGTTAGTGAAAACCTGTTTCCGACTGACCTCTGACCTCTAGCCTCTGACCTCTGACTTCATGTCTGACCAACTCACGCTCGTGAACGTGGACGCGCCGTGGCGGCGCGCCCTGCTGCTCGTGCCGGCGGCGCTGGCGCTCTGGGGCGTGTGGGCGTGCGGGCGCTGGTTCGTCGGCGACACGCTCGCCAACTACCCGCCGAACGAGCAGTTCGCGCGCGCGGCGGAGCGGCTCGCGCCCGACGACCCGCAGGCGCACTTCACCGTCGGCGTCTTCGCGCGCCGCAGCTTCGAGCCCTCCGCGCTCGACGAGACCGCGCGCGAGTTCGCGCGCGCGACCGCGCTCTCGCCCCACGACTACCGGCTCTGGATGGAGCTGGGCCGGGCGCGCGAGCAGGCGGGCGACGGGGCGGGCGGCGAGCTTGCGCTCAGGCGCGCGCGCGAGCTTGCGCCCAACTACGTGATGCCGCGCTGGTATCTGGGGAACCTCCTGCTGCGCGCCGGTCGCGACGAGGAGGCCCTCGGCGAGCTGCGCGCCGCGGCGGAGTCGGACACCAGCCTGCGCGGGCCGATCTTCGCCTCCGTCTGGGCGATCTTCGGCGGCGACGTGGGGCGCGTGACGGCGGCCATCGCCGGCTCGCCCTCCGTGCGCGGCGAGCTGATCGTCTACCTCATCGGGCAGAAGCGCACGGACGACGCGCTCAAGCTCTGGGCGACGCTCGGCGCGAACGACAAACGCGCCCAGCGCGCGGCGGGCGACGCGCTCGTCGAGGCGCTGCTCGCCGCCAAGCGCATCAACGCGGCGCTCGCCGTCTTCCGCGAGGCGGACGCCGACGGCGAGCGCGTCTCAGCCGGGCAGGTGACGAACGGCGGCTTCGAGGACGACGCGGGGGCGGCGGGCCGGAGGGTCTTCGACTGGTCGGTGACGCCCGTGGCGCAGGCGCAGACCGGGGTCGATCCGAACGTGCGCCACGCGGGCGCGCGCAGCCTGCGCGTCTCCTTCAACGCGCCCTCTTCCATCCAGTACGCGAACGTCACGCAGCTCGTCGCCGTCGAGCCGGGCGCGCGCTACCGGCTCGAATTCTTCGTCCGCACGGAGAGCCTGAAGAGCGTCGCGACGCTGGTCGTCGACGTCGCCGTCGCGAGGCAGGGCGGCGCGGCGATAGCCACCTCCGCGCCCGCGCCCGCGGGGACGAGCGACTGGCAGCAGGTCGCGCTGGAGTTCAACGCGCCCCAGGACGCCGACGGCGTCGTCTTGCTCATCAGGCGGCAGCCGTGCAAGGACGAGGCGTGCCCCATCTTCGGTAAGATTTGGTATGACGACTTCACCCTCCAACGCGCCGGGGCGGGACAGCAGCAGCCGCAGCAGCGGGCCGCTGCCCGAGCGGCGGCGGCAGCGGGAGCGGCGGGCGGCGGCGAGGGCGGGCGGCCCGCCCGCTGAGCCACAGCGCACGGTCGCGAGCCGCTTCATCGTGCTCGCGCTGTGCCTCGCCGTCGTGCTCTCGGCCCTCGCCTTCGGCACCGTCCATAGCTGGTCGCTCGCGATCTTTCAGGCGGGCGCGGGGCTCGTCGCCGTCGCGTGGGTGATCGACGCGTGGCGCTCGCGCCGCCTGCGCCTCAGCCGCAACCCGCTGCAACTGCCGCTCGTCGGCCTCGTCGCCGTCGGCCTCTTCCAACTCCTGCCGCTCGGCACGACGCCCGCCGGGGCGGGCGCGCTCGGGGGGGGCGCGTCGCGCGCCCTCTCGCTCGATCCGTTCACGACGCGCCTCGTCGTCGTGCAGATCGCCTCGCTCGCCGTCTACTTCGCCGCCGCGCTCGCCTTCGTCGACAGCCCGCGCCGCCTGCGGCTGCTCGCGCGCGTCTTCATGATCTTCGGCTTCGTGCTCGCGCTCTTCTCGATGGCGCAGTTCTTCGTCAGCCCCGACAAGATTTTCGGCGTGCGCCAGACGGCGCAGGCGCTCGCCTTCGGCCCCTTCATCAACCGCCACCACTTCGCGGGCTACATGGAGCTGGCGCTCGCGCTCCCGCTCGGCTTCCTCTTCGGCGGCGCGGTCGAGCGAGACAGGCGCTTCGCCTACGCCTTCCTCTCCGTGATCATGGCGCTCGCGCTCGTGCTGACGAACTCGCGCGGCGGGATGCTGAGCCTCGCGGCGGAGGTCATGTTCGTCCTCGTCGTCTCGGCGGGGGTGCGCCGCCGCGGCGCCGAAGAGCGGGGCGCGCGCGAGGGCAAGGGCGTGCGGCTGCGCCGCGTCGCCGCGCGGGCCGCGCTCGGCTTCGTGCTGCTCGTCGCCTTCTTCCTCGGCGCGATCTTCTTCGGCGGCGAGGGCGCGCTCTCGCGCCTCGTCGGCACGGTCAACGCCGACGACCCCTCGACGGGCCGCGTCGAGTTCTGGCGCGCGACCGCGCACATGATCCGCGATCAGCCGCTCACCGGCGTCGGGCTCGGCGCGTTCGGCGTCGCCTACAGCCGCTACGATCAGGCGAACGGGCGCGTCTACCGCCTGGAGCAGGCGCACAACGACTACTTGCAGATCGTCTCGGACGCCGGCGTGGCCGGGGCCGTGCTCGCGCTCGCCTTCGTCGCGCTGCTCTTCCGCGCGGGCTTCCGGCGCATGGAGTCGCGCGACCCGCAGCGCCGCGGCGTCGCCCTCGGCGCGCTCACCGGCTGCTTCGCCGTCCTCGTCCACAGCTTCTTCGACTTCACCCTGCACACGACCGCCAACGCCCTGCTCTTCCTGATGCTCGCCGCGCTCGCCACGCTCGGCCCGCGCGTCGAAGAGCCGATCCGCCGCCGCCGCGGGCAGACCGACGGCCCGGCGCGCGCGCCCGCCGCCGCCGCGCCCGCGCCCGACGCGCCGCCGCCGCCCTTGGCGCTCGACGAGCCCGCGCCCGCAGCCGCCGCCGAAGAGAAAGACATTCTGGATTTAGGCGCGTGACGGCCCGGCCCTGAAGGCGCGCGCCGCGCCGGGCGGTCGCGCGCCGCGCGGCGCGGTCGTGTTACCATCCGGCGTGCGGCAGTCTGATCGGAGAAGGATCACGCGAGCGAGATGAGGATACTGGTGACGGGCGGCGCGGGCTTCATCGGCTCGCACCTGTGCGAGCGTTTGCTCGCGGACGGGCACGAGGTGCTGTGCCTCGACAACTTCTTCACGGGGCGCAGGGAGAACGTCGCGCACCTGCTCCCGGAGCCGCGCTTCGAGCTGCTGCGCCACGACGTGATCGAGCCGATCCTTCTGGAAGTCGATCAGATCTACAACCTCGCCTGCCCCGCCTCGCCCGTCCACTACCAGTACAACCCCGTCAAGACGGTGAAGACGAGCGTGATGGGCATGATTAACATGCTCGGCCTCGCCAAGCGCGTGCGCGCCCGCATCTTCCAAGCCTCAACGTCGGAAGTGTACGGCGACCCGGAAGTCCACCCGCAGACCGAGGACTACTGGGGCCACGTCAACCCCATCGGGATTCGCGCCTGTTATGACGAGTCGAAGCGCGTCGCCGAGACTCTGATGATGGACTACCACCGGCAGAACGGCGTGGACATCCGCATCGCGCGCATCTTCAACACCTACGGGCCGCGCATGCTCGAAGACGACGGGCGCGTCGTCTCGAACTTCATCGTGCAGGCGCTCAGGGGCGAGGAGCTGACGCTCTACGGCACGGGCAACCAGACGCGCTCGTTCTGCTACGTGGACGATCTCGTCGAGGCGTTCGTGCGGCTGATGAACAAGGGGGCGGGCGCGGGCTACGACGTCAACGCGCCCGTCAACCTCGGCAACCCCGGCGAGTTCACCATCCGCCAGCTCGCCGAAGAGATCGCGCGCCTGTGCGGGCGCGAGGTCAAAATCAAGTTCTGCCCGCTCCCGCAGGACGATCCCAAACAGCGGCAGCCCGACATCTCGCGCGCGCAGGCCCTCCTCGGCTGGACGCCCCGCGTCCACCTGAGCGAAGGCTTGCAGAAGACCATCGATTACTTCGCCGACAGAGTGAAAAGCCGTGAACCGTGAACCGTAAACCGTGACAGGAGAAAACCCGGTTCTTCCTTGTCACGGTTTACGGCTTACGGCTCACGGTCTTAAAAGATGAGTGAGGAGACCGCCAACAACGCGCACGGCGCGCCGGCGACGCTGCCGCGGCTGTGCCTGTCGGCGCTCGCGCGCCACGCGAAGCCCGACGCCCTCAACTACAAGAGCGGCGGCGAGTGGCGGCGCGTCTCCGGGGCGGAGTTCGTCAGGCGCGTGCGCGCCGTCGCGCTCGGCCTGCGCTCGCTCGGCGTGCGCCGCGGCGACCGCGTGGCGCTGCTCTCGGAGAACCGGCCCGAGTGGTCGCTCGCAGACCTCGCCATCCTCAGCCTCGGCGCGGTCAACGTCCCCGTCTACACGACGCAGGCCGTCGAGCAGGTGCGCTACATCCTCTCCGACTCGCAGGCGCGCGTCCTCCTCGTCTCGAACCGCCGCACCTTCCGCCACGCGCGCGCCGGCGTCGAGGCGTCGGGCGTCGAAAGGATCGTCTTCTTCGACGCCGACTCCGCCTCGGAGGCCGAGGGCGCGACGACGCTCGAAGAGGTGGAGCGCGCGGGCGCGGCGGAGGACTCGCGCGAGCCCGCCGCCTTCGACGAGCTGGCCGACGCGCTCCAGCCGGAAGACCTCGCGACGATCATCTACACGTCGGGGACGACGGGCGAGCCGAAGGGCGTGATGCTCACGCACCGCAACTTCGTCTCGAACGTCTACGCCATCACGAGCGCGCTCCCCATCCGCACCACGGACGTGTCGCTCTCGGTCCTGCCGCTCTCGCACATCTTCGAGCGCGCCGTCTTCTACGTCTTCTGCTGGAACGGCGTCGCCGTCCACTACGCGCCCTCGGTCGAACAGCTCGCCGAGTATTTGAAGGACGTGCGCCCGACGGTGATGACCGCCGTGCCGCGCATGTTCGAGAAGGTCTACCACCGCATCGTCAAGAAGGGGACGACCGAGCGGGGGTGGCGGCGCAGGCTCTTCGAGTGGGCGCTCGAAGTGGGCCGCCGTCACGCGCAGACTCTCGACCGGAGGGAGCGCGTCCCGCCGCTGCTCGACCTGCAGCAGGACGTGGCGAGCCGCCTCGTCTTCTCGAAGTGGCGCGAGGGCGTCGGGGGCCGCCTCCGCTTCTTCGTCTCGGGCGGCGCGCCGCTCTCGCCCGCGCTCTCCCATTCGTTCTTCGCCGCGGGCATCCCCATCCTGCAAGGCTACGGCATGACGGAGACCTGCATCACTTCGGCCAACCGCCCGGAAGACAACAAGGTCGGCTCGGTCGGCCTGCCGTTCCCCGGCGTCGAGATGCGGATCGGCACCGACGATGAAATACTCGTGCGCGGGCCGAACGTGATGCCCGGCTACTTCAACAAGCCGGAGGAGACGCGCGCCGTCTTCACCGAGGACGGCTGGTTCAAGACGGGCGACGTCGGGTTCGAGGACGAGCACGGCCACTTCTTCATCACCGACCGGATGAAGGAGCTGTTCAAGCTCTCGAACGGCAAGTACGTCGCGCCGCAGCAAATCGAGAGCCTCATCAAGCAGAGCAGCCTCGTCAACCAAGTGGTCGTCGTCGGCGCGGGCCGCAAACAGCCCGCCGCGCTCGTCGTGCCCGACTGGGAGGCGCTGCAATCGGCCCTCGCCGAAGGCGCGGGGGCGAACGGCGCGCGCCAGCCGGGGCGAACCGATCGCGCGGCGCTGGCGCGCGATCCGGCGACGGTGCGCCTCGTCCAGCGCGAGGTCGCGCAGCTCACCTCGACGCTGCACGACTACGAGCGCGTGCGCCGCGTCGCGCTCCTCGCGGAAGAGTTTTCGATTGACGGCGGGGAGATGACGCCGACGCTCAAGATCAAGCGGCGGGTCGTCGACGAGAAGTTCGGAGCGCGGATCGAGGAGCTGTACGACGACGCGGCGGCGAAGGGGTGAAAGAATGACTGCCGATTCCGCCCCGATTCCGTGGGCGGTTCGGGGCCCGGCGATGACTCCTACGCCGGGGGGGTTGAAGCGGGCGAGAGCGTGGTCAGCAGATCCGCCGCCAAGCGCGCGGCGAAAACCTTCGCGCCTTCGGGGTTCAAGTGGAACAGGTCGTGGTCAAAAAAACTGGCCTGCAGTTCGCCCGGCTGGTAAGGGAGCAGTACGGGGACGCCGGTCTCGACGCCGGCCTGCCGCACCGCCGAGGAACGATCACTTTTGTCCAGCGTGGGCGGGATGACGATTATTAGACGGGCGCCGTTACTTTCGCAGATCCGTTTAAGCTCGCCCAGACGAACTACCATTTGCCTGCGCACCTCGTCGCCGGGGGGCGGCGGGGGCGCGGGCCTCTGGAACATGTAGGTCAGGGCTTGCACGCTGGGCATCATCGTGCCGAGCAGCCACTTCCGGACCTCCATCCGACTGCCCAACCAGGCGCTCCGGTTAGCAAAGAAATAGTTGCTCGCCGTGGTGTTATCCAGCTTCGCTTCTTTAGCCACGTCCAGTATGTCGCGCCCGTCCATCATGTAGTGGGCGAAGTATTCGCCCCGGGTGCCGGACGCGATCAGATGGTTGACGGGCAGACACAGCACCACCACGTCGGGTCGAGAGCCTTCCCGAAACAGGCGACGGAGCCCGAACTGCCAGTCTAAATATTGCGTCTGCTCCACGGCGAAGCGTGCTGATTTGTACCGCGGCGCGAGGCCGGCTTGGAGCGTCGGGAAATCAACGCCCAACAGCAGTAAAGAGTTGCCGGCGACGAGAATTGATTTTTGTTCGCCGCCCGCTTCCGGCTTGAGGGCGAGGGCCCCGGTGTAGTCTTGCCAAATCCGCCGCTGTATCCGGCTCACCCTGCGAATCCCCACGGCGGTCACCAGCTCTAAAAGAACGCAGAATACTAAGAGACAGCACAGCAGGGAAACAATCGCCCGCCGCACGCCCTGCTCCGTGGATTTAGAACTGGAAATAAATAAAGGCATTTGCTTCGTTCGCCCCGAATAAAGTAACCCCCGCCAGCGCGGCAACGCCGACCGCGATCCTCACCTCTAACGCGCTCGATTGCATGAAATATTCGTCGCCGGATGAATCAAGCTGAAGGTCGATTAGAAACAGGGGGATGATGAACACCGCCAGAAAGAGGAAGGCGGTGCCGTACTCGGCCCGCCACTGCCACGCGCCCAGCCCGCCGAGGAACTGCCACGCCCCGGCCACCGAGTCGGCTCTGAAAAAGACCCACGCCAAACAAACTAAATGGAAAATAACTACGCGGCGAAACCAGATGCGCGCCGCGGAATACTTGGCCCGCTCGCCCTCCGCGCTGAAGAAGCGTTCTAGGGCGAGTCCGCCCCCGTGGATGCCGCCCCAGATCACAAAAGTCCAGTTCGCGCCGTGCCACAGTCCTCCGATCAGCATGGTCATCATGAGGTTGCGGTACGTCCGCCACTCGCCGTAGCGGCTCCCCCCGAGCGGGATGTAGAGGTAGTCGCGCAGCCACGTGCTTAGACTTATGTGCCAGCGCCGCCAGAACTCCTGTAGGCTGTGCGCCAGATAAGGCTGGCGGAAATTGATCATGAAATGAAAGCCTAGCAGTTGGGCGCTGCCGCGGGCGATGGAGCTGTAGGCGCTGAAGTCGCCGTAAATTTGCCAGGCGAAGGCGTACGTGCCCAGCAGCAGGACCGGCACGCTGGGCCTGCCTAACTGCCCCCCGAACGCCGCATTCGCGATGAGCGCACAGTTATCGGCGATCACACATTTACGGAACAGCCCCTCCAAGATGAGCAGCATCCCGTCAAACACTTTTTCCGATTGCCAGGTGCGCGGGTTCTGTACCTGCGGCAACAAGTGCGAAGGACGCTGGATCGGCCCGGCGATGAGATGCGGGAACAGGCTGATGAATAAGGCGTAATCGACGAGCGAGTCCGCCGGCTCCAGCCTCCGCTTGTAAACGTCGACGATGTAGGCGACTTCCTGAAACGTGTAGAAAGAGATGCCGGGGGGTAGGAGGATCTGCAAGAGCGTCATGTTCGGGTGCGCGATCCCGAAGAAGGCGAGCGAGTGGGTGACCGAGTCGATGAAGAAATTGAAGTACTTGAAAAATGCCAGCACCGAAAAGTTAATGATCAGGGAGGAAATGAACAGGAGGCGACGCTGACGGTCGGTTTTCGAGGCCCCGATCCGCCGACCGATGACGTAATCGGCGGCGGTCGAGCCCGCCATCAACAGCGCAAAGCGCCAGTCCCACCAGCCGTAAAAGAAGTAGCTCGCCCCCAGCAAAAAAAGGTTCTGCCCGCGCCGCCGCAAACGCCAGTACAGGAGCGTTACAAGTATTAGAAAAAGAAAATAGACGGGCGAGTCGAAAAGCATTTGTTCTCCCGGCGAATAATTTTCGGGCCCGACAGCCGGGCCGCGACCGGACACACGCGCCGCCGAAATTGTTCGCTGAACCTAGCTGATCATTTGATGGGTAAGATGTGTAAGGGCTAAGCCTGATCGCGGAGACGCGCCGCCCGGGCGGTCTCGCCAGTCAACCGAGCGCCCCGGCCCGGGTTCGGAATCGGCATTGTCCACAATTCGCAAACGCCGGGCAAGCCCGAGACCCGCGGCTTGAGTTCGGCACCGCCGGGGAAGAACTTATGCCCGCGCCGCCCGGGCCGCACCCCGCGCCTCTGGCAGGTGGGCGTCGCCGGTATCCTTACGGCGGGAGCGGATTCGCGCCGCCGGGGCAGTGCCGGCTCAGGTAGGAGTTTGGGCCTCGGTATCCGCGGCGACGAGGCCCGGCGAGGACTCGCCTACTCTTCGTCCCGAAAGTCGCTGCTCGCTTATCTCAAGTGGTCGCTGTGCGGGTCTTCTGCGCGGGGTCTCAGGGTTCGGCTAAAGTCAGATCGCTCCTCGGCGTTATCTTCAACAATATGCGCGTGCCGCTGGTCGAGAAAGTCCGCAGGTCTCTGGCGAGCCGGTAGAGGTTCCAAGGGATGGGCGCGGGCTGGACGACGGGCACGCCCTTCGGCGGGAACTTCGAGAGCAGTTGCAATTCTGCGCCGCAGAAGTCGCACGACGCGACGTGTTCACGCACGAGCCGCCCGTCCTCCCGCGGGAGCGTCGCTTCGTGGTAACGCAGCAGCGCCCCGGACGAGGGGCACGCACGAAGCTTGCAGAATGTAACTGTGCGGCAAGAACGCATGTTCTTCTCCCTGAAAATCCCGATTTTGCGCGAGCCGCGGGCCCCGCAAGGCTCGTCCCGCCGAAGCGCAGCGCACGCAAAAAAGGCACAGCACGGGCAGGGGCAAGCACACCGAGGTGAGGCGAGGGTTCGTTTGACCTCTGATGACTGACGCGCTTCGATGAACCATCAGAAAGAAAGCGCGAATGCTCACGCCTTTCCACAACTTCCGACCCGCCCGAAAACTATTTTCTCCTACTTTTTCAGTATTTTGCCGCCGCTGTAAAAAGATGTTGCTCAAAGTCCGGCTAGTTGCTAATATCCTTGTTGTCGGGGGAGCCCCGAAAGCCCCCCGCCCCATCTGGTTGACCGCGCCGTCCCTTCTGCGGTCTTCGCCGGCACGGACTACCGGTTGATACTTAACAACCCCCAAACAGAGCCGCGGGTCGCCCGACAAGTTCCTAAATCTCTAACCCGGAACGGCGGCACGACTTCCAACTCACACACGCGCGCCGGACCTTCACCTTCACCTTACATGGACGGCGACGGCAGCGCACGAACTTCGCCCGGCGTCCGCCGCGGGCAGGACGGCGATTGCGTTAGACGCCGAACCTAATGGATAATGTGCGGCAACTCTCCCAGAGTACACAGTCAAGAGCGACACCTCCTCGGGACTCATTGACAAGCCAGTGGGCACGGCCCGTCACTTAAGGGCGCAGAAGGCTTCCGGCACACGCCGCACCACCGCTTGGGGCGCGCCACGGCGAGGCGCGCGGTAATCAGGAGCAACATCCGATCTCTCAATCCTTAAGACGTTGCCGGTAGGGAAGAGTGGTGCGCCGCTCCGCTTCAGGGCCCCGGCCCGGCGGTTCGGGCGAGCAAGGCGATAGACTAATGGCTGCAACCTCCGCCAATCATAACCAGCAATCGAGCGCCAAGACGGGCGCGCCCGAAGGCTCACGCGCGCAGACGCGCTCCGGCGCGCGCGCCAGCCTCGCGCGCTGGGTCGAGTCGTTGCGCCGTTCCGACGTGACGCACCTCTGGTCGGAATTGCACCGCCTCGTCTGCAACCACCCGCTCGTGCGCGCCTCGCAGAGCGCGGGGCTGCTCGTCGAGGGCGGCGAGCGCGGCAACGCCTACGTCGATCTGACGCAGGAGTTGTTCGTCACGCTCCTCTCGAAGGGCCGCTTCCAGCACTACCTCGAAACCGGGATGTCCGACGCCGAGATCGAGTGCGAGATCGGGCAGATCGAGCTGACCAACCTGCTGACGGCTGAACTCCGCAAGCGCCACCCCGAAAGTTACCGGCTCGCGCGCCGCATCTCGACCATCATCCAGTCGAGCGCCAACTTCCGCCGCTTCGACGCGAGCGCCCCCGCCGAGGGCGAGGACGAGCAGCACCGCCGCCTCGCCGACCGCGTCTACGGCCTCTCCGAGTGGGCCGACGGCAAGCCGCGCCGGGGCGCGCAGGAGCTGGAGCAGCGCGCGCACATGATCCCCGTGCGCCAGCGCGACACGCGCATGGTCGGCTGCACCGGCGACGCGCAGATCATCATCAGCAACTCCGACCTCGAAGACCTGATCGTCTCCGTGCTCGAAGCCTGCGACGCGCCCATCGACGTGCGTAGCCTGCGCAGCCTCGTCATGTCGCGCCTGCCCGTGATGGACATCTACCTCGTGCCCCTCGGCGGCGACGACTCGGACGAGGGGCGCGTCTTCGAGCCCGCCGACACGAGGGAGAACCCGGAGCAGGGGCTGCTGCGCCGCGAGTCGGAGCAGGCCGCCGCCGGCTACGTGGACATATTCTTGCAGGGCCTGCGCGACTCCGTGCGCGGGAAGGCCAAGCAGTACGACCGCATCCTCGGCGTGCTCTGGCACTGCTACCTGTGCCCCGATCACGTGACGCAGCTCGAAGCCGCCGCGCGGCTCGGCGTCTCCGACTCGCTCGTCTCCGACTACCGCCGCCGCATCGAGCAGGAACTGCGCGCCCTCGCCTTCTCCGAGATCGAGGAGGCGCGCCACTTCGAGCTCTCGCTGCGCGAGCGCGTGCGCGCGCTCTGCGTCATGAACGAAGATAAGAGCATGGCGACGGTGTGAGGGCGTGCAGTCGATCCGGTTCCGTCGTGTTATAAACTGAAGTCTGGCGGGCCGGCGGTGATCGGGTGTCAACCCGGTCCCCGCCTCGCGCCCGTGGGCGTGCCGCGCGGCGCGGGTGAATCTACCGGCGTGGGTTTAATCGTGGTAACCGAGTGTCGTAAATGATTCATCACGGGCAGCACGTGGATTATGAACCAGTCTCGCCGCCATCGGACTCAGTAACCCACGCGTACCGCGGCGGCAGACCGTCCCCCCGCGACGACGCGCCGGGCGTCGCGGCGGAAAAAGAGACGGACGAACAGAACGCACGGTCGCCCGCGGCTGACGCCCCCGTCGGTGCCGGCGCGCGACCGCCGAAAGGCGGCCACGCGCTCACCTACGCGGGGCTTTTTCTGTTTACGACCATCCTCTACTTCAGACCCTACGAGTATTTGTCCTCCGGCGAGTGGTTAATGGCCAGCGCCTCCTGGACGGCCATCCTGACCTTAATCATTTTCTTCCCCTCGCAACTGGCGCTCGAAGGCAACCTGACCGAGCGCCCGCGCGAGGTCAACCTCGTGCTCCTGTTCTGCCTCACCGCGCTCCTCAGCATCCCCTTCGCCATCAATCCGCCCGAGGCTTGGGCCACCTTCAACGACACCTTCATCAAGGCCGTCCTGATCTTCATCGTGATCGTGAACGTGGTGAGGACCGAGCGCCGCCTGCGGGGCCTCTTCTTCCTCACCCTCGCGGTGAGCTGCGTGATCAGCTTCAACGCGGTCAGGGACTACAGCGCCGGCAACGTCACGGTGGAAGGCTACCGCGTGGGCGGCAGCATCGGCGGCATGTTCGGAAACCCGAACGACATGGCGCTGCATCTGGTGACCGTCATCCCCATCGCCGTCGCGCTCGGACTGAGCGCGCGCAACGTCTTGATGAAGGTTGTTTACTGGGCGGCGGCGGTGCTGCTCGTGGCGGCCACTACGGTCACCTATTCGCGCGGCGGCTTCCTGGGCCTGATCTTCGTGGCGATCGTCTTGGCGTGGAAGCTGGGGCGGCGCAACCGGCTCGCGGTGATGCTGGTCTTGCTCGTCGGCGGCGTCTTGTTCGTCGCACTGGCCCCCGGCAACTACGGGATGCGGCTGGCCTCGATCTTCGTCCCCGACCTC
Source organism: Pyrinomonadaceae bacterium (assembly GCA_036389335.1). Classification (GTDB taxonomy): domain Bacteria; phylum Acidobacteriota; class Blastocatellia; order Pyrinomonadales; family Pyrinomonadaceae; genus JAIVGV01. The sequence continues at coordinate 44,299 of DASVQC010000085.1, read as the reverse complement.
GATCCGAACAGCTCGCGCGGCGCGCGCCGGAACTTGCTACAAAGATCGATCCTCGTCGCCCTGCGTTACCCGCTGTTCGGCGTCGGGATGAATAACTTTCACTACCGGGCGCTGCACGAACAAGTGAGCCATAACGCCTACACGCAGGTCGCGTCCGAGATGGGGCTGACGGCCTGCGTCGTCTACGTCAAATTTTTATTGACCCCGCTCAAGCGCCTGCGGCTCATCGAGCGGGCCACGCTCTCGGCGCGCAAAGGTACGTCCAATTACTACCTGGCGGTCGGCCTGCAGGCCAGCATCGTCGGCTACATGGTCACCAGTTTTTTTGCCTCGGTGGCGTATTATTGGTATGTCTATTACCTGATCGGGTACGCCGTGTGCTTCCGCAGGCTGTACGAGTCGCAGACGGGCGTTGACATGGAAGAGGTGATCGCGAGCCGGAAGGCGGCGCGGGCGCAAAAGCGCGCGGGGCCGCGCGCCGGCGAGCCCGCCCTCGCGGGCGCGGAGGCGGCGGGCGCGGGCGATGGATATTAATCTACTAGCCGGGTGTTTGTTATGGGCGAGCGCGGCGGCGCTCGCCTACACCTATGCCGGTTACCCGCTCGTGCTCTTCCTGATGAGTCGCCTGCGCCCGCAGGCCGTCAGGCGCGCGCCGGGGCTGTCGCCCACCGTGACCGTCATCATCACGGCTTACAACGAGGAGCGCGATCTGGCCGCCAAGCTTGAGAACACGCTGGCGCTCGACTACGACCGCGACAAGCTCGAAGTGCTCGTCGCCTCGGACTGCTCCTCCGACCGGACGGACGAGATCGCGCGCTCGTTCGCTCACCGCGGCGTCAAGCTGCACCGGCAGGCCGAGCGGCTCGGCAAGACCGCCGCGCAGAACGCCGCGGTGGAAAAGTCCGGCGGCGACATCCTCCTTTTCTCCGACGCCACCACCCTCTACCAGCCGGACGTGCTGCGCGCGATAGTGCCGAACTTCGGCGACCCCACGGTCGGCTGCGTGGCCGGGCGGCTCGTCTACGTCGATCCCGCGCGGACGAACGTCGGGCGCGGCGCGCTCTCTTACTGGGATTACGAAGTCTTTTTGAAGCGGTGCGAGAGCCGCGTGTGCTCGCTCATCGGGGTCTCGGGCTGCCTCTACGCGGTGCGCCGCGCGGCCTACGTGCCCCTCTACGACGAGGCTTGCAGCGACTTTCTGATCGCCACCAAGATGGTCGAACAGAACCTCCGGGCGATCTACGAGCCGGGGGCCGTCTGCACGGAGGAGACGAACCAGGCGGGGCACAAGGAATTGCGGATGCGGGTGCGGATCATCACGCAGACGTTCACCGACTTGTGGCGGCACCGCGCCATGCTGAACCCCCTGCGCAGCGGGTTCTACGCCGTGCAACTGATCTCGCACAAGGTCATGCGCTACCTCGTGCCCGTCTTCCTGCTCTCGCTGCTCGCCAGCTCGCTGGTTCTCGCGCGCGGCTCGCGCCTCTACGCGGTCTCGGCGCTGGCCCAAATCTGTTTTTACCTGGCGGCGGCGGCGGGGTGGGCGTTCGAGCGGGCGGGCAGGCACAGCCGCCTGTTGGCCCTCCCGCAGTATTTCACCTTGGCTAATCTGGCCGCGCTGATCGCCTTCTACAAGTTCATCCGCGGGGAGCGTTACGCCCGTTGGGAGCCGATCCGCGAGCCGGCTGGCAGCTTCCTGCCCGCACCCCCCGCCTCCGTCGCCCGCTCCGATGAGAATTGAAGCCGACGCGCGGCGGCGGCAGCGCCCGCGGCGAGACGCGTTGTTAGACTCCATGGATTAATCCGCATGACGACGGGCACCCAAGATCGTTCTTCCCTGACCGCGCACGCGACGTGGATGTTGCTGGCTAAGACGCTCGGCTACGTCTTCAGCTTCGCGCTCCCGCTGCTGTTGGTGCGGCGCTTGAATCAGGAGGAGTTCGGTCTCTACAAGCAGGTCTTCCTCATCGTCGGCAGCGCCGTCCTCATCCTCCCCTTCGGCTTCCACATGAGCGCCTACTACTACCTGCCGCGCGAGGGGGAGCGCAAGGGCCTGATCGTTTTCAACATCCTGCTCTTCTACCTGCTGGTCATCGGCGCGGCCTGCGCGGCGATACTGCTGCGCCCCTCCCTGCTGAGCGCGATCCTCGGCGGCCAGGAGTTGACGGCCTACGCGCCGCTCGTCGCGCTGATCGTCCTGACGTGGGGCTGCTCGTCCTTTCTGGAGACCGTCGCCGTCGCCAACCAGGAGATCAGGCTGGCGACGATCTTCATCGTCACGAGCAACCTCACCAAGACGGCCTTCATGATCGGCGCGGTCGTCGTGTTCGGCTCCTTCAGGGCGCTGCTCTACGCCTCGATCCTGCAAGGCGCGCTGCAACTGATCACGCTGCTGATCTACCTCCGCAGGCGCTTCGGACGGTTCTGGCGCGGCTTCGACCGGTCGCTGCTCCGGGCGCAGTTGTCCTACGCGCTGCCGCTCGGCGTGGCGGCCACCATCCTGCGCTTCCAGATAGACCTGGATAACTTCTTCGTCTCGAAACAACTGGGCGCGGCGGCGCTCGCCGTCTACTCCATCGGCTGCTTCAACATCCCTCTCTTCTTTTTGATCAGCGACGCCATCGGCTCGGTGATGATCCCGCGCGTGAGCAGCCTGCAAAAGGCGGGGGCGCGGCGCGAGATCGTGGAGCTGCTCGCCCGCATGATCCGCAAGCTGTCGGCCATCGCGCTGCCGTTCTACGCGCTCCTGCTGGTGGTCGGCCCGCAATTCATCGTCGTCCTGTTCACCACGAAGTACATCGCCAGTTGGCCCATCTTCGCGATCAACCTCGCGCAAATCCCGCTCAGCGTGATCACGAGCGCCTACGATCCTGTGCTGCGGGCCTACGCCGAGCAGCGTTACTTTCTGCTGCGGGCGCGCGTCGTGCTGGTGGCGCTGCTGGCCGTGGCCCTCTGGTTCGGCACCCGCCGCTTCGGCATGATCGGCGCGGTCTCCATCGTGGTGGCGGCCAGCGTCGTCGAGCGCGTCATCATCTCGCTCAGGGTCGGTCGCCTGCTGGGGGTGACGAGGCGCGACTGGGCGTTGCTCAAAGACGTGGGCAAGCTGCTCGTCGCGTCCGCGTTCGCGGCCTGCGTGACGCTGCTGGCGCGCAAGCTGGCAGCCGATCTCAACGCGTTCATCCTGCTCGGCCTCTGCGGCGTCGTCTTCTCGATCTGTTACCTGCTCGCCCTGTTGATACTCGGCGTGCTGACGCCGCAAGAGCAGACGATTATTAAACGATGGGTTGCGCTCGCGCGGCGCTACCTCTCCGGCACCAAGGAGCAAGACTCGCTGGCCTGACGGGCGCGCCCGCGCGCCGCGGGGCGGGGCCGGACGGGCGGCGCGCGGACGTGGCCCGGCGGACTCCGGCGCGACGCCCTCACGGCACTGAAACAAGTTATGCTCGCAACTCAAGCGCAGAAAGCTCTGTCGTCGCTACGCTGGCTGCCGGCGTACGGCTGGCAGCAGCTCGCGCGCCGCCCGGTGCGCTCCGCCCCCGCGCACCTCATCCTCTGTCTGGCCGACCATTTCGAGCCCGCCTTCCGCCCCGACGCGCCGCACCTGTTCGCCGATCTGCCGGAGCAGGAGCGGCGGCTGGAACGCTGGTGCAGGGAGTACCCGACCGCCGTCGGCAGGTGGCGCGACGCGGACGGTCAGCCGCTGCGCCACACCTATTTTTACCCGGCGGAGCAGTACGAGAAGTCGCTCGTCGAACGACTCGCCGAACATTGTCACGCCGGGTGGGGGGAGATCGAAACTCACCTGCACCACGGGGTGCAGTCGCCGGACACGGCGGCCAACACGCGGCGCGTGCTCGAAGAGTTCAGGGACGCGCTGGTCGAGCAGGGCTGCCTCTCGCGCTGGGACGGCGAGGGGCCGGCGCGGTACGCCTTCGTCCACGGCAACTGGACGTTAGCCAACTCCGGCAACGGGGTCTGCTGCGGCGTCGATGAGGAGATGCAGTTGCTGGCCGAGACGGGGTGTTACGCCGACATGACGCTGCCCTCGGCCCCGAACCCCGCGCAGACGTCGAAGATCAACGCGCTGTACGAATGCGCGCGACCGCTCGCCCGCCGCGCGCCGCACCGCAGCGGGCGCGACCTGCGGCGCGGGCGCGCGCCCGAAACCTTCCCGCTCATCGTGCAGGGGCCGCTCGGGCTGGACTTCAGCCGTAAAATCCGCGGGCTCCCCGTGCCCTACATCGAGAACGGCGAGGTGACCACGAAACACCCGCTCACCATGCGCAGACTGGAGCTGTGGCGGCGGGCCGCCATCACGGTGCGCGGGCGTCCCGATTGGGTGTTCGTCAAGCTGCATTGCCACGGCATGGACACCCGCGACGAGGAGGCGATGCTGGGCGGCTCGGTGCGACGCTTCCTGCAAGAGTTGACCGACGAGACGCGCCGCGCCGCCGGCCCGCGCCTACACTTCGTCACCGCGCGGGAAATGGTTAATATCATGTTGGCCGCGTGCGACGGGCGTGAAGGCGCGCCGGGCGAGTTCCGCGACTACCGGCTGAAATTAATTAAGGGGCGGCTGAAAGTTTAGTGCGAATATGAGTTTAATGCGACGGGGCGCGCGCGGGCGGCGTCTGCGTTCGGTCGGGCGGGGCGGTGAGGACGGCGGGCGCGCGTCGCCCGGCATGGTCGGCGGGTTGGTGAGAGTATGGCGATGAACGAATACGATCAGTACGTCTGCGCCGAGTGGGAGATGTTCGCGCGCGACCACGCGCGCCGTAATAACAGTCTGAACGAGACGGACGATCTCGACGTGGCGCGCGTGCTCGACGTCGGCTGCGGGGCCGGCCAGGAACTCTTGCCTTTCGTCGACGGGCGCGACGTGCTGGGCGTGGGCGTCGACGTGGCCCCGACGGTCGGGCAGATAGGCCGGCGGCTGTTCGCCACGCACCTGCCCGAGGCGCGCGTCGTCTTCATGCGCGCCGAAGCCGAGGCCCTGCCGTTCGCCTCCGACAGCTTCGACGTGGTCATCTGCCGCCTCGCGCTCCCTTACACGCATAACGCCCACGCGCTGTCGGAGATGGCGCGCGTGCTCCGCCCCGGCGGCAGGCTGCTGCTGAAGATCCATCACCTCCGCTTTTACCTCGACAAGTTCGGGCAGGGCCTGCGCGAGCGCAACCTGCTCTCGATGCTCCACGCCAGCCGGGTCGTGGTCGCCGGCGCACTCTATCACTGCCTCGGGCGGCAGATACGCGCGCGGCTGATTAGCCCCGAAACCTTCCTCACCGAGTGGCTCCTGCGGCGAGAAATTGCTAAGTTAGGACTTAGCATACGGCGCGAGATGCCGGATTCAAACCCCTTGACCCCTTCATTCAGCATCACAAAAGCGCCCGCATAGCCCGAGGCCGGGGCCGCGGCGGGACGTGCCCAGAGGCGCGAACGAATTAAGAACCCTTTGAACCCGGCCCGCGCCCGCGCGGAAGTTTCGTAGTCTTCTTACCGAGATGAGTATAAGCACGGAAACTCAGGAACTGAGAGAGTTCGCGGCCCGCGCGGCGTCGCCCGCGGTGGGCGGCGACCTCGGGAAGCTGCGCTACGAGGCGCAGCAGTTGACGGAGCTGTCGCAGATCGAGGCGGCGCGCGGCGGCGGCGCGCTCGCGGCGTGGGAGAACCTGTTATCCGCCGACCCGACGGGGACGTTGTTCCAAGGGCCGATCTGGTGTCTGGAATGGTATCGCGCCTACAACGAGCGGTACCAGCCGCGGATGCTGGTGGTGACGTGCGGCGGCGCGCTCGCCGGGCTCGTGCCGCTGGCGGTCGAGCGCGCCACGGGCGAGCTTGTTTTCGCCAGCGGCATCATGTCCGACTACAGGGACGTGCTCGCGCTGCCGCAGCACAAGCAGATGGTCGTCGAGCACCTGCTGCGGTTTTACCGCGCGGGCAACTTCCCCACGCCGCTGCGCCTCGGCCCCATGCTGCCCGAGTCCAACACGGTGGCGCTGGCCCGCGCCGCCTGCAAGCGAGTGCCGGGGGCCAACGTCATACCGCGCACGCACCCGGGCTGGCGCTGGTGGCCCACCGACAACTCGGCGGCGGAGTTCGTGAAGAAGAAGTCCGTCCGGCAGGCGATCAAACACTACCAGCGGCAGGGCGAGGTGCGGCTTGAGCGCGTCGAGTCCGCCGCCGCGTGGCACGAGTTCAAGCACGAGTTTTTCGATCAGCATTCCCTGCGGCAGATGTACGCCGGACGCCCGGTCTCTTTCACCGACGGCATGAAGCAGGCGTTCTACGAATCGCTGATCATCAACAACCCGGCGGACGTGCACGCCGTCACGCTCAGCGTGGGTGGCCGGATCGTCGCCGCGCACTACGGCCCCGTCCGCGACGGGGTGCTCTATTGGGGCGCGCCCGCCTTCGACATACGCGAGACGCAACGCTCGCCGGGCCTCGTGCTGTTGGCGATGATCATTCAGGACGCGCAGCGGCTGGGGCTGCGGGGGATCGATCTGACCATCGGCGTCGAGGAGTACAAGAAGAGATTTTCCAACAGCCACGTCGAGCTTCCCACCGTGGAAATCTACGGGCGGCGTCAGTATTACGCCCAAGTCCTCCGCGACAGATCGGTCGCCGGGTCGAAATTGCTGGTGGCGAAGCTGAGGGGGCCGGAGGCGTGGGACGGCATCAAGGCGCGTTTGGACGAGAGGGTCGAGCAGGCGCGGCGGCTGCCGGAGCTGGGCGCGAGGGAGAGCTTAGCGCGCTTGACCCGGCGCGTCGCCAACGCCGTCGGCGAGCGCGCCAGGTGGCTGACCCTGATCGCCGCGCCGTCAGACCTGCTGCCCGCCGAGCCCGTGCTGGGCGAGGGCGAGGTATGTTCGTTCAACGAGGACGAGCTGCGCGATCTGTTGCGGTGGCAGGGCGCGTCGCAGGAGACGGGGCGGGAGATCAGCGCGCGCGTGCGGCGCGCGCCCGACGAGTTGCGGAAGGGGCGGACGCTGCACACCGTCTTGGTCAACGGGCGGCTCGCCGGCTGGGGCTGGTCTTACTGGCCGCAGGGGCCCGAGCGGATCGACGTGACCCAGACCGAACTCGAATTCGCCCCGCGCTCGGTCTCGCTCTACGATTTTTACACGATCCCCGAATACAGGGGGCGGCGACTCTATCAGGCGCTACTGACGCACATCCTGCGCACCCGATTCGCCGAAGGCGCAGAGCGCGCCTACATCATGGTCAGGGACACGAACGTCGCCTCGCGCAAGGCCATCGAGCGGGTCGGGTTCCGCCCGGCGCTGGTGGACGAGGTGGTCAGGGTGCTGGGCCGGACGAGGGTGCGGCGCGTGTAGCAGGGAAGTCGTGCGCCCGGCGGCGGATCGCCGGGGCGGGAGGTTGGCATTATGTGTGGCATCGCGGGCTTTGTGGTTGAGGACGGGACTGCGCCTGCGGCGGAGCGCGCCGCCGTGCTCGACCGGATGTGCCGGATCATCAGGCACCGCGGCCCCGACGATCAGGGCACGATGGTGGAGGGGCAGGCCGCGCTCGGCATGCGCCGGCTCTCCATCATCGACTTGGCCGGCGGCCACCAGCCGATCTCGGGCGAGGACGGATCGGTGTCCATCGTCTTCAACGGCGAGGTCTACAACTACCGCGAGTTGCAGAGCGACTTGGAGGGCCGCGGCCACCGCTTCCAAACCCACTCCGACACCGAGGCCATCGTCCACGCCTACGAGGAGTTCGGCCCCGCCTGCGTCGAACGCCTGCGCGGCATGTTCGCCTTCGCCATCTGGGACGCCAAGGCCCGGCAGCTCTTCATCGCGCGCGACCGCGTCGGCAAAAAGCCGCTCTACTACACGCTGACCCCGCAGGGCACGCTCGTGTTCGGCTCGGAGCTGAAGTCGCTGCTCGCGCACCCGGAGGTGGCGCGCGACCTGAACCCGGCGGCGCTCGACGCCTACCTGACCTTCGGCTACGTGCCCGATCCGTTCAGCATCTTCGGCGGCGTCCACAAACTCGCCCCCGGCCACTGCCTCACCTACGCCGCCGGGCGGGTCTCGATCAGGCAGTACTGGGACTTCCGCTACGAGCCGGTGGCGGAGGCGCGCCGCGAGGACGACTACCTTGAGGAGTTGCGCGCGCTGCTCGACGAGTCGGTGCGCGTGCGACTCGTCGCCGACGTGCCGCTCGGCGCGTTCCTCTCGGGCGGCGTCGATTCCAGCGCGATCGTGGGTTTGATGTCGCGCGCCACGTCGCAGCCGGTCAAGACGTTCTCCATCGGGTTCCGCGAGGACAGCTACGACGAGCTGAAGTACGCGCGGCTGGCGGCTAAGACGTTCGGCACGGATCACCACGAGCTGATCGTGACGCCGGACGTGTGCCACGTCGTCGACGAGCTGGTCTGGCACTTCGACGAGCCGTTCGCCGACTCGTCGGCGATCCCGACTTACCTGGTGTCGAAACTCGCGCGCGAGCATGTTAAAGTCGTGCTCTCGGGCGACGGGGGCGACGAGTTGTTCGCCGGCTACACGCGCTACGCGGTCGACCGCAAGCGCAGCGGCTTCGCCCGGCTGCCGCCCTTCGTGCGGGCGGGGGTGATGCGCCCGCTCAGCCGCCGCCTGCCGCACGGCGCGCTCGGGCGCAACTATATGTACAACGTCGCCCTCAACCCGCAGGAGCGTTACCTCGACAGCGTCTCAGTCTTCTCCAGCCTCAACAAGCCGTCCCTCTACACGGACGAATTCCGCCGCGCGCTGGGCGGGGCGGGGCTGGCCGGCGCGCTGTGCCGCGAGTACGTCGGGCGCGTGACGTCGGGCGAGCCGCTCGACGAGCTGCTCTACCTCGACAGCAAGACGTACCTGCCCGGCGACATCCTGACCAAAGTCGATCGCATGAGCATGGCCGTCTCGCTCGAAGCGCGCACCCCGCTGCTCGATCACAAGCTGATCGAGTTCGTCACGCGCATCCCCGCCGGGCTGAAGATGCGCGGCCTAGAGCTGAAGCGCATCTTCAAGCGCGCGGTGAGCGGCCTCGTGCCCGACGAGATACTGCACCGGCGGAAGCAGGGCTTCGGCGTGCCCATCTCCGAGTGGATCAACCTTGAGCTGCGCGAGCGCATCCGCGACACCTTCGCCGACCCGCGCACGCGCCAGCGCGGCCACATCGAGCCGCGCTACGTCGATCTGCTCTTGGCCGAACACGGGAGCGGGCGGCGCGATCACTCCGGCGCGCTGTGGGCGCTGTTCGTGCTCGAACTGTGGCACCGCACTTTTGAAGACGTGGCCGGGGACGCCGCCCGTCCGCGGTTCGAAGCCCCCGCGCTGTCGGCGGTGGGCGTCTGACGCCGCCCACCGGACGGCGGCGGCCTGCCGCCGGCCCGCGAGTTGACCGAGGTCGTTAACGCCTGTGACCCCTAACGTGCTCCAACTGATCGGCAGCTTCGAGCAGGGCGGCTCGGAACGGCAGGCCGTGCAGTTGACCCGCCTGCTCCACGAGAGCGGGCGCTACCGCGTGCACGTCGCCTGCCTCGACGGGGGCGGCCCCCTGCGCGGCGTCGTCGAGCGGCTGGGGTTGGGCGAGATTCCCGCCTTCGCGCTGACGAGCTTTCACGACCGCAACACGGTCAGGCAGTTGTTCCGCTTCGCCTCGTTCCTCCGGCGGCGGCGCGTCGACATCGTGCAGACCCACGACTTCTACACCAACGTCTTCGGCATGGCCGGGGCGACGCTGGCGGGGGTGCGCGCGCGCGTCGCGGCCCGGCGCGAGACGGCGGGCCTGCGCACCGGCGCGCAGAAGAAGACCGAGCGGTGCGCTTACCGCCTCGCGCACGCCGTCGTGGCGAACGCCGGGGCCGTCGCGCAGCAGTTGATCGACGAGGGCGTGCCCCGCGCCAAGATCGTCACCATCTATAACGGGCTCGACTTGGGACGCCTCACGCCGCCCCCCGGTTTAAGTCGGGCGCAGGCGCTGGCCTTACTGAAGCTGCCCGAGGCCGAACCGCTGCGGCTGGTGACGATAGTCGCCAACCTGCGCCACGCGGTGAAGGATCACCCGACCTTCCTGCGCGCCGCGCGGCGCGTGGCGGACGCGGTGCCGGACGCGGCTTTCGTGATCGCGGGCGAGGGCGAGCTGGAAGCGCCCCTGCGCGACCTCGCGGCGCGGCTCGGCATCGGCGGCAGGGTCTTCTTCACCGGGCGCTGCGAGCGCGTGGCCGAACTACTGTTCGCCTCCGAGGTGTGCGTGTTGAGTTCGACCGCCGAGGGCTTCTCGAACGCGATTCTGGAGTACATGGCCGCGGCCCGTCCCGTGGTGGCGACCGACGTCGGCGGCGCGCGCGAGGCGGTGGCCGAGGGCGAGACCGGCCACTTGGTCGCGCCCGGCGACGACGGGGCGCTGGCCTCTCGGATCGTCTGGCTGCTGAACGAGCGGGAGCGCGCCCTCGCTTTCGGCGCGCGCGGGCGCGACGTCGTGCGGGAGCGGTTCTCCTGCGGCGCGCAGCTTGAGCGGACGGAGCGGCTCTACGAGCGCCTGCTCGCGCGGCGGCGGCGCGCGCCCGCGGAGGTCGCGGGCGGCGTGCATTGCGAGAGCGCGTGAACGGAAAGACTATGTCCCACACGAGAGCCGCGGCGGGGCGGCGCGCGGAAGACGCGGCGGGCCGGGCGGAGTCCGCCGCCCCGCCGCCCGTGCGCGTCCTGATCGTCGGCCCCTCGCTCGACATTCTGGGGGGGCAGGCGGTGCAGGCCGCCCGCCTGCTCGAACGCCTGCGCGAAGTCCCCTCGTTAGAGGTCTCGTTCCTGCCGGTCAACCCGCGACTGCCGGGCGCGCTGCGCCGCCTGCAAGCGATCAAGTACGTCCGCACGCTCCTGACCTCGCTGCTCTACGCAGCCACCCTGCTCGCGCGCGTCCGCCGCTATGACGTGATCCACATCTTCTCGGCCTCGTACTTCTCGTTCGTGCTCGCCCCCACGCCCGCCATCCTCGTCGCCAGACTGTTCCGCAAGAAGATCGTGCTCAACTACCACAGCGGCGAGGCGCTCGATCACCTGACGCGCTGGCGGCGGACGGCCCTGCCGACGATCCGTTTGGCGGATCGCGTCGTCGTGCCCTCCAACTATTTGGTGGACGTGTTCGCGCGGTTCGGCGTCGCGGCGCAGCCGATCTATAACTTCGTCGAGCTGGGGCAGTTCCGCTTCCGCGCGCGGCGCGGCGCGCGCGCGGTCTTCCTCTCCAACCGCAACTTCGAGGCCCACTACAACGTCGGCTGCGTGCTCGAAGCGTTCGCGCTCATCCAGCGGCAGGTGCCGGGGGCGCGCCTGCTCGTGGCGGGCGACGGCGCCCAGCGCGCCGCGCTCGCGGAGCGCGCGCGCGACCTCAAGTTGCAACACGTCGAGTTCCTCGGCCTCGTCAGCCCCGAAGAGATGCCGCGGCTCTACGAGGCGGCGGACGTTTTCCTCAACGCCTCCGAGATCGACAACATGCCGCTTTCGATCATCGAGGCTTACGCGGCGGGCTTGCCCGTCGTGACGACCGACGCCGGGGGCATCCCCTACATGGTCTCCGACGGGGAGACCGGCCTGCTCGTCCCGCGCGGCGACTGCGCCGCGCTGGCGGACAAGGCCCTGCTCCTGCTGCGCGACGAAGGCTTGGCGACCGCCTTGGCGGAGCGCGCGCTGGCCGAATGCCGTAAGTACACTTGGGCGGAAGTGGGGCGCGAGTGGATCGAGCTGTACGAGGAAGCGGGCGCGGGCTCTCTCTCCCGTGCGCCGCGCGTGGGGCGGGGGCGCGAAATCCCTCTGAGCGAGCATTGATGTCCGGCGTGTTGAGAAAACTGAAGAAGCTGCGCGGGCGCGGCCTCGACGAGCTGGTGGATCGCGGCGCGCAGCAGGCTGCCGTCTGGGCGGAGCGCGGCGGCTGGTCGCGCATGGCCCGCCTGCCCACGGACGCGACGTTCTTCGGGCTGCTCGCGCCGGGCGTTTTCCCCAGCGGCCCGGCGTCCGCCGAGGGCTTGCTGACCCATTTCCGCCGCCGCGCCCCGGCCAGATTCTTCGCCTCGTTCGCCGACCCGGCGCAGACCGTCGCCGAGCTGCGCCGCCGCTTCGGCGCGCGCGCCGAAGCGGCGACCGTCGAAAGAGCGCGCCGCGTCGTCGCCGGGCGCTTCGATCTGCTGGGGCTCCGCGATCTGAGTTTCGGCGAGCCGATCAACTGGCGGCTTGAGCCGGTGGCCCGTAAGAGATCGCCGCTGCGACATTGGAGCCGCATCCCCTACTTGGACGCCGAAGCGGTCGGCGATAAGAAGATCACTTGGGAGCTTAACCGGCACCAGTACTTCATGACGCTCGGGCGCGCCTACTGGTACACGGGTGACGAAACTTACGCCGAGACTTTCGTCGCTCACCTGACCGCTTGGATGGAACAGAACCCGCCGAAGCTCGGCATCAACTGGGCCAGCAGCCTCGAAGTCGCCTTCCGCGCCATCTCGTGGTTGTGGGCGCTGCACTTCTTCCGCGACGCGCGCGCGCTCGCGCCGGACGTCTTTCTGCGCGCGCTCAAGTTTCTCTACCTGCACGCGCGCCATCTGGAAACTTACCTGTCCACCTACTTCAGCCCGAACACGCATCTGTCGGGCGAGGCGCTGGGACTCTTCTATCTGGGCACGGCGCTGCCGGAGTTGCTCGACGCGGCGCGCTGGCGCGCGCGCGGGCGGCAGATACTCCGCGCCACGCTCGACCGCCACGTCCGCGCCGACGGCGTTTATTTCGAGCAGTCGAGTTACTACCACCGCTACGCGACCGATTTTTACACCCACTTCCTCGTCCTCGCGGGCGTCGGCGGGGACGCGCCGGACGGCGCGTTGAGGCAGAAACTCGCGTCGCTCCTCGATCACCTGATGTGGATCACCAGGCCGGACGGCACGTCGCCCCTGTTCGGCGACGACGACGGCGGTCGTCTGGTCATGCTCGACGAGCGCGCGTCCAACGACTTCCGCGCCCCGCTCTCGACGGGGGCGGCGCTCTGCGCGCGCGGGGATTACAAGCACGTGGCGGGCGAGCTGGCGGAGGAGACCGTCTGGCTGCTCGGCGCCGCCGGGGCGCGGGCGTTCGACGCCTTGGAGCCCGCCCCGCCCGCGGGCGACGCGCGCGCCTTTCCCTCCGGGGGCTATTACGTCATGCGCGACGGCTGGCAGCCCTCGTCAAACTACTTCCTGATCGACTGCGGCCCGCACGGCGCGCTCAGTAACGGGCACGCGCACGCCGACGCCTTGGCTTTCGAGTTGGCCGCCCACGGGCGCACGCTGCTGGTCGATCCCGGCACGTACACCTATACCGGCTCGGCTGAGCTGCGGGATCACTTTAGAGGCTCGGCGGCGCACAACACGCTGACCGTGGACGGCGAGGGTTCGTCCGCGCCGTCCGGCCCCTTCACGTGGCGCTCGGCTGCCGCCGCGCGCGCGCGCGCCTGGATCGACGCCGGGCGGTTCACCTTCTTCGCGGGCGAGCACGACGGCTACGAGCGCCTGCCGACCGGCGCGGTCGCGCACACTCGCAGCGTCCTCTGGCTGAAACGCGACTACTGGGTCTTACGCGATCTGGTCGCTTCCGCGGCCCCCCACCGCTACGAGCTGCACTTTCAGTTCGCCGCCGACGCCGCCCCGTCGATTGAGGCGGGCGCGGGGGGCGCAGCCGCCCTGCGCGAGCCGTCGGCGGATGATGCCGGGCTGGAGGTGAGCGCCTTCGCCGCGGGCGGCGCGTGGCGGCGGGAGGCCGGTTGGGTCTCCTCCTGTTACGGGCAGCGTACGCCCGCGCCGCACTTCGTCTTCGGCGTCAAGGCGGGGGGCGCGCAGGAGTTCGTCACCTTCCTCATCCCGCGCCGCCCGCGCGCCAGCCGCGTGTGCGTGCGCGAAATCGACGCCGCGGGCGGGCGCGCCTTCTCCGTCGAAGACGACGAGGCGGGCACGCGCGATCTCTTGCTGGTGGGCGCGGGCCAGCCGATCAGGGCGGGGCGGGTGACGTCCGACTTCGAGTGGGCGTGGCTGCGGTTCGAGCGCGCCGAGAGCAGCCCCCGCGAATTGGTCCTGCTCGGCGGGCGCAGGCTCTCTCTCGACGACCGCGAGATCGTCGCGGCGGCGGGCCCCGTCGCCCGCCTCGCGGCGCGCCGACGGGGAGACGCTTGGGAGAGCGACGAGGGAGTTGACGCGACGGTAGTCTTCCCGGAGGCAGTCTTCCCGGAGGCGCGCGAGCCGGTCGCGGGCGGCTGAGCCGCAGTATGATGTGCGCGCGAGGCGTGCCGGCGGATTCGGGCGGCGCGTAACGACATGGAAGTGAGACACAGGTTATGTGCGGGATTAACGGAATAGCCCTGTCGGATCGGTCGCGGCGGTTGGACGAAGGACTGTTGACGCGAATGCGCGACGCCATCGTGCACCGCGGGCCGGACGACTCCGGCCTCTTCGTGGACGGGAACGTGGGCCTCGGCCATCGCCGCCTGAGCATCGTGGACGTGGCGGCTGGTCACCAGCCGATGACGAACGAGGACGGCTCGCTGCACCTCGTTTACAACGGCGAAATCTACAACCACGCCGACTACCGCCCGATGCTGGAGGCGCGCGGCCACCGCTACAAAACCCACTGCGACACCGAGACGATCCTGCACCTCTACGAAGAATACGGGGCGCGCTGCGTCGAGTATTTCCGCGGCATGTTCGCCTTCGCCATCTGGGACGAGGGGCGGCGCGAACTGTTCATCGCCCGCGACCGCCTCGGCGTGAAGCCCCTCTACTACGTCCACGCCGCCGACGGCTCGCTCTACTTCGCCTCCGAGATCAAGGCGCTGCTCACGGCGCGCGCCGTCACGCCGGAGCTGAACTTCGCCGTCCTGCCGGACTACCTCGCCAACCACGCGCCGTCGGGCGAGGAGACGCTCTTTTGCGGCGTCCGGCGGCTGCTGCCCGGCCACACGCTGCGCTGGCGCGACGGCGAGATCAAGATCGAGCGTTACTGGGACGTGCAATTCGCGCCCGACGAACATTCGTCGGGCGCGCGCCGCAGCGACGGGGAGTACGTGGCGGAGTGGCTGGAGTTGTTCCGCGCCTCCGTGCGGATGCGCCTGATGGCCGACGTGCCGCTCGGCATGTTCCTCTCCGGCGGGATCGACTCCTCCGCCATCGCGGCCCTGATGAGCGGCATGGTGGACGAGCCGATCAAGACGTTCTCGGTCGCGTTCGCCGAGCGCGAGGCGAACGAGCTTGAGTACGCGCGCATCGTCGCGCGTCGTTTCAAGACCGATCACCACGAGGTCGTCGTGACGCCCGAGGAGTTCTTCGCCGCGCTGCCGAAACTCGTCTGGCACGAGGACGAGCCGCTGGCGCACCCTTCCAGCGTGGCGCTCTACTTCGTCTCGAAGCTGGCGTCGCGCCACGTCAAGGTCGTGCTCACGGGCGAGGGCAGCGACGAGCTGCTCGCCGGCTACGGGCGCTACCGCAAGACCGTCTACAACCTCGCGCTCGGCGCGCGCTACCACCGCCTGACGGGCGCGCGGCTGCGGGGCGCGGTGAGGCGGGGCGTCGAGCGGCTGCCGGTCGGCGCGAGGGGGCACCAGCGGCTGCGCCGCACCTTCCTCTACACGACGCCCGACATCGCCGGCAGCTACTTCGACAACTTCGCCGTGTTCGACCGCGCGACGCAGCGCCAGCTCTTAACCGGCGCGGCGCGCGAGCGCATCGGGCGGCTTGAGCCCTACGCGGAGGTGGAGCGTTATCTGGCGACGACCGACGCCGAGACCCTGCTCGACCGCCTGCTCTACGCCGACACGAAGACCTACCTGCACGAACTGCTCATGAAGCAGGATCAGATGAGCATGGCGGCGTCCATCGAAAGCCGCGTGCCCTTCCTCGATCACAAGCTGGTGGAGCACACGTCGCGCCTGCCGGGGCGGCTGAAGCTGCGCGGCTGGACGACCAAGTACATCCTGCGGCGGAGCATGCGGGGGCTGCTGCCGGAACAGATTTTGACGCGCCCGAAGATGGGTTTCCCCGTGCCGGTCGGCGCGTGGTTCCGCGGGGCGTTCCGCCCCGTCGTCGACGAATACGTCCTCGGCGCGCGCGCGCTGGGGCGCGGTCTGTTCGACGCGCAGTTCGTCCGCGACCTCGTCGCGCGCCACCAAGCGGGCGAGGATCACACGGAGCGGCTGTGGGCGTTGGTCAACTTCGAGTTGTGGCAGCGGCAGTTCATCGACGGCGCGGTCGAGGGCGCGCCGGAGCCGGAAGGCGTCGGCGTCGTCGCGGCGCACGGCGCGTGAGGGGTTCGCCCGTCCGGCGCGAACGGGGGCGGCGCGGATACGAATAAGGGAAGAGTGCTAGTGCGGATACTCTGGCTCAAGACCGAATTGCTGCACCCCGTCGATAAGGGGGGCAAGATTCGTACCTTTCACATGCTGAAGGAGCTGAAGCGCGAGCACCACGTCACCTACCTGACGCTCGACGACGGCGCGGCCTCGCCCGACGCGCGTGAGCGCGCCGCCGAGTATTGCCACGAGCTGGTCCGCGTCCCGCACCGGACGCGCGCCAAATTCTCCGCCGGCTTCTACGCCGACCTCGCCCGGAATCTGATCTCCCCGCTGCCGTACTTCATGCAGAAGTACGTCTCGCCGGAGATGCGGCGCGAGATCGCCGCGCGGGCCGGGGGCGGCGGCTTCGACGTGATCGTCTGCGATTTCTTAGTGCCCAGCGTCAACATGCCGGCGACGCCCGCGCCTTGCGCGACCGTGCTCTTTCAGCACAACGTCGAGGCGATGATCTGGCGGCGGCACTTCGAGGTGCAGAAGCACCCGGCGCGCAAGGCGTACCTGTATAACCAGTGGCGCAAGGCGTGGGCGTTCGAGCGCGACGCGTGCCGCCGCTTCGATCACGTCGTCGCCGTCTCGCGCGAGGACGCGGAGACGATGCGCCGCGAGTACGGGCTCGAACGCGTCGACGACGTGCCGACGGGCGTGGACGTGGACTACTTCCAGCCGCGGGGCGACGCGCCGCCCGACCCGCACAATTTAGTCTTCACCGGCTCGATGGACTGGCTGCCGAACGAGGACGCGATCTGCTATTTCACCGAGCAGATCATGCCGCGCATCAAACAGTCCGTGCCGGGCGTGACCCTGACGGTCGTGGGCCGCAACCCTTACCCGCACCTGCTCGCGCTGGCCCAGCGCGACCCTTCCGTCGTCGTCACCGGGCGGGTGGACGACGTGCGCCCGTACATGGAGCGCGCCGCGGCCTACGTCGTGCCGCTGCGCATCGGCGGCGGCACGCGCTTGAAAATTTACGAGGCGATGGCGATGGCGAAGCCCATCGTCTCGACCGCCGTGGGGGCGGAGGGCCTGCCCGTGCGCGACGAGCGCGAGCTGCTGCTGGCGGACACCCCGGACGCCTTCGCCGCGAGCGTCGTGCGCCTGTTGACCGCGCCGGATTTCGCGCAGGCCCTCGGCCAGCGCGCGTCCGCCGTCGTGCGCGAGCGGTTCGGCTGGGCGCGCGTCGCGGCCAGCTTCGCCGAACTTTGTGCGCGCGCGGTGGAGTTCAAGGCGGGGCGGGGTGAGGCGGCGGGCGCGCCATGATTATGAAAAACAGCCCTGATTGATAGTTTATTCGTCGGGTGTCGAGGGCAGAGTGCCGGAACTAAAATCGGCTGGTTAGAGGTTCCGTTCCGCCAGTAGCAGCAGCAGCGGCCCGTCAGGTCGGAGTTCCAAACTGAAAGAAGGGTTATTATGGCTCCCGCGATTTCAATCATCGTGCCCGCGTATAACGAGGCGGCGCGGTTGAGTGAATCACTCAAGACGATCTTCAACTACTTGCGGGGCGGGGGCGCGGACGCCGAAGTCATCGTCGTCGACGACGGCTCGGCGGACGAGACGACCGCGGTGGCCGAGCGCGGCCTCGCCGCCGCCGGCGACGTCCCGGCGCGCCTGATCCGCAACCACCCGAACCGCGGCAAGGGGCACGCGGTGCGAACCGGCCTGCTCGCGGCCCGCGCGCCCATCGCCCTCTTCACCGACGCCGACTTGTCGACCCCGATCAGCGAGGTGCCCAAACTAGTCGCGCCCATCGAGCAGGGGGTTTGCGACCTGACGTTCGGCTCAAGGGCCCTGGATCGGAGCCTCATCGGCGTCCACCAGCCGTGGCGGCGCGAGCAGGGGGGGCGCGCCTTCAACCTCGTCGTGCGCCTCGCCACGCGCCTCCCGTTCTGGGACACGCAGTGCGGCTTCAAGGCGTTCCGCATGGACGCGTGCCGCCCCGTCATCGAAGGCGCGACGATTGATCGCTTCGGCTTCGACGTCGAGCTTCTGTACGTCGCCCACCTGGCGGGCCTGCGCCTGCGCGAGATACCCGTCCGCTGGGATCACAGCGAGGGCAGCAAGGTGAGCATGTTCCGGGACAGCCTGCGGATGTTCGGCGAGGTGCAGCGCATCCGCCGGCAGGCGCGCGCCGGGCGCTACCAACAGATCTTCGGCGACGTCGAGCACCGGGCCGCGGGGGGCGGCGCGTCGCACGCCGAGTTAAACAGCCTGCCTCTTTAACCTTTCACTCGTTTGGGGAGCATAAACACATTGGCGGGGCGCAAGGGGTCGAGTCGGACTTCGCCGGGGGGGCGGAAGGCCAAGCTGACCAGCGCCTTTATCGTCATCGTGGTGCTCGTGTATTTGGCCCTGTCTCTGGGCAGCTCGATGAGCAAGAGCCCGTGGCACGACGAGGGGCATTTCGCGAGCCCCGCCCTGAATTTAGCCACGAGGGGCTTTATGGGCACCACCGTGCTGGAGGGCGGCACGTGGCTGAAGGGCATCGAGCAGCACACCTACTGGGTGATGCCGCTGTACCTAGTCGCGCTGGCGGGCTGGTTCAAGATTTTCGGCTTCAGTTTTTTCGTGATGCGCGCGCTGTCCGCCTTCTGGGGACTGGTCGCGCTCGCCTCTTGGTTTTTCATCATGAAGAGGCTGGCCGACGACCGGGCGGTCGCCCTCGTCTCCTTCGCGTTCATCGCCATCGATTACATTTTCATCATGAACGCCTCGACGGGGCGGATGGACATGATGAGCGCGGCGCTCGGCTTCGCCGGGCTGGCCTGCTACCTCAACTGGCGTGAGGGCCACCTCACGCGCGCCGTGCTCGCCACTCAGACGCTGGTGGTGGCGAGCGGGTTGACGCACCCGAACGGGCTGCTGCCGTTCGCCGGCCTGCTCTTCCTGACGCTCTATTTCGACCGCGCGCGCCTGCGCTGGCAACACGTCGGCGTGGCCGCCGCGCCTTACGTCGTCGGCGCGTTGTGTTGGGGCGCGTACATCCTGCGCGACCCGCCCGGCTTCCGCGCGCAGCTCTCGGGCAACGTCGGCGGGTTCTCGGCGATGACGGGGGCCAACCGCTGGGTCGGGCTGACCGCGCCGTGGACGGGCATCAAACTCGAAATCACGCAGCGCTACCTCGGCTCCTTCGGCCTGGCCGCCCACTCGGTCGGCCCGGCCCGGCTCAAACTCTTGGTGCTCGCGGCGTACGTCTGCGGAGTGCTCGGGGTGTGCGGCGTGAGCGCCCTGCGCCGGCACGGCGGCTACAGGGTGCTGCTGATCCTGACCGGCATCTTCTTCGTGCTCCTGTCGTTGCTCGAAGGCCACAAGTCGGACGTTTACCTGATCAACATGATCCCGCTGCTCGCCGCGCTGCTCGCCGTGTGGGTCGTCTGGTGTTGGCGGAGCGGGTTCGCGCCCCGCTGGCTGCTGGCCGTCTGCCTCGCCGGGTTCGTCACGCTTCAGGCGGGCGGCGTGGCCTACTTAATCAAGCAGAACTACTACCGCTCGCGGTACTTGCCCGTGACCACTTACCTCAAGCAGCATTTGACCCCGAATGCGCTTACAATGGGGAGCGCGGAACTCGGCTTCGAGATAGGCTTCGACCGCCTGATAGACGACGTCTGGCTCGGCTACTACAGCGGCAAGAGCCCGGACTTCATCGTGATGGGCAGTCGTTACGAAGACATGATGCGACTGTTCCAGACCAAACAGCCCGAGGTCTATCGGTACGCGCAGACGCGCCTGAGCGGCGAGTACCGGTTGGTCTACGAGGCCGCGCCCTACTGGAAGGTCTACCAACGCCGGTAGCGGCGCGCGCCGCCCGTCGGAATCCCGGCCCGCGCCCCCGCCCGCGCTTTCACGGGCGCGCGCGGTCGCCCTACAATCGGGCCGGGGGCGGGGGAGTCGTCGAAACCCGTAAGAGCCGCCCGCTTCAACTTCCACCAGCCTTCCCCGGACGCGCCCGCGCGGTGGGTGAGACGTTGCCGAGGTCACCGATGAGTTCCACCGAAGTTTCCACCCACCCCCCCCGCCCCGCGGCGGTGCTCGGACGGGAATGGCACGCCCCGTTCCTCCTGTGGGGCATCATGTTCGCCGCCGTCGGCTTCGCCGTCTACCTGCTCGGGATTCTGTTGTCGATCCTGCGGCTCTGCCTGCCGCTCGGGCCGGCGGTCTACGAGTGGAACCAGCAGATCATCTGGTACAGCGGAATCCCGACCACGCTCGGCGTGCTGCTCTGCGCGTTCGACCTCGTCTTCATGCTCCGCCGGAAGCGGCGCGTCCCGCGCTGGGTGGAGGGCGACGAGGCGGGCGAGCTACAGAGGGATCGGGTGACGGTCGTGCTGACGGCCTACAACGACGAGAGCAGCATCGGGGCCGCCGTCGAAGACTTCCGCCGGCACCCGCTGGTCGAGCGCGTCATCGTGGTCAGCAACAACAGCTCGGATCGGACGATGGAGCGCGCCGCCGAGGCCGGGGCGCTCGTCTACAACGAGACGCAGCCCGGCTACGGTCGGTGCGTCTACCGCTGCTACGAGGAGGCCCTGCGGTGCGAGGACGCGAGCGTCGTCGTCCTGTGCGAAGGCGACTGCACGTTCCGCGCGCGCGACATCGAGAAGTTCATGGCCTACCTCCCGCACGCCGAGATCGTGAACGGGACGCGCATCGTCGAGCAGTTGCGCGCCTACGAGACGCAGCTCAACACTTTCATGTACTACGGCAACTTCTTCGTCGGGAAGCTCCTCGAAGTGAAGCACCTCGGGCGCGGCACGTTCACCGACGTCGGCACGACCTACAAGGTGCTGCGCCGCGACGCCCTGCAACGCCTGATGCCGCACCTGAACCCCGGCGTCAACCTGGAGTTCAACGCACACTTCCTCGACACGGCGCTGCGCCTCGGCCTGCTCACCGTCGAGTGCCCGGTGACGTTCCACCCGCGCGTCGGCGTCAGCAAGGGCGGGAACGTGAACACGCTGCGCGCGCTCTCGGTGGGCCTGCGCATGATGCGCGGCATCCTCTTCGGCTGGGCGAGGGGGGCGCGTTGAGCGACACCTACTTCGAGACCCGCTTCACCGCCGACCCCCGCCGGGAGGTGCTGTGGCAGTCGCTCATCCGCTACCACTTCCAGGCGCAGATCGCCCCCGAGCACTGCGTCCTCGAACTCGGGGCCGGCTACGGCCACTTCATCAACAACGTCCGCGCGGCGCGGCGCATCGCGCAGGATCAGTGGCCCGACTTCCCGAAGTACGTCGCCGCCGGGGTCGAGCCGCACGTGGGCGACGTGAGCGACCTGTCGTTCCTCGCCGACGACTCGGTCGATTTCGCGTTCGCCAGCAACCTCTTCGAGCACGTCTCGCAGGAGGACTTCGCCGCCGTCCTCGCGCAGCTCAGGCGCAAGCTGCGCCGCGGCGGCACGATCAACATCCTCCAGCCGAACTACCGCTACGCCTTCCGCGAGTACTTCGACGACTACACGCACCGCACCATCTACTCGCACCTGAGCCTCCGCGACTTCCTCGAAGCGAACTCCTACGAGGTGATCGACTGCGCCCCCCGCTTCGTGCCGCTCACGCTGAAGTCGAGACTCAAGGTCTCGCCGTCCCTCATCCGGCTGTACCTGATGTCGCCCGTCAAGCCGATGGGCAAGCAGATGCTCCTGCGCGCGCGCCCGCGCCCGCTCGCCGGGGTGGCCCATGCTTAAGCGGGCGCGGGCGATCCCGCTCGCCGCGCTCGCGCTTTTTCTGGCCGCCGGGCTGGGCGCGTTCGCGTTGGAGGCGGGCGCGGCCCTCAAGACGCAGGAGGAGCGCGATTACGGCGAGGGCATCGTGCTCTGGCAAGCCGCCAACGTGACGGACTGGCGCAAAGCCTTTCACCCCGTGGAGAACTACCCGCACATCGTTTTCCACTACCCCCCGCTCTACCACTTGACCGCGCGGCTCGTCGCCCCTGCGACGGGGAACCTGCTCGTGGCCGGGCGTCTCACGTCGATCCTCTCTCTCCTCGGCAGTTGCCTCGTCATGGCGTCGCTTGCGGCGGCGTGCCTGCCCCCGGCGCGCCGCCCCGCCGCCCGCTGGCTCGGGGCCTTCAGCGCCGGGACGCTCATCTTCACGACGCCGGTCTGGACGTGGGCGTACACGATGCGCGTCGACACGCTGGGGGTTTTTTTAAGCATCACGGGCGTCGCCCTGTTCGTCGCGGCGAGGCGGCGTCCGGCGCTGGCGTTCCTGTCGTGCGTCTGCTTCGTGGCCGCGGTCTACACTAAACAGACGATGGTCGCCGCGCCCGCCGCGTGCTTCCTGCTCGCCTTCGTCGAGAAGCCGCGGCGCGCGCTCTACTTGGTGGCCTTCACGGTCGCCGCCGGGTTGTTGACCCTGCTCGTGCTACAGACGCTCACGGGCGGCATGTTCCTGCGCCACGTCGTCGGCTACAACCAGAACCCGTTCCTCCTGCGCCACGTCTTCAGCAGGTGGATAGATCATCTCTCAAAACTTCCCGCCCTGCTCGTCGTGATCGCCGTCATGTTCCCGGTCGCGTTGTTCGCGCGCCGGGCGGGGGGCGCGTCGGCGTTATTAAAACGCATCCGGCTCGCCCTGTGCCGAAGCGCGTTCGAGCGATGCGCGGTTGCGGGGGCGATCTATTTCTGGCTCGCGGTTGCCGTAGTGACTGTGACGATAGGCAAGAAGGGGGCGAACTTCAACTACTTCTTTGAAGTGGATATCGCCGCCTGCCTCCTCTCCGGCCTATTCCTCGGGTGGCTTATCCGCCGCGCGTCGTTCCGGCCCCGTGGCGCACACGCCTTACTCACGTCCCTCGTCATCCCTTTATTCCTCCTTCACTCGGTAAGCAATTTTACGAACCTCTACCAAGGCTCGATAAAATTCTTCCGCCCCGCTTATGATTATTCCGCCGACGTCGTCCGCCTCGTCAGGGAAACACCCGGCCCGGTGTACTCGGAGGACATGACGATCTTGATGCGTGCCGGCAAGGAGATACCCGCCGAGCCTGCTATCATCACCGCGCTGGCGCTCAACAACAGGTGGGACGAGAGCAGTTTCGTCCGCCGCATCGAAGAGGGCCAGTTCCAAGCAATAATCGCTCGTTCTCTCGACGACCGCGACCGCTTCACGCAGCCGGTCGCCCGCGCGGTGCAGCAGCGTTATTCTCTGAACAGGGAACTCGGCCCGTATAAAATCTACCTGCCCAAATGAAGCGGCCAGCCGAAACGTCGGCGGGCGAGCGCCGGTCGGGGCGCGGCGGGCCGGGCGCGCGGGCGGGGCGGACGACTTAACGGAAAAATTATCGGGCCATTAGACGTTTCTTCCGGGAGCGCCTTGGCCCGCAGACGGGGTGGCGGGCCGACCGGCGGACGAACACGAAGCGCGGAATGAACCTGATGCCACCTGAGCTTTCCATCTTCATACCTGCCTACAACGAGTCGGCCCGCCTTGGCCGGACGCTGCCGACAGTCTTCGCCTACCTCGAAGGGAGCGGGTTGGATGGCGAAGTCATCCTCGATGACGACGGCCCCGCCGACGGGGCGTGCGAGCGGGCCGAGCGCGCCATCCGCGACGCCGGGCGGGCCGGGGCGTCTTTGATTCGCAACCGACCCGACCGGGGCGAGGGCCGCGCCGTGCGGACGGGGCTGCTCGCCGCGCGCGCCCCCGTCGCCCTCTTCTCCGACGCCGGCCTCTACGCGCACGCCCTCGGCCTGCCGTCGTGAGGCGCGATGGCCGCCGCCGTCGCGCCGGCCTGAGGACTCGATGTTAATCGACACGGCGATAGAGTCTCGACAGGCCGGACACCTCAGAGGCTACCGACTGGCATTCGCGGCGGTCTGCCTCCTGCTCTGTTTGCCGATCTGGGGCACGCGATACGTCCCGCTCGTCGACTACCCGAACCACCTCGCGCGCACTTACATCCTTTCACGCTACGGGGCCGTGCCGTCCTTCCAAGCCCGCTACGACCGGCTGGTCGAGCCCATCCCGAATCTGGCGATGGATGCGGCCATGCTGCCGCTGTTAAAGTTTTTCGACGTGTTCACGGCGGGTAAAATATTTTTGACGGCGACGATCCTGCTCTGGGCGTTCGGCTGCCACCTGCTCGGGCGCGCCGTTCACGGCGGGCCGAGTTGGCTCGCACTCCCGTGCTCGTTCCTGAGCTATAATTCCATGCTCTTTTACGGGTTCCTGAATTACCTCTTCGGGCTCGGCCTCTTTCTGGTAACTTTCTCGCTCTGGCTCGGGCGTCGGCAAAAGTGGCGCGCCGCGCCCTTCCTCGGCGTTTGCCTGTTGGCCTGCGCGTGCTATCTGGCGCACCTCTCCGCCTACGTCTTCCTCGGGGTCGCCATGTCCGTCGTCGCGTGTTTAGATTTTTGGTCCGGCGACAGGTCTCTCCGCGGGCTGGTCGTCAAGTTGTCGCCCCTGCTCCTGCCGCTCTTGGCGTTCAGATTATTCATGGGGGGGAGCGGGACGACGGGCGAGATCGGCTGGAACGGCGTCGCGCAGAAGCTCGTCAATTCGGTCTCGTGGGCCGTCACTTATAACTACGCCCTCGACATTCTCTGCGCGGCGCTCGTGCTCGCCGCGGCGCTCGTGCTCGCCGGGCGGGTCCGCGACCTGCGGGTGAAGTGGGCGGTGTGCGCCGTCGCGGCCAGCTTCGGGCTGGCGTTCATCGCCTCCCCCGAAATGCTCTTCACGTCGCACTCGGCGGACATCAGATTCATCCCCCCGGCGGTCGTGCTGGCGCTCATGTCGGTGCGCTTTCGCGTCCCGGCGCGCGCCGGGATGCTGGCGCTCTCCATCGTTCTGGTGGCCGCGTCGGTTCGCCTGGGCGGCATCTGGTATGACTGGCACAGGCTGGATCGCAGGATATCGACGCAGGTCTCTCTGTTCTCCGAACTCCCGGAGGGCGCGAGCGTGTACCCCCTGATCCTGCTCCCGGTCGAGGTGGCGGCGAACAAAAGGGAGAAGCCTCTAACACACATCATCCACTATGCGACGATTGAGCGACAGACCTACTCCCCGACCCTCTTCGCCCTGCGCGGGCAACAGCCGTTGAATTTCAAATACCCGTTCACTTACTACCCGTTCGGCCTCAACATCTCCACCCCGCTCGACGTGGGCCGGGTGAACTGGCAACTCATCTTCGACAATCACGACTACCTCTGGTGCTACAACCTGAACGACGCCTACGTCGCCTTCCTGAAGGAGAACTGTCGGCTGGTGGCCGAAGCGGGCGGCGGCATGATCTTCCGCGTGGATCACGCGAGGGGCCTGCGGGCCCCGGAGGCGGGAAGCATCGGCGCGGCCCCCGCCGCGGGGCCGGTGTTAACGACGAGATAGAACTGCGAGTCCGACTAACTACATGAAGCCAGCCATCCAGACGGGAGCGCCCAGACTTTGGTTGCGCCGGTTCGCGCCGGTGACGGCGCTCTACCTGCTCGTCACCGCGGCCACGGACGCGTTCTTCATGGGCGACACCGCCGACTACGCGCGCTCCATCGTGGCCCGCATGGGCGGGAGGTACGACAGCTTCTGGGAGTTCGGCCACCTGTTCTGGCGGCCCTTCGGCTGGCTGGGCTTCGAGGCCGTCGGCGGCGCACTCGCCGCCGGTCTGGGGTTGAACACCCGCGTCGGCGTCGTCTGGACGCTGGTGGCGCTGAACTGGATCGCCGGGCTCGTCTGCGTGCTGGCCCTGCGCGCCCTGCTCGCCAACACGGGCGAGCGCCCCGGGATCAATAATTTCGTGACCGGCGCTTTCATCTTCGCGCAGGGGTTTCTCAACAACGCGCAGATCGGCAGTTCTTACGTGCCGGGGCTGGCCTGCCTGCTGGTCGGGATGTGGCTGCACGTCAGGCGGGGCGACGCGCCCGCGCGCTCCAACCTCGCCAGCGTCATGGGCGGATTGATGTTGGGCTGCGCGCTCTGTTTCTGGTTTTTGTACCTCTGGGCACTACCGGCGGCCTTGGCCGCGCCGCTCCTGCTCTTCGGCTTCGAGCGCAGACGCTGGCGGCAGGTCTTAGCCGCCGCCGTCGCCTGCGCTTCGCTCGTCGGCGTCGCGTACCTGCTCGTGCTCGGTCACCTCGGCATCCACACGGTCGCGGGCGTCAGGGAGTGGATGGCGTCAGCCGCGCACGGCAACGACACGAAGGGGCTGACGCGCATGGTGTTCGGCTTGGCCCGCTCGTTCATCAACATGGGCAACGACGGGATGCTGTTCAAGCGGTTCTTGGTTAAGGACGCCTACAACCCCGTCTCGCTATGGGCCCTCGTCCGGCTCAGCCTGTGGAAGCTCGCGCTGTTCTACTCGTACCTGTTGGCGCTGTCGCTGACGCTGCTGCGCTCGGCGGGCGGGCGTCGCGCCCTCGCCCTGCTGGCCTTGGGCGGCGTGCCCCTCGTCTGCTTCGCCGTCCTGTTCGACGGCGGCGCGGTCGAGCGATACCTGCCGCTCTACCCCTTCCTCTTTCTGGCGTTCGCCTACGCCCTGCGCGGCGAACGGCTGTGGCGACCGGCGCGCTACGTCATGGTGGCGTTCGTCGTGGCCGCCGCCGTGACGAACGTGCTCGCCATGTCGAAGGTGGCTTTGGGCCGGCAGCAGGAGGCGGTCGCCGCCCGCGTCGCCGAGCTGGAGCCGCGCCTGAAGCCCCAGAGCAAGGTCTTCACGGTGACGTGGCTGGACGAGCTGGTTAATTTCAACCGGAGTTTTCCGTTCCACCCGATCAACGCGCGCGGCGATCTGTTGGTGAACTCGCTGGTCACGCCCGGCACCACGCAGGTCGAACGCTGGCGGGAGGATTTCGCCGCGCAGGCGTTGACGGTCTGGCGCGGCGGCGGCGACGTGTGGGTGTCGAAGCAGGTGCTGATGCCGCGCCCGCCCGCCGGGCTGAACTGGGTGGAGGGCGACGACAAGCGCGTCTCGTGGGCCGACTTCCCGGCCTTCTTCGCGCGCCTCGAATTGAGCAGCCCGGTCGGTAACGAAGAGGGCTTCCTGCTCGTGCCGCGCGCGCCGGCGAACGAGCAGTTGCTGAGCGGCTTGCTGGCGGACGCCGAAGAATCACGGGCGGCGGCGCGCCCGGCGCGCTAGAATGGCGCGGGCGGTTCAGGCCCGCCGCGCGGCGCGGGCGTGGTGAGGACAACTTAAGGAACAGGGGCTTATGAAATTAAGCGTATTCGGGCTGGGCTATGTGGGCTGCGTGTCGGCGGCGTGCTTCGCCCGGGAGGGCCACGAGGTGATCGGCGTTGACGTCAACCAGACCAAGGTGGACATCATTAACGGCGGCCACAGCCCGATCGTCGAGGCCGGCATCGACGAGCTGATCGGCGAGATGGTCGGCGCGAAGCGGCTGCGCGCGACGACGGACTCCGCCGCCGCCGTGCGCGACTCGGAAATCTCTCTGGTCTGCGTCGGCACGCCCAGCAACCACAACGGCAGCCTCGATCTGCGCTACGTCGAAAGCGTGTGCCGCGAGATCGGCGGCGCGCTGGCGGAGAGCGAGCGCCACGTCGTCGTCATCCGGAGCACGATGCTGCCGGGCACGATCGCGGGCGTCGTCGTGCCGACGCTGGAAGCCGCCTCGGGGAAGAAGGCGGGGCGCGATTTCTCCGTCTGCATCAACCCCGAATTCCTGCGCGAAGGCAGCTCGCTCAAGGATTTCTACGCGCCGCCCTTCACGCTCGTCGGCGCGGACGACGAGGCCGCGGCGGCCCGCGTCGGGCAGCTCTACAAGGGCATCGACGCGCCGCTGCTCGTCACCGCGGTCAACGCCGCCGAGATGGTCAAGTACGCGTGCAACTGCTTCCACGCCCTGAAGGTCAGCTTCGCCAACGAGATCGGCAACGTCTGCAAGCAGCTCGGCATCGACAGCCATCAGGTGATGAGCGTCTTCTGCCAGGACGCGAAGCTCAACCTCTCGCCCTACTACCTGAAGCCGGGGTTCGCCTTCGGCGGCTCGTGCCTGCCGAAAGACCTCCGCGCCATCACGTACAAGGCTAAGGAGGTGGACGTCGAGGTGCCGGTGCTGGCGGCGATCCTGCCGAGCAACCGCTTGCAGGTCGAGCGCGCCGTCGATCTGGTGTTGCGGACGAAGAAGAAGCGCGTCGGCCTGCTGGGCCTGAGCTTCAAGGCGGGCACCGACGATCTGCGCGAGTCGCCGCTGGTCGCGCTCACCGAGACGCTCATCGGCAAGGGGATCGAACTCTCGATCTACGACCGCGACGTGTCGCTGGCCCGACTCTTCGGCGCGAATAAAGAGTATATCGAGCGCGAGATTCCCCACATCTCGCAGTTGATGCGCGCGAGCTTGCAGGAGGTGCTGGCCGGCTCCGACGTGCTCATCATCGGAAACAAGTCCGCCGAGTTCGGCGAACTCGAAAAACACCTGCGCGCCGATCAGGTGGTGATCGATCTGGTGCGTCTGTTTGAAGGGCGGAGCAGTGACGAAAGCTACCACGGACTCTGCTGGTAGCCGGGGCGTCGCGCCGCGCCGCACGCCGCCGCGCCCGGCGCGGCGTCGTCGCGTGTTACACGCCGCCCGGACGCTGTCCGTAGTCCTGCTGGTGTGGTGCGTCGTCGCGTGGGGCGCGGCCCGGCTGCTGATCGTGCGGGCCGAGCTGCCGCGGGCCGACGCGCTCGTCGTGCTGAGCGGGTCGGCGGCCTACGTGGAGCGGACGCGGTGGGCGGCGCAGCTCTGGGCCGCGGGGCGCGCGCCGCGGATCGTCCTGACGAACGACAACCTGCGGGGCGGCTGGTCGAGCGCGGAGCAGCGCAACCCCTTTTTCGTGGAGCGCGCGGCGGCGGAGCTGGCGAGTGCGGGTGTGCCGCCGGCGCAGGTCGAGGTTCTGCCCGAGCCGGTCTCGGGCACGCACGACGAGGCCCTGCTGGTACGCAGGTACGTGGAGGCCCACAAGCTGGGCTCGATCCTGCTCGTCACCTCGGCCTACCACTCGCGCCGGACGCTCCGGACGATGCGCGGGGTCTTCGCGGGCACGGATGTTAAGATCGGGCTCGACGCGCCGCCGCCGGGGGCGCAGACGCCGCCGCCCGCGACGTGGTGGCTGCACCGGGCGGGCTGGCCCGCCGTCGGCGGGGAGTATGCCAAACTGCTCTACTATTACGTGCGCTTCCGCTAGGCGTCGGGCTGCCGTCGGTCGGGGCGCGCCGAGGCGATACCCGGTCGGGGCGGCCCGCGGGGAGTTGAGAATCACATGACGGCGAAGGCAAGCCTGCTGAAAGTTTCAATCGTGACGCTGAGCCTCGTCGCGGCGGTCGCCACCCTGGCGGTCGCGCTCGCGTGGCGGGGCGGCCCTTTCCTCGCGGCGCAGCAACAGCGCCCCCGGCGCGTCGGCGAGCAGACTGCGCCGCCGCCGGGCGGCATTCTCCGCGCGGGGAGCGACTTGAATGCCGCGCTGAAAAGGGCGCAGCCCGGCGACACCATCGTGCTGGAAGCCGGGGCGACCTTCACGGGGCCGATCACGCTCCCGGTGAAGAGCGGCGAGGCGTACATCACTCTGCGCTCTTCCGCGCCGGATAGCGCGCTCCCGGCGGCGGGCGGGCGGGTGACCCCGGCCTACGCCGGGGCCATGCCGAAGATCATCTCGCCGGGGCGCGGAGACCCCGCGCTGAAGACCGCGCCGGGCGCGCACCACTTCCGCTTCGTCGGCATCGAGTTCAAGCCGAGCGACAGCAGCGCCCTCGTCTACGATCTGTTGCAGTTGGGCAACGGCGACCACTCGCAGAACAGGCTCGACCTCGTGCCGCACCACCTGAGCTTTGATCGCTGCTACATTCACGGCGACGCGGCGGGCACGCTGAAGCGCGGCGTCGCCCTCAACAGCGCGGAGACCGAGATCGTCAACTCGTACATCTCCGAGTGCAAAATCAAGGGGTACGACAGTCAGGCCATCGCCGGCTGGAACGGCCCCGGCCCCTTCCGGATCGAGAACAACTATCTGGAAGGCGCGGGCGAGAACGTCATGTTCGGCGGGGCCGACCCGTCCGTCCCGAACCTCGTCCCCTCCGACATCGAGTTCCGGCGTAACCACGTCTTCAAGCCGACGGCGTGGCGCGGGCAGTGGACGGTCAAGAACCTGTTCGAGTTGAAGAACGCGCAGCGCGTGCGTATGGACGGCAACCTGTTCGAGAACAACTGGGGCGACGCGCAGATCGGCTTCGCCATCGTGTTCACGCCGCGCAACCAGGAGCACACCGCGCCGTGGAGCGTCGTCCGCGACGTCGAGTTCACCA
Organism: Pyrinomonadaceae bacterium; assembly: GCA_036389335.1. Lineage (GTDB taxonomy): Bacteria > Acidobacteriota > Blastocatellia > Pyrinomonadales > Pyrinomonadaceae > JAIVGV01. The sequence goes on along the minus strand of DASVQC010000085.1, from coordinate 13,756 downwards.
ATAACATCCTGCGGCACACCGCCTCCGCCTTCAACATCCTCGGGCAAGACGACAACGCTACGAGCGAGCCGACGCGGAACATACGGATCGACAACAATCTGGTTTACGACGTGGACGGGGCGCGCTGGTCCGGCCACGGCTTCGGCCTGATGTTCAGCGGCGGCGGCGGCACGGGCATTCAGCTCACCCACAACACGATGATCACCACCTACCGCGGCCTGCAGTTCGAGGTGAGTCGGCAGAAGGTGAAGGGGCTCACCGTGCTCAACAACATCATGCACGACATCGGCGGCGGCTCGGACGTCGGCACGGCGGCCCTCAACTGGGGGGCGGAGCAGTGGGAGGTGCGCCGCAACATCATCATCGGCGTGTGGCCCAACCAGCCGCACCCGCCCGACAACCTCGCGCCGCCGCCGACGTCCGGCTTCGACGTGCTCGGCTTCGCCAACGCCGCGTCGGGCGACTACCGGCTCGCCGCGCGCTCGCCCTATAAGAAACCCGGCACGGACGGGCGCAGCATCGGCTGCGATCTCGACGCGCTGACCGGCGCGATGAACGCGGCGCAGCCCGCGGGCTGAGGCGCGCCGCGGGACTTTAGCTTAAGGTCGTAAGGAGCTTACGTATTCATGGCAGAAGCATCGGCGATGGGGGCGCACGCGCGCGAGGTGGCCGAGGGGCAGCGCTTCGAGTTCGGTAAGAACTGGAGCCGGTTCCTCGCCCTGCTGAACGACAAGCGGATCGGCGAGGCGGAGAATTCGCTCAGGCAGATGTTGGAGGTGGAAGACCTGCGCGGGAAGAGTCTGCTCGACATCGGCTCCGGCAGCGGGCTGTTCAGCCTGGCGGCGCGGCGTCTGGGGGCGCGCGTGCATTCGCTCGACTACGATCCGCATTCGGTCGCCTGCACGACCGAGTTGCGGCGGCGCTACTTTCCCGGCGACGAGCAGTGGACGGTGGAGGAAGGGTCGGCGCTCGACGAGCAATACATCAGGTCGCTGGGGCGGTTCGATGTAGTGTACTCGTGGGGCGTGCTGCACCACACGGGCCAGATGTGGCAGGGGCTCGCCAACGCCGCCCTGCCCGTCGCGCCGGGCGGCAAGCTGTTCGTCGCCATCTACAACGACACGGGCAGCCAGAGCAGGCGTTGGAAGTGGATCAAGCGAACCTACAACAACCTGCCCCGCCTCCTGCGCACGCCCTTCACGCTGGCCGTGATCGCGCCCGACGAGGCGAAGGCGCTGGCGCGCGCGCTCGTCGCGCTGCAGCCGGGGAAGTATGTGAGCGCGTGGACGCAGTACGATCAGTCGCGCGGGATGAGCCGCTGGCGCGACATCGTGGACTGGGTGGGCGGCTACCCCTACGAGGTGGCGACCCCCGACGAGCTGTTCGATTTTTTCCGGGCCAGAGGGTTCAGCCTGACGAAGTTAAAGTGCGGGGGCGTCGGGCTCGGGTGCAACGAGCTGGTCTTCGTGAAGGACGGCGAATAGGGTTCCACGGGCCGACCGGGCCGGTAGCTTACGCCGCGCGCGCCCCCGGAGTCCGGTCGCCGCGCGTCAATCTTTTTTGTTGCGACGGCGGGCGCGGGTCGCCACCCCGGCGAGTCCCGTGCCGAGCAGCAGCAGCGTGGCGGGCTCCGGGGTCGGGGTTTGGAAGTCGTAGCGGATGGCGGTGAGCACGTAGCCGGACTGGAACTGTTGTAGCGTCAGCGTCGCGAGGCCGGCGCCGGAAACGGTCGTGCTGAAGACCGTCACGCCTTGCGGGAGTGACAGCACGTTAAGCGTGCCCGTCATGGTGAAGGGAGTGGTCAGGGTGATGGTCTGCGCGCCGCCGAGCGGGATGGCGATGTCGGCCCCGTTGAACGTAAACAGGCTGCCGGGCGACTGCGTGAGCGGATAATTCACGCCGTCGAGGGTGGCCGAGCCGAGGCCCTGAAGCTGCACGAGGCTGTTGGCGCTGACGAGGGTTCCGGCGGCGCAGGCGGCGAAGACGCACGGCGACAACACCTGCTGGGTCGTGCCGTCCGGCTCCGCGCCGCTCACCGCGAGGCGGTCGCCCGAGAGAGAGTAGGTGATGGGACGAAACGTGGCGCGGCCCGGCGGGAAAGTTCCCCCGATGGACACGAAACCGCCCGTGAGCACCACGTTATCCGCGCGCGCTTCGGCCGCGCTCAGAATCAGCACCACGAACACGAGCGACGGAATAATTCTGGCAAATTGGCGCATTTACTTTGCTGTTTCCTATTATCGTTCGGGGCTCGGATTCTCCGCGCGCGTGCCCGGCAGTGGCAGCCTCCAAAGTGGGCGCGCTTGAGTGCCCGCAACCATATAAAGACTCAATGGTTAGGGATTTCTGAAAATACCTCGTAATCAGCCGACAGGACTGCCGCTTACTCCAAGACGCCGCCCTCATACGTGGCCGGACAGGTGGTAAGCAGACTAAAGCAGGTATCAGATATTGGCGGGCCGGGCCGTGTCACGCTCTGCCCTCTCCTTGCCCTCCGGCGACGTATAGAGGCCGAAGGTCTGGTGCACGGGAGGTTCGGCGGAGCGGAGATGAAAGTAATGTTGACAAAAAAACATGCGGTATGTTTAATAGTAGTGCCGGCCCGAACGGGCGGCAAATGATCTTTGTTAGAAACGATTGCACCGATAATGGCAAACCTGTTGTGAAGCAGGGACGCAAAGCCGTGAATCTTCGTCTGCGCCGCCTCACCTCCCGCGCGCCCGCAAGATTGTCTGGCCGCCGAAGGCGATCGGAGAAGGCCGAAAGCCCAATCCGCCGCCGCCACCGACATATATAGGACTCGACTGCTTAGTTCCGAAATTAAGCGTCCCTAGTGTGCGGTGTGCGGCCAAGGCTCGGACTTGAAGCCGGAACCCTTTACGCACACAGCTTCCGCCACTAATCGGTTCCCACCCTCTGCTCCCTCCATCGACAGTTCCAATTTCACACCAGTTTCATAGCCCGCGGCACGGAAAGTACATAACTCGTGTATCTTCGCCGGGCCGCGAGAATAGCTCAATCTGTCCCGACTGCGCCGGCAAGGTTCGCGCCCGAACGCGCACGTGGACAGGGCGGTCATCACCGACAAACGGCAACCCCGCAGCGATGCGGGTACGCAAAGCCAGGAGTCTCTGACCCACAGCCCAGAGATCGTCCGGTTACCGAAGTGAGGTTAGGTTAATGATTTCCAAGCCCGGTCGTGCCAGCCACAAATTCCTCTTACGTTCTCTGTTCTTCGCCTCAACACTCACCACCCTCGTAGTGGTACTTTGCGTCAGCAATACGCGCACGAGTTACGCCGAAGCGACCGATTCGGGCGGCATTAAAACCGATATGGGTCTTTACCCGGAGGATGCCGTGCCCGCGCTACCGGCAGCCGGCGGCATAGTTTCCGATCAGGTTTTCGGCGCGCAGATTATGCGCGTCACCGACGAACAGGACGGGGCGAATCTCGGTACGCACTACAGCTATTGGCCGACCTTTAACTCGAACAACACTCGATTGTTGGTTCAGGGCGACAGCGGCCTTGATTTCATTCGGGCGTTCGATCCGGTAACTTTCACGCTGGGCGCTAAGGACTCGATCCCGCCCTCCCCGAGTGGTTACCTCGCGATGGAGGGGGCGACGTGGAGCGGGAGCAACCCGGACGTGCTGTACGCAAGCGCGGGCGCGCACATTTATGCCTATAATGCAGCAACGCACACCCACACGCTGATCGTTGATTTAACGAGCCGCCTGCCCGCCGGCGAATACCTGTGGCAACAATCCAAGTCGTTGGATGACGATTACTTTGCTTTCACGCGGCGCAGCGAGACCTTCGGGGTAGACGGCTACATCGTTTACCGTAAATCCACGGACTCACTGATAGTGAAGGACGCGCCCGATCTGGACGAGGTGACCATCAGTAAAGACGGCCACTACGTACTGGTCAAGAGCGGGAATCAGGGGCTGGGGGTCGTCGAGTCTCAAGTTTTTAACGTGGCCACCGGCCAGTTAGAGAATGTCATCGACAGCGGCCCCGATTACGCGCCGGGGCACGGCGACGCGGGCATAGATAACTACGTCGGGTACGACAACTGGCGGAACGAGATTAATTATCGCAAGCTCGCCAGCCCGCACGTCGTGACAACCCTCCTCGCCCTCCCCGACTGGGCGACGGGCGCGAGCCACACCTCGATGCTGGCGGACAACGAGGGGTGGGCCATGACCGAACTCTTCGGCGGCACGGACGATCACGTCCTGCGCAACGAAGTGGTGCAGATCGCGACCGACGGCTCGCAACGAATCCGCCGGCTCTTCCACCACCGGAGCATATACCGTAGTTATAACGACTCGCCGCGGGCCAACATCTCGCGCGACGGGCGGTTCGTGGCTTTCACCTCCAACTGGGGCGGACGCCCGCGCACCGATCTGTTCGTCGCCAAAATACAGTCCGTCGCGCCCGCGATAACGCCCCTGCCCGCGCCTTCCGTCACCCCCACCCCGGTACCCACGCCGACGCCGACGCCCGTGCCGACGCCGACCCCTAATCCCGGCCCCTACCTTCCGGGTACGAACGTGGCGCTCGCCGTTAACGGCGGGTCGGCCTCCGCCTCGTCGACCTTCAACGCCAACTACCCGGTCGCGGCGGTCAACGACGGCGAGCACAGGGGGCTGAACTGGGGGAGGGGCGGCGGCTGGAATGACGCGACCATCAATTCAGCACCGGACGTCGTCGAGGTGAGCTTTAACGGCGCGCAGACGATTAGTCAGATCAACCTCTACACCCTACAGGATAATTACAATAGCCCGGTGGAGCCGACCGACAGTATGTTGTTCGCGACATACGGTATTACAGGCTTCGACGTGCAGTACTTTGACGGGGCCGACTGGGCGCTCATCCCCGGCGGTCACGTCACGGCCAACAACTTGGTCAAGCGAAGCTTCCAGTTTACGCCGCTGACCACTGCCAAGATACGGATAGTGGTCAACAATTCTCTGTCCGGCTACAGCCGCATCGTCGAGATCGAAGCGTTTGCCGCCTTTGTGCCCACGCCGACGCCGACCCCGGTGCCGACCCCGACGCCGGCTCCGAACTTCGCCACGACCGCGCTCGTGGCCGCGGCGCAGTCCAGCGCCGAATCGCTCGCCGCCAACCCCGGCGCGACGGCGGCGCAGATCGAAGGCTTGATGATGCAGATCAACCAAGCCTACTCATCCTTCCAGTCCGAAGCGGGTCAGCTCGCGTCCCCCGATCAGACTGAGAAGGCGCTACGTACGGCCTACTACTTCACGCTCGCCGCCGACGCGCTGGCGCAGGCGCAAAACTACCCGCTCAGCGTGCAGAATCGTCTGGAGATCACCGCGGCGCGGCTGGCGCAGACGCGCAGCCTGCTGCCCGGCGGCACGCCCCCCGGCAGTCTCGCGCACGCCTCGGGCGTCGCCACCGCGCCCGTCATCGGCTCGGCCCTCGTGCTCAACGACGCCGACTCGTCCCCCGTCCTGTCGCCCGGCAGCGTGGCGCGGATCACCGGCGATCAGAGCCCGCTCTCCAACCTGAGCGTCGCCAACCCCCAACTGTCCGCCGCCGCCTTGCCCTACGAACTCGCCAACGCGAGCGTGACCATCGGCGGGCGCGCCGCGCGGGTCTTCTACGTCTCGCCCTCGCGCATCTCCTTCTACGTGCCCGCGGGCTTGCCCGCGGGCGACACCGAAGTGATCGTCACCTCGCAGGAGGGCTACGTCTCGCGCGGCGTGGTGACGGTCGCGCCGCTCGCGCCGAGCCTCTTCGCCGTCGGCGGCGCGGGCGTCGGCTCGGGCCTCGCGCTCAACGACGCGACGCACGCGACCGGGTCTTTCGACGTGACGACGAACGAAACGCTCGGCGCCGACAAGCGCACGCGCCTGCAACTGTTCGCCCTCGGCTTCGACGCCGCCGCCAACACCGACACGCGCAACGACGTGCCGATGGAGGGGGGCGCCGTGATGCCGAACCTCGCCGAGTCCGTGACGGTCGAGGCGCGCGCGGGCGACGGGCGGGTGTTCCTACTGCCGGTCGAGTATGCGTTCGCCCACGCGGGCATGGCCGGTTTGGATCAGGTCAACTGCGTGCTCGTCCCCGAGTTGCGCGGCGCGGGCGCGGTCGATCTCACGCTCCTCGTCGGCGGTCGGCGCAGCAACAGCGTCCGGATCGTCGTGCGCTGAAGTTAAAGAAACAGAGGGCTTAGGCGGGGGGCGGCGAACTTCGTGCTCGCCGCCCCTTCGATTCCCGCCGCCCGCCGCCCCCTCCCCGTTTGCCTGCGCCGCGGTCGGTAGGCTACACTGCGCCTAGTGGCGACCTCCCGTAGAGTCGTCGGCGCAAATAATTATCCGGCAAGACGCCGCGCTCCTCCGTCACGCCAGCCCAAGCATTGTCAAACTCAACAAACACCATGCCGGTCTCGTATCGACACTTATGGATGCCGGCGCTCATCACCGCCGCGCTGGGCTTCACCTACGTCTCGGTGCTCGGCAAGCTGGGCCGCTTCTGGTGGGAGGACGAGAACTACTCGCACGGGCTGCTCATCCCCTTCATCATCGGCTACCTCCTCTGGTCGGAGCGCGACGCGCTGGCTCGCGCCGCCAAGCGGCCCTCGCTCGCGTGGGGCGCGCTCGGGGTCGTGTGCGGTCTGCTCGCGCTGCTCGCCGGGACGGCGGGCGCGGAGCTGTTCGTGCAGCGCACGTCGCTCGTCATCATCGCCGCCGGGCTGGTCGTCTACTTCTGGGGCTTCGCGCTGCTCAGGCTGGTGCTCGTGCCGCTGCTCCTGCTGCTGCTCGCCATCCCGATCCCGTCGATCATCTTCAACCAGATCGCCTTCCCCCTGCAGATCTTCGCCTCGCGCTGCGCCGTCGCCTCGATGCGGCTCTTCGACATCCCCGTCCTGCGGCAGGGCAACGTCATCGAGCTGATGACGCTCGGCTCCTCGACGCCGAAGAAGCTCGAAGTGGTCGAGGCGTGCAGCGGCATCCGGAGTCTGATGACGCTCGTCACGCTCGCCGTCGTCTTCGCCTACTTCTCGTACCCGAAGGACGACGGCGCGGACGGCGCGAACGACGAAGGGGCGCGCGCTCGCCCGCGCTTCGCGTGGCTGCGGAGCTACGGCGTGTGGCGCTCGGTCACCCTCGTGCTCTCCGCCGTGCCGATTGCGATCATCACGAACGCCGGGCGCGTGAGCGGGACGGGCATCCTCGCCCGCTACTACGGCACCAAAGTCGCCGACGGGTTCTTCCACGAGTTCTCCGGCTGGGTCGTCTACATCGTCGCCTTCCTCCTGCTCTTCGCGCTCGGGTGGCTGCTCGACGCCGTCGCCCTGCGTAAGAGCCGGCGCGCGCGCCTCGCCGCGAGGCGGGGGGGCGCGGCACAAGGGAAGGGCGGCGCGTCGGCGCAGGGCGAGGCCGTCGCGGAGGCGTCGGTCGTCGCGCCGGAACCGGCGACGGTCGGCGGGGGCGTGACGCACGCGGCGGCGGGGGGGGCCGAAGGATCATGAAGTCGAACACGGGATCGCGCGGGTGGCATTTCTGGGCCATGCTCGCGCTGCTCGTCGCGGGCGGCGCGGTGGTCAACGTCTGGGAACGCTCGGGCGAGGCGCACGTCGAGCGGCGCGCGCTCGCCGAGTTCCCGCAGCAGCTCGGCGCGTGGCGGCAGCGCGGCGCGGACGAGCGTTTCGCGGCGGACGTGGAGCAGGTCTTGCGGGCCGACGACTACGTCGCGCGCGACTACGAGAACGCCGAAGGGCGCTCGGCGAATTTCTACGTCGGCTACTACGCGACGCAGCGCAGCGGCGCGACCTACCACAGCCCGCTCAACTGCCTGCCCGGCGCGGGCTGGACGATGCGCGAGCCCGGCGTCATCCACATCACGCCCGCGGGCGGCGGCGCGCCCTTCGAGGCGAACCGCTACATCGTCGAGAACGGCGACAGCCACCAGCTCCTCCTCTACTGGTATCAGGGGCGCGGGCGCGCCGTGGCGAGCGAGTACTGGGGCAAAGTCTACACCGTCATCGACAGCCTCAAGCGCCGCCGCTCCGACGGCGCGATGGTGCGCGTGATGGTCCCGTTTGAGGGCGACGAGGCGGCGGCCCTGCGCACCGCCACCGACCTCGCCGCGCAAGCCGCGCCCCACCTCCCGGATTTCGTCCCCGACTGAGAAAGGTGTGGCGCGCCCGGCTACCCGTGGGTTAAGATTGTTGTGGGCCGCCGACCCGCCTTTCAAATCCCCAGAAAAAACGGAATGAAGCCGGGATTATGAGTATCTTTTCCAGCGGAGACTCACGCCGCCGGTTGCCCCGGCGGCCTTAAGGTCAGGACGTACACGAAGAGACGTGACCCCGGATGATTCGCGCGCGCGCCGTTGCCCCGGAGCGCGCGTGAAGAGTCAGGGGGCGCGGGGAGTTTTCCGAAACAGATGAATCGACAAGAGTGCCAACGCCCCGGCGCACGCCGGGGTTTCCTCCCCTTCCTGCTCGCCGCGCTCGCGCTGCTGGGGGGCGCGACCGCGTGCTCCGATCCCGAAAAGGCGAAGGCCGAACACCTCAGCCGCGGCGACGCCTACCTCAAAGAGAAGAAGTTTCAGGACGCGGCGCTCGAATTCCGCAACGCCGTCCAGATCGACGACCGCGCGGCGCAGGCCCACTGGGGCTTGGCGCGCGCCTACGAGGGCGCGAGCCAGTTCCAGCAGGCGTTCGAGGAGATGCAGCGCACCATCCAGCTCGACCCCAACAACCTCGAAGCGCGCGTCCGCCTCGGCAACTACTACATCGCCTCCTTCCAGCAGAGCCACGACACGAAGGCGAAGGAAGAGGCGACGCGACTCGCCGAAGAGGTCTTGCAGAAAGACCCGAACAACATCGAGGGGCACATCCTCAAGGGCACCATCCTCTTCGCCGCGGGCGACCGCCAGGGCTCGCTCGGCGAGCTGACCAAGGCCCTCTCGCTCAACCCGCAGCGCGTCGAGTCGTTGATGGGGCTCGCGCTCTACTACCGCCAGACGGGCGACGCCGCGAAGGCCGAAGAGCTTTACCAGCGCGCGATCCAGATCGACGACCGCTCCTCGCTCGCGCACCTCGAATACGCGCGCTTCTTCGTCCAGCAGAACCGGTTGGACAAGGCGGAGGAGCAGTTCCGCCGCGCCGTCGAGGTCGACGCGCAGAACCGCGAGGCGCACCGCACGCTCGTCAGCTTCTACATCCAGCAGAAGCAGTTCGACCGCGCCGAGCAGGCCGCGCGCGCCTTCGCCGCCCTCGACGCGGGCAAGCCCGAAGGCAGCGCCGTCCTCGGCGACTTCTACTCGCAGATCGGTCGCACGGACGACGCGGCGCGCGCCTTCCAGGAGACGATCAATAACTTCCCCGACTACACGCAGGCGCGCTACCGCCTCGGCGAGCTGCTGATGCAGAAGGGCGACGCGGCGGGCGCGGCGGCGCAGGCCGCCGAGGTGCTGAAGAAGAACCCGAACGACAAGCAGGCCCTGCTGCTGCGCGCGCGCGTGAGGATGAACGGCGGCGCGCAGGTGAAGGAGGCCGTCGAGGACTTGAAGCAGGTCTTGAAGCAGGAGCCGAGGGATCAGGCCGGGCTCTACTACATGGCCGACGCCAACGTGCGCCTCAACCAGATCGAGCAGGCGCGCGTCTTCGCCGGCGACCTCGAAAAGTTCTACCCCGACTACATCCCGGCCAAGCTCCTGCAGTTGCAGATCAACCTCGCCGCGGGCGACTGGCAGGCGGCGCTCCGGCAGTCGAACGATCTGGTCGAGAAGTTCGGCCACGCGACGGCGGACGGGCGCGTCACGCCCGCGATGATGAACGAGCTGCGGGCGAAGGCGCTGACCGCGCGCGGCTCGGCGCAGGCGCAGCTCAAGAACCTCGCCGCCGCCCGCGCCGACTTCACCGCCGCGCGCGACCTGCTCCCGAACTCTCCCGCCTCGCACACCAACCTCGGGGCCATCGCCGCCAACGAGGGCAAGCGCGACGAGGCCATGCAGCACTACGAGCGCGCCCTCCAGCTCGACGCGACGAACTTCGACGCGCTCAACGGCCTCGTCAACCTCTACGCCGCGCAGAAGGAGTTCGACAAGGCCCACGCGCGCGTCGACTCCGCGCTCGCCGTCAAGCAGGACAGCGCGCCCCTGCACTTCCTCAAGGGGCAGATTTACGGTCGGCAGTTCGACGCCAAGGGCGCGGAGGGCGAGATGCGCCGCGCGCTCGAACTCGACGGCAACTTCGTCCCGGCCTTCAACTCCCTCGCCGCGCTCTACATCAACACGAACCACCCCGACGAGGCCATCGCGTCTTTGCGCGAGTGGGCGGCGAAGCGGCCCGACGACCCCGGGCCGCACGTCATCATGGGCATGATCGAAGACAAGCGGCAGAACTACGAGAAGGCGAACGAGTCGTACCGCAAGGCCCTGACCATCCACCCCGACGACATCTTCTCCGCCAACAACCTCGCGTGGAACTACGCCGAGCACGGCGGCGGCAACCTCGACGAGGCGATGCGCCTCGCGCAGGGCGTCGTGCAGAAGTTCCCGGACGAGCCGGGCTTCGCCGACACTCTGGGCTGGGTCTACTTCAAGAAGGGGCTGAGCACCGCCGCCGTCGATCAGTTGCAGAGGGCCGTGGCGCGCGCGCAGGCGAAGGGCTCCGACAGCCCCTCCTACCGCGCGCACCTCGGTCAGGCGCTGGCCGCGGCGGGGCGCAGGGCGGAGGCCCGCCAGCAGTTGCAGCAGGCGCTCGCCGCCGGCGGCGGCAAGGCGCTGACGCCCGCGCAGGCCGAGGAGGCGCGGCGCGCGCTCGCCACCCTTTAGCGATTGCGGAATGCCGATTTCGGATCGCGGATTTTCAAGGGCCGCTTCCGAAGGTTGAGATTTGAACGCGGGTTTGGTGGCGGCAGGCCGGGTTTCGATCCGCGTCCCGCCATCCGAAATCCGCAATGGAGTAGTGATGAGCACCGAATTTCGACAGCGCAAGCCAGCCGAGTACGGGCGGATTCTGTGGCGGCGCAAGTGGATGATCCTGCTGCCCGCGGTCTCGGTCTTCTTCGCCGTCGCGGCGGTCGTCTGGCGGCTGCCGAACGTCTACCAGTCGACGACGCTCTTGACCGTGCGCCCCTCCTCGCTGACCGGCGGGATCATCCCGAAGCTCTCCGAGGACGATCTGACGATCCGCATCAACAACATCGCGCAGGAGGTCTTGAGCCGCTCGTCGCTGGAGCCGATGATCATCAACTACAACCTCTACGCGGCGGAGCGCCGCCGCGGCGAGCCGATGGAGATGCTCGTCGAGCTGATGAAGAAGAGGGACATCCAGATCAATCTGAACCAGAGCCGCAACGACATCACGAACGGCTTCCAGCTCTCCTACAAGGGGCCCGACCCGCTCGTCGTGCAGCGCGTCACCTCCGACCTCGCCTCGAAGTACACGAACGCGCAGGAGAAGGTCGTCTCCGAGAGCGCCAACCAGACCAAGGAGTTCATCGACCGGCAGGTCGCGGCGACGAAGGAAGAGCTCGACGCCATCGACGCGCGCCGCCTCGAATACCTCAAGTCGAACCTCGCCAACCTCCCGTCGTCCACCAGCGCGCTCGTGCAGCAGCTCTCCGGGCTCTACGAGCAGCAGAAGGCTTACATCACCGAGATCGGTCGGATGCGCGATCAGATGACGATGCTGACGACGCAGCTCGCCGCCTCGGAGAAGAACACGCAGGTCGCCATCGAGGACGTGGCCGACAACGCCACCGATCCGAAGACGACGCTGGCGTGGGCCGACCTCTCGGGCCAGGAGTCGCACTTCGAGTCGGAGATTCAGGCCATGCTCGCCGCGGGCCTGCGACCGAAGAACCCGGACGTGTTGGCGAAGCAGAAGGAGCTGGAGGCCGTCAAGAAGCAGAAGCAGCGGCTGCTCGACGACTGGAAGGAGAAGATCGCGGAGAAGAAGGCGCGGCTCGAAAAGCGCGTCGACACGGGCAGCATGACCTACAGGTCGCAGCTCCAGTTCGCGCAGAGCGAGATCGCGCGCCAGGAGAAGCTGCTCGCCGAGACGCGCGCGGGCATCGCCGACATCAGCGCGCGCATCAACCGCGTGCCCGCCGCCGAGGTCGGCCTGTCGGCGCTCGACCGCGAGTACCAGACGAAGAAGGGGGCCTACGACGACCTGCTCAAGAAGCAGCAGGGCGCGTCCCTCTCGGCGGAGGCCTCGAAGTCGGCGCAGGGCGAGACGATCAGGGTCATCGACCCCGCCTCGTTCCCCGAAAAGCCGATCGCCCCGAAGCGCCCGATGCTGATGATGCTCGGGCTCGGGCTCGGCCTCGGCCTCGGCCTCCTGTTCGCCGCCGCCTTCGAAGTCCCGCGGCTGTTGACCATCCAGACGGTCGAGGACGCGCGCCACTACACCTCTTTGCCCGTCCTCGTCTCCGTGCCCGAACTGCTGACGCCGCGCGAGGAGCGCCGCCGCAAGGTGCGCCGCGCCGCGCTCGCCTTCGCCGGCGTCGTCGCCACCGTCATCAGCGCCCCCGTGCTGGCGCTGCTGCTCAAGCTGACGCACGTCTTCGAGATACTGGGAGCTTAAGGAGTCCGTTGGCCGCCGGCCATCGGCTCTCGGCCGAACCGAAAGGCGGACAGCTAACGGCTAACGGCTAGCAGCTATGTACAAAGAGTTCTACGGTCTCAGGGAGTTGCCGTTCGCGCTGACGCCCGATCCGCGCTTCATCTACTTCACGCCCTCGCACACGGAGGCGATGGCGAACCTGCACTACGGCATCGAGAGCGGCAAGGGGCTCATCGTCGTGACGGGCGAGGTCGGCACGGGCAAGACCACGATCCTGCGCTGGATGATGCAGCGGCTCGACCGCACCGTCCTCGTCGGCTACATCTTCAACCCGCGGCTCACCGTCCCCGAGTTCTACCAGCACGTGACGCGCGTCCTCGGCGTGGACGAGTGGGAGAACAAGTCCGATCTCCTCTTCAAGCTCGGCAAAGTCTTGGAGTCGCGCCACGAGCGGGGCCTGCGCACCGTGCTCATCATCGACGAGGCGCACGGCCTCTCGACCTCCGTGCTCGAAGAGATTCGCCTGATGTCGAACTTCGAGTCCGACTCGGCCAAGCTCTTGCAGATCGTCCTCACGGGCCAGCCCGAGCTGCGCGAGGTCTTGAACAACCCCGAACTCCGGCAGCTCAAGCAGCGCGTCGCCTTGCGCTGCGAGATCAAGCCGCTGCCGAACATCGAGGAGACGGAGAAGTACGTCAAGTCGCGGCTCGTGACCGCCGGCGCGCAGCGCACCGACGTGTTCACGCAGTCGGCGCTCGATTACGTCTTCCGCTGCTCCGAGGGCATCCCGCGCCAGATCAACAACCTCTGCGACAACGCGCTGCTCGCCGGCTACGCCGCGGGCGAGCCGACCGTGACGCGCGCCATCATCGAGGAGGTCGCCGACACCTTCGACATGCTGCCGCGCTCCGCCTCGGGCCGCCCCGGCGCGGACGAGCGCGAAGGCCCCGCGAGAATTTTCGACGCGCGCGGTCGCGCCGAGCTCTGGTCGGCGGGCAACGGCGAGAACGGCAACGGCGACGGCGAGGGATCGAACGGCGCGACGGCGCGCGCCGCGCGCGAGATCGAGCGGGAGGTGCCGCGCACCTTCGACGTGAACGACATCGGCGCGGCGTTCCGGCGCTGGGACGCGATGGGGGACAGGTAAATGGGCAGAGTCTACGAAGCTTTGAAGCGCGCCGCGGAGAACGGCGCCGGCG
>DASVQC010000084.1:0-14530 GCA_036389335.1 Pyrinomonadaceae bacterium | reverse complement strand
GTTCGCGATACCAACGCATGGAGGTCTCATGAGAAACCACGCCCGCAGACTCGCCGCCGCCTCTCTCGCCCTCGCCCTCGCGCTCACGGCGTCCCCGCTCGTCGCGCGCGCGCAGAGATCGAAGCGGGCGAGCGCCGCCCCGCCGCCGCCGTCGGCTGGCGGCGTGAACATCCCCGTCACCTACTACAAGCTCCCGAACGGCCTGCGCGTCGTGCTCTCGCCCGATCACTCGTCGCCGACCGTGACCGTCGGCGTCTATTACAAGATCGGCTTCCGCGTCGAGCCGAGGGATCGCACGGGCTTCGCCCACCTCTTCGAGCACATGATGTTCCAGGGGTCGCAGAACCTCGGCAAGATGGAGTTCATCAAGCTCATCCAGCAGAACGGCGGCGTCTTGAACGGCTCGACCCGCTTCGACTTCACCAACTACTTCGAGGTGCTGCCCGCGCACAAGCTGGAGACCGCGCTCTGGGCCGAGGCCGACCGCATGCGGGGGCTCGACATCACCGACGCGAACCTGAAGAACCAGCAGGGCGTGGTCGGCAACGAGGTCAAGGTCAACGTCATCAACGCGCCCTACGGCGGCTTCCCGTGGCTCGACATGCCGCAGCTCGCCAACGAGAACTACTACAACGCGCACAACTTCTACGGCGATCTGAAAGACATCGAGAGCGCCACGCTGCCCGAAGTGATTCAGTTCTTCAAGACCTACTACGCGCCGAACAACGCCGCGCTCGCCGTCGTCGGCGACTTCGAGGAGGCGCAGGCGCGGCAGATGATCGAGAAATACTTCGGCGGCATCCCGGCCTCGCAACTGCCGCCCGCGCCCGATCTGGCCGAGCCGCGGCAGGAGAAGGAGAAGCGCAAGACGAAGACGGACCCGCTCGCCAAGCGCCCCGCGCTCGCCTTCGCCTACCACATGCCGGATCGCAACACGCCCGAGTACTACGCGATGGTCTTGCTCGATCAGGTTCTCCTCCAGGGCGACGACGCGCTCCTGCGTCAGGAGTTGGTCAAGCGGCGCGCCTACACCGACAGCGTGGCGGGCGGCACGAACCTGCTCGGCAACGTCTTCAACTACGAGGGGCCGATGGAGTGGATGGTCTACCTCTTCCACGACCAGAAGACCTCGCCCGATCAGATCATGGAGGCGGTCGACGCGGTGATGACGCAGGTGCGCGAGAAGCCGCTGGATCAGAAGGCGCTCGACCGCGCCATCGTCAAGGCCCGCTCCGCGCTCTACGACGTTTTGGGCCAGCTCAACGGCTTCGGTCGCGCCGACCTGCTCGCCTCGTTCGCGCTCTTCGACGACGACCCGTCGCGCATCAACCGGCTCGAATCCGAGCTGCGCAAGGTGACGCCGCAGCTCGTCATGCTGACGGCGCAGAAGTACCTGCGCCCGACGAACCGCAGCGTCCTCGTCGTCGAACCGAAGTCCGGCAAGTGAAGCCGCCGAAAACTCGAAGGAGATTGAAAAGCCGTGAACAGTAAAAAACTTTTCGCACTCTTCGGCGCGCTGACGCTGGTCGCCGCCTCGCTCGCCGCCGCCCCCGCCGCCCGGGTGGCGGCGCAGAAGCAACAGCCCCCCGCGGGCGGCGCGCCGCACCCCTTCGCGCTCCCGCGCAGGGAGGAGTTCAAGCTCAAGAACGGGATGGCGGTGACGCTCGTCCCCTACGGGGCCATCCCGAAGGCGCAGGTGACGGCCATCGTGCGCTCCGGCAACATGAACGAGCCCGCCGACAAAATCTGGCTCGCCGATCTCACCGGCGATCTGATGGGCGAGGGCACGGCGACGCGCACCTCCGAGGCCGTGGACGCCGAAGCCGCGCGCATGGGCGGCAGCCTCGGCGTCGGCACGGGGCTCGACACTTCGAGCGTCGGCATCGACGTGCTGGGCGAGTACGCGCCCGACGCCGTGCGCCTCGTCGCCGACGTGCTGACGCGCCCGCTCCTGCCGGAGTCGGAGCTTCAGCGCCTGAAGACGGATCGCCTGCGCAACCTCTCGATCCAGAAGTCGCAGCCCGGCTCGCTCGCCCTTGAGCGTTTCCGCAAGGCCCTCTACGGGGAGCACCCCTACGGTCGCATCTTCCCGACCGAGCAGATGATCAACTCCATCTCCATCGCCGACGTGCGCAAGTTCTACGCCGACAACTTCGGCGCGCAGCGCACGCACCTCTACGTCGCCGGACAGTTCAACGCCGCGCAGGTGCGCAAGGCGATCACGCAGGCCTTCGGCCCGTGGCCGAAGGGCGCGCCGCCGGTCGAGAACGTCCCGCACCCGACGTCGGAGCGCAAGGTCTACCTCGTCGACCGGCCCGGCGCGGCGCAGTCGACGATCTACCTCGGCCTGCCCGTCGTCGATCCGTCGCACAAAGACTACATGCCGCTCGTCGTGACGAACGCGATCCTCGGCGGCTCGTTCGGCTCGCGCATCACCTCGAACATCCGCGAGGCGAAGGGCTACACCTACTCGCCCAACTCCTCCGTCTCCTCGCGCTACCGCGACGCCTACTGGGTCGAGGTCGCCGACGTGACGACCGCCGTCACCGGCCCCTCGCTCAAGGAGATCTTCTACGAGATCGACCGCCTGCAAAAAGAGCCGCCGCCCGAAGCCGAGCTGCAGGGGATCAAGAACTACATGGCGGGCATCTTCACCATCCAGAACTCTTCGCGGCAGGGCATCATCGGCCAGCTCGCCTTCCTCGACCTCCACCGCCTGCCCGACACCTACCTCACCAACTACGTGCAGAACATCCTGAACGTCTCGCCCGGCGACGTGCAGCGCGTCATGCAGACCTACGTCAAGCCGGAGCGCATGACCATCGTCGTCGTCGGCGACCGCGAGAAGATCGCCAAGCAGATCGAGGAGTACGGCACGGTCGTCCTCTAAACCCCGGTCGCGCGAAAAAGACTTGACGGGGCGGGCGTCCTCATTATGATGGGACGCCCGCTTTTTTTTACCCTCGCCCGCCGCCCGCCGCGCCGCCCGCGCCGGGCGATCCCCGCGACGAGGAGGAGACGAAAGAGTTGATCACACAACCGCACCCCGCCTTCGGATGGCTGCTCGTCATCCTGATCGCCGCCCTCGTCGTCGCCTTCCTGGCGAAGCCCGGCTGCCGGCCCGACGGCGTGAAGCAGGCGACCGACTCCGAGGAGCCCCCGTGCGCGCCCGAGAACGTGAAGCGGGCGACCGGCTTCAAAGCGCCCGCCTTCGCGATGGAGTTCGCCGAGACTTCTAAGGGCGTGGCCGATCTCTACACGGCGTGCAAGCCCGCGTGCATCCTCAAGGGGGTCGACGGCGACGACAGCGTCGTCATCCCGCTCTACACGGGCCTGCTGCCGTTCGTGCTCGCGCTGATCTTTTTGTGCATGCCCGCGTGGGTGCCGCTGCCGCTGAGGGTCGCCGCGCTGGCCCTCGGCGTCTGCCTCGTCGGCGCGACGGCCTTCTTCGACTCCAGAGAGAACAGGGCGATCCGCGGCATCGTCGCCAAGACGACGACGGGAGAGAAGCTGCCGCGCGAACGCGTCGAGGACTTAGACCTCACGCGGGAATTGCACGACCTCCGCCGCGCCACCAGCGTCAAGTGGTCTCTGACCTTCGCGGCGTTCGCCGTCGCGGGGCTGATGGTGCTCGCGCGCGGCGGGTGGTGGAGCGCGGCGGTGGCGCTCGCCTGCCTGGCCGTCGCCGCGTTGGGTCTGGCGTGCCTCTACTCGAACCGGCACGCCCTGCTCGAAACCATCTTCGGCCTGCTGCCCTTGGCGCTCGTGCTCATCGGCTTGTGGCTCGCCCTGCCGCCGCGCGCGCGGTGACGAAGCCGCGCCGAAGATCGCCGCGGCGCGCTCTGGCCGCGCCGCGCCCGAGTCCGCCGGAAAAACTCCCGACGCCATCCTCCGCGCGAGCACGCGCGCGCGCCGGGGCGCGGAAGACTCTTTTGTCGAGTCCCCCCGCCCCGGCGCGTTTTCTCGTCAAAAAAATTTCACGCGCGTTGACCGCCTTCACGTCTTCGCGTCGCCCGCGCGGTGTGGCGCTTTGGAGCCGCGCGCACAAACGCCACGGGGCACACGCCGCCTCCGCGCGCGGCGTCGGGTGAAACCGCGGCAAATCGGGGCGCGGGCACGACGCGGGGCGCGGCACGTGCGTTGCGATTGTATGAGCGCGAGAGTAGGGGGCGAGCCGCGGGGGAACGAAATTCTTCGCCGCCCCGGAAAGTTTTTCAGAAAAAAAGGCGCAAGCTCAAAACTCGTTACCTTGAAGGAGATCAGAGCAGCATGAAAAGCAGAATCGTAGCCGCACTCGTCCTCGCGCTCTCAATCGGCGCGGGCGCAGCCGTCAGCGGCAAGGCGCAGAACAGCAACTCGTCCACCACGATGAGCAACAGCAACACGGGCGGGATGAAGAAGCACCGCAAGCACGCCAAGCATCGCAAGCATCGCAAGCACAGCATGAAGGCTGCGAACGGCAACGCCAACAAGTAAAGCGTCGGAGGCGACGAGTCTTCGCCGACACGCGCGGCGCGACGTGTCGGCGCACGGGGCCGCGCGATCCGCTCCCGAAGAACGGCACCAGAGGGACGGGAGGGGTCGCGTAGCGCAAAGGCGCGGGCGGGAATCAGCAGGCGTCCGCCCGCGCCCTGTTTGTCCGGGGGGGCGTGGTTTCGAGCAGAGCGAGCCACGCGCCCCCGTTTTTTTTTAGCCCCGCCCGCCGGGCGACGCGGCGCGCCAGAGCCCGCCGCGGGCGCGGGCGGCGGGCGACGGGCGAAGGCGGCGCGCGTGACAGTCCTCAAGCACAACGCGGTTTCGGGGCGCGCTTGGCGGTGGCAACGCCCGCGGCTGCTCCTCTCCGTCTGCGCGGCTTGCGCCGCCGCCGCCGTCTTCGCCGCCGCGCTCTTCCTGCGGCGGCCCGCGCCCGCCGTCGTCGAGACCGTCACCACGGGGCTCGACCGCCCGGCGCCCGCGGCCAAGCCGTCGCCCATAGCTTCCGCGCCGCAACTGCCCGCGCGCGACGAGGACGTGGAGAAGGCGGGCGACAAGATCGCGGAGGCGACCGTCTACCTCTCGCGCCGCCAGAGACCCGCCGCGCTGCGCGCGCTGACGGAGGCGCGCGCCGCCGCCCGCCGCGCCTACGACCGCCGCGCGCAGCAGCGCGATCCGGCGAGCCACAAACTCCTCTCCGCGCTCCGCGAGCTGGAACTCGCCGAAGTCGCCGTCGAGCGCGGCTCACTCCCCGACGCGCGCCAGCGCCTGCTCGCCCTCAACCAGCGACTCGATCAGGTCGGGCAGTGAGGAAGCAGTCAGTAGTCAGTAGTCCGTTGTTTATGACTGACGGGTGGCGCGCTCGATGTGAGGATCGATCAATTAACGACGGACAACGGACTACTGACAACGGACAACGGACTACTAGCTACTGACTACTGACTACCACTCTCCCTTCATTCTCCCTCAAGGTTAATCTTGAACCGCTCGGCCATGCGGTAGAGCGTGCGGCGGTCGATGCCGAGGAGTTCGGCGGCGCGCGTGCGGTTGCCGCCCGCGGCTTCGAGGACGTGCAGGAGGTAGCGGCGCTCCAGCTCGTCGAGCGTCGGGAGGTCTTCGTAGAGCGCGGAGAGGGGCGAGCGCGCGGCGGCGGCGCGCGCCGCCTCGGTCTGCAACTTCGCGGGCAAGTCTTCGGGCGCGATTTCCGCGCCGCGCGCGCGCAAGGCCGCGTACTCGACCGCGGACTCCAGCTCGCGCACGTTCCCCTGCCACTCGTGGGCCGAGATGAGCGCGAGCGCTTCCGCGCCGAAGCGTAAAAGTCTTCCGCGCCCCGCGTTCGCCGAGGCCCGGCGCAGGAAGCGCCCGGCGAGCAGGGGGATGTCGCCGCGCCGCTCCCTCAAGGGGGGCACGCGCAGCGTGACGACGCTCAGGCGGTAGAACAAATCTTCGCGGAAGCGGCCCGACTTCACTTCCCTCTCCAGATCGCGGTTCGTCGCCGCGACGACGCGCGCGTCCACGTGGGCGGCGCGCGCCGCGCCGACGCGGCGCACCTCCCCCTCCTGCAAGGCGCGCAGAAGTTTCACCTGCATGGCGGGGCTCGTCTCGCCGATCTCGTCGAGGAAGAGCGTGCCGCCGTCGGCCTCCTCCCACAAACCTTTCCGGTCGCGCTCCGCGCCCGTGAACGCGCCCTTCGCGTGGCCGAACAGCTCCGCTTCGAGCAGCGTTTCGGCGAGCGCGCCGCAGTTGACGGGGACGAAAGACTTGTCCGCGCGCGGGCTGTGCTTGTGGATGGAGCGCGCGACCAGCTCTTTGCCCGTGCCCGACTCGCCGACGACGAGCACGGTCGAGCGCGACGGCGCGACGCGCGCGATCTCTTTGTACAACTCGATCATGGCGGGCGCGCGACCGAGCAGCCCCGCCTCCTCGTTGCGCGCCGAGAGGGCCTCCGCGCTCGACTCGTCGCCGTCGCCTTCGCCCCCGCGCGCCCCGCCGCTCGCGAGCGCGCGCCGCGCCGCCGCCACCACCTCCTCGACCTTGAACGGCTTCGAGATGAAGTCCCACGCGCCCTCGCGCGAAGCCTCGACCGCCGAGTCGAGCGAGCCGAAGCCGGTGACGAGGATGACGGGCGCGCGACCGCGCAAGCTCCGTAGGATGTCGAGCCCGGTCTGCGCCGCTTCGAGGTTGATGTCGCTGACGACGAGATCGAACTGCGCGCGCGCGGCGAGGGCGAGCGCGGCCCGCGGCTCCTGCGCGCTCTCGGTCGCCCACCCCTGCGCCGCGAAAATCTCCCCGAGCAGCGCGCACGACTCGGCGTCGTCGTCGATCACGAGAATCTTTTTCATCAGCCCCCTCCGGAGACCTCGCGGGAACGGACGCCCGCCGCGGCCCCGCCGACGACCACCCCCCTCTCGACCCCGCCCGCCGCGCCGCCCACGGACGCGACCGGGAAGATGATGCGGAAGAGCGCGCCGCGCCCGCTCTCCGACTCGACCTCGATGCGCCCGCCGTGATCCGTGATCGTCTGGCTGACGACGACCAGGCCGAGCCCCGTCCCGCGCCCGCGCGCCTTCGTCGTGTAGAGCGGATCGAAGATGCGCGCCCTCACCTCCTCCGTCATCCCGCAGCCCGTGTCGGCGAACTCGACGACGACGCGCTCCCCGCCGCCGCCGTCGGACGATCCGCGAGACTCGTCGTCGCGGTCGTGCTCGACGCGCGACACGATCCGCAGCTCGCCGCCTCCCGGCATCGCGTCGAGCGCGTTGTTGATGAGGTTGATGAAGACCTGTTGCAGCCGATCCGCGTCGCCGTTGAGTTGCGGCAGGCGGGCGTCGAGCCGCGCGTCGAGCCGCACGCCGTTGGCGTCGAGGGTCGGGAGCGTGGCGTCGCAGGTGCGCCTGAGCAGCGCGTTCAGGTCGAGCGGCCCGGCTTCCAACGTTTCGGGGCGCGTGCGGTCGAGCATCCGCCGCACGATCCGCTCGATGCGCTCGATCTGCGCGCTGATCGTCTGAAGGCGCTCGCGCGCCGCGGGCGTCTCGGCCCCCGCGCCCGCGAGCAGGAGCAGTTGGACGTGGCCGCTGATCAGGTTCAGGGGCGTGCCGACCTCGTGCGCGAACTGCGCCGCGGTCTGGCCGGCGGCGGCGAGCCGTTCGAGCTCGGTCAGGCGGCGCGCCGTGCGCCACAGTTCGAGGTTCGCGTCTTCGAGCTGCGCGTTGCGCTCGGCGAGTTGGGCGGTCGCCTCCTCGACGCGCACCTGCAACAGCTCCTTCTGCCGCTCGCGCTCCGCCGTCATCTCCCTCAGGCGCGCGATCAGGCTGTTGTACTCGCGCGCGAGGACGCCGATCTCGTCGGGCTTCGACTCGGGCGCGCGCGCCGCCAGATCGCCCGCGCGCGCCCGCTCCATCGCGCCGACCAGACGCCCCACGGGCCGGTAGACGGTCTGCCGCAGGAGCAGCGAGACGCCGAGCGTGATCAAGGCTACCGCGGCGAGGCCGAGCCACACGGCGTCGCGCCCGTACTGCCACGCGATGGTCGCCGCGCTGTCCAGCCGCTCGGTGACTTCGACCGCGCCGCTGACGCGCCCGCCGTCGGTGACGGGCGCGAAGACTCTCAGGCGGGAGTTGACGGTCACGGGCAGCGGCGCGACGCTGTTGGTCGGGATGCCGCTGCGCAGCGCCGCCTTCGTCTCTTCGGGAATCTCCTCGGCGGGCGCGCTCCCGGCGGACGCCGCCACCTCCTTGAAGACCCCTCCGACGCGCTCCCAGACGCGCACCGTCACGGCGTCCGGGTGCGCGCCGTGCACGATGGTTGCCATGCGCGCCAGTTCCCCGGCGTCGCGCGGCGCGCTGATCGCGCTGACGTGCGCGGCGAGGTTCTGCGCCTGCAAGGTCGCCAGCTCCTTCTGCTCCTCGCGCACCCGCCCCGCCACGCGCACGCTGACGAGCGCCAGCACCACGCCGAGCACGGCGAGCGTGATGACCGAGGCGACGAGCGTCGTCTTCGTGTGTAACTTGAGCGGGCGCATGGTGCGCGGGACGGCAGGCGGGCGTCTAACGGCGACTCAGTATAACCTTTCGTCCAAAAACGAAGAAGGTCGCGGGCGTGAAAACCGCGACCTTCGACGGACGATCCTGATAGCGCGTACGGGACTCGAACCCGTGGTCTCCGCCTTGAGAGGGCGGCGTGTTAGCCGACTACACCAACGCGCCGAGAGACTGCGATTATAGGTAACGCGGCGCGGGGTTGGCAAGCCGCGCAGGCCCTTTGAAGCCGTGCGTTTAGCCGCCGCGCGGGGGCGGTGCTATACTCGCCGCCGCGCGGCCCCTTCGGCGCGCTTTAACGTAAGTCATCCGCCGCGGTCTCCCGAAATAGTCCGACAAGTCCTTAAACTTTCAACGCAAGTCATGCAGAACTTTACGCCCGCCGCGCCCCCCACCGCGCACGCCCCGAATGCCGCGGAGACGAACTTCGAGCTGGGGATCGACGGCTTCACCTACCGAGACCTCTACGACCCGGCGCGCCTGCGCGAGCTGACGGCGCGCTTCCAAGCCGAACTCGAACGCGAGGACGCGGCGCTCCACGCCGCGCTCGCCGAGTACACGCGCGCGCGCGGCGCGAACCTGAAGGGGACGCGGGCCGAGTCCGATCTGCTCGTCGCCGCCGCGCCGCACCTCTCGCGGTTCGTCGCGCGCCTGTTCCGCGCGGAGGCGGAGCGCGAGGCCCACGCCGCGTCCGTCCGCGCGCAGGACGCGGTCTTCGAGTTCAAAAACTTCGTCGCGCGCCGCGCCACCAAGCGCGTCCCCGCCGAGCGCGCACTGACCTACGACCTCGACTCGCTTCACGCCGCGCTCGACGCGCTGCGCCGCGCCGCCTTCGCCGACACGCTCGCCCTCGACGACGAGCTGGGCGTGGCGCGCATGACGGCGCGGCTGCTCGCGTGGGAGAAGTCGGTCGAGAAGGGGGGCGAGGCCGACGGCGTCGGCGCGGAGGCCCGCGAGATCGCGCGGGCGCGCGAAGCCTCCGCGGGCGCGGGCGTCGCGCTCGCGGAGTTTGAGGGCGACGCCGCCCAAAACATTTCCGGGTCGGGCGACGACGCGCGGTTCGTCAAGGGCGCGCTGCGTCTGGTCGAGGCGTGGGCCTCGGTTCACGCGACGCGCGCCGAGGCCCGCGAGCGCGTGCGGGGGTGGGTCAGTTTCCGCGCGCCGCACCCGCTCGACTACGAGCACCTCGTGCAGTTGGAGCGGCCCGACGCCGACCTGCCGGAGATGATGCGCGGGCTCGACAAGAACCTGCGCCGCCGCGCGGGCTTCGCCCTGACCGACCGGCGCGCGACGCGGCGCGAAGTTCTCGACGAGGTCAACTACTGCCTCTACTGCCACGAGCGCGACAAGGACTCGTGCTCGAAGGGCCTGCGCGAGAAGGACGGCGCGTACAAGCGCAACCCGCTCGGCATCGTCCTCGAAGGCTGCCCGCTCGACGAGAAGATTTCCGAGATGCACGTGATGCAGACGCGGGGCGACTCGATTGCCGCCCTCGCGCTCGTCATGATCGACAACCCGATGTGCCCGGGCACGGGCCACCGCATCTGCAACGACTGCATGAAGTCGTGCATCTTCCAGAAGCAGGAGCCCGTCAACATCCCGCAGGCCGAGACGGGCGTGCTCACCGACGTGCTCGCGCTCCCCTACGGCTTCGAGATTTACTCGCTCCTCACGCGCTGGAACCCTCTCAACGCCAAGCGACCGCACGCGCTCGCCTACAACGGGCGCAACGTGCTCGTCGTCGGTCTGGGCCCCGCCGGCTACACGCTCGCCCATTATCTTCTCAACGAGGGCTTCGGCGTCGTCGGCATCGACGGCTTGAAGATCGAGCCGCTCGACGAAAAGCTGACGGGCGGCGGCGGTCGAAACGTCCCGCGCGCGGTGCGCGACGTCGGCGAGATCGAAACGGCGCTCGACCGGCGCGTGCTCGCGGGCTTCGGCGGCGTCTCCGAGTACGGCATCACGGTGCGGTGGGACAAAAATTTTCTGACGCTCATCCATCTCACGCTCGCGCGCCGCGAACGCTTCCGCTTCTACGGCGGCGTGCGCTTCGGCGGGACGCTGACGATTGAGGACGCGTGGGCGCTCGGCTTCGATCACATCGCCATCGCTTCGGGCGCGGGCCGCCCGACGATCATCGGGATGAAGAACAACCTCGTGCGCGGCGTGCGCAAGGCGTCCGACTTCCTGATGGCGCTCCAACTGACGGGCGCGTTCAAGCAGGACGCGCTCGCCAACCTGCAGGTGCGCCTGCCCGCGGTCGTCATCGGCGGCGGCCTGACGGCAATCGACACGGCGACGGAAGTTTTCGCCTACTACCCCGTGCAGGTCGAGAAGATTCTCGCGCGCCACGAACGGCTCGCGGAGGAGTTCGGGGAGGAAGAGATCTTCAAACGCTTCGACGCGGAGGAGCGCGAAGTGTACGACGAATTCCTCGCGCACGGTCGCGCGATTCGTGAAGAAAGGGGGAGGGCGAAGGCCGCGGGCGAAGAGCCCAACTTCGTGCCGCTCGTGCGGGCGTGGGGCGGCGCGACGATCGTCTACCGGAAGCGTTTGCAGGACTCGCCCGCGTACCGTCTGAACCACGAGGAGGTCGTCAAGTCGCTCGAAGAGGGCATCTCCTACGTCGAGAACATGTCGCCGGTCGAGGCCGTGGCCGACGAGCGCGGCGCGGTCGCGGCGATAGTCTTCGAGCGCATGAGGCTCGACGCGGAGTCGAAGAAGTGGAAGGCGTCGGGCGAGTTGGTGAGGGTTGCGGCGCGCACGGTCTGCGTCGCGGCGGGCACGAGCCCGAACACCATCTACGAGCGCGAGCGGCCCGGCACGTTCGCGCTCGACGAGTGGAAGGAGTTCTTCGCGCCGCACAAGCTGGAAGGCGCGAACGGCTCGCGCAAGCTCGTGCCCGCGGCCAAGGGCGAGCGCGCTTTCTTCACGTCGTACGAGAGCGGTGGCCGCTTCATCTCCTACTACGGCGACAACCACCCCGTCTACGCGGGCAACGTGGTGAAGGCGATGGCGTCGGCGAAGGACGGCTACGAGCACGTCGCCGCGCTCTTCGCGGACGAGATCGCGGCGGTCGAAGCGCGGGTTGGGGGTCAGGGGTCAGGGGCCGGGGAAGGCGCGGGCGGCGCGTCGCGTAAGTCTGCGGGCGACAACCCGGTCGCCTCCGAAGAAGATTTCGCGCGGCTCGTCGGGAAGCTGGACGACGAGTTGATCGCGCGGGTCGTCAGGGTCGACCGTCTGACGCCGACCATCGTCGAGGTGATCGTGCGCGCGCCGACGCAGGCGCGCAAGTTCGAGCCGGGACAGTTCTACCGCTTGCAGAACTACGAGACGGACGCCGCGGTGGTGGCCGACACGAAGCTGACGATGGAAGGCATCGCGCTGACCGGCGCGTGGGTGGACAAGGCGGAGGGGCTGCTCAGCCTGATCGTGTTGGAGATGGGCGCGTCGTCGCGCCTGTGCGCGACCCTGCGCGAGGGGCAGCGCGTCGTCGTGATGGGGCCGACGGGGACGCCGACGGAAATCCCGGAGGGCGAGACCGTCCTGCTCGCCGGCGGGGGCCTCGGCAACGCCGTGCTCTTCTCCATCGCCGCCGCGCTCAAGGCGAACGGCTGCCGCGTCGTCTACTTCGCGGGCTACAAGAAGGGCGAAGACCTCTTCAAGCGCGAGGAGGTCGAGGCGGGGACGGATCAGGTCATCTGGTCGACCGACACCGGCGCGGAGATCGCGCCGCGCCGCCCGCAGGACTACCACTTCCGCGGCAACATCGTGCAGTCGATCAAGGCCTACGCCGAAGGGCTCCAGCGCGCGCCGATGTTCGACCTGCGCGAGGTGGATCGCGTCATCGCCATCGGCTCGGATCGCATGATGGCGGCGGTGAAGGCCGCGCGCCACGAAGTGCTCGCGCCCTACCTCAAGCCCGGCCACGTCGGCGTCGGATCGATTAACAGCCCGATGCAGTGCATGATGAAGGAGGTCTGCGCGCAGTGTTTGCAGCGGCACGTCGATCCCGAAACGGGCGCGGAGTCGTTCGTCTTCTCCTGCTTCAATCAGGATCAGCCCCTCGACCGCGTCGACTTCCAGAACCTGAACGCCCGGCTCCGCGCCAACACCGTGCAGGAGAAGCAGGCGAACCTGTGGCTGGATAAGCTGTTCAAAGAAGCCGCGGCGCGGTAGGCGAAGTCTGTTAAAATGTAAGGCGGTGGCTTCCGAAGTCGTTATGAGCAGGAGCGTCGAAGAGCAGTTGCTTGATCCGCGACCGGGCAGCGCGGCGGCCCGCGCGCGTGACTTCGGCATTGACTTGACCTTGCTGATTCAGCGTCTGAAGCTTACGCCCGAACAGCGACTCGACGATCTGCAATGCGCGATGCGCGCTTTAGAAGAGATGCGCGAGCAGTCCGCGCCTTACCTCCGCCCGAGCCCGTGATTGAATTACGGCAAGCCATCGAAACGCTCTCGCGCCACGAAGTCGAGTTCATCATTGTCGGCGGGGTCGCAATGAACTTGCACGGATCGGCGCACGTCACATTCGATCTGGATATTTGCTACGCCCGCCGCCGCGCAAACCTCAAGCGCCTATCCGCCGCACTCTCACCGTATCAGCCGCGCCCGCGGGGCTTGCCGGAGAATCTGCCCTTCGTCTGGGACGAGCAAACACTCCAGAGCGGCACAAACTTCACGCTCACCACCATCGGCGACATTGATTTACTCGGCGAAGTGTCGGGCGTCGGCGTTTACGCCGAGGCGTTCGTGGCATCCGTCGCCGTACCGCTCTACGGAATCGCTTGCCGCGTCCTCACCCTCGACGCGCTCATCGAAGCCAAACGCGCCGCCGCCCGCGTCAAAGATCAGCTCGTCCTCCCCGAACTCGAAGCCCTGCGCGAAGTCCTGAATAAAGATTGAGCGGCACCTGCGCGCCAACGCTGCTCAGGAGAAACTCGCGGAACGCGCCACATCTTCCCGGGATGCGTAAACGGGCGCGCGTGTCGCCTCGCGTCAGTCGCTTTTGTCGCGTGCGCGTTCGGCGGCGAGGCGGCGGTAGGCTTCGTCGCGGGTGAGGCCGAGGCGGCGGGCGGCGCGCTTGAGGGCGGCGCGGTGGTCGAGCCCTTCGTCGCGCTCGTAGGCGGCGACGAGGGCGGCGATTGATTCGGTCGTTGTAGTTTCGCCGTCGGTCGGGTCGTCGATCACGGTGCGGTCTATGACGAGCACCATCTCGCCGCGGGCGGCGTGGTCGCCGGAGAATCTTTCGATCAATTCGCTCAAACGCCCGCGCGCGATCTCTTCGTGTAGTTTGGTCAGCTCGCGCGCGACCGCCGCCTCGCGCTCGCCGAGGGCGTCGCGGGCGTCGCGCAGCGCGTCCGCGATGCGGTGCGGGGCCTCGTAGAAGACGAGGGTGGCGGGGAGCGCGCGCAGTTGCGAGAGGCGCGCGCGGCGGGCGGCGGGGCGCGGGGGGAGGAAGCCGCCGAAGAAGAACTCGTCGGTCGGCAGGCCCGACGCCGTGAGCGCGGCGACGAAGGCGGACGCGCCGGGGACGGGGACGACCGGCGCGCCGCGCTCGATGGCCGCGCGCACGAGTCGGTAGCCGGGGTCGGAGACGGCGGGCGTGCCCGCGTCGGAGACGAGCGCGACGCTCAAGCCTGCGGCGAGCCGCGAGGCGAGTTCGGCGGCGCGCTCGCGCTCGTTGTGCTCGTGGTAGCTGACGGTCTTCGTCTTGATGCCGTAGTGGTCGAGGAGCTTGCGCGTGTGGCGTGTGTCCTCGCAGGCGACGAGGTCGACTTCGGCGAGCAGGCGCAGGGCGCGCCGCGTCACGTCTTCGAGGTTGCCGATGGGCGTGGAGACGAGGTAGAGCGTGCCCGCGTGGTCAGCCATGCGCGGTATTCTCGCACGCGCGGGGCGCGGGCGCGAACGGCGCGGGTCGCGGGCGTCGCCGAGCGAAGGTCGAAGATCGAAGACCGGGTGCCTGAAGCTCGGAGACGCGCGGGCCGCGTCTGCGCGTGTTGAAAAGCCGGGGGCGCGCG
>DASVQC010000083.1:0-60869 GCA_036389335.1 Pyrinomonadaceae bacterium | reverse complement strand
CGAGGCGCGACCGCCCTCTCATTTAAGCCGGCGAGCCCGGCGCTTTAGAACTTGGCTTTGCCGGACGGAGTCTTGGGGTGTCCCGGCTTGAAGCCGCCGCCGGTCTTGGAGCCGACCGCCGGGGGCACGGGCGGCGTCGCGGACTGCGCCTCGACGTTGACGAAGAAGCGGTAGTCGCCGTCGATCTGGACGCCCAGATTGAACTCGACGTTGACGCTCGCGCCCGCGGCGAGCGGCGAGGCGAGCGTGATCGAGCCGACGCGCAGGCTTGAATTGAGCCCGCCGCCCGACGGCTGCGCCGGCGGCGTCTGTTCCAGCGTCAGCGCGCTGAGGTCGACCGTGCCTTTCGTGCCCGTCACCGTCACGTCCGTGGAGGAGAGCGCGCGCAGGTCTGCCTCCGCGACGCCGCGGTTGCCGAGCACGCTCAAGCCCGTGATGCGGAAGCGCAGGCGCGTGACGGGCGCGCCCGTCAGGTTCGTCCACCGGCGTCGGATCGAGAGCGTGCCCTGCGCGCCGCCCGCGACCGGGGTGGCGACGCGCACGCGCGCGCACGCGCTCGACGGATCGACGCTCGCCGTGACGCAGCCCGGATCGACGTACGTGGCCTTGATCTGCGAGTTGCGCGTCGGCGGGCTGTAGAGGTTCTCGGGGCCGGGCGCGCCGAGCGCGGGCTGCAACGCTCCGAGGGGCGCGCCGCCCGTCGAGACGAAGACGAAGTCCGCGGCGTTGTCGTCGGTGTCCTGCGGCAGCCCCGAAGTGAGCTTGCGCACCCACGCGAACTCGCTGGTGTTCGCGGTGTACTCCGCTTCGGTCGCGGAGACGGGCGCGAGCCCCGCGCCCTCGCGGTAGAGGGAGGGGACCGGGTTCGCCGCGTTGTCGAAGCCGACGGCGTCGATGCGCGTCGCGGGGCTGAGGGTGGCCGTGCTGCTGAAGAGGGCCACGCCGGAGTCGTCGTCGATGTCGCCGGAGAGGAAGTCCTCTCCGGGGGCGTAGAGGAAGAGGGAATTGTACCCCGTGCCCGCGACGAGGAAGTGGGCCCGCGGGGGGATGACCGTGCCGCGCGGGACGATGTAGCTCTCGTGGTTGGCCGCTTCGAGCAGCCAGCCCGAGGAGCCGTCCGTCGTGTTGACGACGATGGTCGAGTTCGTGTTGTTGTAGAGCTCGACGAACTCGTCGTTGAAGACGCTGCCCGCGGGGTTAAGGCCGGCGGCGGGGAAGCCCAGGCCGTGGAAGCGGAACTCGGTGATGAGCACGTCGCCGGGGGCGGCGGGCGGCGTGCGGACGAAGTTAACGACTTGGCTGCCCGAGAACGGCAGCTCCGGGAACGGGGCGAAGACGCGGCTGCCGGGGTAGAAGTTCTGCCCCGCCTGCGAGGCCGCGACCGTGTAGTGCGTGCCCGTCAGGTTGCTGAACTGGTAGCGACCGTCCACGCCGGTCGCGAACTGCTGCGCCGCGTCGCCGGAGAGCGTGACGGTGACGCCGCTCAGGGGCTTGCCGTCCGGGTCGGTGACGCGCCCGGAGATGAAACGCGACGGGTTGGTCGCGCCGGTGAAGGCGAGCGCGAGCCCGCCGCGCAGGCCGCCCGCCGCCCTGCCGCACGACGAGCTGAACGCCGTGTACTGCGCGCCCGTGGCCTGCTGCGCCCCGACCGTGGGCAGCATGTTGCCGCCGCCGGGCGAGGAGGCCCCGCTGCCGCCGACGTTGCCGTAGACGATGTCGAACCGCTGCTGGTTCTCGTAGAGCCGCACCTCGAAGTTGAGCGTGCCGGGCGGGAGGAAGTTGTAGGAGGCCCTCCACTCGACGTTGAAGACGCGGCTGCCGGGCTCGCCCGTCACGGAGGTGAAGATGCCCTCGCCCGGGCCGTTGGTCTGCAAGTCGGCCCAGTGCGGCAGGATCGCGTAGCTGAACTGCGGGAGCGGGAAGCAGACCTGATTCTGGCCGTAGTCGTTGCTCGCGCTCGCGAACTGGAGCGCGCCGTTGGTGGAGACGTTGGCGGAGGTGAACGTCTGCCCGTAGAAGGTGTAGGGGAAGGGGAGCGCGACCGGCGCGACGCAGTCGTCGTTGGGCAGGCCCACGTCGGCGCAGGCGAACCCTGAGACCTGCGTGGTTCCGGGCGTGATGGCGACGCCGAGCGACTGCGCGACCTGGTAGCTGCTCTGCGCGCGCGCGCCCGCGGCGCAGAAGGCGACGAGGAGCGCCGACGCGAGGGCGAGAACCGGGGCGGAACGCAAAGGGGAACGCATGAGGGCAACTCCGGAACTTATGTTGTGCGAGTTAATGTCCGAAGGGTTCTGGCGGAACTTCTCTGGACGGTCCTACCGTGCCGGGCGTCACGAGCCGACGCGCCGGGCGAGCCCGGAAAAGCTAACACAGGCGGGAGTGAGTGACAAGCAACGGGGGACAGCCGTGAACCGTAAACCGTGACGGGTGACAGGTCAGAAGTGATGAGTGATGGGTGATGAGTGTTAGCTAATAGCTGATAGCTAATAGCTGACTCGTCACCCGTTACGGCTTTTACGGGACTTCGACCAGCAGCTCGCGCCCGAAGGTGAAGGTGGGCCGCTTGCGCCCCTTCATGTACTTGGCGGCGGTCTGCGAGAGCGAGGTGACGAGGATGGGGAGCGCGATGGTGGCGTCGCAGTTGACGTAAGCCGAGGTCGCGCCGCGCGCGAGCTTGCCGTAGATGAGCGTCTCGTCGGTGACCGTGCCGGAAGAGCGCCCGCCGGGGTGCGGCGCGTCGGTGGAAATCTGGATGGCGTACTTGTGGCCGCGCGCCGGGGTCTTGACGATGCCGGTGGAGGCTTCGGTCTGGTGGAGGAAGCTGCGGCTGGTTCCGCCGCCGAGGTTGATCACGCCGGAGACGCGCGCGCGCGCGGCGACCTGCGTGAGATCGAGCACGTCTTGGACGAGATCGAAGCCGAAGTTGTTCTTCTTCTCGAAGCGCGCGTTGGCGATCCCCAGGGTGATCGAGCTGTCGGCGATGGTCGGGCAGAAGACGGGGACGCGCGCCTTGTAGGCCGAAGTGAGCACGCCGTCGTCGGTGGCGATCTCGGCCAGCTCGCGCCCGAGGAGGTGCAGGAACTCTCTGGTCGAGTAGGGGCGCGTCTGATCGAGCTGGTTGGTGAAGCCGCCGACCCACTCCTCGGCCTCGCGGTACTCCTCCTCGCTCGCCAGCACGTCGAGCATGCGCGCGATCTGCGAGGCCTCCAGCTCGGCGTCGGTCATGTAGGGGTGCGACTGGTAATGGTTGCGGCCCAGCGTCTCGTGCAGGTCGTGGAAGAGCATCGAGCCGGAGCAGATCAGCACGTCCACGAAGCGGTTCTTGATGACGTAGGCGAGGAGGCGGCGCATCCCGGCGGGGATGAGCGCGCCGGAGGCGGCGACGAAGATCGTCGTGTTGTCGCCGAGCATGTCGAGCCAGATGCGGTGCGCCTCGGCCAACTGGCGCGCGCCGAAGCCGCACCCCTCCATCTTTTCGAGCAGGCCCGCGACCGAGCGGTCGCGATCCACCTGCACGGGGCGCGTCGGGATGGTCAGGTACTTCGACGGTTTAGGCTTGCGTTGAGTCACCATAAATTTGGGGGCGGCGGGCGGCGGGTGACGAGAAGCCGTTAGCTTTTAGCGATTAGCCGCCAGCCGAGCCGAAGACCGAAAGCTAAGAGCTAACAGCTAATAGCCAACGGCTTCTCGTCACCTGTCACCTGTCACTGTCTCCTCTGTTTGCCGTTCACTGAGAGGTACGTGTACGCGCTGATGCGGGATTCGTAAAAATCGACGAGCGCGGCGGCCTCGGCCTGCGTCAGCTCGCCGCGCTTGACGCGCTGCGCGATCTGGCGGCGGAAGCCCTCGTGCAGCCCGCCGCGGTCGTAGCGCGCCGTCTGCACCGACTCGCCGACGTTCGTGCCGCGGATCACCTTCTTGATCAGGTAGCCGTCCTCGTCGATGTAGATCTGCGCCTCGTGCGGGATGCCGAAGAGGTTGTGGTTGTTGCCCATCACCTCCTGGTACGCGCCGACGAGCATGAAGGCGATGTAGTAGGGCTCGCCCTCGATGAGCGGGTGCAATTCGAGGACGTTCTTCACGTCGTGCAGATCGACGAACTTGTCGACGACGCCGTCCGAGTCGCACGTGATGTCGCAGAGCGTGGCGTAAGCCGTCGGCGGCTTGTTCAGGCGGTGGATGGGGACGATCGGGAACAACTGATCGAGCGCCCAGTGGTCGGGCGCGGAGCGGAAGACCGAGAAGTTCGCCAGGTACTTGGCGCGCGACAGGCGGCGCAGCTCGTCGAACTCCTCGGAGACGTACTCGTTCGCCTGCGCGAACTTGTCGGCTCGCTCGCACACGTCCCAGAAGAGGACCTCGCCCTTGGCGCGATCTTCGAGCGAGATCAGGCCGAGGTTGAAGAAGGTGAACAGCTCCTCGCGGTGTTCGAGCGCGTCGTGGTAGTACTCGCGGTAGTTCTTCGGGCCGATGGTCTCGCGCAGGTCGCCCAGCTCGACCACCACCTGCGGATCGTCCTCGTCGATCTCTATCGGCGTGATGTCCTCGACGACCGTCTCGATCTCCTCCTGAATGTTGGTGACGAGGAGCGCGTGGTAGGCGGAGAGGTAGCGGCCCGACTCCTGGATGACGGTCGGGTGCGGCACGTTCTCGTCGTCGCAGACCTGCTTGATCGTGTAGATCACGTCGTTGGCGAACTCCTGCGCGTTGTAGTTCGCCGACGAGTCGAAGGCCGTCTTCGAGCCGTCGTAATCGACCGCCATGCCGCCGCCCACGTCGAGCAGATCGATGGGCACCTTCATCTGGTAAATCTTGGCGTAGACGCGCGCCGCCTCCTTCATCGCGTTCTTGATGCGCTTGATGTCGGTGAGCTGCGAGCCGATGTGGAAGTGCAGGAGGCGCAGCATCTCGATGCGCCCCTCCTCCTGCAGGCGGCGGATGACTTCGAGAATCTCGGTCGTCGTCAAGCCGAACTTCGCCGCCTCGCCGCCCGACTTCTCCCAGCGCCCCGAGCCCTTCGAGTAGAGCTTGACGCGGATGCCGACCATCGGCAGGTCGCCCTCGTGATCCTCCTCGTACTGCCCGGCGAGGCGCAGCACGTGACCCAACTCCGACAGCTTCTCGATGACGATGACGACGCGCTTCCCGGCGCGCGCGCCGACGAAGGCCAGCTCGATGAACTCCTCGTCCTTGAAGCCGTTGAGGACGAGCAGCGAGTCGGGCGACTGCTCCTGCGCGAGCGCGGCGTAAAGCTCCGCCTTCGATCCGGCTTCGAGCCCGAAGTCGTAGCGCGAGCCCTCGCGCAGGTACTCCTCGACGACCGCGCGCTGCTGGTTGACCTTCATCGGGTAGACGCACATGTGCGATCCCTGATAGTCGAACTCGCGGATGGAGTTGCGGAAGGCGCGCTGGAGCTTGCGCACCTGCGCGGTGATGAGCTGCGGGAAGCGCA
The DNA here is from genome assembly GCA_036389335.1 of Pyrinomonadaceae bacterium. Classification (GTDB taxonomy): domain Bacteria; phylum Acidobacteriota; class Blastocatellia; order Pyrinomonadales; family Pyrinomonadaceae; genus JAIVGV01. The sequence continues at coordinate 55,417 of DASVQC010000083.1, read as the reverse complement.
GCAGCACGGGCGTCTGGATGCCGCGCTTGGCGAGGTCGTCGATGATCTCTTTGAGGTCGGCGGCGGCGCTCGTGTCGCCCTCCGACGGGTGGACGACGAGGTTGCCCTTGCGGTTGATGCTGAAGTAGCCAGCGCCCCAATTTTCGATGCCGTAGGTTTCGAGCGTCTGTTCGATGGCGGTGGTCAACTTCCGGTCTCCTGCTTGTCTCCGGCTCGCGTGTAGAAGTTCGGCGCGGGAGCAAACTCGGCGCGCGCCACGATTGCGGATGATTTCATGGGCTGGAAAACTATGAGGGGCAATGTAACAAAAAAAAGTGGCAGGGTCTATAACTTTTTTCGGCGGTCGGGCGGCGCGAGCGGGCTGTTAAATTACACACGATAATGGGTTACGAGGCGGCGCGCGGTCGGCGCGGGCAACTTGTTGAGTTAGCTTCGCGCGCGTGTCACATTCTTTTTTACGTGAAACCTTGACACCACTTCGCGCGCGTCTATAATGCCCATTTTTCAAGCGTCGCCCTTCGATGTCGATGACGCCCGCCCTTAAGGACACACGGGACACGCAGGCCGCCGCCCAAGCCCAACCCGGCGCGGTTCACACCCACGACACTCTCAAAATCAATCAGGAGACAACATGGACGCGAAAACGGTCTTGAAGTATTCGGAAGACCAGGGGGCGAAGTTTATCTCCGTGCGCTTCACGGACCTCGTCGGGGCCTGGCACCACCTGACCTACCCCATCCACGAGCTCGACGAAGGCTCCTTCGAAGACGGCTTCGGCTTCGACGCCTCGTCGCTTCGCGGCTGGGCCTCGATCCACGAGTCGGACATGCTGCTCGTGCCCGACCCCGTCCGGATGTGGATGGACCCGTTCGCCGAGGAGCCGACGCTCTGCGTCATCGCCAACGCCGTCGATCCCATCACGAAGGAGGGCTACGGCCTCGACCCGCGCTCGGTCGCGCAGCGCGCCGAGAGCTACCTCAAGTTCACCGGCATCGGCGACGCGGTCTACTTCGGCCCCGAGGCCGAGTTCTTCGTCTTCGACGGCGTGCGCTACAACAACGACCAGCACTCCGCGGGCTACTCAATCGAGTCGGACGAGGCGCACTGGACGAGCGGGCGCGCCGGGGACGACGAGCGCGGGCCGAACCTCGGCTACCGCATCCGCGCCAAAGAGGGCTACGTGCCCGTCACCCCGGCGGACACCTTGAGCGACCTGCGCTCCGAAATCTCGCTCATCCTCGAACGCTGCGGCATCACGGTCGAGTGCCACCACCACGAGGTCGCCACCGCCGGGCAGTGCGAGATCGACTTCCGCTTCTCGACCATGCTCGGCACGGCGGATAATTTGCAAATCTTCAAGTACGTCGTCCGCAACACGGCGCACCAGTACGGCAAGACCGCGACCTTCATGCCGAAGCCGATCTACGGCGACAACGGATCGGGGATGCACTGCCACCAGTCGATCTGGAAGAGCGAGAAGCCGCTCTTCGCGGGCGACGGCTACGCCGGCCTCTCCGATCTCGCGCGCCACTACATCGGCGGCCTCCTCAAGCACGCCGCCTCCATCGTCGCCTTCGCCGCCCCGACGACGAACAGCTACAAGCGGCTCGTGCCCGGCTTCGAGGCCCCGGTCAACCTCGCCTACTCGGCGCGCAACCGGTCGGCCGCGATCCGCATCCCGATGTTCTCCACCAACCCGAAGCTCAAGCGCCTTGAGTTCCGCCCGCCCGACCCTTCGTGCAACCCGTACCTCGCCTTCTCGGCGATGCTCATGGCCGGCCTCGACGGCATCCAGAACCGCATCGACCCCGGCGAGCCGCTCGACAAGGACATCTACGATCTCTCTCCCGAACAGCTCAAGGACGTGCCCTCGCTCCCCGGCTCGCTCGACGAGTCACTCAGCGCGCTCGAAGCCGACCACGAGTTCCTCCTGAAGGGCGACGTCTTCACCACGCATCTCATCGACCGCTGGATCGGCTACAAGCGCGAGAAGGAGATTCAGCCCATGCGGATGCGCCCGCACCCGCTGGAGTTCGCGATGTACTTCGACATCTAAAAGCCGTGACGGGTGAGCCGTGACGGGTGACAGGTAGGAGCCAGATGCTTTTCTTACTTGTCACCTGTCACGGTTCACCGTTTACGCGCATCCGGTTCATCCTTCCCATGAATGTTGTCCCCGTCACTTTAGAGGGTCGGCGCGTGAGGCTTGAGCCTCTGACGCTGTCGCACCTGGACGCGCTGTGCGTGCACGGGCTCGACGACGATCTGTGGCGCTTCACGACGACGCAGATTCACAGCCGCGAGGGGATGCGCGACTACGTCGAGACGGCGCTCGCCGAGCAGGCGCGCGGCGCGGCGCTCCCGTTCGCGACGGTCGAGAGGGGGAGCGGCGAGGTCGTCGGCTGCACGCGCTTCGGCAACATCGAGCGGGAGCACCGCGGCGCGGAGATCGGCTGGACGTGGGTCGCGCGCACGCGCCACCGCACGCCCGTCAACACGGAGGCGAAGTACCTGATGCTCGGCCACGCCTTCGAGACGTGGGGCTGCATCCGCGTCGCGCTCAAGACCGACTCGATCAACGAGCGCTCGCGCCGCGCCATCCTCCGCATCGGCGCGAAGGAGGAGGGCACGCTGCGCAACCACATGATCACCTCGACGGGGCGCGTCCGCCACACCACCTACTTCAGCATCATCGACTCCGAATGGCAGGCCGTGAAGGCCGCGCTCGAAGCGAAACTCTCCGCCGCGCCCGCGCGCGAAGCCCGTAGGCCGCCAGAGTGATCTCACGGCGGCGCGGTCGTCTCGTTGAACCTGTGCGGTCGTCTCGTTGAACTCATAACGGGGCAGCAGCCGCAGTCCCGGTGGACGGCAAAGGGGCCAGCGACTCTGAATGAAGAGTCGCTGGCCCCTTTGCCGTCAGCGCCGCCCGCGCGGGGCGCGTGCGAGCGCGCTTAGAAGAAGCGCGTGTAGAGCAGGCGGTTGGGCGAGCCCGTGCCGGCGTTGGTGACGTGGTTGAGCGTCGCGTTGCCGACGAGCGCGTTTCTGATCGTCGCGGGCGACGATCCGGGGAAGGCTTGGAGGTAGAGGGCGGTCGCGCCCGTCACGTGCGGCGTCGCCATCGAGGTGCCGCTGATCGTGGCGGTCGCCGTGTCGGACGTCGCCCACGAGGAGGTGATCGAGGAGCCCGGCGCGAAGATGTCCACGCACGTGCCGACGTTGGAGAAGGACGAGCGCGCGTCGCTCGTCGTCGTCGAGGCGACCGTGATGGCCGCGGCGACGCGACCGGGCGACTCGTTGCAGGCGTCCGCGCCGTTGCTGTTGCCCGCGGCGATGGAGTAGGTGACGCCGGAGTTGATCGAGTTGTTGACGGCGGTGTCGAGCGCGCTCGACGCCCCGCCGCCGAGGCTCATGTTGGCGACCGCCGGGCTGATGTGGTTCGCCGTCACCCAATCGACGCCGGAGATGACGCCCGAGGTCGAGCCCGAGCCCGAACAGTCGAGCACGCGCACGGCCCTCAGCATGACGCCCTTGGCGACGCCGTAGGTCGAGCCGCCGATGGTGCCCGCCACGTGCGTGCCGTGGCCGTTGCAGTCCTGACCGTTGCCGCCGAAGGCGTCGAACACAGCCGAGGCGCGACCGCCGAACTGCGTGTGCGTGGTGCGGATGCCCGTGTCGATGACGTAGGCGCGCACGCCCGAGCCCGTGAAGGTGTAGTTGTAAGTCCCGTTCAGCGGCAGGTCGCGCTGGTCGATGCGGTCGAGTCCCCACGTCGCGCCCGTCTGCGTCGTCGAGGCGGTCATCACGCCGTCCTCCTCGACGAAGGCGACGCGCGGGTCTTCGCTGAGGGCGAGCGCCTGCTCCTTCGTCATCTTCGCGGCGAAGCCGTTGATGGCGTGCTGGAAGGTGCGCTCGACCTCGCCGCCGTAGATGTCGCGCATCGTCCCGGCGAGCGCGGGGGCCACCGAGTAAGCGCCCTTGTCGCCGGTCGCCCAGTCGTTGAAGACGACGATGTACTGGCCGGGGATGGCGTTCTTACCTTTGCCGAGGTACTTGGCTGCCGGGGCCTTCTCGGCGGGGATGCCCTTCTGGCTGTGGGTCGCGGCGGGAGCGAGCAGCGCCACGCCGAGCGCTGCCGTGAGACAAGCGGCCAAAAACTTTTTCATGCGTCCTCCTGAAGTTAGAACAGTGTGAGACGACAGGGGCGTCGCGCGTGAGAGGCGCGCGTCTCCCCCTGCGCGGAAGTGCGAAGGGTAATTCACGTTTCCTCAACGCTCGCACACCTCGGGCGGGCAGGGCGTTTAAGGTTGCGGAACGCGACACTGCCGACGCGCTGTCGGGCGTGCCTGGGGGGACGTTCTTGGTTTTTTTTTACTGTCTAATCGAACAGGCTGCGGACGGCAACGTGCGGCACCCTTCACTGAGTTCGTCGCTGTCCGAGAGTGGCAGGCAATATAGCAAATTTCTTGCAGCGCGCAAGAAGTTTTTTACGCTCTAAAAGATCGGCGCGGGCTCAAGGCTCGCGGGCGGCGAGCGAGTCGTCGTAGTAGAGGAGATCGGTCGAGGGCGCGCCCGCGCCGAGTTGCCGGAGCATGGTCACGATCTGCCCGCGGTGGTAGGTCGAGTGGTTGACGACGTGCTGCATCATCCGCCCGAGCGGGTAGCGCCACTCCTCGCCCTTCGCGTTCGTGTAGGCGACGACCCGTCCGAGATCGTCGTCCGACAAACCGGCGACGAGTCCCGCGCGCTCCCGCGCGACCGCGGCGAGACGCGCGCCGACCGATGCGACGTCGGGAAACTCCGCCGGATCGAGCACGACGCGCGGCGACTCGCCCCGCCACCGCCTGAGCCACACCCACTCCGCGTGCAGCAGGTGCACCAGCGTGTCGCGCACCGAGGGGAAGCTGTTGCCCAGCCCGCGCGTAAACTCTCCGTCCGAGAGACGCGCCGCCGCGTCCAGCACCAGACCGTTCGCCCACTCGTCGTACTCGAACAACTCCCGTGCGTCTTTAACGTTCATCATCTCGCCCCTTCCGCAAAACAACACTCGAAGCGTCCGCCGCTCCCAAACTCGACCTACTCTCGCCCGTCGTTAGCAGAATCCTAGTTTAGGCATTTCTCTGTGCGTCCTCCGTGCCCTCTGTGCCTCTGTGGTGAGGTAAGGATCGTAAGCACTCACCACAGAGGCACAGAGATCACGGAGGGCGCACGGAGGAGAAATCAGATCGGGACATCACCCCGCCATCGTTCGGAGATTATATCCCCCAGCGCGCGCGCCGTTCCGCAACGCGCCGCGCTTCGCGCTACAATTATCGCGCCTTGCCGACGCCGGATCAAAAAATCGAAGAGTTGCTGCGCGACCTGCCCGACGCCGAAGGCGCGCGCCGCTTCCACGAGCAGCTCGCCGCGGAGCACCCGCGCGAGGCGGGCCGACTCGCCGCCGATCCGGGCCTGCTCTCGGACGCGCTCGCGCTCGCCGCGTGGAGCCCTCTGCTCGCCACGACGCTCGCGCAGCAGCCCGAGCACCTCGCGTGGCTCGCGAGGGAGAGGGCCGACCGCCACGTCCGCTCGACCGAGGAGCTGACGGAATCGCTCGCGCGCTTCGCCCTCACGCACACGCGCGACGAGCCGCACGTCCTCTTCGCGCGCTTCCGCCGGCGCGAGCTGCTGCGCATCTACCTGCACGACATCCGCCGCACCGCCACGGTCGTCGAGACGACCGAGGAGCTGTCGAACCTCGCCGACGCCGTGCTCTGCTACGCCCTCAACCTCGCGCGGCAGGAGTTGGACAACCGCTTCGGCGCGCCGCAGACGCGCGACGCGAGGGGGCGCACCGTCGCGTCCACCTTCTGCGTCGTCGCCCTCGGCAAGCTCGGCTCGCGCGAGCTGAACTACTCGTCCGACATCGACCTGCTCTTCCTCTACTCCGAAGACGGCGACACCTCGGGCGCGGGCACGCGCGGCGCGGCCTCCAACCGCGAGTACTTCAACCGGCTCGCCGAGCGCATCGCGCGCCTCGCGGGGCAGCAGGCGGGCGAGGGCGCGGCCTACCGCGTGGACTTGCGGCTGCGCCCGCACGGTCGAGATGGCGCGCTCGCCGTCTCGCTCTCGGAGGCCGCGCGCTACTACCAGCGCGACGCGCACGCGTGGGAGCTTCAGGCTTTGATCCGCGCGCGGGCGTCGGCGGGCTCCGCCGATCTCTTCGCGCGCTTCTACGAACAGGTGCGCCCGCGCGTCTACACGCACGCCGGGTCGGTCGAGCAGGCGCTCGCGAACGTGCGGCTCGCCAAGCGCAAGATCGACCGGCAGCACAGCGATGAGGGACGCGGCTTCAACGTCAAGCTCGGTCGCGGCGGCGTGCGCGAGATCGAGTTCGTCGCGCAGGCCCTGCAACTCGCGCACGGCGCGCGCGACCCGTGGCTGCACGCGCCGCACACGCTCATCAGCCTCGGTCGCCTCGCCGACCGCGGCCTCATCAACGAGCGCGAGCGCACGGAACTCTCCGACGCCTACGCCTTCCTGCGCGCCCTCGAACACCGCCTCCAGATGGAGCAGGGCTTGCAGACCCACGCCGTCCCCGAAGACGACTCGCGCCGCGCGACGGTCGCGCGCCGCATGAACTTCGCGGGCGACGACGCCCTCGCCGCCTTCGATCAATCCCTCGCCGCCCACACCGCCCGCGTGCGCGCGGCCTTCGCGCGCGTCTTCGGCGAGCACGGCGACGACGCGGCCTCTGCCGACGCGCCGTCGCCGCCCGCGAGGGGCGACGCGCAAACTGTCTCGACGCGCCGCCCGGCCACGGGGCCGCGCCCGACCGGCGCGGGGGCCGACGCGGAGTCAGCCGTCCCCTCGCCCCCGCCAGACGCCCTCCCGTCATCGACCGGGGATGACCGGACGGGCGGCGTGCTCAACCCGCGCCGCGCGCGCGCGTTCGTCGCGCGCATCCTCGCCTCGATTGAGAAGTCGGACGCGCGCGTCGAGTTGAGCGAGGCGAAGCTCGCGGCGCTCTCCCGCGTCTGCGGGGCGTCCGAATACTTCGGCGAGATGATCGCCGGCAACCCCGAACTGATCGACGCGCTCGCGCCCGCCGAAGCGACCGGAGTGCGCGCGGGCGAAGATCGGGCGCACTCCGTCGTCGAAGATCGAAAGCCCGCCGAAGATCGAGGGCGCACCGGCGACGAGGATCGGGCGCGCGGCGTCGCGCACGGCGCGGACGCCTCCGCCGCGAGAGACTACCGCGCGCTGCTGCGCGCCGAGATCGACCGGGAGAAGACGTTCCGGGCCGATCTGGCGGCGCTGCGCCGCGCGTGGTCGCGCGAGATCGTCCGCGTCGGCGCGCGCGACGCGGCGGGCGCGCTCACGCTCTCCGAGTCGAACCGCTTGCAGACCGAACTCGCGACCGCCTCGATCAACGCGGCGCTGCTCGTCGCGCGCCGCGAGCTGGCGCGACGCCACGGCGGCTTCGTCGCCGGCCCGCGCCTCGCCGTGCTCGCGCTCGGCAGGCTCGCGAGCGGCGGCATGGACTACGGCTCAGACCTCGACGTGCTCGCCGTCTTCGACCCGCGCGTCCCGCCGCCCGTCCCCGCGCTCACGCGCGAGGAGTTCTACGCGCGCCTCTGCGGGCTGATGACGAACGCGCTCTCGAACCTCACGCGCGAGGGCCACCTCTACCGCGTCGATCTGCGGCTGCGCCCCGACGGCAGGAACGGCGCGCTCGCCTCCTCTTCCACGTCCTTCGTCGATTACGTCGGCTCGCGCACGCAGGCGTGGGAGTGGCTGGCCTACGTCAAGCTGCGCGCGGTCGGCGGCGACCTCGAACTCGGTCGCGCGGTCGAGCGCCGCGCCCGCCGCGCCGTACACGAGGCGGCGCGCGCGTGCGACCCAGGGGAGCTGCGCCGCGAGACCCGCCGCGTGCGCGAGCGTCTGGAACGCGAGCGCGCCGCGCGGCCCGCGCAGAGCATCGACATCAAGTTCGGCGCGGGCGGCATGCTCGACGTGTACTTCGCCGCGCGCTACCTCCAGCTCCGCGACGCCGTCGCCGACGAAGGCGCGGATCGCTCCACCAGCGCCACCCTCGCGCGCCTGCGCGCCGCCGGATCGCTCGACGCCGACACGCACCACACGCTCTCCGAAGGCTACGCGACCCTGCGCGCCCTCGATCACTCCTTACGCCTCACCGCCGGTCGCTCCTCGATCCTCCCCGCCGCGCCCGATCACCCCCTGCTCGCAGACCTCGCCCGCGCCCTCCGCCTCGACACGCCCGCCGCGCTCCTCGAACTCCTGCGCGCGCGCATGACGCAAATCCGCGCCGCTTACGACAGAATTACGACGGGCTGACGGCGGCGTCTACAGGCCGAGGCGCGTGCCGTAAGTCGTGAAGAGGCGGGCGAGGCCCGGAGCCGCCGCGCCCCCTGCCCGCGCCGCGCGCTCACCTCTGCCGCTCGCCGTCGGGCGTGCTCACCTCTGCCGCTCGTTCTTGTAGACGACGCCCTCTTTCATCACGAAGAAGACTTTTTCCGTCTGCCGTATGTCGCGCAAAGGGTCGCCGGGGACGGCGACGATGTCCGCGAGCTTGCCCGCTTCGAGCGCGCCGAGGCGGTCGGCGACGCCGAGCAGCTCGGCGTCGACGGACGTGCCCGCGCGCAGCGCGTCGGCGGGCGTCATCCCGAGCGAGACCATCATGCGAAACTCTTCGGGGTTGCGACCGTGCGGGTAGACCCCCGCGTCCGTGCCGAGCCCGATCTTGACGCCCTTCGCCAGCGCCTTGCGGAACATCTGATCGCGCGCGGCGATGGCCGCGCGCGCCTTCTGCTCGACGAGCGGCGGGAAGTACATCCCCTTCGCCAGACGCTCGCGCAGGCCCTCGGACGCCATCAGGGTCGGCACGAGGTAGGTGCCGCGCTGGCGCATCATGCCGAGCCCCTCGTCGTCGAGGAACGTGCCGTGCTCGACGGAGTCGATCCCGGCGCGGATGGCGCGCTTCGCACCCTCCGCGCCGTGCGCGTGCGCGGCGGTCTTGCGCTTGAGCGCGTGCGCCTCGTCCACGAGCGCGTCCAGCTCGGCCTGCGTCATCTGCGGCGAGCTGACGTCGTCGGTCAGGGAGAGCACGCCGCCCGTGGCGCAGACCTTGATCACGTCCGCGCCGCGCTTGACGTTGAGGCGCACGGCGGCGCGCGCCGCGTCGGGGCTGTCGGCGACGGCGTCCATCAAGCCGCTCTCGCGGTTGAAGAGATCGGGACGGTACCCGGCGGTCGGGTCGCAGTGGCCGCCCGTCGAGCCGATGGCGCGCACGGCGGTGAGCATTCTGGGGCCGACGACGGTGCCGTCGTTGATCGCGTTGCGGAGTCCCACGTCGATGAGATCGTCCGCGCCGACGTTGCGGACGGTCGTGAAGCCCGCCAACAGGGTCTTGCGCGCGAAGACGGTCGCGTCGAGCGCCTTCTCGGCGACGGTCTTCTTGAGGTTGTCGAGCTCGTCCTGTTTCCAGTCGTCGCTCGCCTCGTCCGTCAGGTGCGTGTGCGCGTCGATGAAGCCGGGGAGGATCGTCGCGTCGCCGAGATCGATCACCTCCGCGCCCGGCGGCGCTTGCGCGCCCGATCCGGCGGACTGGATTCTGCCGCCGACGATGACGACGACGGCGGGCGAGACGAGTCGGTCACTCCTGCCGTCGAACATCCGCGCGGCTTTGACGACGATCGTTTTCGCCGCGACCGCCTCGCGGCGGGGTTGCGCGGGCGAGGGCGGGGCGGCGTGCAGCAGGGCGAGAGACAGCGCGAGGGCGCAGAACTTTTTCATCTTGGTTCTCCGTCGTTAGGGTGGGCGAGGGCGGAAGAGAGAAGTCTCAGGCGTCGCAGCCCGGGCCGCGCACCTCCTCGTGCCAGCAGCGCACGCACCAGCGGTGGCGCGCCGCGCGCTCTTCGACGCGGTAGTCCGCCGAGGCCGGGAGGCGGCGCACGACCTCGCGCTCCTCGCCGCCCAGCTCCTCCCACGCGCGCAGGCGCGCGGCGTGACAGCGCGGGCAGGCGTCGTCCGTGTGTGTTTGATCGCTCATCGCCGGAGCGCCGTGCGGCGCGCGTGGGATGTTAACACCGCCGCGCCCCGGCTCACAGCTTTGGCACGCGACAGCAGCGTTTCGGCGAGAGGATACCAAGACTCACCACGGAGGCACAGAGGACACGGAGGCGGCACAGAGATATTGTCTTCCTCTGTGTTAACCCCGTGCCCTCTGTGCCTCCGTGGTGAATCCCGTCCCCGCCGCACGCGTGATCGAACTGAATCATTACCCGCGCGATCTCACGGTCGCAGCCTGACGCGGTAGAGGACGAGGCTGCCGATGCGCTCGCCGCCGTCGCGCTCGTACCAGCGGTCGAGGTTGGGGAGCGGGGGAGCGCGCTGCTCGACGAGCACGTAGGAGAGCGCGAAGCGCGCGGCCCGCGCGCGGTCGAACGTCGCCGCGTAGTCGTTGTAAGCCCCAAGCTCGCGCGCGATCTCTTCGCGCGCGACGGGCCGCCACGCGGCGTTCAACTCGCGGTTCGCGCGCACCGCGCCGAGCAGCAGGTAGAAGTAGAACTTGTTGCGGCGGTCGAGCCCCTCGTAGTCGCGCCCGGCGGCGTCGGAGAGATCGACGCCGGAGTAGTAGAGGTACTGAAGCAGCCGCTCGTGCTCCTCCGCGGGCGCGGCCCCGGGGAAGAACGCCGTGTGCTGCGCCCAGAGCACGGGCTGCGGCGCGCCCGTCGGCAGGAGCCCGGTGACGGGGCTGAGCGGCGAGAAGACGAGCGAGTCGGTGTCGGGGCGTCCGCCGGCGTGGCCGAGTTGGGAGAGGCGCGAGGCCGCCGCTTCGATCTCGTCTTGGAGCAGGAGGAACGGGGCGAACCTTCTCGTCGAGACCGCCGTCTCGAACGAAGCCCAGCCGACGGCGGCGAGGGAGGCGGCGAGCAGCAGTCGCGCGGGGACGCGGCGCGCGAGCGCGAGCCGCGCGGCCAGCGCCGCGGCGAGCAGCACGCAGTAGTTCGCGACGTAGATGTCGTAGTGGAAGGGCTGCAGGGAGATGCCCGTCGCGACCTGCTGGTTGAAGACGGCGAAGGGCAAGAGCGCGAACGACGCGGCGAAGAGCGCCGACTGATCGTCGCGCGCGACGCGACCGCGCCTGTGCGCCCACGCCAGCAGCAACAGGAGCGCCAATCCGATCAGCTCCGGCAGGCGGAAGAGATCGGGCGCGTGAGTGCGGACGAGCCCCTGCGCCGTCTCAAGGTTCGGGGCGCGGCGGGAGAGCAGCACGAAGTAGGGCGCGAGCGCCGCCGCGCCGCACGCGGCGACGACGCCGAGCCGGAGCAGCGTGCGCCGGCGCTCCCCGGCGGGGCGCGCGGCGAGCCACACGAGCGCGAGGCAGGCGAGCCACGCGAGCGCGGCTGTCCACAGGTAGAAGTAGGAGAAGACGAGGAGCGCGAAGACCAAGCCCGCCGCCGCCGCGGCGCGGTACGACGCGCGGCGCGCGTCGTCGGCGAGCGAGCGGCGGACGAGCACGCAGAGGACGAAGAAGAGCGGGAAGGCGAGCGCGGGCTCGTAGCGGCGCAGGAAGGGCATCTGCCTGAGGCGCACGGCGGGCTCCGTCCCTTGCGTCGTCGCCCAGACGCCGTAGCCGCTCGCCACCGATCCGAGGCAGAGGACGACGAGCGCGCCCGCCGCGGCCAGTCGCGCGTCGCCCGTCAGCGCGTGGATCAGGCGGAACACCGCGAGCGGCGCGGCGACCGCCGCCGCGCACAGCAGGACGAAGAAGGCCGCCGAGGTGCGAAGGTGTAAGAGGCGCGCCGTGAGCGCGACGGCGTAAGCCGGGACGAACTGGATCGAGAAGAGCGATTCGGGCTGCGGCGCGCCCGCGCGGTCGTCGCGCCCCGTGTAGGGGTCGTTGCGTCGCGGCCTGCCGTCGGCGAGCGCGTTGACGTAGGCGGCGTAGGCGCGCTCGTCGATCTGCAAGTAGGCGAACGAGCCGTTCCACGCCCGCCCGCGCGCCGCACACACGTAGGCTTGCGGCGCGGCGGCGATCAGCAGGACGGGGAGCACGGCGCAGAGGCGTGAGAGTCTGCGCGCGGGGCGCGGCGGGGCGGGGTCGTGCGGTTCGAGTCTGTGCATCGCGTTGAAGCGGCGCGTGCGCGCGACGGCGGCGCACGCGCACGAGTCGCACGTCGGTCGCTCAGGGGCGCAGCCGGACGCGGTAGAGGGTGAAGGGGCCGGCACGCTCCCCCGCGTCGCGCTCGTACCAGCGGTCGAGGTTCGCGAGCTTCGCCTCGCGCTCGGCCATGACGACGACGTACGTGAGCGGCGCGGCGGCGGCCCGCGCGCGGTCGAAGTCGGCGACGAAGCGCGCGTAAGTTTCCACCTCCGCGCGCTCTTCGCCCTCGGAGATCGGAGTTTGCGCCGCCGCGAGCCCCTCGGTGGCGCGACCCCAGCCGAAGATCGCCGTGCGGTAGGGGCCCGGGGCGTGCGCGAGGCGCGCGAACTCCGGCGCGCCGACGCCCGAATAGTAGAGCTGCAAGCGGAGGCGTTCTTTGTTCTCGGCCTGCGAGACGCCGGGGAAGGACGGCATGTGCCAGCCCCAGAGGATCGCCTGCGGCGCGGAGCCCGGCAGCAGATCGCACAGGCCGACGCTCTCGGGGCAGAAGACGAGGGAGCGGTGCGCCTCCGCCCCCGGCGCGCGCCGCGCGGCCTCGCGCAGGGCGCGCGCCGTCGCCTGCCACGAATCGACCGTGACGTTGAGCCTCGCGAGCCGCCTCGTGATCACAAGCGACTCGAAGAGCGCCCAGCAGAGCGCGAAGGCGGCGAGCGCGGCGAGGGCGCGGCGCGGGTAAGGCGGGGTGCGGGGCAGCCGCCCGCCGCCCGCGCGCCACAGCAACGCCGCCGCGACGAACGCCGACAGCGGCGCGACGTAATTCGCCACGAACTGCTCGTAGTGGATCGGCTGGAGCGAGAGCCCGGTCAGCACCTGCTGGTTGAAGGCGACGAGCGGCGCGAGGCCGAGCGAGCACGCGAAGAGCGACACGCGGTCGCGCGCCTCGACGACGCCGCGGCGCGCCGCCGCGACGAGCGCGGCGACGACCAGCAGGCCGACGAGTTCCGGCAGGCGGAAGAGATCGGGCGCGCGGGTGCGGACGAGCAGTTGCGCCATGTCGGTCGAGGGCGCGCGCCGCGACAGCAGCAGCGCGTAGGGCGCGAGCGCGCAGGCGGCGCAGAGCGCGACGACGCCGAAGACCGTCAGGGCGCGCCGCCGCTCGCCGCGTCTGCTGAGCAGCCACAGCGGCGCGAGGCAGGCGAGCCACGCGAGCGCGGCTGTCCACAGGTAGAAGTAGGAGAAGACCATCGCGGCGAACGACGCGCCCGCGCCCGCCGACCAGAGCAGCGCGTTGCGCCCGTGCCCGACCGTCAGCGCGCGCCAGACGCAGAGGCAGAAGAGGAACAGGAGGAAGAAGGGCGCGGCGGGTAGGTATCGGCGCAGGAAGGGTGTGGGGAAGAAGGGCGTGAAGTGGCCGGTCAGGAGCGTGACCAACTTCTGCCCGCGCGCCACCGCGCCGAAGGCCAGCGCCGAGAGCGCGCCCGCCGCCGCCGCCCACTCGTCGGCCAAGAGCGCGAAGAGCAGGTGGTAAAGTGTGAGCGCGGCGGCGAAGGCGGCGAGGAACGAGAGCGCGATGAACGCCGCGTGGGCCGTGAGCCCGAAGAGGCGCGCGGGCAGCGCGACGGCGTAGGCGGGCAGGAACTGTACGGAGAAGATCGACTCGACGCGCGCCGCTTCAAGCTCCTCGTCGCGCCCCGTGTAAGGGTCTGCGCGCCGCCCGCGACCGTCGATGAGGGCGTTGACGTAGGCGAGGTAGGCGGTCTCGTCCGGGTGGATCGTCGCGCACGCCCCGCCCCAGTCGCGCCCGCGCTCGCGCCACAGGTGGAGCTGCGGCGCGAGGGCGACGAGCCCCAGCGCGCACGCCGCGGCGAGCCCCAGCCGGCGGCGCGCGAAAATTTTACCGAACCCGGCAACTGCCATCTGATGAGTCGGGGGGGAGCGCGCGAGCCCGCGCTTGGAGTATCAGAGCCGCGACGGTTAATATCAGCCCGGTATTTTTTAACACCGCCCCCCGAAAACTGAAAGCTCTTCCGAACAGATGATCAAGCACGCCCGCCGCATCGCCCTCGCCGCCCTCTGCGCCGTTTCACTCTCGACCCTCTCGCGCGCGCAGCGCGACGATTCGAAGTTCGACTTCTACGCCCGCGGCCCCTACCGCGAGGCGGTGCCGCGCCCGCAGGCCGTGACGCGCTTCGACGTGGGCGCGTTCCACACCAACTACGCGACGATGGAGCGGTGGCTCGACCGCGTGGCGCAGGCCGCGCCGGATCGCGTGCGCGTCACCGACATCGGCGAGACGAACGAGCACCGGATGATGCACGTCGTCGTCGTCACCGCGCCGGAGAACCTGCGGCGCATCGACGAGATCAAGGGCAACCTCAAAAAGCTCTCCGACCCGCGCGGCCTGAGCGCCGACGAGGCCCGGCGCATCGCCGACTCGACGCCCCTCGCCGCGTGGATGGCCTACACGATCCACGGCAACGAGTCGGCCTCGTTCGAGGCGATGATGCAGGTCGTCTACCAGCTCGCCGCGTCGGACGAGCCGGCGACGCTGGACGTCTTGAAGAACACGGTCGTCCTCGTCGTGCCGGGCGAGAACCCGGACGGGCACGAGCGTTTCGTGACGTGGTACAACGGCTTCGCCACGGGCGACGCCAACCCGCTCGCGGGCGAGCACCGCGAGCCGTGGTCGGTCTACGGTCGCCTGAATCACTACCGCTTCGACCTCAACCGCGACAACCTCATCGCCACGCAGGTCGAGAACCGAAACCTCCAGCGCGCCTACCTCGACTGGAACCCGCAGGTCTCGGTCGATCACCACGGGCAGCCGACGCAGTTCTTCTTCCCGCCCGCGGCGCTCCCCGTCAACCCGAACCTGCCACCCGCGCAGACCGCGCGCTGGCTCGCCGAGTTCGGTCGCGCCAACTCCGCGCAGTTCGATCAGCGCAACTGGGATTATTACGTCCGCGACGTTTACGATCTTTTTTATCCGGGCTACTGGGACTCGTGGCCCGCGCTGAACGGCGCGACCGGCATGACCTACGAGACGGACGGCGGCGGCACGAAGGGCTACAACTGGCGGCGCGACGACGACACCATCGTCACGCTCCGCTCCGGCATCGCCAAACACTTCGTCGCCTCGCTCACCACCCTTGAGACCGCCGCGCGCAACCGCGCCGCGCGCCTGAATGACTATTACGAGTTCCGGCGCAGCGCGTCCGAGGAGAGCGCGAAGGAGCAGATCAGACGCTTCGTCATCGTGCCGGGGCGCGATCCCGGCAACGCCGCCGAGCTGGCCGACGCGCTCGTGCGCGCGGGGATAGCGGTGGGCGTCGCGCGCGAGCAGTTCGACTCGCAGAGCGCGCACGCCTACTCCGGCGCGACGGCGGGCGCGCGCCGGACGTTCCCCGCGGGCTCTTACGTCGTCGATCTCGCGCAGCCGCAGAAGCGACTCGCCAAAGCGTTGCTCGAACCGAACACGCTTCAGGACGACGCCTTCATGCGCGAACAGCTCGCGCGCTTCGCGCGCAACCAGCGGCGGGGCGAGGGCGCGCCGAAAGAGGACTACGGCTTCTACGACATGACCGCGTGGTCTCTGCCGCTCGCCTTCGGCGTCGAGGCTTACTGGACGGAGGACGCGGGCGCGGTCAGCACGGGCGCGGTCGGCGCGCCGCCGCCGGGCGGCGTCTCGGCGCGCGCGTCGGTCGCCTACCTCATCCCTTACGAGCGCAACGGCGCGGCGTCGCTCGCGTACCGGCTGATGCGCGAGGGCTTCAAGCTCGCCGTCGCGCAGCGCACCCTCTCAGCGGGCGGGCGCACGTGGGCGCGCGGCACGCTGGTCGCGCGCGTCTCGCGCAACCCCGAGGCGCTGCACGAGCGCATCGCGCGGCTCGCGCAGGAGACGGGCGTCGAAGTCTTCGCCGTCAACTCCGGCTTCGCCGAGTCGGGCGACACGGTCATCGGATCGGAGTCGGTCGTCTCGCTCAGGCGACCGCGCGTCATCGTCGTCGCGGACGATCCCGTCAGCCAGACCTCTTACGGGTGGATGTGGTGGACGTTCGACCGCTACGGCGTCGACTTCACGCCGATGACGATCTCGAACCTGAAGCGCGCGAACCTCGACGAGTACAACGTCATCATCATGCCGGACGGATCGGCGGGCGGCTATTCGGGCTCGCTCGGCAAGTCGGGGGTGGACACCCTGCGCGCGTGGGTGCAGCGCGGCGGCACGCTCGTCTGCGTCAAGGGCGCGGCGGTCTTCGCCGCGCTCAAGGACGTGAACCTGACTTCTTCCAGACTCGTCGGCAGCGCCGACGACACGCAGGCGGGCGCGAAGCCCGCGGGCGGCGAGGACGACGAGGAAGAGGGCGGGCGGGCGAAGCCGCAGTCGTCGCCCTCGCCGCAGCCTTCGCCGCAGGAGTCGGCGCAGGAGCAGAAGGCCGCGGCGCGGCGCGGGCGCAGGCAGCAGACGCAGACCGCCGTCGAGCAGCAGCGCGAGGTGCAGGACAAGACCGAGAAGCTCGAAGGCGCGCCGCCCGATCTGCCGCCCATCGCGTCGCCCTCGGCGCACCCGGAGCGCGTGCCCGAGGCAGTCCCCGGCGCGGTCTTCCTCGCGACCGTCGACCGCACGACGCCGCTCACCTACGGCTACGAGGATCAGAAGCTCGCGGTGCTCATCGACTCGGCGTACTTCTTCCGCCCGTCGAAGGAGGGCACGAACGCCGTGGTCTTCACGACCGAGCGCGGGCGGCCCCTGCGCGTCGCGGGCTTCATCTGGCCCGACAACACCGAGCGGCTGCTGCGCGACACGGCCTACGTCATCGACGAGCCGACGGGCCGCGGCCACGTCGTCCTCTTCGCCGAAGACCCGAACTACCGCGGCATCTGGCGCGCGACGACGCGGCTCTTCTTCAACTCGTTCCTGTTCACGTCCACATTTTAAAGGCGTGACAGGTAAACCGTGACAGGTGACAAGAGGGGGCCGTGACGGGTGACAGGTGACGGGTGACAAGTGAGAACCGTTTTCGCCTGTCACCCGTCACGGTTTACCGTTTACCTCTTCTTGCCTGTCACCTGTCACTCGTCACGAGGTGCAAGGTGTTTCAGATCAAAGCGGGATTCGACGAGCAGTTGGAGGTGAAGACGACGCTCGCGCGGGCGCGCGAGTTCTTCGGCGACCTGCGCAACTTCGCCGAGCTGATGCCGGGCGTGGAGGGCATCAACGAGGAGGCGGGCGGCGTGGTGCGCTGGCTCATCCGCGCGGAGGTGCCGGTCATCGGCGCGATCCGGCAGGCGTTCGCCGTCGAGCAGACTTCCGATCAGCCGGGGCGCATCGAGTGGTCGCCGTGGGCGAGGGAGCGCGCCAACTTCCTGCGCTACGCCGCGGCGTTCGAGGAGAGGGGCGCGCGCGTCGTCGTCAAGATCGTGCAGCGCGTGGAGCTGCGCCGCACGTCGGCGCGCGACCTCCACGTCCTCGCCGGCCTCGTCGGCGAGCGCCGCCTGAGCGCCGAGCTTCAGAAGGGCGTCACCGAGATGATGCGCACCTTCCTCCAGCGCGCCCGCGCGAAGCTGGAAGCATGAAGCGTGACGGGTGACAGGAGGGAGCCGTGACGGGTGACAAGTGACAGGTGACAGGTGACAGGTCAAAGCCGGAAGCTAACAGCTAACAGCTAACAGCCTTGCCTTACCTGTCACCCGTCACGGTTTACCGTTCACCTCTTCCTGCCTGTCACCGTCTTGTGTTTCGATGCGCCCGGTAGTATGTTGCCGCGGCTCTTCCCAAGTTCTCCGCACGATGACTCGCACGCACCGCGGGAGGCGGCGTCGATGAAATTCAACCACACCGCATTTTTCAACAACTACAGGGGCGTCTACGGCAAGCTCAACCAGACGCAGGTCTCCGGCATCGACAACCTGCTCGGCTACGTCGAGCTCGACCCGGACATCACGGACTTGCGACACGCGGCCTACATGCTCGCCACCGTCAAGCACGAGTGCGCCGACACCTTCCAGCCCATCGTCGAGCGCGGCCCGAAGTCTTACTTCAACAAGTACGAGCCGGGCACGCGCATCGGCAATAATCTCGGCAACAAGGTCGCGGGCGACGGCTACCTCTTCCGCGGGCGCGGTTACGTCCAGCTCACCGGTCGCCCGAACTACGAGAAGATGAGCGTCGCCCTCGCGCTCGGCCCCGAGGACGAGCTGGTCACACACCCCGACAACGCGCTCCACCCGGAGATCGCCTACCGCATCATGTCCTACGGGATGCGCCACGGCACCTTCACGAGGAAGAAGTTGAACGACTACATCAACGGCTCAGTCTGCGACTACAAGAACGCGCGCCGGATCATCAACGGCACGGACAAGGCCGCGCTGATCGCGGGCTACGCCGTCAACTTCGAGACCTTCCTCTCCAACAGCATGATCGCCTGAGCTTCGCCCGCCGCGGGCACACGCCGCGCGCCCGCGGCGCATCTAACGTCGGTCTTACGGAATCCGCCGGGGTGTCGGGAGGGTGACTGATGGCGACGACGATTGACGCGGGCGCGCCGGTGAAGAAGCAGAAGCGCGGGATAAGGCGGCGCGTGGCGCGCGCCGGGGGGATGCGTCTGGCGAAGCGCATCATCAAGCCGATCCCGATCATCGGCACGGCGGTCACGCTCGGCATGGCGGGCCACGAGATCAGGAAGAAGGGCTTACGCAACGGCGTCATCCACGTCGGGCTCGATCTCGTCCCCATCGTCGGCACGATCAAGGACGTGATCGAGATTTTCACGGGCGACCTCATCCCCGACAAGGACGGCGGTAAGAGTTAACGAAGGACGGCGGGCGGGCGCGGGGGCCGACCCGAAGATCAGCCCGCGCCTGCGGGCGGAAAAGAGTAGACCACGGCGTAAGCCGTGGGAACGAGCGGGAAAAATAATGAGAGCCCCTGATCGGGGGCGAAAGAAGTTCGGCTCGACGACTCTTTCGCCCCCGATCAGGGGCTCTCGACGTCTTATCACACGACGACCCGCGGCCTACGCCGTGGGCTACATCCTGCCGCCCGCCGGCGCGGGCTGCGCCCTTCAGTGAGACGGCGGTCGTTCCCGCGCCCGTCCGATCAATCCGCCGCCACGGCGCAGACGCGCGGGCGCGCGGCGAAGGGGGCGGCGCGCTCGTAGGCGTCGGCGAGGCGCAGCATCGTCGCCTCGTCCCAGTGGCGCGCGACGAGCTGCATCCCGACCGGGAGCCCTTCGCCCGAGAGCCCGCACGGGACGCTGACGGCGGGCACGCCCGCGAGGTTCGCCGTCACGGTGTAGATGTCGTTCAGATACATCGCCAGCGGGTCGTCCGTCTTCTCGCCGAGGCGGAACGCGGTCGTCGGCGTCGTCGGCGTCAGGATCACGTCGCAGTCGGCCAGCGCGTCGGCGAAGTCGCGCTTGATGAGCGAGCGCACCTGCTGCGCCTTCAGATAGTAGGCGTCGTAATAGCCCGAGGAGAGCACGTAGGTCCCGAGCATCACGCGCCGCTTGACCTCCGCGCCGAACCCCTCCTCGCGCGTGCGGCGGTACATCGAGCGCAGCTCCGGCGACTCTTCGGCGCGGAAGCCGTAGCGCACGCCGTCGTAGCGCGCGAGGTTCGACGAAGCCTCCGCGGTCGCGATGATGTAGTAGACCGCGATGGCGTACTTCGCGTGCGGCAGCTCGACGTCCACGATCTCCGCGCCGAGATCGCGGAAGACTTCGACGGCGCGCCCGACCGAGGCGCGCACTTCGGCGTCGAGCCCCTCGCCGAAGAGAGCGCGCGGCACGCCGATCCGCGCGCCCCGCGCGTCGCCCGTTAAATTCGATACGTAGTCTGGCACTTCGACGCCGGCGGTCGTCGCGTCGCGCTCGTCGCGCCCGGCCATCACGCCGAGGACGGTCGCGGCGTCGCGCGCGCTCAGGGTGAACGTGCCGATCTGATCGAGCGACGAGCCGAAGGCGACGAGCCCGTAGCGCGAGACGCGCCCGTAGGTGGGCTTGACGCCGACGACGCCGCAGAGCGCGGCGGGCTGGCGCACGCTCCCGCCCGTGTCCGAGCCGAGCGCGACGGGGACGACGCGCGCCGCCACCGACGCCGCCGAGCCGCCCGACGATCCTCCGGGCACGCGCCCCGTGTCCCAAGGGTTGCGCGCCGCGCCGAACGCCGAGTTCTCGTTCGACGAGCCCATCGCGAACTCGTCGCAGTTGGTCTTGCCGACGACGACCGCGCCCGCCGCAATCAAACGCTCGACCGCCGTCGCCGTGTAAGGCGGGTGGTACGCGCCGAGGATGCGCGAGCCGCAAGAGGTTTGCAGGCCGCGCACGCAGATGTTGTCCTTGACGGCGACCGGCACGCCCGAGAGCGCGCCGCGCGCCGCGTCGGGGTCACGCTCCGAAGCACCCCGCGCGGAAGAACTTTGATCAGCGCCCCCGCCGTCGATCTCCGCCGCGCGCGCGAGCGCGCCCTCGCGGTCGATCTCCAGAAAGGCGTTCAGCTCGCCGTTCAAACGCTCCGCCGCGTCGACGGACGCGCGCACGACCGCGCCCGCCGTCCTCTCCCCCGACGCGACGCCCGCGCGCAAACTCTCGATGGTGATCTCAGGCATCCTTGTCCGTGGTCAGTCGTCCGTGGTCAGTCGTTCACCTTCGTCCCTGCTCGCCCGTGATCCACGGACCACGGACGACGGACGACTGACCACGGACAGTTTTTATAATACTTTCGGCACGCGGAAGTGGCCGTGCGAAGGGTCCGGGGCTTCTTCGAGCGCGAGCCGCTGGCCGAGCGAGGGGCGCGCCGCGTCCTCGCGCGAGGCGGGCGTGCGCTCGCCTTCGGGCGTGAGCCCGCCGGTCGCCGGCTCGACGTGGCTCGTGTCCAGCTCGCCCAACTGCTCGACGTACTCGACGATTGCCGCCATCTGCGGCGTCAGCGCGCGCAGCTCCTCCTGCGTGATCTCCATGTGCGCGAGCTGCGCGATCTTCTTCACGTCGGCTTCGGTGATTGGCATGATTCAGCACTCAGCGCTCAGCACTCAGCACTCAGCAAATCCAGCTTTTGTTTGGCTGACTGCTGACTGCTGACTGCTGACTACTTCTTTCTATCCTGCGCTTCCATGTAGCTCCCGGCGGCGAGGAGGAAGCGGCGGCGGAGCTGCTCGTCCTTGATCGCGGCTGCGTCCGCGCTGAGCGCGCGCGCGTGGGCGAGCGCGCGCCGCTCCTGCTTCGCCGGATCGATCTCTTGGACGCGCAGGCGGGCGCGCTCTTCGCGCACCGTCTTGGCGTCCACGCGGAACTCGATGTAGGTGACGACCGCCTGACCGAGCGCCGAGTTGAGACGGAAGAGGAGCTGGTTGCAGACCGCCTCCATCTGCTTCTTCCACGACGTGTCGGGCACGGCGACGACGAGCATCTTGCGGTGCAGGCGGAACGGCACGGCCTGATCGCGCAACTGCTCGCCCGCCACGCGCCGCCACGCGACGAAGGCCGCCGCCTCGGCGACCTCCTCGGAGTCGCCCGCGGCTTTCAACAGGCCCGGCAGCGCGCGGATCAGATCGTCCATCTCGTCGATCGCGGGACGCGGATTCCGGATTGCGGGTTGGCGGAACTTGGATCGTAGAATGCCTGTGGCACAGTTAGAAGCCGCCAACCGGAGCGGCACGAGTCGTCTTTAATCCGCATTCCGCAATTCCGCGGCGGGGCTGAGTGTAATGGAAAACGAGAGCGCGTCACAAGCCGGGTTTCCCGAGCCGCGCGGCGCGGGCGGCGGGTTGCCGCGGCTGGTGCTGGCGTCCGCGAGCCCGCGCCGCGCGGAGATACTGCGCGCCGTCGGCTGGGAGTTCGAGGTCGCGCCGGCGAACATCGACGAGAGCCTGCGCCGGGGCGAGACGCCGGTCGCCTACGTCGAGCGCCTCGCGCGCGAGAAGGCCGGGCGGGCGGCGGGCGCGCGCCTGTTCGGCCTCGCGCTCGGCGCGGACACGGTCGTCGTCGTCGACGGCGAAATCTTAGGCAAGCCGCGCGACGCGGCGGAGGCGCGCCGGATGCTCGCGAGTCTGCGCGGTCGCTGGCACGAGGTACTGACGGGCGTCGCGCTCGTGCGCGCCGAAGATTCCCGCGAGGTCTCCGCGCACGAGCGCACGCGCGTGCGCTTCGCCGAGATGTCGGACGAGGAAATAGACTGGTACGTCGCGACGGGCGAGCCGTCGGACAAGGCGGGGGCTTACGCCGTGCAGGGTCGCGCCGCGCTCTTCGTCGAGAGGATCGAGGGCGACTACTGGAACGTCGTCGGCCTGCCCGTGCGCCTCGTCTACCAGTTGGCCGGATCGTTCCGGTGAGGGGCGATCAACTCTGCCCGCGTGTGTTCAGAGTTGAGCACGTTTGCTTCGCCGCGGGGGCATGGGGGAGACGCGGAGGGGGCGCGGAGAAAACTCCGCGCGTCCCCGCGCGATCTCCGCGCCCCCGCGGTGAAGCTCCTGCCCCAAACAAAACCAAAAAGGGAAGAGGCTGCTTCACAACCGAAGCAGCCTCTTCCAGTCTTGTCGAAACTCGTCGCGCGCTCACTGCGTGCCGAGCAGCTTGTTGAGCCGGGGCGAGAGCCGTTCGACGAGGGTGGTCTCGGAGGCGAAGCCGCCGATGGCCTCGGAGACGTTGCCCTGCTTGTCGATGATGACGATCGCGGGGAGCTGGTTGCGCTCGACGCCGAGCGTCTTGAACAGCTCGCCGTCCGGGTCGCGCAGCACGGCGATCTTCAGCGTGTTGCGCCGCGCGAAGGCGCGCAGTTGATCGTCGGTCGCGTAGTTCTTCGACTGCGGCTTGTCGGAATCCGTGCTCACCCAGTAGACGCGCACGTCGCGCGCGGCGAACTCGTCGGCGAGTTGTTGCACGCCCTGCACCTGCGCGCGCGGGATGGGCAGCCACGACGCGCCGAACGCGAGCACCACCACGTCGCCGCGCAGCATCTCCGAAGTGATGCTCCCGCCCTCGACCGTCTTCAGGTTAAAGCTCACCCCTTCCGCCGCGGGCGAGGAGGCGCGCGAGCCGCCCGCAGCCGTCACGACGAGCAGCGCGAGCGCGGACAGCGAGGCGACAAGGGCGCGGGGGAATCTCTTAAACATCTTCTTCTCCTTCGCGCGCCGGCGACTTGGTCTGAGCCGGGGCGTCGGGCTGAAACATTAGATGTCACCTTGAGAAGAACGGTTGGACGAAAACCCGACGCGGGCAGTCAGTTTGAACCCTTCTCGGGGCCGGGGCTCTCAATCGGCGGCGGGACGCCGAAGACCTCCGCGTGCAGCGCGCGGTAATCTTCCCACGTGTCCATGTCGCGCGCAACGTAAGGGCACTCGACCTCCGCGCGCAGGACTTCCCGCGCGTGCGCCTCGAAGAGTCCGCGCAAGCCCCGCCCCTCTTCGAGCCGCGACAGCTCTTCGCGGTACGCGAGATCGATCAAGACGGGATGGCCGCCGCGGCCCCGCCACGCGGGGGCGACGAAGGGCGCGCCCGTGGCCCCGTGTCGCTCGATCAAAAACCGGATCGCGTCGGGCGAGACCGCCGGGTGATCCGCCGGGGCGACGAGCACGGCTGTCGCCCCGCCCGAAACCTGCTCGACGCCGCGCGCGATAGACGCCCCCATCTCGCTCCCCGCTTCCCCGTTCAGCGCGAATCGCACGGGCAGCCGCGACAGGCGCGCGCGCAACTCTTCCGCGCGGTGCCCCAGAACGACGACGATCTCTTCGACGCCCGCGCCGCGCAGGTTGTCGATGCAGCTCTCGATGACGGTCTTCGCGCCGAACGGCAGCAGCGGCTTGAACGCGCCCATCCGCCGCGAGCGGCCCGCGGCGAGGACGACGGCGGCGACGCGACGCGCCCGTTGTCCGTGGTCGGTTGTCAGTTGTGTGCGGCTCATCAGCGGGAATGCCGGAGATGAAAACTTAGCCACGGCGGGACGAAAACGACTGGCAACTGACCACGGGCGACGGACGGCTTCACCGCAACTCTTCGAGCGCGCGCAGGACGTAAGGCTTCGTCATCTGCTTGCGCCAGTTCATCACGAAGTCTGTGTTGTCGAGCGGTCGCGCCTTGACGTAACACGCCTCCGCCGCGCGTCGCATGCTCTCCCCGTCGAGCGCCCCGCCGACGAGGGCGGCTTCGGCGTCCTTGACCTCGACGGGCGCGGGCGCGATGCCGCCGAGGATCACTTTCGCGGCGCGCACCGTGCCGTCACGCCCGACGTCTAAACGCACGGCCACGCCGAGCACGGGGAAGTCGAACGCGCCGCGCCGACGCAGCTTCTTGTAGGTCGCGCGCCAGCCGTTCGTGGGCGGCAGTTGGACGTCCGCGAGCAGCTCGTCGTGGCGCTTGCGCAGGTAGTTGATGCCGTCGTCCTGGTAGAGCGCGGCGGCGGCGATCACGCGCTCGCCGAGCGTCGAGACGAGGCGCACGCGCGCGCCGAGCGCGACCATCAGCGGCACGAGGTCTGCCGACTGCACCGCCCAGCACTTCTGCGAGCCCGGCGCGACCCAGCACACGTCGCCGTCCTTCTTCAGGCAGAAGTTGACGCCCTTGCGCCACTCGAAATTCTGATCGTAGTAGTTGCAGCGCGTGTCGAGCAGGAGGTTCCCGCCGACGGTTCCCATGTTACGCAGCACGGGCGTCGAGATGGTGCGCGCCGCCGCCGCCACCGCGGGGTAGTCGCGCTTGACGACCGGGTGCTCGATCAGATCCGTCAGCGACACGCCCGCGCCTATCCGCAGGCCCGACTCGCCGTCGCCCTCGATCCGGTTCAACTCGGCGAGGCGCGCGACGCTGATGACGGTCTTCGGCGTCTGCTGCCGCCGCTTCATGTTCGGGTACAGATCGGTCCCGCCCGCGACGAACTGCCCCCCCACGCCGGCGTCGCCCATCATCTTCACCGCGTCCGCGACCGTGCGCGGGGCGAGGTAGGCGAATTTAGGAAGTCTCATCATAACGTTTGAGTGTTCCCTTTATAACGACCGGGCCCGGTGCTAAGACTTCCCGTTACGCTCCGCGCTGATAAAACGATCGACCACTTCGATGAAGATGTTCAAACGCTCGTCAGTGCGCGACTGCGATGCGGCGAGCGTCGCCAGATTCTCTTCGGTCTTGATCTGCGCATCGACGAGCGCGGAAACCTTCTCGTCGAGATTTGTGATCCTATTGAGCGAAGCACTCGCCAGCCGGTTGATGATCTCTTCGGTACGATCCTGCCTGACGGCCACCGTCGCCAACTGCTCGACGATAAACTCCATCTGTTTCCTCAGCTCTTCGTCGCTCATCCTTCCTCCTCACCTACCAATATTAAGAGTGTACCGCCACGCGCGGCAGCTCGCGCCCGTCGCCGCCCTCGGCGGGCGTGAGGACTTTGAGGGGTTCCTGCCAGTCGACGGCGGGCACGCCCTTCGGGCCGTAGCGGGCGTCCTTGCCCTGCGCTCTGGCGCGGAGCGCGGCGAGGACTTTTTCGGGCGTGATGGGCACTTCGTCGATGCGTACGCCGACGGCGTCGTAGACGGCGTTGGCGACCGCCGGCATGACGGGGAGGAGGGGGCCTTGGCCGACCTCTTTCGCGCCGAAGGGGCCGTTGGGGTCTGCGTCTTCGACGAGGTAGGTCTTGACGTCGCACATCTCCAAGGTCGTTGGGCTCTTGTATTCGAGGAGCGAGGGGAACTTGTGGACGACGTTGCGGTTGGCGCGGTAGATCATCTCCTCCATCAGCGCCTCGCCGAGCCCCATGTAGACGCCGCCCTCGACCTGCCCCATGACGAGCATCGGGTTGATCGACTTGCCGATGTCGTGGCCGATCCAGACGCGCTCGACGGCGACGAAGCCCGTCGCCGCGTCGACGTCGACCTCGGCGACGCAGGCCGAGTAGCTGTAGGCGGGGGAGGGGCCGACGCCCGCGCCCTTGAAGCGACCCGGCGAGCGCGGCGGCGTGTAGGAGCCGACCGTGCCGATGGTGCCGTACTTCGACTCGGCGAGCACGACCGCCTCGGCGAAGGTGACGCCGACTTCCGGGTTCTCCACGTCGAAGACCCTGCGCTCGGCGAAGGCCAAATTCTCTTCCGGCACGGAGAGCTTCGCGGCGACGGCCTTGCTCAAGAGTTCGCGCGCGCGCTCGGCGGCCTGGATCGCGGCGTTGCCGGTCATCAGGGTGACGCGGCTCGAATAGCTGCCGAGATCGACGGGCGTGAGATCGGTGTCGGCGGTCAGCACGCGGATGTCGAACGGGTCGATGCCGAGGACTTCGGCGACGACGTAGGCGAGCACCGAGTCCGAGCCCTGCCCGATGTCCGTCGAGCCGCACTGCACGCGCACGCCCCCCTGCCTGTCGAGCCCGAGCTGCACTCCGCTGTGCGGCATCGAGTTCCAGTAGATCGGCAGCCCCGCGCCGCAGATGTATGAGCTGCACGCGATGCCGACGCCCTTGCCTTCGGGGAGCTTTCTGTGCGCCCGATCCCAGTCGGAAAACTTGTTCTTCCAGTCCGACCCCGCGACGACCTTCTCGATGCACTTGCCCAAGCCCATCGAGCCGATGCGGAGGTAGTTGGCCGTCACGCTGTCGGGCTTGACGAGGTGCCTGAGCCGCATCTCAGCCGGGTCGAGTTTGAGGTCTTCGGCGATCTTGTCGAGCTGGATTTCGAGACCGAAGCGCGGCTGCGGGGTGCCGTGCCCGCGCTTCGGGCCGCACGGCGGCTTGTTCGTGAACGCGCGCAGGCCCTTGAAGCGGTAGCGCGGCACTTCGTAGGTCACGGTTTGCAGCGCGCCCGTGTAGAACGTCGAGGCGACGCCGTAGGAGCCGTAAGCGCCGCCGTCCAAGAACGACTCGAAGTCCATCGCCGTGATCGCGCCGTCCCTTTTCACGCCCGTCCTGATCTTCATCAGGACGGGGTGGCGTCCGCGGTGGCAGTAGAACACCTCCTCGCGCGTCAAGGTCACCTTGACGGGGCGGCGCGTGATCATCGAGAGCTTGGCGACGACGATCTCGTGGTTGAAGGGATCGCTCTTGCCGCCGAAGCCGCCGCCGTTCGGCGTGGCGATGACGCGGACGTGCGCGGCGGGCAGCCCGAGGGTCTTGGCGAGCGCGCGGTGGACGTAGTGCGGCGTCTGCGTCGAAGACCAGAGCGTGAGCTTGTCGTCCGGGTCGAAGTGCGCGACCGCGGCGTGCTGCTCCATCGGGAGGTGGGTGTTGCCCTCGTAGAAGAAGACGTCCTCGCGGACGTGGTCGGCTTGCGCGAAGCCCTCGTCGAGGTCGCCGAATTCGAGGTGGACTCTCTTGTGGACGTTGCCCGCGTCGCCGTAGTCGTGCACGCGCGGGTCGTCCACCATGATCGCCTCTTCGATGCTCGTGATCGTCTGGAGCCTCTCGTACTCGACCTCGATCAGATTCATCGCGTCGAACGCCGTGTCCTCGTCTATCGCCGCGACCGCCGCCACCGGGTCGCCGACGAAGCGCACCTTGTCGACGCACAGCGGGTGCTCGTCCTGAGAGACGGGCAGGATGCCGTAAGGGATCGGCAAGTCCTTCCCCGTGAGACAGGCGACGACGCCGGGAAGCCGAAGGGCTTTCGACACGTCAACCGACTTGATGAGCGCGTGCGGCTCGGTCGAGCGCAGGATTTTGCAGTAGAGCATCCGCGGCAGCGTGATGTCGTCGGCGAACAGCGTCTGCCCCGTACACTTCTGCCGCGCGTCCACCTTGCGGAACGGCTTGCCGACGACTTTGAAATTTTTGTGATCGCCGTTTTGACTCATCAGTAGTTAGTCACTCGTCCGCGGTCAGTTGTCCGTCGTCCGCGCTCCCCGATCCGGCCAGCCGCGGCGGGGACTGAGAGTTGCCCGATCAGGAACAACGGACAACTGACCACGGACAACTGACGGCCTTTCATTCGAGCCCGTAAACCGCTTCGCGCGGCAGTTCCATCTCTTCGCCGCGCATCTTGGCGGCGGCGAGTTCGACCGCCTCGTAGATTTTGATGTAGCCGGTGCAGCGGCAGAGGTTCCCGGAAAGGGCCTCCTTGATCTCCTCGCGCGAAGGTCGGTCGTTGTGCGCGAGCAGCTCCTTGGCGACGAGGAGGAAGCCGGGCGTGCAGTAGCCGCACTGCGCCGCGCCCGTGTCGGCGAAGGTCTCCTGCAAGGGGTGGAGCCCGGCGGCGTCGGCCATGCCTTCGACCGTCTGGACGCTGCGGCCCTCGGCGTCGAGTCCGAGGACGAGGCAGGAGAGAACCGAGCGACCGTCGACGAGGACGGCGCACGTGCCGCACTCGCCCAGCTCGCAGCCGTGCTTCGTGCCCGTCAGGCTTAAATCCTCGCGCAGGACTTCGAGCAGCGTCTTGTGCGGGGCGAAGGCGACCTCCGCGCGCTCGCCGTTCAGTGTGAACTCGATGTGTGCCTTCTGTTTTCCGTTCATCGGTTAGCGTGCGTTAGCGTGCCGGGCTGCTTCGGGAATAATAAAAGTTATTCTAGACGCCCGCGCGCGCCGACGGCAAACACGCGCCCGCGCGCGGCGTGCGCGGGCGCGCCCGCGCGGCGTCGGGCGGGGTTGGGCTTCGGGCTTTACGGTTGGACGAGCGCGCCGGTCTTGCCCGTGCGCTGGCGGTTGAGCAGGACGTTGTCGATGAGTCGCGTCTTGCCGAAGCGGACGGCGAGGGAGATGAGGACGGGGCGGTCGTCGAGGCGTTCGAGCGGGGCGAGCGTCTCCGCGTCGGCGACCGAGACGTACTCGATCTGCGCCGCGGGCTCGCGCTCGACGTCCGCGCGCACCATCTCGGCGAGCCTTCTGCCGTTGCGCTCGCCCTCGCCGTAGGCCGACTCGGCGCGCCCCAGCGCGCGGCGCAGGACGGGCGCGGCCTTGCGCTCGCCCTCCGAGAGGTAGGCGTTGCGCGAAGAGAAGGCGAGGCCAGACTCTTCGCGCACCGTCGGCAGCACGACGATCTCGGTGTCCATCGCCAGATCGCGCACCATGCGGCGCACGACCAAAGTCTGCTGCGCGTCCTTCTGCCCGAAGTAGGCGAAGTCCGGGCGGACGATGTTGAAGAGGATGGTGAGCACGGTGGCGACGCCGCGGAAGTGGCCGGGGCGCGCCGCGCCTTCGAGCTGCTCCGACAGGCCCTCGACCTCGACGTGCGTCGAAAAGTTCTTCGGGTAAATCTCCTCGACCGTGGGCGCGAAGATGTAATCGACGTTGTAGTCGGCGAGGATCATCGTGTCCTTGGTGAGGTCGCGCGGGTAGGTCTGGAAGTCCTCGGCGGGCGCGAACTGCTTGGGGTTGACGAAGATCGAGACGACGACCGTGTCGCACATCCTGCGCGCCTCGCGCACGAGGGAGAGGTGGCCCTCGTGCAGCGCGCCCATCGTCGGCACGAGCCCGATAGTCTTGTCCTGCTCGCGCCTGACCTTGCGCGAGACCGAGCGCATCCGCTGCGTGCGGTTGATGATTTCCATAAAAAGTAGTCAGTAGTCAGCGGTCTGTAGTCGGTAGTTCGTGATCGACCGCGGGCATCCCTGAAATTAAAAGAGTCTGGTCGAGCAAGCGGAAACTACTGACTACTGACTACTGACTACTGACAACTATCTTAACACTTCGACTGATCGCTGAGTGCCGAGTGCCGGCGGTTGACGGCCTTCATCTCCGCCTCCAGCTCGGCGCGCGCCTCGGCGGGGAGCGGGTACGACTCGTTCTCCGCCGGGTACGCGCCGGCGCGCACGTCTTCGGCGAACTTCGTGATGGCCTCGGTCATCTGCGCGCGCAGGTCCGCGTACTGGCGGACGAAGCGCGGGCGCGTGCGGCTGAACGACAGGCCGACGAGATCGTGGAGGACTAGAATCTGAGAGTCGCAGAACTCGCCCGCGCCGATGCCGATGGTCGGGATCGAAACCGACTCTGTGACCGCCTTCGCGATCTCGCGCGGGATGACTTCCAAGACGATGGCGAACGCGCCCGCGGCTTCCAGCGCGCGCGCGTCCTCGACGAGCGCGCGCGCCGCCTCCGCGGTCTTGCCCTGCAGGCGGAAGCCCCCGAGCTTGTTCACCGACTGCGGCGTCAAGCCGATGTGCCCCATCACCGGAATCTCTTCGCGCACCAGCCGCTCGACGATGTCGGCGCGACCGATCCCGCCTTCGAGCTTCACGGCCTCCGCGCCGCCCTCTTTGACGAGGCGCAGCGCGGCGCGCACGGCGTCGTCGGCCCCGGTGTGGTAAGAGCCGTAGGGCATGTCGGCGACCAGCAGCGCGCGCTCGGTGCCGCGCCTCACGGCGCGCGTGTGGCGCAGCATCTCTTCGACGGTGACGGGGACGGTCGTGTCGTAGCCTAAGACGACGTTGCCGACCGAGTCGCCGACGAGGATGATGTCGGTGCCCGCCTCGTCCACGACGCGCGCGGTCGGGTAGTCGTAGGCCGTGAGACAGACCAGACGCTCGCCGCGCTCCTTGCTCGCGCGCACGGCGGGGACGGTCACTTTTTCGGGGCGCTGCTGCTTCAGGTATGCCATCGGCTCGTCGCTCTGTGTCGGGCTGCCTTCGAGAGTGGGCGAATTATAGGCGCGTTCGTCGGCGGCGACAAGGAAAAGCTGGGCCGCGGGGCGCGTCCGGCGGGATTAAAGCGCGAGGGCGCGCCGGGGCGCCGGCGGGCCGGGACGGCCCCGGTTACGGACGTTCGCGGCGCGCGGCTCGGTCGCCGGGCGCGGGACGTGTTCCTCGTCCCCGCGCGTTGGCCGCGCGCCGTCATGACGAACGGCGAGCCGCCCGCGGGCCGTCGTCAGACCCGCGGGCGGCTTCGTCTGACACGCGACCTATGCCCGCCAGAGTCTGACGCTCGAATCATCGGGCACGTCGGCGAGCAGTTGTTTGAAAGTGCGTCGCAGCACGGGGTGCTCGGCGTCGGGCGCGAGTTCGGCGAGGGGCGCGAGGGCGAAGCGGCGCGCGGCGAGGCGCGGGTGCGGGAGCTTGAGGAACGGCGTGTCGGAGAGCGCGTCCCCGTAGAGGAGGAGATCGAGATCGATGGTGCGCGCCGCGTTGAGCCCTCCGCGGCGGCGACCGAGAGCGTGCTCGACGCGCAGCAGGCGCGCGAGCATCTGTTCGGGCGCGGGGCTCGTCGCGTCGAGCGAGACCTGCGCGACCATGTTGAGGTACGCGGGCTGCTCGTCCGTAACCTCGACCGGCTCGGTCTCGTAGATCGACGAGAGGCGCACGACATCGAGCCCCGCGTCCAACATCCCGCGCAGGGCGAGCAGCAGACTCCCGGCGCGGTCGCCGAGGTTCGAGCCGAGTCCGACGTAGGCGTGTCGCGTGTCGATCAAGACTGGCGTGCAACTTTCCCTGTCGGGTGAAACTCCGATCAGCTTTCTTCGCGCCGCCCTTTCGGGCGGGCGCGGGCTTGCGGCGTCGCGGTTAACATATCATCATCGGCGCGCGCGCGGGAGGGGAAGGGCGTGATGTCGGATCGTCTACAGATCGAACAACTGCGCGGGCTGGCGTGGCTGAAGTGGCGGCTGTTCCGCAACGCGCTGCGCTCGCGGCGCGCGGCCCTGAACAGCGCGGCGTCGCTGGCGGGCACGATTGCCGCGCTCGCGCTCTCCCTGCTGGTGTCGGTCGGCATCGGATTCGCGGCTTACGGTCTGGTCGGCGAGGCGAACCCGGCGCACCCGGTCGCGGCGCGCGGCGGCCCGGTCGAGCCGATGCTGCTGCTCTTCGGGATGCTCACCACGATCTTCATGATGTGGGGGATCGTGCCCGTCGGGATGGGCGGCGGCAGCCAGTTCGATCCCGGGCGGCTCCTGCTCTACCCCGTCGGCCTCGGCAGGCTCTTCGCCATCGACGTCGCGAGCGAGCTGGCGAGCCTCGCGTCGATCTTCGCCGTGCCCGCGCTGCTGGCCGCCGGGATCGGCGCGGGGCT
This sequence comes from Pyrinomonadaceae bacterium, assembly GCA_036389335.1. Taxonomy (GTDB): domain Bacteria; phylum Acidobacteriota; class Blastocatellia; order Pyrinomonadales; family Pyrinomonadaceae; genus JAIVGV01. The sequence continues at coordinate 23,412 of DASVQC010000083.1, read as the reverse complement.
GGCCAACGGCAACCCCGCCCGCTCGCTCGCCGCGTCGGCGTGCGGCGCGGCCTTCGGGCTCGCGCTCACGAAACTCTTCTCGACGACCGTCGCCGCGCTCATGCGCAAGCGGCGCGGGCGCGGCGAGACGCTGCTCGCGCTCGTCGGCGTCGTCTTCGCCTTCTCCGGCGTCCTCATCCAGCAGGGCGTGCGGCTCGCCGCGGGCGCAAAGAGGTTCCCGGCCCTGCTGCGCTGGACGCCTCCCGGCGCGCTCGTCAACGCGCTGACCGACGGCGCGCGCGCGGGCGGCGGGGCGGACTACGCGCTCTCGCTGGCGACGCTCGCGCTCTACGCCCTCGCCGCGACGTGGCTGACCTACCGCGTGGCCGTGCGCGCGCTCAACACGGGCGGCGACGGGCGCAGCCGCGCCGCGCTCGCCGCGCGGGGGAGGACGCCCGTGAGGGCCGGGTGGCGGTTGCCGCTCGCGTCGCACGCCGTCTCGACCGTCTTCGAGAAGGAGCTGCGCTACGCGATGCGCAACGCGCAGTTGCGCGCGATCATCCTGATGCCGGTCGTGATGACCGTCGCGCTCAGGCTCGGCATCACGCCGCGCGGCGGGTTCTTCGGCGGATCGTCGTCGTCGTCCCTCGCGCCCTACCTCGCAGGCGCGCGCGCGGGGGTCGGCGTGATGTACGTCTTCATCGTCACGAGCGCCATCGTGGCGAACTGCTTCGGCTACGACGGGGCGGGGGCGCGCGCCTTCATCCTCGCGCCCGTCCCCCGCCGCGCGATCCTCGTCGGCAAGAACCTCGCGATGCTCTGCGTCGTCGCCGCCTCCGCCGCGCTCGTCACCGTCGCCAACCAGATCATCTACCGCGACCCGAGCCCGCCCTCGCTCCTCTTCGCCGCGCTCGCGTTTCTGTTCGACGCCGGCCTGCTCTTCGCCTGCGGCAACTACTTCTCGGTGCGCTTCCCGAAGCGGATGCGTTTCGGCAAGCGCAGCAGCGCGTCGGGCGCGGCGGGTTTGCTGATGATCCCGGTCTTCCTCGTCCTCGTCGCCGTGCCCGCGCTCTCCGTCCTCGGCGGGTACGCCGCCGGGAGCGTCCTCGTCGAATATGTTATACTCGCCGCGTTCGCGACCGTCTCGGTCTCCGCCTACGTCCTGCTGCTCAACCCGCAGGCGCGCGAGCTGGAGCGGCGCGAACTCGACATCCTCGGCGTCGTCGCGGCGCGCGACGAAGACTAAACACCTTCGACGCGGGCGCGCCGACTCCCGAAGGTGATCTTGATTCCAGAGATGCGCCGCGCGCCCGACAGGGGGACGCGCGCCGCGCATCCGGGCGGGAAGCCGGCCAGCGCGCGAGACCGTCCTGACACAAATGGCTCGCAGAAAGTTTCGCGGCAACCAGCGGCACGAACCCACCGCCGAACGCTCTTTCCAGGAGTACGTCTTCAACGCGCCCGCGCCGCAGACCTCTCGGATGGAGCTGCTGCGCCTCGCGCGCGGCGGCGAAGACACCTTCCTCGAACTCAAAGTCAAACTCTCGAACCCGGAGAGGATCGCGCAGGAGATCGTCGCGCTCGCCAACACGGGCGGCGGAACCATCGTCTTCGGCGTCAACGACAACCTGCGCGTCGAGGGCGTGGACGACGCCGAGGAGGTGAGGGACGAACTCGTCCGCATCTGCCGCGACGAGGTCGTCCCCTCGCTCGTCCCCTACATCGATCTCATCGCGTTCGACAGCGGGCGGCGCATCGTCTCGCTCGACGTGGAGGGCAAGCGCCGCCCCTACCAGACCGCCGACGGTCGCTACTACGTCCGCCTCGGCGCGGACAAGCGCGAGGCGACGCGCGAAGAACTCTCCGAGCTGTTGGACGAGGCGCGCCCGCTGCGCTACGAGAACGTCGCGCTGCGCGGGGCGACGGCCAACGACATCGACGAGGCGCACCTGTGGAGCTTCGTGCGCGAGTTCGAGGGCGACGCCTTCGAGGCCAACTCGGTGACGAAGGACTACCCGACGGGCGAGGTGTTAAAGAGGGAGCTTCTGCTCGCGGCGGGCAACATGGACTTGGTCGTGCCGACGGTGGCGGGCCTGCTGCTCTTCGGGCGCGACGAGCGCGTGGGGGAGCTGCTGCCGCGCTCAGGCGTCACCGCCATCCGCTACGCGGGCGACACGACGCAGGGGCACGAGATCGAGCGCGTCCAGCTCGAAGGCAACCTGCACACGCTCTACGAGGCGGCCCTGCGCTTCGTCGCGCGCTACTGCGACCTGTGGGACAAGCGACCGCCGCAGCGCGCCGCCGCCGCCGCGGGCGAAACTGCGGCGGACGAGGCGCACAAGTTCGCGCGCGCCAACTACCACCGCGGCGCGCTCCGCGAGGCTCTGGCGAACGCGCTCGTCCACCGCGACCTCGCGCTGCGCGAGCGCCCGACGCGCCTCAACGTCTTCGACCGCTCGATAGAGATCGTCAACCCGCGCCGCACCGCGGGCTTCGCCCCGCCCGCGCAGCGCGCCATCCGCTACGGCATCCCGCAGCGCCTGAACCCGCAGACCGCCGCCGTCTTCACGAGCCCCGCCTACGGCCTCGACGTGCCCCGCGGCGGGCTCCCCTCGCTCCTGCGCGACGCCCGGCTCTTCTCCGGCCGCCGCCCCGAAATCCACGCCTTCAACGACGAGTTCCGCCTGAGACTGTTCGGGGTGTGAGACGCGGCGAGAGGGCGGCGGACGATAGCCCCGTCGGGGGCGACCGGATGTGGCCCCCGGCGCGGGCCGCGGGGTTAGCGTAGGAATAAAAGTTAAAAGCCCCCGGAGGGGGCGAAAGAAATTCACCACGAATTTCTTTCGCCCCCTCCGGGGGCTCTCTTAATTCTTCGTCGCCCGATCCCACGGCTCACGCCGGGGCCACGTCCGGTCGCCGCCGCGCGGCCAGGTCGTCTTCACCCGCCGCCGTTTAGCGTCGGCGGCTCTTCTAGCTCTTGGCGCCGGCCTTGGCGTCGCCGGGCGCGGGGGCGATGTAGAACTGGCGGTGGTTCACGTCGAACTCTTTGTCGTCGAAGACGCCGTCGCCGTTGACGTCCACCTTGACGACGATCTTGTGCTTCTTGCCGTCGCGCCTCTCGCCGGGGTTGTAGCCGAGGCTGTACTGGCTGCGCAGCACCGAGTTGATGGTCGCGACCGTCGTCGGCAGCTCGCCCTCGAAGGTGACGGGGAAGTACATCCCGCCCGTATCCTTGGCGAAGGTCTGGAGCCCGTTCATCGCCTGAAGGAAGTCCATCCGGCCCGGCGAGCCGCTGATGCCGGAGGTCGCGGGCAGGCTGTCGCAGTACTTCTTGCAGAAGAGGTTGCCCGTCCCGATGATGTAGATCGGGACGCCCGCGCCCTGCGCGATCTTGCGCGCCTGATCGTAGTTGATCTTGCTGAAGGTGTCCCACCCGCTCGTGATCAGGATCATGGCGCGGCGTCGGCCCTGCACGCTCGTCAGGCCCGCGTAGTCGATCATCTGCCCGTTCGAGTTGTCCATCGCGACGGGGTCGCCCTTGCCGCCGAGGAGCGTGAACTTGATGGCGTCGAACAGGTTGTTCTCGCGGAAGGCGGGCGTCTGCCGGAGCAGGAACGAGATGACCTGATTGATGCGGCCCGGATCGTTGGTGAAGTCGGTGAGGGTGGTGGGGCGCATGTCGAAGGCGATGACCGAGATGTAGTCGCCGCGCGAGACCGCGTCCTGCATGAAGATGGCGGCGGGCGCGATCACCTCGCGCGTGCCGTAGTCCATGCCGTTCGTCCCGGCGGAGCCGAACGCCTCCGTCCACTTGCTGAACTCGATGACGACCGTCACGTTGAGCTTCGCCTCCGGCGTCGAGAAGTTCGTGATCTCCTGCTGCACGCCGTCCTCGTAGATGGCGAAGTTCGCCTTCTTCAGGTTCGGGATGAGCTGCTTGCTCTTCTTGTGGATGACGACGGCGTCCACGTTGACGAGGTTCGTCGAGACCTTCTCGACCTCCGTCTGCGGGACGGCCAGAACCTCGCCGGGCGGCGGCTCGTCCTCCTTCTTCTTCTGCTCGTCCGACTGCTGCTCGCCGGGGCGCTTGTTCTTCTTCTCCTGCGTCGGCGGCTGTCTTCGCGACTGCGCGAGGGGCGCGGGCGCGCCCGCCGAGATGAGCGCGAAGATCAGGGACAGCGCGACGGCGGCGGCGCGGCGTGAGAGTGCGGTTGGCATGATCAAAACCTCTAAACGAACGCGGGCGGGTGAATGCTTCAGTTCCGACTGAAGTCGATACTAAGGCGCGACGGTCGCGGAAGCAAGAGGTTGGATGCCCGAAAGCGGGGGTCGGATGTCAGGGGTCAGGGATCGGTCGGAAAGAAAGCCCGGCGCGCGCCACTCGCGCGCCGGGCTGAGTGTCCTCACTGGCCTCCGGCCTCCGGCCCCGGCCCGATTACCTGTTCCCGGCGATGGCCTCGGCTTCGACGGTCACGTCGTAAGCGCCGGTGTTGTCGGCGAGGTTGCCTTCGTTGACGCCGAGGAAGAGCCGCCCGTCGCGCTGCGCGACGAACTCGCGCCCCGCGCCGAGGAAGATGAACTCGTCGTTGTCGTCGCCGATGACGGCGATCAGGCCGCCGGTCGGCTGGTCGCGCATCAGCTTGTCGCGGTCGGCTTGGCGGGGCAGGCCCGTCGGCGTCGAGTAGAGTCCCGCGCCGAGGCTCACGCGCCCCTGCGCGCTGACGCGCAGGCGTTGCCCCTTGCGCACCATCAGCCCCGAATCCGTCCAGCCGTTCGAGGCGTTGTCGGCCCTCACGCGCAGGCGGATGGGGAAGAAGACCGGCGACGCGCCCGCCGCGCCGCCCGTGTTGCGGCCCGCGTCCGACGGCGGCGCGCTCTGCGGCGGCGACTGGCGCGAGGGCGTCGGCGCGGGGCGCGCCTCCGGCTGCGAGGGCTGCGAGTTGTTCGTGTCGTAGACGGCGGAGTTGTCGTCCGGCTGCGGCGTGGACGCGCCCGCGGCTGAGGCGGCGTTGTCGAACTCGATGGACTCCACGTCCTCGGCGTAGATCGTGATGCGGCTGCGGCGACCGCGCGCGCCGCCGATCAGCACGGTGAACTGCTGATCCTTGTAGCCGATGATCTGGCCGCGGATGACCGACCCGTCGCGCAGGCGGAGCGTGTCGGCGAGCGCCGCCGCGCCCGACGAGGCGACGAGCGCGAGCGAGAAGAAGAGGGCGGCGAACTTCCTGAGCTTCATAATTCCTCCGCGGGAGAGCGTTACGACAAGCCGACGTTTACCAGACGCGGCGACGGTTTGGCAAGCGGGAGAGTGAGGCGCGCAGGCGAGATGGCGCGACCGGCTGTCGGCGTTGTCCGCATTCACGGGCGCAGCCCCGCCGGTCACAATTTTTGCGGCCGGCGATGAGCCCTCAAAAATTTTCCGACCGCGGGGCGGCATCGGGCGTCTAACGTCACGAGCGGCGGCGGATCATTAGGCAAAGAGGGTTCTCCGTCGTTCTCATCCCGTGGGAGCTTCTTCTACAGGGAGGGCGTCGCGCGACGCAAGTTGCGCGACGCCTTTTACTTTTCGGGCGGAGTGCGTATGATGGGCGCTCCCTGCAACTGTTCGTTTAGCAGCACGCCGCGGATCGTTTGCGCGGCTGTGTTTGAACCGAAGCCTTAACGCCTGCGCCCTGTTAAAGCCGACTCCCGCGTCACTCTTTGCCCGAGACTGACGGCGAGCCTTCGGGCGCGCACGCCAGTCTCACCCTAGCGGCGCGGGAGACGGTCGCCCGACAATGAAGAAGCTCCTGTTCGCCCTCCTGCACGGCGCGGGGGCGACGCGCGTCTCCGCCTGGCTCAACCGGCGGCGCGTCGTCGTCCTCTGCTACCACTGCGTCACGCCGCGACCCGATCTGGTCGGCGACGATCCGCACAAGCAGCACCTCCCTCTCGAACTCTTCCTCGAACATCTCGATCACCTGCAAAGCCACTACCGCGTCATCCCGCTCTCCGAGTTCGTCACCGCGCGCCGTGAGCGAAGGCGTCTGCCGGACTACTCGGTCGTGCTCACGTTCGACGACGGGATGCGCAACTTCCTGACGCTCGCCGCGCCCGCGCTCGCCGCCCGCTCGCTCCCCGCCACGGCGTTCGTCGTGACGAGCGTGGCGGAGGCGGCGCAGTCGCTCCCGGCGCGCGCTCTGGATTGGAGGCGCGAGGACGAGCACGCCTACCTGTCGTGGTCGGAGATTCGCGCGCTGGCGCGAGACGGCCGCGTCGAGTTCGGCTCGCACAGCCTGACGCACCTGCGCCTGACGGAGCAGCCGCCCGCGGAAGTCGAGCGCGAGCTGGGCGACTCTTACCGCGCGCTCGCCGCGCGCGTCGGGCAGCGCGACATCCCCTTCGCCTACCCGCACGGCAGGGCGAGCGCGTACCTGAGCGGGCGCGTGCGCGCACACGGCTACTCGTGCGCGCTGACGACCGACGAGGGCTTGAACGACCACGCGACCGACGAGTTCGCGCTGCGCCGCCTCGCCGTCCCGTCGGACGACGATCTCGCCACGTTCGCCGCGCGAGTCTCCGGGCTCACGCTCCGGCTGCGGGGGCTCCGGCGCGGCGCGCTCGCGCCCTTCTCCGGCTCGCCCCGAGCCGCGGGCGCGCAACTGACGGCGCTGCCGCTCGTCCGCCGCGCCGCCTCCGCGCTCCGCTCCGCCGCCGCCGGGCGCGAGTGAAACCGCCGCGCCGGAGACGGCTCACGCAAGACCCGGCGAGGGGGAACAGGCGTAAGCCTGATCGAACGATCCCACGCCGTAGCGTCGCAGATCTGCCTCGGAGAGGTTGTGCCTGACGGGCTCGACCTCGAACCCGGCTTCGGCGAGGCGCGCGGGGAAGTCCTGAGCGTACTGGCGTCGGTTGCCGGAGAGGTTCCGATCCGAGAAGCCGAACTCGCGCGTGACCGCTTCCGGCGACATCCCGGCGGAGACGACGAGCGTGCCCGACGCCTTGAGCACGCGGCGCAACTCCGCGAGCGCCGCGCGGTCGTCCTCCACCTGTTCGAGCACGTGATGACACCAGACGAGGTCGAAGCTCGCGCCCGCGAACGGCAGCCGCTGCAAGTCCGCCATCACGTCCACGCCGCGCACCGGTGAGATGTCCACGCGGCAGACCTCCAAGCCCGCAGCCCCGTCCCACAGCGCGGCGAGCGCGCGCTCCGGCGCGCAGACGAGGGCAGAGCCCGCGCGCTCTCTAACGCGGAACTCGTCGCGCAGCCAGAGGTAGAGCGCGCGGTGGCGCGCGTGGCTGTCGCAGCGCGGGCACGCCGCGCCGCGCGCCGTGTAGCCCGCCTCGACGTAGTCGTAGAACTTGCGCCCCTCCCAGCCGCAGCAGGGGCAGGCGACGCGCGGCGGCAGGAGCCGGTTCGCCAGCCGCGCCGACGCGAGCGAGCGCATCGCGAGCGCGAGCATCCGCGTCGCCGTCGCCGCGCCGTGCTGCCTCACCTGTTCGCGATACCAAGAGAACATCGTCCAACTCGTTTATAGCACAAACCCGTCTCTGCGAGATTCGAGACACGACGCGGCTCGTAAACGGCGTATCATTGCGGCATGGCCCCACGCGTGAATCTGCAAGAGCTTTTCGGCGGCATCGACATCTACCTCTTCGATCAGCTCCTGAAGGGGCGGCTCGATCCGTTGATGCGCGTGCTCGACGCCGGATGCGGCGGCGGGCGCAACCTCGTCTATTTCATGACAGAGGGGTACGACGTGTGCGGCGTCGATCAGTCAGCCGAGGCGGTCGCGCACGTACGCTCGCTCGCGTCCGCGCTCGCCCCGCGCCTGCCGCACGACAACTTTCGCGCGGAGACCGTCGAGAAGGTGTCTTTCCCGGGCGCGAGTTTCGATCTCGTGATCAGCAGCGCCGTGCTCCACTTCGCGAGGGACGAAGCGCACTGGTGGGCCATGATGGCGGAGATGTGGAGGGTGCTCAAGCCGGGCGGAATCTTCTTCGCGCGCCTGGCGTCCCTCATCGGCATCGGGGCGCGGGCGGAGCTTTTAGAGGGGCGACGCTACCGGCTCCCGGACGGGAGCGACCGCTTCCTCGTCGACGAGCGGATGCTGACGGAGGCGGCAGACGCCCTCGGCGGTGAGCTGATCGAGCCGCTCAAGAGCGTGGTCGTCGTGGACATGCGCTCGATGGCGACGTGGTGCCTGCGGAAAACGTAGCCGCCTCCGCCCGCGTAAGCCGTTTAGTCGCCTCCGCCCATTCAGACCACTAACAAGACCGGAATAACTGTAGTGGCGCGGCCCGTCCCCGCCCGCCTCGTCGCCAAGGAGAGGCGGGCGGGGACGGGCCGCGACCACACGTCATTACGCGCGCCCCGAGTTTTCTCTGTCGCGCTTTTCTCAGTCGCGCTTCGACGACTCAAGCGGGCCTTACCGCTCCCGTCGGTCGTCCTCGACCGTCGCTTCTTCAGTAGCCGTTCCAGCCGTCGCGATAGCCGTTCTCGAACCCGTCGCGGAAGTAGCGCCGGTACATCTCCTTGTCGCCGAGCTTCGAGCTGTAGTCTTTCGTGGCGTTGCGGTAGGCGCTGTTGTCCCGGTAGTCGGAATTCCTGCGCCGACTGCGATCCTTGCGCCCCACCTTGATGCCCTCGTTGTAGCCGGCGTTGAGCGCGGTCTGGCGGAGCTGGAAGGAGCCGCCGTAGTTGCCGTAGCGATCCCAGTCGCGACCGCGCCGCTCCTCGCGCCGCTCCTGCCTATCCTCGCGCCTGTCCTCGCGCCTGTCCTCGCGCCTGTCTTGCCGATCTTCGCGCCTGTCCTCGCGCCGCTCGCGCCTCGTCTGGGCGAGAGTCGGCGCGGGCGCGGCGAGCGAGCCTGCGAACGTCAGCAGCAACGCGCCCGCCAGGAACCTGCGACCCGTGTTCATCATCCTCATTCCTCCTTCTGCCTCTTCGTCACTGTTCGTCATCCCTCGCGCCAGAATATACTAGACGCGACCGACAATGCACATCCTATCCATCGAAACAGTCAGCAAGAACTACGGGCTGCGGCCACTCTTCGAGGGCGTGAGCCTCGGCCTCGACTCGACCGACCGCGTCGGCGTCGTCGGCGCGAACGGCTCCGGCAAGACGACCTTCCTGCGCCTCGTCGCCGGCGACGAGAAGCCAGACGCGGGCCGCGTCGTCTTCGCCGAGGGCGTCTCCGTCGGCTACCTGCCGCAGAACCCGCCCTTCGATCCGGCGAGCACCGTGCTCGACACGGTCTTCGCCGCGAACGACGCGCGCACGAAGTTGATCCTCGATTACGAGCGCGCGTGCCAAGGGCTGGCGGCGCACGGCGGCGACGACGCGCGACTCTCGTCGCGCGTCGCGGAGCTGGCGCACAAACTCGAAGCGTCGGGCGCGTGGGAGGCGGAGACGAACGCGAAGGCGGTCTTGAGCCGTCTCGGCATCCGCGACACCGCCGCGCGGATGGACGCCCTCTCCGGCGGGCAGCGCAAGCGCGTCGCCCTCGCGCACGCGCTCATCGAGAGCCCCGACCTGCTCGTCCTAGACGAGCCGACCAACCACCTCGACGCCGAGACCATCACGTGGCTCGAAGCACACCTCGCGCGCTACCGCGGCGCGCTCCTCCTCGTCACGCACGACCGCTACTTCCTCGACCGCGTGACCACCCGCATCCTCGAGATCGACCGCGGCGCGGTGCAACGCTTCGACGGCAACTACGCCTACTATTTAGAGAAGAAGGAAGAGCAAGAGGCGGCGCGCGCCGCGGAGGGGCAGAAGCGCGAGATGCTGATCCGGCGCGAGCTGGCGTGGCTGCGCCGCGGCGCGAAGGCGCGCACGCGCAAGTCGAAGGCGCGCGTCGAGCGCGCCGAGAGTTTGATGGCGCAGCCCAGAGAGGCGGCGCGCGCCGAGCTAGACATCTCGGTCACTTCGAGCCGCATCGGCAAAAAAGTTTTGGAGCTGAAGAACGTCTCCAAGTCTTACGACGGGCGCGCGCTCATCGACGGCTTCAGCCACATCCTCAAGCCCGGCGACCGCGTCGGCGTCATCGGGCCGAACGGCGCGGGCAAGACGACGCTGCTCGAGATCATCACCGCGCGCGTCGCGCCCGACGCCGGATCAGTCGAGGTCGGGAAGACGGTGCGCTTCGGCTACTACGATCAGGAGAACCGCGCGCTCGACGATTCGGCGCGCGTCATCGACTACGTGCGCGAGGCCGCCGAGCGGATCGAGACGGCGGACGGCTCGGTGGTTACCGCCTCGCAGATGCTCGAAAAATTCCTCTTCACCGGGGCCATGCAGTACGCGCCCGTCGCGAAGCTCTCGGGCGGCGAGCGGCGCAGGCTCTACCTCCTGCGCGTCCTGATGGGCGCGCCCAACGTCCTCCTGCTCGACGAGCCGACGAACGATCTTGACATCCCGACCCTCGTCACGCTCGAAGACTACCTCGACAACTTCAACGGCGCGGTCGTCGTCGTCAGCCACGACCGCTATTTTCTCGACCGCACGGTCGAGCACATCTTCCGCTTCGAGGGCGGGGGGCGCGTGCGCGAGTACCCCGGCAACTACTCCGCGTTCCTCGAAGCCCGGCAGAGGGAAGAGAAGGAGTCGTCCGCCGCGCAGCAGGCGGGCGCCGCCCCGCGCCCGCGCAAAGGCGAGAGGGCGTCGGACGCCCCGGCGGCGAAGCGCAAGCTGTCTTTCAAGGAGGAGAAGGAGCTGAAGGAGCTGGAGGCGCGCATCGAGGCGGCGGAGAGCCGCCAGCGCGAGATCGAATCGGGGCTCGCGACCAACGCCAGCGACGCGCGCCTCGTGCACGAACTCTACGAGGAGCGCGAGACGCTCGCCTTACAACTCGCCCGCGACCTCGACCGCTGGGCGACACTCGCCGAACTCGCCTGAGCCTTCGCCCGCCGACCTCCCCCCCGTCGTGAAGTGTGGGCGGCCTGACGAGCGTTATGCCGCAATGCCTTACGTATCAGGATGTCGGGAGGCCCGAGTAATAGGTTAAGCGAAGACGAGAAAGCAAACATTAAAGTTGAAGAGACATATCGTTATGTCGCATTCCTGCGGGCCATCAACGTCGGCGGCCACAACACCGTCAGGATGGATTTTTTGCGCGGCCTGTTCGAGGCGCTCGGCTTTTCAAACGTCGAAACCTTCATCGCCGGCGGCAACGTCGTGTTTAAGGCTACGTCGAAGAGCGCTCGGCTCCTCGCGCGGGAGATAGAGAAGGGGCTGCGCGACGCGCTCGGCTATGAGGTGGTCACCTTCATTAGAACCGGTGCGGAGTTGGCGGCCATCGCGAAGTACAAGCCGTTCAGCCAACCCGATCTGGATGGCGCGGCGGCGTTGAATATTGCTTTCGTCGCCGACGGGCTCGACGATAAGTCGAGTCGAAGGCTGATGGCGTTGAGAACGGATATTGATGACTTCCACGTTCACGGGCGTGAGGTTTACTGGCTCTGCCGCGAGAGGCAGAGCAGATCTAAGATTTCTAACGCCGTGCTGGAGAAGGCCCTCGGTCAGAAGTCAACGTTGCGCGGGGCGAATACAGTCAAAAAGATGGCCGCGAAATATTCCGAGTCCGGGCTTTGACGCGGCGCGCGACGCCCGGCAAAGGGGGTTTGAACCGGACTCGCAATGAGCCGGCCTCTCGTCCTCGATCCTCTGTGGCCGCCGGTCGTCCCCGGCGTCAGGTGCGCGGGTCGTAGCAATCGAATATGCAGTGGTCAAAACTGAAATCGAGGGTTAAAAGTTTCATCCGCCCCGAGCTGAGGGGCAGAATAGATTTCCATCTGACGAGCTACCGCGAGTCGCACGACGGCGCGGATAAGGTCTGGATCACCGTCGACGGGCAGCGGGTGTTTAGCTGCAAGCATTACCCTTATGAATGGGCGGAGGCCGAGGCGCATGGTGGCGGCTTGCGCGGCGAGCGGGTGAAAGAACTTCTGAGGGGGGAAGAGATTCACAGGCCGAAGGATTTCGGGGACGCGATGCGCGCTTACCTCGACATGCCCATCGGCGAGGCTTTGGGGTCTACGGACCCGCTGATTAAGGCCTTCGCCTTGATCGACCGCCGGGCGGGCAAAAGGGCGCTGGAGAAGCTTGAAATCTCCGACTCGGAGCATACGCTCGTGAAAGCGTTCTATGCTTTGCGACTCGCTTCGGCGCACCCCTGACGTGCTGAATAAAGGCGGCAGGTCGTAAGGAGCCCGCCGGGGGAATAAGAGCCTGCAACGGCAGCCCCCGAGCATCCGAGTGCGGTCCGACTCGGCACATTAACGGAGCGCCGAAAACAAGCGTTCATGGTGAAGGTCTGAAGGGCCCGGCCCGCGACAGGCACGCAAAACGGGCAGCCCTATTTCAAGGCTGCCCGTTTTGCGTTTGTGACTGAATGACTGGGAGGCAGGGACTCGAACCCCGATAGCCAGATCCAGAGTCTGGAGTCCTACCATTGGACGACCTCCCAACAGGGCAAGAAAAATTAACGTGGGGGCGCGCCGGTTGTCAACCGCGCCGCCGTTCGTTTAGCGGCGCGCGGGCGCGTTGACGACCGCTTCGGCGCGCGTGACGGCGTCGAAGCGTTTGCCTTCGGGGACGACGGCGTTCTCGCCGCGCTTGAAGCCGGTGAGGAGCGCGGCGGGCGCGGCGAACCCCAGCCCCAGCCCGAGCAGCACGGTCTGCGTCGCCACCTTCGCGCCCTTGCTGTCGCCGACGGCGCGCCCCGAGGCGGCCAGCGTCACGCGCGAGCCGTCCACCGCCGTCACCTCTTCCAGCTCCCACACGATGCGGCCCGCGCGACCCCAGTGGCCGTTGCGCTCCGCCTTCACGACGCGCGCCGTCGCCGTCGCCCCCTGCGCGATCACGGTCGCGCCGTCCACGACGACGGGGTTGACGACCCTCAGGCTCACGGCGTCGCCCTTGCGCGTCGTCATCGAGTCGATGGTGTGCGCCATCTCAAGCTCGACGCGCGTGCCCGCGGGCAGCTTGACGTCCTTCAGGACTGCGGGCGGCGGCTGCTCGCGCGTCGCGCCGACCGGCTCGCCGATCATCGCCTTCAGTACCTCGTCCGAGACGCCGAGCGACTTGAGCTGCGCCAGCGTCTCCGGCCTCGTGTCGAAGGCGGCGCGCGCGCCCCTGATCTTCGCGAGGATCACCTCGGGGAGGAAGTCGGCGTCGACGAGCGCCAGCACGTCTGCGTTCGACATGGGGCGCGGGACGGCGGTCGCCGCCGCCGCGTTCGGCGTCGTGGCCGCCGACGGCGAGGGCGCGGGGCCGGGCGTCGCTTCGGGCTTCGCGAGCGTGCCGGCGAGGGCCGGCGACGGTTGGATATTTTTTGCTGCGTCCTGCGGGGCGGGCGAGCCGCACACCGGGGCGGCGCGCAGCACGATGGCCGCCGCCAGAATCATGGGAAGGGCCGTTCTCATCTTCGTCCTCCTCAAACTTTCGTCCGTACAACAGAAGACCGCGTGGCAAGCACGATGCCACGCGGTCTGCTCCGGTCGGAGTCGGGGGGTACAGTTCCGAGACTGTCACACGGTGGTGAAACCTACGCCCGCCTGCCTCGGCAAGTGAGCGCGCGGGCGGCCCGCGCCCGGCGGCCCGGCCCTAAAAGAACTTCTTCTTTGCGGTCTTGGCGACTTGCTCGGCGAGTTCGGACTTAGCCCCGCCCGAACCGCCGCCGAAGATGCCCATCTGCACGTCGCCGTCAGCCGTGTATTCGTAGAGCACCCTGCCGCTCTCGCGGTCGATGTACTTGACGGTAGCGATCATCTTCGTCTTGCCCGCGCCGAAGCCGACGAAGTAACGCTTGGCGCGGCTGCCCGCCTTGAACTTGACGACCGTGCCCGTGATCCTGAGCGTCGGGGCGGCTGAGTCCGCGGGCGTCTCGCCCTCGCGCAAGACCTGCTTGAACTTCTTGATGTCCTGCAGTTCCTTGACGACCGTGTCGGTCAAGGCCTTCAACTGCTCCGGGGTCATTTTAACCTCCTCCTGGGCGGTGAAGGGGACGACCTCGACGTTCTGGTACTTGCCCCTTTCCGCGCCGTCGGAGGGCGCTTTCTGTTCCTGCGCGAAAGCGCTTGAGAGTGAGAGCGCAGCCAAGACGAGGCTGAGCGTGAGCGTGTGCCTAAGCATTGGACGAGGTACTCCTTCGCTGAGAATGTTAGAGGGAAACTCCCGCGGCGCGGATTAAGGTCGGGTGGCGAAAGGGTGAAGCTGAGCCCGACGCCCCTTCGAGTGGGCCGGCGTCGGGCCCGGAGCTAAGAAACTACAGCCGTCTCTTCTTCCTCGACGAGGTAGGGAGTCGCGGCGCGATCTGAAACGTCGGCGTCGGCGGCGAGGATCGACTGCACGACGGGGAGCGAGAGCGTGCGCGGGCGCGTGATGCCGGGGACGGCTTTGCCCTTGGCGTAGACGGCGTGCCGCCCGTGCTCCTCGTACCACTCGCCGAGGCTCGCCGTCTTGTGCATGTTCTCGATGATCTGCCGCCAGCCGACGCCCGTGTTGTAGGCGCAGAACGAGATCTCGCCCTCCTGCGTGCCGTAGGGGATGACGCACATCTCGGTGCGGCGGAAGTCGTAGTTGAACAGGTCCTGGAACCACATCCCCTCGACGCAGAGCACGCGCCAGCGGTCGGCGGCGTCGTCCGCCTGCGCCTGCGCCTGCGTCTTCATGCGGTCGTTGCGGTCGGAGTTCGAGCTGGTCGAGGACGGCTTGAAGAGGTTGATGATCTGCGAGATCGGGAAACCTTCCGGGGCCTTCGCCGGATCGTAGTTGCGCATGATGGCCATCGCGAGCTGCGCCATCGTCATCTTCTGGCCGCGCGCCGTGTCCGTGATGGTCGTCACGTCCTTCATGAACTGCTCGTAGTCGAAGAACTTGAAGAGCGGCGACCACGCGCCCGTGTGGCGGTCGACGACCATCAGCGTGAAGACCCCGCAGTTCGGGTGGCAGTTGCACGAAGACCAGCCCCACGGCGCGTCCGCGCCTTGCAGCATGTCCATCACCGACGTGAACGCCGAGTAGGACGAGAGGGGGAACCAGTCGCGCAGCGACTTCAGGTCGCCGCCGAGCTGCGATTCGAGATCGTCGGCCATACAGGCGAGCGTGTAGCGCTGCCGGACGCGCACGTCGTCGGGCACGTCCTCGTCGCGGCCCGTGAAGGAGACGGGCTGGAAGGCGATGGTCTGAATCTTGTCGATGTTCTTCGCGGCGAAGGAGACGATCTCGCCGATGCCGTCGTTGTTGATCGTGTTGACGATGGTCGTCACGAGCGTGACCTTGATCCCGACCGACGCGAGATTCTCAATCGCCTTCAGCTTCACGTCGAAGAGGTTGCCGACGCCGCGGTGCTTGTTCTTCTCCTCGGAGACGCCGTCGAACTGCAAGTAGACGCCGTGCTGTCCGGCCTCCTTGGCGGCCTTGCAGAACTCTATGTCCTCGGCGTAGCGGATGCCGTTGGTGGCGGCGAGTATCCGGTAGAAGCCGACCTGCTTGGCGTAGGCGACCGCGTCGAGGAAGTAGGGCGACAGAGTAGGCTCGCCGCCGGAGAAGAGGATGATGATCTGCCGCTTCGGCTTGAACGAGACGGCGCGGTCGAGGATGGCCTTCGTGTCCTCGAACGTCGGCTCGTGGACGTAGCCGACCTGGTTGGCGTCCATGAAGCACGGGTTGCACATCATGTTGCAGCGGTTCGTGAGATCGACCGTCAAGACGGCCCCGCGCCCGAACTTGATGTTGGAAGTCCCGTGGCGGTGGATCGAGGCGTCCTCGGCGGCGCGGAAGTCGCGCCCGAAGAAGAGCGACTCGATGCGCGCGAGGAACTTCGGGTTCGACGCCATCACGTCCTCGAACTCCCCGTGCTTGGGGCACACCTTACGCATCAGGATGCGCCCGCCGTCCTCGACGATCTGCGCCTTGATCTCGCCCGGGTGCTCGTTCATCAGAGTTTCGAGCGGCGTCTCCCCGGAGATGACCGACTCGCGCACCTCCTTGACGCAGCGCGGGCACAAGGAGTCGGTCTCGCGCGGGAAGCCGAGCGGGGGGGCGGTGCGCTCGTAGGATTTCAGGAGCGGCGCGGGGGCCCACTTCGGGTGGATCGCCTCGCCCTCCGGCAGCGCGCGGTTCACCGACTGGAAGACCTTCCACGCCACGTTCGACAGGTTCGAGACGAGCGCCGAGGTCTTCACCCCGCTGAACTTGGCTTTGACCGCCTCGTTGCGCCGAAAATTGTCGCTGAACAAAAGCCGTTCTCCTTAGAGACGCCGGGCGCGCGTCGAAGAACAAGACGCCCGGAATCAGATCGCTATAGACACCTCCGAGACGAGAGCCTGCTCTCAGCCGCCACGGGGCGCAAGCAGGCCAGACCGGATGCCCGGGTATGATAAAGGCATCCGACGCTAAAAACAAGATAATGGAGCGGTTGGAGGGGGCGGCGGGGTGAGGGACATGACCCGGCTAATTAATCACAGGCGTCCCGGCGAGAGGGGCGAGGGCCGCCCGAAGGGCCGCACGGTGGTGCGTCGTCGCTTCCGTTAGCAGCCGCGCGCGAGCCCGGCGGCCCGCCCGTCGTCGGCTGCATCGCCCCACGCGCCTGATGACTGATGACGGACGGGCCCGGCGACGCGCCGGACGAAGCCTTGGCCGCGAGCGCGGCGGTTGAAGCCGCGCCGCGCCGCCGCGCCCTTCGAGATCGTGGCCGGGTCGCCTCCGGTGCGGCTGCGGTCGTCGAAGATAAAGCCCGCGCCCAAGCCCCCGCCCACTTCGCGGCGCACCCTCGTTAACACGCCGGAAGTGGACGGGCAACGCCCCGCCGGGCTCAGGGCCGGTAACGTCGGAGGCGACGCCGCCCGCCGCGTCGCTGACGAAGTTGACCCTGAAGCCTACGAAGGCGGAGCATCGGATGGGCTTGAGCGGGAGCGGTTGCGTGCGTCGCCCGAGCGTGGTGAGGTCGCCCGGTGAGGAGTGTGCGTCGCGCGCAACGGGACGGGTCAGGCACGGCGGCCTCGTCCCGGCCATAACAGTCGCCGACGTAGAATTCACGTGAGGCAGTTGGCCGAGCGGCAGATTCGGGGTGAGACCGAGAGCCGGTGAGGTTTCATGCTTGACCACGATGGGGCTCCTTGTTGTACGTCACGTGCAAGAGGGCGGGGGCGCGGCGCACGCCGTGTGAGGATCGCGTCGAGCCCTTTTAGCGGGGCGCAAAATAATTGATCTGCGCGTCGAGAGCAATGCCGAACGTCACATTTGTCACAGTTAATTTGAGCCGACCCTCCGGAACAGGCATTCCCCGCAGACGCGGTACGTCTTGCCGACCCTCTAGCTTTGCTTTTTATTCACGGAAAATTACACAAACTTCGCACGAACGAGTGAGGATGCTCCTACCATGCGCGGGTTTCTGAATACTGAAACCGCCCATTGGTCTGCTGATGCTCATCTGCAAGTCCGTCCCCCAGCCTGCATTGACCAGACGTGTCACCCTCGTCGCGTACCCCCGCGGGCGGTACGCCTAGCGGAAGCGGGACGGCGTTAAAGTGTGGAGCGACCGCAGGGCGACGTTGACGACGATCAGGATCGCCCAGAACGTAAACATCGCAGAGAGTGCCGGGTTGCTAATACTTAAAAGGCGACCCAGATCGAAGCGGTCAAACTTCAATATAATGAGCAGCGCGCCGAAGACACTCGCCATCATCCTGCGCGAGAAGGCTTCGTCGTTCACCTTCGACGACAGGGTCAGGACTCCCAGCGTGAAGATCGCTGCCACGCCCAGAGCCTGTAGCACGGTGGTCAGGAGCGCCGGGTCGGCGGGGATGCCGCGTGGCTTCATGAAAAGCAGAGTGGCCGCGACGAACGCTATGTTCGCCAGTAGCCACGCGAGGAATCTGCGGGCGACTTGTCGTGTGGGGCTCATGGCTTTCGCCCTCTTATTGGGAGGTTATCAGGGGAGCATTTTCTTCCGCGTTAGTGTTGAAATAAGAACATTCAGTGCTACGAGCACCGAACAGATTACGATCAGAGGAAGCTGTAATTCTTTTATTTTTACCACCCCGAACGTAGACCACGCGGCGTAGATGATGTTTACCGTTATTAATACTGTCAACTTGAGCTTCACACCCATCCACGTAAACAGATTGAGAAGGATGACGAAGTTAACTGTCACGAGCATGAACAACACCACGGTCGTCACGATCTGTCGTGAGTTGTAAATGCCATTTCCGGGATAGAGGGCAAAGAACAGGATTAACCCGGAGCCTGTAACCAGCCCGATCACCGTGTCCATAACTACCCTTTTCATGCTCCCTCCCCGAAAGGTTCCCACTCGAACTTGTCCCCTCTTTTGATTAAATCCCCGGCGCGTCAGCCGGGGCAGTTAAGTTGCCCCGGCTGACGCGGCTCTCTGCCAATCAGTTCCAGATGATGCCCGGACAGACTGATTCACATGTTCTCCTCATGGCCAGCTTGCATGCCTCCGCCTTATCCCTCGCCGCGCTGTCAAGAAGTCCGCCGGCGGATAGCGCACCGATCAAGCAAGCAGTGTAACGCCATGGAATCGCCACCGACGCGAGGCAGCTGAAGTCCAGTCCTATGGAGGCGGCGAGAGCTGTTTTCAGTTCGGCATTTAGCTGGTTCCGACAGATGTCCAGCTCCCGTTTCTGACAATCGTAGCAAGTGCCTCTGGATTCACCACCGATGGTGTAAAAGTCGCCGCCAAACAGATCGTCGAAACCTCCGAAGGGATCGCCGCACCCGATGCCGAAGTCGTTGACGAAGGTGTCGCCCTCGAACCAACTGTCGCCGCCCTCGAACCAGCCGTCGCTACCGTCGAACAGACAGCCGAACTCGGTCTGCGCGCGCGGGGGGGAGGACGGCGTGCGGGGCGGCAGGGAGGCGCGGAGGAACTGCGCCGCCCCCCCAGCAGGCTCGACGCGGCGGGCGGCGACGAGGCGACCGGCGCGGCCGTAGTCGAGGCGCAGCGAGACGCCTTCCCAGTCGGTGACGTCTAGCAGGCGACCGCGGCGGTCGTAGCCGAAGGCGCGCCGCCTGCCGCGCGCGTCCGTGTAGGAGACGAGCGCGCCCCGCGCGTCGTAGGCGAAGCGGCGCGTCTTGCCCGCTGCGTTGTGGAGGGCGACGATGCGGCCCGCCGCGTCGCGCTCGGCGCGCACGAAAGAGCCGCCGCCGGTGGTGAGACCGGTGATCGCGCCGCTCGCGTCGCGCTTGATCCGTAGCGAGCGCCCGTCGTCGCTGCTTTTCTCAGAGACCTGTCCGCGCCCGTCATACTTATAGTAGGTAGTGAGCCCGCCCGGCAGGCGCTCGGAAATCTTACGCCCCGCCGCGTCGAAACCCCAGTCGAAGCGACCCGCGTCGGAATAGGCGACCGCCGTCTGGTTGCCGCTGGCGTCGTATTCGAGCTTCAGGCTGCGCCCGGCTTTAGAGGTGATGGAGACCGCGCGCCCTCGCGCGTCGCGCGCCACTTCGTAGCTCTGCGACGGATCGGCGGTGAGTGCGGAGACGGTGTTGCCGCGCGCGTCGAGCACGTAGTCGGTGCGTTCGAGTCCGTCGGTGGTCGAAGTGAGTCGGCCCTGTTCGTCGTAGGCGTAGATCTTCTCCGCGCCGTCCCCGGACGTTTGGCGCAGCAGTCGGTTCTGCGCGTCGTATGAGAATCGCGTCTCGTTGCCGGTCGCGTCGATGGCGTGCACGGGGCGGTTCGACGAGTCGTACTCGATAAGGGCGAGCCGCCCTTCCTCGTCGCTCGCCTCTAAGAGCGCGCCCTTCGGGGTGTGCGTGAAGACGGTCTTCGCGCCCGCGGGGTCTGTCACGACCGTGCGCGGCGACACGGCGGCTTCCGTCGAACTGTAGTCGAAAGAGTAGCTGCCCGCGGCGTCGCCTGACTCGACGGCGCGACCCGCCCTGTCATAGCGCGCGCGCAGGAGGATTCTGCCGAGCGGATCGGCGGCTTCGGTCAGTTGATCGGCGGTGTAGTTGTAAGTCCATTCTACGCCCGCGTTATCTGTGACGGCGCGCAGACGCCGACCGTCCTGCCTGAAGCTGATCCGCCGCCCGGCACTGTCTGAGACAGAGAGCAGGCGGCTGTGCCCGGCAGCAGACCACCCGAGGGAGATGGTCGCCGCGCCGTTGCTGATCGAGGCGATCTTCCCGCGCGGGTTGAAGGCGATGCTCACGGCGTTACCGTTATGATCGGCGATCTGTGCGAGGCGGTAGGTCGCTCCGATCTTTTTGTATGTGCGCGTGAGCCCGGCGGCTTGCTCGGTGATGTTGCCATCGCCCGCCAGGTCGAACGACTGGTGCGCGCCCGGCTCGCCGTCGCGCAGGACGAAGTGTTGAGTTTGAGCGTCACGGCGGAACGACAGGCGCGCGGCCGTGCCGGTGGCGAGCGTAGCTGAGTCACCGCCGATCCGTATCCGGTCGTCGAAGACGAAAGACCAGCCCATGCCCAGGCCCGTGTCCTCTTCGCGGCGCGCGCCGTCGTAAACGCGCTGGAAGAAGACCGGTAACGCTCCGCCGAGTTCGAGGTCGGTGACGGCGAAGGCGACGTCGCCCGTCGCGGCGCTGACAAAGTTGACTCGCAGGCCTTCGAGGACGGAGCGTTGGACGGGCCTGAGCGGGGATGGCTGCGTGCGTCGCCCGAGCGCGCTGAGGCCGCCGGGCGAGGGGTATGCATCGCGCGCGGCGGAACAAGTCAGGCACGACGGCTTCCGCTCAGGCAGAACAGCCGCCGACGTAGGATTCACGTGAGGCAGTTGGCCGAGCAGCAGAGGCAGGGTAAGACTGAAAGCCAGTGAGGTTTTGTGCTTGATCATTGTGAGGCTCCTTAAGTCGTACGTCACGTGCAAGGGAGTGAGGGCACGCTGCACTAGGTGAGGAGCGCGTCGAGCCCCCTAGGGGGCCGCAAAATATTTTATCTGAGCGGAGAGATCAAGACTGGACGTCACGTTTGTCATACTAAATTCTCGCCCCCCTGTCTGAAGAGGCATTCCCCGCAGACGCGGTACGTTTTGCCGACGACTTTCACCGCGTAAACCAGGCCTTCGTCGATGTAGCGGTAGATAGTTCGGCTGTGAACGTCGATCAGTTTGGCGGCGCGCGCGACCCTCAGCAGCTTGACTTCTTTCCCGCACAGCGGACACCACACGTGTGAGGGCTGAGGTTCAGAGGATGGGAGCATGCCTGACTCCTTGAGGTGTGAGCCCTTCGAACGGATCGCGGCACAGTCGCGTGCAGGGTTGAATCTTATGAGGCGATCTTGAAAGAGGGCGGAGGCGGCCCGTGAGGTTGGCGCCCCCGCACGCGTCAGCCGGCGCGCGCCGGGTCGCGGCGCGCGCGCCCTCAGTCAGAGCCGGGGCGGTCGGCGAGCAGGCGCGAGATCGTCTGGGTGATGAGCCCCGCGTCCTCGGGCTTGAGCAGAAACGCGTCGATCCCCGCCCGCCGCGCCTCCGCCCGGTGGTCGCTCGCCGAGAGCATGACGATGGGCATGCCCTCGTGAGAGGGGAGGTTGCGCGCGTACTGCGCGAGTTCGAGCCCGGACACGCCCGGCAGGTCGTTGTCGAGCAGGAGGAGATCGTAACGGGCCCCGCACGCGAGCCTGTTCATCGCCGAGCCGCCGTCGGCGCACAGCTCGACCTGCCACCCTTCGGCCTCGAGCGTCTCCCTCACGGCGTCGGCCACCACCTGGTTATCCTCGGCGTAGAGGATCGAGACCGGGCGCACGGCCTCCTCCGCGCGGTAGTGAGTGGTGCGGCGCGGCCCGCGCAGGTAGATGAGGCTGCGCTTGCGCGGGACGACGGGCGCGCGCGCCTGTAGCAGTCCGGGATGGTGATTCTGTATGAGCGACGAGAGGCTGTGGTGGTGCTTGAAGCCGAGCAACTGGGCCGCGCGCGAGACCAGCCCGCCCGCATCGCTCAGGGCCCGCGCGATCAGGTGCGACTCGTAGCGCCGCACCGCCTCCTTCAGCGAGAAGCCCTTCCAGTCCGCCGGCACGGGCGCGCCGTGCGCCAGAAAGAGCACGCGCCGCGCACACGTCGAGAGCCGCTTCAGCGTCGCCACATTCTGCGAACGCGACAGCAACTCTGCGGCGTGCCCGTAAGCCGCGGTCAACTCCTCCGCCGGCAGGTGCTCGCCCAACTCCTCGATCAGACTCAGCGCCGCCTGCCCCGCGCTCTCCACATCACCCGCCTGCTCCGCCACCTCAACCGCCCGCCGCAACGCCGCACCCGCCTGCTCATGCCGACCCAGACGCGCCAACGCTATTCCATGCGTCGTCAGCGACTCTGCCAGCAACGACTGCTCCCCGCCCCACTCCAACACCCGCACCGCTGACCGCGCGAACTTCTCAGCCTCGGTGACGCGCCCCTCGGCGAGCAATACCTTCGCGCGCGTATCATCCACCTGCGCAAGATGGACATTATCCTTGAGTGTAGTAAAGAGTGCTTGCGCTCTATCAAGATGTCCGTGGGCTTCGGTGAATTTGCCGACGGTTGAGAATAAAAATCCTAGATTGTTTTCCACGCCAGCCTGATAGCGCGTATGTCCTGCCTGCTCGAAATGAAAGCTCGCCGCCGTGTATTCGATGAGGGCTCGATCTATATAGTCTTCGCGATACTCTGTTTCACTAAGATAGGTTAGTACATTAGCGAACTCACAATGGAATTTCGCCCTGAGTACAGTGTCTTTACTCTTTTCAAATACGGGTGCTGCCTCTGTATGGATACGTAAAGCATCATTAAACCTTTTAGCTGACTTCTCAAGTAATGCACTTCGGAGCAAAGCTATAGCTTTAACTTCGCTGTCTGCACTACCGAGCCGACTTAAAGCATCTTTTAGTACTACCCGCGCTTCGCCAAATGCACCCTCACGCCAGTAGCAATATGCGAGGTCGGTTTGCGCTTCTGCTACTTTCTCAGTGTCTTGCAACACCTCAAAGAATCCCATACTTTCGGAGATAAGATTCTTTGCTGTCTCTTGTGCGCCTTCAACTTGGTTGACGCTGCCAAGCCAGCCAGTCAATGCACCCGCCCGCAAAAGAACTTCCCCCGCCGTTCGCTGCTCAAGTCCTTCAAGTCTAGGGCGCTCGCCAGCGCGCTGCCACAACTCGCCCAACGCTTCATACGCGCCTTCGTAGTCACCCAAGTCTTCAAGTTGTTTGGCTATTCGGCAGCGTAGCTGTGCCTGTTCGTCTGGAATAAGAGTTGAGTCGGTTAATAGGCGAAGAGTCTCTGTTGCTAAATTCATGTGAGGTTTCTCCTTCTTTACGCTTGCAAAGACTTTGCATCAAGTGCAGCGGCGCGCATCCGGTGCTATGATGCCGCTCCAAGATTGCTACGGGCGGTTCGGTAAGGAATGCCTCTCACCATTCGTTTAGCGGTTTCCTAGCCGAACGCGCTTCGTCAGTAGAAATGTAGGGGCAGGGCTTGTTACTGCCCGCGTACTGACATGGG